>NZ_FUZC01000013.1 GCF_900168115.1 Salegentibacter salinarum
TTTGCTGAATTCTCACAATAAATCTTGTTTCAACCATAGGCTCATACACTGTTTCACCTATGTCTGTGAGATCTCCCGCGGTAAGACATATCACTTTCATTCCATATATCCGCATCATCTACACCCTGATCTCCGTATAGCTTTAGGACTTCGCTTTGTATGGCAAGCTCATCCAGATCAGCTATGCCTTATATGATGTTCGTGTTCCTCGGACCGGAACTTTGCCGCAGGCTTCCTTCAGATTCCACCTCACGATGGACACCCTTGCCTTTGGCTAATGATAGGTAGCTATAAACCCCCATAACGGACTTGCACCGTCAAGTGATATGCCATGCACGGCACACCACAAAAAAACCACCAGCGAATAACACTGGTGGTTTTTATATAAAATAAAACCTTTTACTTAAAACATTTCTCTTCCAGAGAAATGGAAAGCAGCTTCTATTTGTGCGTTTTCATCACTGTCACTTCCGTGAACGGCATTTTCACCAACAGATTTTGCGTATTTCTTTCTAATAGTTCCTTCAGCAGCATCTTCGGGGTTTGTAGCTCCAATTAAAGCTCTAAAATCTTCTACAGCATTGTCTTTTTCCAACACCGCCGATACGATTGGACCTCTTGTCATAAACTCTACCAACTCTCCAAAGAAAGGACGTTCGTTGTGTACTGCGTAAAATTCTTCAGCATCAGCGGTAGTCATTTGAGTCATTTTCAAAGCAACAATTCTAAATCCTGAAGCGGTAATTTGTTCTAATATCGCACCTACATTCCCGGCTTCAACAGCATCGGGCTTTATCATGGTGAATGTTCTTTTTCCTGCCATCTTATGGTTTTTTTAATTTTGGCAAAAATAATTAAATAAGCTGCAAATACAAGCTCCTTTAAGTTTTATATGAATTTAGCATTCAGGCAGCTGCATTTTTAAAGCTGTTCTTATTCTATGTACTTAACTAAATATTCCTGCTGAAGTTTATTCCCGACGCCTCGCATTTCCATTTTTACTTCTCCAGAATCAAAATCGAATTTTAGTAGCCCAAAACTCAAATCGCTCACCACCTCTCCTATTCTGTATTGATTGGGTTCCCCTCTGAAATCGGAATACGAATGCGTCATCCCGCTTGAAGTAAAATCGACCAATGGATAATTCAAACCTTCCATTCTTTGCTCTGAAAATTCTGAAATATGCCTGTCTCCGCTAAGTATAATTACATTTTTAGCTTCAGAAGCTTGTAAAAGCTCTTCCAGTTTTTTTGTTTCTGAAGGAAAATTTCCCCAGGTTTCAAATCCGTGTTCCGCTGAAAGTATTTGAATAGAACTTAAGATCACATTATAATCGGCAGTACTATTTTTTAATTCATTTTCCAGCCATTTCCACTGCTGAGTTCCCAGCACTGTTCCTTCAGCATTAATTTTATAGCGCTGCCCCGGTTTATCACTCGGTTCTAAATCAGATCTAAAATAACGCGTATCCAAAACAATTACGTTAATTGATTTTCCATCTTCTGTAAAAGTTTGTGAATGGTAAACACCTTCCCTCTCCCGGCGGGGATCATTTTCAGGAACATCAAAGAAATCGAGAAACAACTGCTGACTTTCCTCTTTAAATTCCCAGTCTTTTCCGGCATCATTTTTACCATAATCGTGGTCATCCCAGGTACCAAGAACCGGTATAGTTTTCCATAACTTTTTATAATTGGGGTGGTTCTTCTGTTCCCGGTAATCGGCTTCCAGCTCGTTCATATCATCGGTATCAGCATAAATATTATCGCCGCCCCAAAGAAAAAGATCCGGTTCTTCTTCTAAAATAGCGTCCCATAAAGGCTGGGCCTCATCCTGCCGGTTGCAACTTCCAAAAGCAATTATAAAATCGAAAGTTTCAGGAGCATCTCTGGCTTCATTGTGGGGAGTCTTAGAATTACTTCCGCAGGAAATAAATAGAAAAAAGCTTAGAAAGAGCGATAAAATTACCTTCATTTTTTGTTGATTTGTTGAATACAAAAATACAGATTGGTTTTTTAAGCTGGTATTAATAAATTGTATCTTTACTGATTACTCGATAAGCGAGCTATAGAAATTACAGCCTTGGGATTTTAAACTAAGGAAAATGAGATTTGAAACTTTTTATGTTTCATTTTTTTCAACTTAGCACCTATGGAAGGATGCTTTACATTAAATTATGATAGAACAAGCAATTTTAGAGATCACTGCCGAACTTTCCCAGGCCAAAAATATAGTTATTGTACCCCACAAAGGCCCCGATGGTGACGCCATGGGCTCCACTTTAGGCTTAATGCATTTTTTAAAAGATAAAGGCCACAAAGTAAATGTAATTACCCCTAACGATTATCCCCGATTTCTAAAATGGTTACCGGGAAATGACGAAGTCATTATTTATGAAAAAGATAAAGCTAATGCCGAAAATCTTATAACAGAAGCCGATCTGGTTTTTGCACTGGATTTTAATCATTTAGACCGGTCTGGCGATATGCAGCAGATTTTAACAGCTTCTGAAGCAGTTTTTATTATGATTGACCATCATCGCGAACCATCAGACTTTGCTAATTATACCTATAGCGATGCCGAAATGAGTTCTACCTGCGAAATGGTATATCATTTTATTGATAAATTAAGAGCCGTTCCTAAAATCACTCCAGAAATCGCAACCTGCCTCTATGTAGGGATTATGACCGACACGGGGTCTTTTAGGTTTAGTGCCACAAGTGCTGAAACCCACCGCGTAATTGCCGATCTAATTGATAAAGGCGCCGTAAATCACGAAATTCATAATAATATTTTTGATACCTATAATGAAGACCGGCTTCAGCTTTTAGGAACTGCGTTGCAAAACTTACGTGTAAAACCTAAGTTTAAAACGGCTTACATTAGTTTAACACAGGAAGAACTGGATAAACATAATTTTCAAAAAGGAGATACCGAAGGTTTTGTAAATTACGGCCTGGCAATAGAAAATGTGATTTTTGCCGTTATTTTTATAGAAAATAAACAGGAAGGAATTATAAAAATCTCGTTTAGATCTAAAGGTGATTTTAACGTAAATGAATTTGCAAGGGCTCATTTTGAAGGCGGTGGCCATAATAATGCAGCCGGAGGAAAAAGTGAACTTTCTATGGAAGACACCATTACAAAATTCAGTACAATTCTTCCTGATTATAAGGAATTGCAACAATGAATAAATACCTAATCTTTATAACAATACTCGCATTTGGAGCCTGTAAATCTCCCGAAGCCCGTTATCCTGTTACTCAGAAATCTGGTTCGCACATTAGCGAATCTATCGCTAAAAACCAGGAACTCCTGGAAAAAGAAATAGCACTTATTGAAACTGCTATAAACCGGGATTCTACTAGAGAATATCAATCGTCTCAGGATGGTTTTTGGTACACTTACCATAAGAAAATTGAAGATTCTACCGACTCTATTACGCCGGAATTTGGCGATATAGTAGAATTCGACTATAGTATCTCAACCATAAATGATGAAGTGATTTACGCTGAAGGAGAAAAAGCCACCAGAACATATGCTATAGACCAGGAGGAACTTTTTAGCGGATTAAGACAAGGCTTAAAATTAATGAAAGAAGGAGAAACCGTAACTTTTTTATTTCCTTCGTATAAAGCATTTGGATATTATGGTGATAAAAATAAAATAGGTACTAATTGGCCTATAAAAACAAAAGTCACGCTAAATAATATTACTGAAAAAGAAGAAATTCAAAATCAACAATAAGTAAACCCAGGCTATATAAAGCCTTTTTAATTTTTATAATAAATGAGAACCAGTAAATTTCTACTAATTTGCGCCATGGTATTTACCATGATTTCGTGTAATGATGAATATCCCGATTTGGAAGATGGGATGTATGCTGAATTTAAAACTAATTACGGAACTTTTGTCTCTGAACTTTATTTTGAGCAAACTCCAATAACCGTAGCCAGTTTTGTTTCCCTTGCCGAAGGCAATAACAAAATGGTAGACAGCACCCATAAAGGAAAAAAATATTACGACGGCTTAACTTTTCACAGAATTATAGACGGTTTTGTTATCCAGGGAGGTGATCCCTCAGGAACAGGAAGCGGAGGCCCCGGTTATAAATTTCCAGATGAAATTGTAGATAGCTTAAGTCACGATTCTAAAGGAATTCTTTCTATGGCTAATGCCGGTCCAGGAACAAATGGAAGTCAGTTTTTTGTAACGCTTGCTCCTACTCCAAATCTTGATGGCAGGCATACTGTTTTCGGGAAGGTTGTAGAAGGCCAGGATGTTGTAGATTCTATAGGTAAAGTTGAAACCGGCCCTCAAGATAGACCTTCAAAAAAGGTTACCATGGAAGAGGTAAATATCATTAGAAAAGGAAACGACGCTAAAGATTTTGAAGCACCAAAGGTATTTGAAGAAGAACTGCAGGCAATAAAAGATAAGGAAGATGCTGAAGCTAAAAAGCGCCAGGAAGCTAAAAGCGCCAAAGCTGAAGAATTTGAAAGCCACGAAGGTGATGCTGAAACTTTAGACAGCGGACTAAAAATTCATTACTTAAATGAAGGTGATGGTGACCGACCAAAAACCGGGCAAATGGTAGAAGTGCTTTACGAAGGCTATTTTAGTGATGGTGAGATCTTTGACACCAATAAAGAAGAACTGGCTAAAGAAATGGGCTTATTTAATGAAGCAAGAAAAAACCAGGGCGGTTATGGTCCTATGGCTGTAGTTTACGGCCCCGATGCACCAATGATTCCAGGATTTAAAGAAGGCATTCAACAGTTAAAAGTTGGTGATGAAGTCTTGCTATATATCCCTAGTCATTTAGGTTATGGTGAAAGAGGTGCCGGTGGTGTAATTCCTCCAAATACCGATCTTGTTTTTAAAGTAGAATTGGTAGGTATACAGGAATAATTTTCTGATTTTATATAAGAAAGGCTGTTTGAGTTTAAAATATTTCTTTCGTCAAGCTGAATTTATTTCAGCTTCTAAGTTCAATTGAAACAAGATCCTGAAACAAGATCAGGATGACGTGAGAAAATAACTCAAACAGCCTTTTTCTATTTACAATATTCCCGAATTATTTTTTTGGAATGTTCTTTAAAACTTCACGTAAAAATTTCCAGTATTTCTGGGCTGAAGTAATACTGGCGCGTTCATCAGGTGAATGTGCTCCTCTAATTGTAGGCCCAAAAGAAATCATATCCATTTCAGGATAATGGTTTCCAATTATTCCGCATTCCAATCCGGCGTGGCAGGCAGCCACATCCGCTTTTTCATTATGCAGTTTTTGGTATAATTCATCTACCACCTTTAAAATATCCGATTTAGGATTTGGCGCCCAACCGGGATATTCCCCAGATAATTTAACCTTGAATTTCGCCAGTTCAAAAGTCGCTTCTAAACTATTGGCTAAATCATCTTTTGAAGATTCTACTGATGATCTTGTAAGGCAGTTAATTTTCACTTTTCCCTCACCAACTTTTACGCTGGCAATATTGTTAGAAGCTTCAACCAAACCTTTAATATCAGGACTCATTCTGTAAACGCCGTTATGCGCTGCAGAAATCGCCTTAACTACCTCTTGCTGGTCTTCAACCTTCATTACTTCATTTGGAACTTCGGTTTCAGAAATTTCAATATCCATATTGGGTTCCAGGGAAGCAAATTCAGCTTTTATATCACGAACCTGTTGAATAATTTCAGTTAAAAAAGTTTCGGTATTAGATTTATCTACTACAACAATTGCTTCACTTTCGCGCGGAATGGCATTTCGTAGTCCGCCACCTAGAATGCTGGAAACGCGCAAACCAAAATCCCGATTAGAATCGAAAAGTACACGCGCCATAATCTTATTGGCATTAGCCAGACCTTTTATAATATCCATCCCGGAATGCCCCCCTTGCAGGCCTTTTACTTTTATCTGGTAACCAACCGAATTATCTGGAGTATGCTCTACTTCATAATCCCTAACCGCTGTAATATCTACTCCGCCGGCACATCCAATACCAATTTCATCGTCTTCTTCGGTATCCAGGTTTAAAAGAATATCTCCTTCCAGTAAATTAGAATCCAAACCTTTGGCACCGGTCATTCCGGTTTCTTCATCTATAGTAAATAAAGCTTCAAGAGCGGGATGCTCAATATCATTGCTTTCTAAAATTGCCATCATACTGGCAACGCCAAGGCCATTATCAGCACCCAGGGTTGTACCTTTGGCGCGCACCCAATCTCCATCTACATACATATTGATTCCGCTGGTTTCAAAATCAAAATCGGTATCGTTATTTTTCTGGTGCACCATATCTAAATGCGCCTGTAATACGATGGGTTTTCTATCTTCCATCCCCGAAGTAGCCGGCTTTTTTATAACCACATTTCCGGTTTCATCTACCAGGGTTTCAAGGTTAAGTTTATTTCCAAAATTTTTCATAAACTCAATAACCCGCTCTTCTTTTTTTGAAGGTCGTGGCACTTCGTTTAGATCGGCAAACTTATTCCATAAAATTTTCGGTTCTAATTCCCTTATTTCTTCGTTCATTGTTTTATATTTTGGTCTTTCACAAAGGTATTGGTATTAAACAAAGAAGGAAAATTTACAGGCTTTTTAAAACTTATTTAACCAAATGAAGAACAGTTATTTAAAATTTTAAGCCGTGTTTTGCTAATAATTGTAATTTTAAAAAGAAAACTACCTCGTAGCGAGCTCTTGAAGCAATTATAGAAAATAATGTTATTAATTTCGAGACAGACCTCGGAGAATCAAATCTCGATTATCGAGTGAAGAAGAAAGCACTATACATTTTAGCATTTCTGCTCCCCGTGCAGATCATTTTTATCATGTTCCTGGCCGGATATCCCGAGCTGGTAGAGAATTGGTACAGCCGACTTCTATATCCGCAATTTTCAAAATTAATGCGATACGGGCATGGATTTTTACCGTTTTCACTTGGCGACCTCTTATATACACTCTTCGGAATTCTAATACTCCGTTGGTTCATTAGACGTTTTAAGCAGAAATTTAAAAATTCAAGATTTTGGGTTGTAGATGCTCTTGCTGTTTTATCTGTGGTGTACGCCTGTTTTCATATTTTCTGGGGATTTAATTATTACCGTTTACCGCTTCATAAGGCCTTGGAAATTGAAAACGATTATACTACCGAAGAACTCCATCAACTTTCTGAAATATTAATCACCGAATCTAACAAACTCCATAATCAACTTAGCGAAAACGATTCGGTTAGCGTGGTAATTCCATATTCCAAGAACGAAATCTTTAAAAAAACCATAGAAGGCTATACCAATATCAGCAAAGATTTCCCTGAACTCACTTATAAAGGGGAATCCCTAAAACGCTCTTTATACAGTATTCCACTTTCTTATATGGGTTTCAATGGTTATCTAAATCCACTTACCGGGGAAGCCCAGGTCAATACCCAGATTGTGCCTTATAAAATCCCCACTACCGCCAGTCATGAAATTGGCCATCAATTAGGATTTGCAAAGGAAAATGAAGCGAATTTTATTGCCTGCCTTAGTACGATGAATCATCCCGATGCTTATTTCAGGTATTCAGGATATACTTTTGCCCTGCGATATTGTTTAAATGAATTATACCGAAGAGATCCAGAAAAGTTTGAAACTTTAAAAGCAAAACTCAATCCTGGAATTTTAGAAAACTACCGTGAAGTTGAAGAATTTTGGTTGGCGCACCAAAACCCGATGGAACCAGTATTTCAGGCATTTTACAACCGGTTTTTAATTGTAAATAACCAGGCCGACGGAATGAAAAGCTACAGTTACGTGGTGGCGCTTTTAGTTAATTATTTTTCTGAAGAAAAAAATAGAATTTAAAGTAATTATAAAGAATTTGGGACTAAGAAAAATAATTTCTCACTTAGTGTAAAAACCAATTTCGGCTTTGTTATAATTTTCTTAATTTACCGCCTTTAATTTCTAAGCCACATTTAATTCAACTACAATTTATGAAAATAAGACTTTTACTATGTCTGGTATTTCTGGTCGGTTTACAATCCAACGCCCAGGAATACTTTCCCAAAAACGATGGGGTGAAAAATCCGCAAACCAACTACACTGTATTTAAAAACGCAAAGATTCACGTAAGTCCGCAGGAAACAATAGAAAACGGAACGTTCGTGGTAAAAGATGGCAAAATCACTGCCATTGGAAAATCAGTTAGCGAACCGCAAAACAGTATTGTTATAGATTTAGAAGGTAAAGAAGTTTATCCGTCATTTATTGACTTATACAGCAGTTTTGGAATAAAAGAACCCAAAGAAGCCAGTAGCGGTAACGACCAGCCACAATATGATGCGAATCGCGAAGGGTATTACTGGAACGACCATATTAGGCCGGAAACCGGTGCAGTTAACTATTTCAATTACGATGAAAAAGCTGCAACTTCACTTCATAAAGCCGGGTTTGGCGCCGTAAATACACACGTTACCGACGGAATTATTCGTGGTACAGGGATGCTTGTAGCTTTAAACCCCGGCGGCACCGAAGGTGATCGCATTTTAAAAGATCGCTCTGCACAATACCTTTCTTTTGATAAAAGTAAACTTTCCCGACAGTCTTATCCAACCTCAACAATGGGTGCGATGGCTTTAATTCGCCAGGCTTATTTAGATGCCGAATGGTATGGAAAAGGAAAATCAGACAACAAGGATTTAGCCCTGGAAGCCTTAAACCGAAATAAAAATCTTACTCAAATCTTCGCTACAGATAATCTTCTCGATGCTCTAAGAGCAGGTAAAATCGGTAACGAATTCAATGTGGATTATGTGATTCTGGGAAACGGAGAAGAATATCAGCGTCTTCAGGAAATAAAAGAAACCGGAAGCACATTTATTGTTCCGCTTAATTTTCCCGATGCTTACGATGTGGAAAATCCTTTTTTGGCCGAACATGTAACGCTGGAAGAAATGAAAACATGGAACCAGGCCCCGGCTAACCTTAAAATGCTTGCCGAAAATGAAATTCCGTTTACCATCACCGCCCACGACCTTGAGGCTGAAAAAGATTTCAGAAATAATTTACTAAAAGCCGTTTCTTATGGATTAAGTAAAGAAGATGCGCTTGCCGCTTTAACCACTACTCCGGCAAGAATTCTTGGAGAAGAAGAGCGTTTAGGGACTTTAAAAGAAGGCGCCTGGGCGAATTTTCTTATAACTTCCGGTGATTATTTTGATAAAGAAACCAGTGTTTTCGAAAACTGGATCCAGGGAGAAAAAATGGTGATCAATAAAATGAATACTACCGATATCACCGGAACCTACGATCTTAATTTAGAAGGCACTACTTATGAATTGAAGATTTCAGGAAAACCCGAATCCCAAAAAGCAAGTGTAAAATCCGGAGAGATGAAGTTGGGTGCTAAACTTAGTTTTTCTGATAACTGGATGAATTTACTACTTTCTCCGGCAGATACTACAAAAACCGGGTTTACTCGTTTAGTGGCTAAAACTGATGATAGTAAAGATGACATTTCAGGAACAGCGTATTTAAGCGATGGTTCAGAGACTGATTTTACCGCGACTAAGAAAACTTCAACTGAAACCGCTGAAGCGGAAGAAGACGAAGAAGAAAATGGAGAAGATAAAGAGGAAGACATTAGAGAAATTATGCCGGTAAGTTTTCCGAATAAAGCTTACGGATTTTCAGAAATGCCGAAAGAAGAAACCATCCTTTTTCAAAATGCAACAGTTTGGACCAATGAAGAGGAAGGAATTTTAGAAAACACCGATGTCCTCGTAAAAAATGGAAAAATTTCCAGAATTGGAGAAAACCTTAACGCTGGAAATGCCAAAATTATTGATGCCACTGGAAAACACCTTACTTCAGGAATCATAGATGAACATTCTCATATCGCGGCTTCAGCTATTAACGAGGCCGGGCATAATTCTACCGCCGAAGTAACTATGGAAGATGTAGTAGACCCTACTGATATCAATATTTACCAAAATCTTGCAGGTGGAGTAACGACGGTTCAGCTTTTACATGGTTCGGCTAATCCTATTGGTGGGCGTTCTGCGATTTTAAGGTTGAAATGGGGTGAAGATGCTGAAGATATGATCTTTGAAAATTCACCAAAATTTATAAAATTCGCATTGGGTGAAAACGTAAAGCAATCCAACTGGGGAAGCCGTTCCAGGTTTCCGCAAACAAGGATGGGTGTAGAGCAGGTTTTTACTGATTATTTTACCCGTGCAAAGGAGTATGAAGAAGCTAAAGAAAATGATGACGATTTCAGGAGAGATCTTGAAATGGAAACCCTTCTCGAGATCATTAATAGGGAACGCTTTGTTTCAGCGCACTCTTACGTACAAAGTGAAATTAATATGTTGATGAAAGTTGCTGAAAATTTTGATTTCAGAATTAATACGTTCACACATATTTTAGAAGGTTATAAGGTAGCGGATAAAATGAAGGAACACGGCGCCGGTGGCTCAACCTTTTCTGATTGGTGGGCTTATAAATATGAGGTGAACGATGCGATTCCTTTTAACGCGCCAATTATGCATAGCCAGGGAATTGTAACCGCCATTAACAGTGATGATGCCGAAATGAGCAGAAGATTAAACCAGGAAGCAGCAAAATCTGTTAAATATGGAGGAGTTTCTGAAGAAGATGCCTGGAAATTTGTATCCTTGAATCCGGCAAAATTATTGCATATAGACGATCGTGTTGGAAGTGTAAAAACCGGAAAAGATGCTGATTTGGTTTTGTGGTCAGATAATCCCTTATCGATTTACGCAAAAGCAGAAAAAACCTTAATTCAGGGAAAAGTTTTCTTTGATATAGAAAGAGATGAAAAGTTGCGAGAAGAAATTCAGCAGCAAAGAAGTGAATTAATCACCCAAATGTTGGAGGCCAAAAATAAAGGCTTAAAAACTCAACCGGTAACGAAGAAAGAAGAACAGCATATCCATTGTAACACCCTGGAAGAAATCCATTAAAAAGAACAAATGAAGATGAAATATTTAGTATTACTTGCACTATTTACCTGCATAGGAAATTCTTTTGCACAACAAACCCCTGCTTCTAAACAAACCGAAGCAATCACAATAGTTGGTGCCACAGCGCACTTAGGAAATGGTGAAACAATAGAAAACAGTTTAATAATTTTTGAAGATGGGAAAATTACTCAGGTTTTGGATGCCACGGCTACAAAAATGCAATACCGCGGCCGAATCATTGAAGCCGAAGGAAAGCACGTATACCCAGGTTTTATTGCTCCCAACGCTACTTTAGGCCTAGTAGAGGTTGATGCAGTTCGTGCTACCGACGATGAGGATGAAATTGGATCTATGCTTCCGCATATTAGAAGTATAATCGCTTACAATGCGGAAAGCAAACTGGTAGAAAGTATGCGTCCAAACGGCGTTTTGATGGGGCAAATTGTACCGAGAGGTGGTACGATTTCGGGAACTTCTTCTATTGTACAATTTGATGCCTGGAACTGGGAAGACGCAGTAATTAAGGAAGACGATGGGTTGCATATTAACTGGCCAAGCAGTTTTACCAGGGGCCGTTGGTGGGCCGGGGAAGAACCCGGGATTAAACCCAGCGAAGGTTACCAGGAAGACTTGTTGAAATTAGAAGAATTTTTTGCTTCTGCAAAAGCATATTTAGAAGGAGGTAACGATAAAACCAACCTTGCTTACGATGCAATGAAAAACGTGTTTAACGGAGAAAAACGTGTTTTTATTCACGTAGATGGCAAAAAGGAAATCCTGGATGTTATTGATTTTAAGCAAGACCACGAATTAGAGCACCTGGTAATTGTTGGCGGTTACGAAGCTCATAAGGCTATCGAAGAACTTAAAGAGAATAATATTTCGGTTTTAGTCCAGCGTCCGCACGACCAGCCAAACAGTGAAGATCACGATTATGATTTCCCGTATAAATTAGCGGGAATCCTTCATAATAAAGGCGTGTTAGTAGCCCTGGAAAGCAGCGGAAGTATGGAACGTATGAATACCAGAAACCTTCCCTTTTACGCAGGAACTGCCGGTGCTTACGGTTTAGGGAAAGAGGAAGCTCTAAAATTAATTACCTCCAACACCGCCAAAATTCTTGGTATAGATGATATGGTTGGAACATTGGAAAAAGGAAAAACAGCTACCCTGTTTATTAGTGAAGGTGATGCGTTAGATATGCGTGGGAACGTTTTAACCCACGCTTTTATCCAGGGCCGCGAAGTAAGTCTTGAAACCCACCAGACCGAACTTTATAAGCGCTATATGGACAAATACGACAGCGCAAGTAAATAGAAGTAAATCAAAAAAATAAAGAGGTTAGCATTTATGCCCAAGTTGGTATTTTGTTAATCTCTTTTCTTTGCAATAGGTTTTAACTCCCTATTTTTACACCTATGGTTAAGCAAATTAGCAGTACGCAAAACAAGGAAGTAAAACACCTGCTCCAGCTTCAGGAAAAATCACGACTACGCCGAAAAGAAGGTATGTTTTTAGTAGAAGGCCAACGGGAAATTCAGTTAGCTTTAAAGGGAAAATTTGAACTTCAAGCGGTTTATTTCTGCCCGAATTTAATAAGTTTAGAGGAAGTTCAGAAATTCACTTCGACCGAAATTCAAATTACTGAAATTTCTTCAGAAGTTTATGAAAAAATAGCCTATAGAAGTAGTACGGAAGGTGTTTTAGCGATTTTTAAAACCAAGAAAAACAGCCTTGAAAGCATTAAATTTGAAACTAAAAACCCTTTAATTCTTGTTGCTGAAGCTCCCGAGAAACCCGGAAACATAGGTGCGATATTAAGGACTGCCGATGCTGCAAAAGTAGATGCTGTTCTTATCGCCAATCCTAAAACCGATCTATACAATCCAAATATTATCCGCTCCAGCGTTGGTTGTGTGTTTACCAATCAAATCGCTACTGGAAGCACTTCAGAAATTATTGATTTTTTGAAAGAAAATAACATCTCAATTTACGCTGCGACTCTGCAAGCTTCTAAACCGTATAACGACATAGATTTCACAGAATCTACAGCGATTGTAGTTGGCACCGAAGCAACGGGTTTAAGCGAAGAGTGGCGCGAAAATTCAACCCAAAATATTATTATTCCTATGCGGGGTGAAATTGATTCTATGAATCTTTCAGTTGCAGCGGGAATACTTATTTTTGAAGCAAAAAGACAGCGTGGTTTTTAGAAAAAACACCGTAGACAGCAAATATAATCCAGCATAAAATATCAGCATTTGAATCCCGAAACCCTATTTTATATCATAATTGCCATTATTGTTATCGACTTTATAATCGATAAAATTCTGGATACTTTAAACGCGAAACATTTTGATGATCCCGTTCCCCCGGAACTCAGCGATGTCTATGATAAAGAAGAATACGAAAAGTCACAACGCTACAAAAAGGAACGTTACCACTTTGGAATTATCACCTCAACTTTTTCGGTATTACTCACATTAGGTTTTATCATTTTTGACGGATTCGCCTGGGTGGATGGAATTGCAAGAAGTTTCACCGATAATCCAATTCTGGTAGCCCTTATTTTCTTTGGAATAATAATGATTGGCAGTGATGTTCTTACCACGCCTTTCTCCTGGTACAGCACCTTTGTTATCGAGGAGAAATACGGTTTCAATAAAACCACGAAAAAAACTTTTTTCCTTGATAAAATAAAGGGATGGTTCATGATGGGCATTCTCGGGGGTGGAATTTTAGCGCTGATCGTTTGGTTCTATCAGTTTGCCGGAAACGATTTCTGGTGGTATGCCTGGATACTTGTTGCAGTTTTTTCCATAATTCTCAATATGTTTTATGCAAAACTCATCGTGCCTTTATTCAATAAGCAAAGCCCGCTGGAAGAAGGTTCCCTGCGAACAAAGATCGAAACCTATACAAAAAGTGTTGGTTTCACCTTAGATAATATTTTTATCATAGACGGTTCTAAAAGAAGTACAAAAGCCAATGCTTATTTTTCCGGGTTTGGAAAGGAAAAACGCATTACCCTTTTTGACACCTTGGTAAAAGATTTGGAGGAAGAGGAAATTGTAGCCGTCTTGGCGCACGAGGTTGGGCATTATAAAAAGAACCATATTATCGTGAACCTGGTTGCTTCAATTTTAACCACAGGCTTTACGCTTTGGCTTTTATCGTTATTCGTTGGCAGCCCTGCCCTATCGCAAGCGCTGGGTGTAGAAGAACCAAGTTTTCATATTGGTTTAATTGCCTTCGGGATTTTATACAGTCCTATTTCGGAAATTACAGGATTATTAATGAATTACTTATCCCGAAAGTATGAATACCAAGCAGATAATTATGCGAAAAACACTTATGGCGGGGAACCATTAATTTCGAGTTTAAAAAAACTTACCAAAAACAGCTTAAGCAATCTTACTCCGCATAAAGCTTATGTTTTTATGCATTATTCGCATCCCACACTTTTACAAAGATTCAGAAACTTAAAGCGCGGTTTGTAGTTGTTTCTTTACCATCTTAATTGTACTTTTAAATTATGACAGAAGCAGCTATAGAAAAAGAAAACAAGCAAATTGCGAGGCAATATAAAGAACTGCTGCGCATAAGTTACCGCAGTTTAAGTGATGATGATAAAAAACAAATTAGAAAAGCTTTTGATACTGCTGTAGATGCGCATAAAGAGCAACGCAGAAAATCTGGCGAAGCTTATATTTTTCACCCCATTGCGGTGGCAAAAATTGTAGCTTCAGAAATTGGATTGGATGCTACTTCTATTATTGCCGCACTTTTACACGATGTAGTAGAAGACACGAAGTACACGTTGAAAGATATTGAAGAAATGTTTGGAGAAACCGTCGCGACGATTGTTGATGGACTCACAAAAATTTCAAGTTTAAAGAAAGATAAGGATGTTTCACTGCAAGCCGAAAATTTCCGAAAAATGCTGCTTACCCTCAATGACGATATCCGGGTAATTATTATCAAAATAGCCGACAGATTGCACAACATGCAAACTATGGATGCTATGCGGCGTGATAAACAGGAAAAAATTGCTTCAGAAACCCTTTACATTTATGCCCCGCTGGCTCACAGAATTGGGCTCTATAATATTAAAACCGAACTCGAAGATCTTGGTCTGAAATATACAGATCCAGAGGTTTATACCGAAATTCATACAAAAATAAAGGAGAGTAAGGAAGAACAGGATGCCTATATTAGAGAATTCTCTAAAGTAATTGAAGATTCCCTGACTCAGGAGAATTTTAATTATGATATTAAAGGCAGACCTAAGTCAATTTACTCTATTCATCGTAAAATGAAAGCTCAGAATGTGAGCTTTGACGAGGTTTACGATAAATTTGCAATTAGAATAATTTATAAAAGTGACCAGGCAAACGAAAAATTCCTAGCCTGGAAGATTTATTCCATAGTAACCGATCATTTCAGGCCAAACCCAACCCGACTTCGCGACTGGATTTCTTCACCTAAATCTACCGGTTACGAAGCGCTGCATATCACCGTTATGGGACCCAAAGGTCGCTGGGTAGAAGTTCAGATTAGAAGTCAGCGTATGAATGAGATTGCAGAAAAAGGTTACGCAGCTCATTATAAATACAAGCAAGGCGATACCCAGGATGACCACGGAATAGAAGAATGGTTAAACCGGCTTCAGGAAGCTTTAGAAAATCCTGATGTGAATGCTGTAGATTTTGTAGAGCAGTTTAAACTCAATCTCTACTCAAAAGAAATATTTGTTTTTACCCCGCAGGGAGATTTAAAATCTTTACCAAAAGGCTCTACTCCTTTAGATTTTGCTTTTAGTATTCATACCGAAATAGGTTTAAAAACAAGGGGTGCACGGGTTAATAATAAACTAGTGCCTTTAAGTCACGAATTAAAAAGCGGTGACCAGGTAGAAATAATTACTTCAGAAAACGCGCAACCTAACGTAAACTGGTTAGATTATGCAACAACTGCAAGGGCTCGCGCTAAGATAAAAACTTCTTTGAAAGACGAAAAACGGGAAATCGCCGAAGAAGGAAAAGCAATTCTTACCCGAAAATTAAGGGCTCAAAAAATTCCGTTTAACGAGAAAATAATTAACGAGCTGGTGGTTCATTTTAACCTTAAAACCAGCCTGGATTTATTTTATCGCGTTGGAATTGGAAAAATTGATAACCAGAAACTTAAAGAATTTGCTGCATCCAGAAGCAACGCCCTGGTAAGTTATATTAAGCGAAAGATCAAAAAACCCGTTATTGCCGAAGATCTTAATAAAGATGAAATAACTTCAAAATACGACCAGCTTGTTTTTGGCCGGGATGAAGATGAAACTTTAGAGTATAAATTAGCCAATTGCTGCAACCCAATTCCGGGAGACCAGGTTTTTGGTTTTGTAACGGTAAATGATGGTATTAAAGTTCATAAGAAAAACTGTCCGAATGCGCTTCAGCTTCAGAGTAACTACGCCTACAGGATTATTCCTGCAAAATGGATAGATTCTTCGCAACAGGACTTTAAAGCAGTGGTAAAATTAACCGGAATTGACAATTTAGGCCTGGTAAGTGAGATCACCAGGGAAATTTCCAGTAACCTGAATGTGAATATGCAAAAGATTAATTTTGAAAGTATAGACGGTGTTTTTAGCGGGCAAATTACGCTAAGGGTTAAGAACAATGCGATACTTACAAAAATCATGAACCGACTCAAAAAAATTAACGGCATCGACAAGGTTAGCCGTGAATAATCCTATACCTTTGTAAGGTACAAAGAACTATGAGCAAAAAAGTTGTAAATAAGAACGATCAGGCAGTAGTTAAAAACGTTTTTACCAATTATTTGGAAGAAAAAGGGCATAGAAAAACCCCCGAACGTTTTGCGATACTTCAGGAAATCTACAATAACGACGATCATTTTGATATAGAATCACTCTACATTAAAATGAAAAACAAGAAATACAGGGTAAGTCGTGCCACCCTCTATAACACCATAGAATTATTACTGGAATGCGGACTTGTTAGAAAGCACCAGTTTGGCCAGAACCAGTCTCAATATGAGAAATCGTATTTTGACAGGCAGCACGACCATGTTATTCTTACCGATACCGGTGAAGTAATAGAATTCTGCGATCCGCGTATTCAATCTATTAAAAAAACTATCGAAGAAGTGTTTGATATAGAAATTACCAAACATTCTTTATATTTTTACGGCAACAAAAAAACAACCAACTAACTTAAGATTTCAATGGCGGTAGATTTACTACTCGGTCTCCAATGGGGTGACGAAGGCAAAGGAAAAATTGTTGATGTACTCACCTCTAAATACGATATTATTGCGAGATTTCAGGGCGGGCCAAATGCAGGTCACACTCTGGAATTCGACGGTCAAAAACACGTATTGCATACCATTCCTTCAGGAATTTTTCACGATGAAACCATTAACCTTGTAGGAAATGGCGTGGTGATAGATCCTGTAATCTTTAAAAAGGAACTGGACAACCTTAGCAAACATAATATAGATTACATATCTAAACTCCTTATTTCACGGAAAGCACATTTAATTTTGCCCACCCACAGGCTTTTAGATGCTGCCTCTGAAGCTTCCAAGGGAAAAGCCAAAATTGGTTCTACTTTAAAAGGTATTGGCCCAACTTATATGGACAAAACCGGAAGAAACGGAATTCGTGTAGGAGATTTAGAGCTTTCTAACTGGAAGGATAAATACCGAACGCTGGCCGATAAGCATGAGAAAATGATCAAATTCTACGATGTAGATGTTCAGTATGATCTTGCCGAATTAGAGAAAGAATTCTTTAATGCCATTCAGACTTTAAAATCACTAACTTTTATAGATAGTGAATCTTATTTACACGAAGCGCAGAAACAAGGGAAAACCATTCTGGCAGAAGGGGCTCAGGGATCATTACTCGATATAGATTTCGGGACTTATCCTTTTGTAACCTCTTCTACTACAACGGCTGCAGGAGCCTGTACAGGTCTCGGTGTGGCTCCAAATAAAATTGGCGAAGCTTACGGAATTTTTAAAGCATATACCACCCGCGTTGGAAGCGGCCCCTTCCCTACCGAGCTTTTTGATGAAGACGGTGAAACTATGGGACGGGTTGGTAACGAATTTGGTGCTACCACCGGTCGCGCCCGCAGATGTGGATGGTTAGATTTGGTAGCTTTAAAATATGCGGTTCAGGTTAACGGAATTACCCAGTTAATTATGATGAAAGGTGATGTACTTAGCGGATTTAAAACCCTAAAAGTATGTACCGCTTATAATTATAAAGGAAAAGAAATTCATCATTTACCTTACAATATTGAAGCAGAAAATGTAACTCCTGTTTATACCGAAATTAAAGGTTGGGCAGCAGATCTTACAGGAATGACAAAAGCTGATGAACTTCCGAAGGAATTTAATGAGTACGTTGAGTTTCTTGAAAAAGAACTGGAAATCCCAATCAAAGTGGTTTCAGTCGGACCGGACAGGACTCAAACAATAGAACGCTAATAAAAGCAATTATAAAATCGAAAAGCCGTTTCAGTTGAAACGGCTTTTTTTAGCACAAAATTCATTATAACAAAAAATTAGGATTGAGGCAAATATTCTTATGAAACAATAAACAGCCCCGCGATTTGTTGAGCCAATTCACCACTTATAGGCTCGTCGTAAGATTGTGATACCGCTTCGGCACTAAATCCTGTAGCATCTACCAGGTTTACTCCACCCTGTACTGCATTCTCTTCTCCATCATAGACAGCCTGCGTTGCTTCCGGCATTCCCGGCCCGCGATTGTTTAAAGTAATCCAGCCAAGTGCATTTTCATTAGTATTATCACCCAGGACATCGGCTCTTAACCTTCTGATTTCTGAGGCATGCCTTGCTTCTACGGAATGTATTTGCAATGCTGGGGTTAAAAATTCGGTTCCCATTAGATTTGTCGCCTGCCCCTTATAGGCTCTTACTCCCGTATCCTCAAATGCCTGGGCTAAGGCCAATAATTGAGCATACGCCATATCGTTATTGGGATTGAAGGGATCAAAAGCCCCACCAGCCGTAAAATCGAATTCTGGTGAATCTACTGAATTATCACCCAAACCGGCCTGTAAAAACGCAACGTGGGCAGATTCGTGTTTGGATATTTGGTTATATACCGCTTCAGCTCTTCCTCCGCTTGGCAATACACCAGAATCTAATGCTTTTATATAGAATTCAGCTTCAAGATATTCTAAGGTAAGGGCTAATTGTAATGCGCTTATTGCATCATTCCCACTACTTTGAGCAAATGCTTTTCCGGATGTTGAAGCAAGACCAAAGGGAACAGCTACCATAGCCGCTTTCTTCCCTAAGCTTCCTAAGTTTCCTAACATTTCTCTTCTGGAAGAAGCCTTTTTAGTAAGATCTTCTGAAGTAAATTCATCTAAAAATTTTATAATATTCATAATATTGTTTTAAGTTGATTAATAATTATTGAGGTAAGTTATTAGCACTAAACTCTGTAACCACAAAGCCTGTAGCTCCCACTTCACTAAGAATGGTTTGCGGGTCTTTTGCCTGATCCAAACCATTACTATCAATAATATCATCACCTGCAAAAGCTGTATCGTTTTCCAGATAGATAGACCTTATAGCAGCAGCATGTCTTGCTTCTACCGAAACTATTTTTCCTGCAATTACCAAAAAGTCCGGTGTTTGCAGTAACCTGCCCGCACCATTATATGCAGCCACACCGGTATCTTCCAGGACACGAGCTGTAGCCAGTACAGAATCTCTGTCGGCAAAATTTACACTGCTAAAATCAAATTCAAGTTCTGGTAAAACCTGGCTGGTTTCAGCATTTGCACTAATTGCAGCTTTAAAAAATTCCCGGTGAATTACCTCGTGGTCATAGAGATCTTCCAGAATCAATTTCTCTTCAGCATTCGCTCCGGCCCAATAAGAACCATCTAATACGTTGGTATAGAATGCAGCTTCCAGTTGCTCTAGGGCATAAGCATAATTTAAAATACCTACATCACCACTACCCAGGTCAAAAACTTCACCTGGCATAGGTTCTGGATTATTAACGTCATCATCACTGCTACATCCATAAAGAAACAATCCTGAACCTGCCATTGCAAGACCTCCGATTTTTAGAAATTTTCTTCGGGATTTACTGTTTTTTAAAGGCTGCATAGAAATTGCATCTACCTTAACACGTGGTTTTTCCATAATTTAAGTTTTAAGTTATTTATAATATTTACGCAGTCGCCACGGCCAAGGTTTTATGTAGATAGTTAAAGTTTTCAAAATAAAATAATTAAAATCTTAATTACATATCACTGGGTTGAGTCTCCCTGCCGATATCTTTTGCTCAAGGGAGAAGCGTATATATGGTCCGCTGGCTTTTAAAAACCCTATTCAGTTAAATTTTAATTACTTTTGAAAAAATTATCAGCTTGAAAAAATTCATTCTTTTTATAGTGTTTGCCTTCCTTGCATTTCCTGCTTTAACCCAGGCGCAGGAAGCAAAAGAAATTGACTATAGTGCCGACAGAAATATTCAGGATGAAAAGTATCCCGGGGCCTTTGTTTTAAGCAAAGTTGAAAACCAGGTGTATTTTAAGCACGAAGGTATTGAAGTTTGGTGCGATCTCGCCATCCATTATAAAGATGAAAATTTCTTCAGGGCTTTCGGAAATGTGAGAATGCAACAGGGCGATACCGTAAAGTTAAATAGTAATTATGCCGAATATAACGGGAACTCCCAGTTTGCCTTCGCCAGTGGCGAAGTAGTAATGAAACGGCCACAAACCACCCTGGAATCTGATAGCCTCTTCTTTGACAGGTTAAAACAGCAGGCTTATTACAGAAGCGGCGGTAAAGTGATTGACACCGGCGGGGTTATTACCAGTAATATTGGCCGTTATTTTATGGAAGATGATAAATATTCTTTTGTCTCCGATGTGGTACTTACCAATCCTGAATATGTCATCAATTCAGAACAACTTGATTTTTACGGCGAAACCGGCCACGCCTATCTGTATGGTCCTTCAACCATAGAAAGTGAAACCAGCACGGTCTACTGCGAACGTGGATTCTACGATACTCGGGGTGATACTGGTTACTTTGTAAGAAATTCAAGAATAGATTACGAAAACAGAACGGTTAAAGGTGATAGCATGTATTTTAACCGGAATACAAATTTCGCTTCGGCCACCAATAATATTGAAGTGATAGATACCATTAACGAAAGTGTCGTCACGGGGCATTATGCTGAAGTTTTCCGCGATAAAGATTCGGTTTTTATTACAAAAAGGGCGGTTGCAGCAAGTGTTCAGGATAGTGATTCCTTATTTATTCACGGCGATACCATTATGATCACCGGCAAACCCGAGAAGCGTATTATCCGTGGGTTTTATGACGTGCGGCTTTACAAAAGCGATATGAGCGGGAAGAGTGATTCGGTGCATATAAACCAGGAAACCGGCCTCACCAAAATGATTAATTTAACCAGCGGCCCGGTTACTTCGGTCACCAAACGGCGAAGTCCTGTGCTTTGGAGCGGTCTTAGCCAAATGACGGGAGACACCATTCATCTACAAAGCAACACCAAAACCGAACAGCTCGATTCTATGCGGGTTTTTAATAATGCATTTTTAATTCAAAAAGATACCATTGAGGGATACAACCAGGTAAAAGGAATGGACCTGGTAGGCTTGTTTGAAAACAACGAATTAAGGCAGGTAGATATCAATAAAAACACAGAAACTCTATATTACAGCCGTAACAGCGACCAGGAACTTATAGGGATTAATAAAACCCTTTCCAGTTCTATTACTATAATGTTTGAAAACCAGGAAATAGAATACATAGATTATTTCACCAATGTAGAGGGAAATTTAACTCCAGAAGAAGATTTTCCCGAAAACGTGCGGGAATTGATTGGTTTTAACTGGCGTGGCGATGAAAGATTACTAACCAAGGAAGACTTATTTAAAGGCAAACCGGCTCCGGAATTGGTTAAAATAGAAGGAATTCCGTTGCCGGAGGAAGATGAAGAGTTTTTTGATGAACGCGAAGCAGGAGACGATATGCTGCTGAACGAAAAATCAAGACTGAAACCCGAAGACCTTCAAAACAGGGCAAAAGATAGTATTCCGCAGCTAAAAGAAGCACAGCAATTGATTAATGCTGAAGAAGAAGAAGAAAATGCAGCGGAAACTGAAGCCGAAGAATTACAGAATAGAGTGAGAGATAGCATCCCAAAATTGAAAAAATCGCAATCACTACAAAACGCAAAAAAGAAACAGGAAGAAGCTGAAGAAGATAAACCCGATGAATAAAGATTTCCTGAAATATCAGGCGCAAACCACTCCCCACCCATTAGGTTTGGAAGTGGAATCGGCCAAAGGTTCTTATATTTTTACTACGGACGGAAAAAAACACCTTGATTTTGTTGCCGGAGTTTCCGCCTGCAGTTTAGGACATTGTCATCCAAAAGTGGTAAACGCAATAAAAGAGCAGGCTGAAAAATTCCTGCACGTTATGGTTTACGGCGAATACGCCCAGCAACCTGCCGTTGAATTAACCAAATTGCTTGCTGAGCATTTCCTGAAACCGCTGGAAAAAACGTATCTCACCAATTCGGGAACCGAGGCTATTGAAGGTGCTTTAAAACTTGCTCGGCGTTATACTGGCCGAGCTGAAATTATTGCAGCCCATCAGGCTTACCACGGAAATACAATGGGTTCCTTAAGCTTAATGGATTACGAAGAACGCCAGAAACCTTTCAGGCCACTGTTGGGGGGAATTTCATTTATTCAGTTTAACCAGGAAAAAGACCTTCAGAAGATTACCAAAAAAACCGCAGCGGTAATCCTGGAGAGTATTCAGGGGGGAGCCGGGTTTATACTGCCGAAGAATAATTATTTAAAAAAAGTAAAACAACGCTGTGAGGAAGTCGGTGCGTTATTGATTTTAGATGAAATCCAGCCTGGATTCGGCAGAACAGGAAAACTCTTTGGATTTCAGAATTTTGATATGGTTCCAGATATTGTGGCTTTGGGTAAAGGAATGGGCGGCGGGATGCCAATTGGCGCTTTTGCGGCTTCAGCTAAAGTGATGGATACGCTTTCTGACAATCCGAAAATGGGACATATTACTACCTTTGGGGGAAATCCTGTAATTGCTGCTTCAGCTTTAGCTACATTAAAAGAAATCGTTTCATCAGACTTAATGGCAGCAAGCCTGGAAAAGGAAAAACTCTTTAGAAAATTACTAGTACATCCGTTAATTTCAGAAGTAAGAGGAATAGGCTTAATGCTTGCTATTATTATACCTTCAGAAGAAATTGCAAATCAATTAATCTTAAAAAGTAAAGAAAAAAACCTTATTCTTTTCTGGCTTTTATTCGAGAAAAAAGCGGTGAGAATTACCCCGCCACTAACCATTTCTGAAGAAGAAATAAAAGAAGGCTGTGGCATCATTATTGACGTATTGGAGGATATAATGAAACAACAGGAGACTGTTAATTAATTTGTTAACAACAATATTGATATTTGAGCTTTTTAACGCTATTCATTTTTAATTTTAGGAAATACCTTAAAGCAGTGCTGCAAGGCATGAAGTCAAAAAGATCAATAATTCCAGTTAAAACCTGGAATGTATTAAATCTCACTTAGTGAGTAAAGTAGAAATCCCGTAATTACCTACGTATGCAATTAAGCCATAACGACGAAGACAATTTCTCACTTTCCCGATTTGAATCTATGCTTAAAACTAACGATGTTTTATTCTTTGATTCAGCGGAATTTGAAGATATTATTAACTACTATTTAGAGAACGGGAAATTTGCATTGGCTAAAAAAGCCGTGAAATTAGGCCTGGCGCAACACCCAACTTCTACAAACCTAAAACTTTTTAAAATTGAGATTTTGGTTTTTGAAGATAAACTGGATGTTGCTGAAGCAATGCTTACCGATTTACAACAATTAGAATCTTCTAATGAAGAAATTTATATACAAAAAGCGCAAATTCTTTCTAAAAGAGACCGGCACGCTCACGCGATCCAGGTTTTAGAAATGGCGCTTGATATTACCCTGGATCCTGCTGAAGTTTATTCCCTAATCGGGATGGAATATTTATTCCTTGAAGATTTTGAGAATGCAAAATTCAGCTTTATGAAATGTCTGGAAGCCGATGAAGAGGATTATTCAGCGCTTTACAATATTATGTATTGTTTTGATTTTCTGGATCAAAAAACCGAAGCTATTCAATACCTGAATATGTATCTGGATAAAAATCCATATTGCGAAGTAGCCTGGCATCAGGTAGGAAAACAATATTTTGACTTAAAGGATTATGACAAAGCACTTTCTGCTTTCGATTTTGCCATAATTAGTGACGATTACTTTATAGGGGCTTATCTGGAAAAAGGAAAGGTATTGGAAAAATTAGGTCGTTTTCACGAAGCCATAGAAAACTATCGTTTAACCCTTGAGTTAGACGATCCTACTTCTTTCGCATACTTAAGAATTGGGAAATGTTTTGAGAAATTAGGTTTAAACGAGCTTGCACTAAAACATTATAAAGATTGTGTGCATGAAGATCCACTTTTGGATAAAGGCTGGATTGCTATTACCGATTTCTATATTAAAAAGAAGAATTACCAGAAAGCGCTTTATTACATTAATAAAGCGATAAATATAGACGAGGAAAACGTTTTATACTGGAAACGTTACGCCAAAATTAATAACCGTCTTAAGTTTTTTGAAGAAGCTGAACGCGGCTATAAAAAAAGTCTAGATCTTGGTAATTATGAATTGGAAACCTGGGTTAGACGTTGCGATATTTTAATAGATCTTGGCGAATTTGAAACCGCCATTCAAAATCTTAATCAGGCGCTGGAATTTTATCCTGATACTGCCGAGATTGAATTTAGACTGGCAGGACTTTATTTTAGCCATAATGAAGGAGAAAAAGCTTATTTTCACCTTAATAAAGGACTAAAGTTAGACGCCGAGTATTATATTGTTATAGAAGAATTATTTCCACAAATCTTTAACCGAAAAAGCGTAAAGCAAATTATAAATTCCTTTATAAACCTCTCTTAGTTATTTTGCTAACTTTGAGCCGGAATTTTAATTTGTACACATGCGAAAAAGCTTTAAAGACTATTTTCCCGTAACCTTAAAAGGTATGGCGATGGGCGCGGCAGATGTTGTTCCCGGTGTCTCGGGAGGTACCATTGCTTTTATTACCGGAATTTACGAAGAACTAATCTCTACCATTAGCGGGGTGAATTTTTCACTGATTAAAACCTGGAAAGAGAAGGGTTTTAAAGCGATGTGGCACCAACTTAACGGACCATTTATTGTTGCTCTTTTTATAGGGATTCTTATCAGTGTTTTCTCATTGATGAGGATTGCAAATTATTTATTGGAAAATCACCCGGTTTTAATCTGGTCTTTTTTCTTCGGCCTTGTACTTGCCAGCATTTGGTATGTTGGCAAACAAATCCCTAAATGGAATTTTAAGATCGTCCTGGCCCTACTCATTGGTGCTGGAGTAGCTTTTTATATTGTTTCCCTGCCCCCAATGGCGGCAAACGACAGTAACTTATTTATCTTTTTTTCGGGTGCCATTGCAATTTGTGCAATGATACTTCCCGGCATTTCCGGCGCATTTATCTTAGTGCTTTTAGGAGCCTATAAAAGAATTACTGAAGCCGCGCACGATTTCGACTTCCAAACCCTTGGAATTTTCGCCGTAGGAGCGGTTATTGGTTTACTTAGTTTTTCTAAAATCCTTAAATGGCTTTTTGTACATTACAGCAGTATCACCCTGGCGGTGCTAACCGGTTTTATTGCCGGCTCCCTGAATAAAATTTGGCCCTGGAAACACGTTTTACAAACCGAAATGTACGGCGATAAAGAAGTTGTGCTAAGAGAAGCCTCGGTTTTACCCTGGAATTTTGATGGTGATCCGCAAACTTTATTTGCCGTTATTTTGATGCTTGCAGGATTTTCCTTAATTCTAGGTTTGGAAATTTTCGCCGCAAAAAGTTCAACCAAAGCCAATGCAACAAACTAGAACCTTTACAGATAAAGTGCTTCTGGTGCTTAAAGGTTTAGCTATGGGAGCAGCTAACAAAGTTCCCGGTGTATCTGGTGGTGTGGTAGCTTTTGTAGCAGGTTTCTACGAAGAATTCATATATTCCCTTCAAAAAATAAATTACAAGGCTTTCATCCTGCTCATTAACGGGCGTTTCAGAAGCTTATATTATTACACTAACGGAAAATTCCTCAGCTTACTTATTCTAGGGATGCTTATTAGTTATTTCAGTGTTTCCAAGGTGCTGGACTACTTAATTCTCCACTACGAACTATACGTGTGGGCCGCTTTTTTTGGGATGATTGTAGGCTCCATTTACTATATAAGTAAAGATTTTGAAGAATGGAGCAAACGTTCCCTGGTTTTCGTTCTGCTCGGAATCATCGTAGGTGTTGCCATTAGTTTCCTTGAACCGGCAAAGGAAAATGATAACCTCTGGTTTGTATTTTTCTGCGGAATTATAGGCGTTTCAGGAATGACGCTTCCGGGGCTTTCAGGATCTTTTATCCTAATTTTATTGGGAAATTATGTACTTCTTTTAGTAGATTCTGTAAACGCGCTTTATGATACTATTGCCGATTTATTGCTCTGGGATCTAAGCTTTCTTGCCGATCCTGAACGCCTAAGATTACTGGAAGTCCTACTGGTATTTGGTGCAGGTTCACTGGCCGGATTGGTAACACTTTCCCATCTTCTCGGTTTCGTGTTAAAAAATTATAAAACAGATACTTTTGCTGCGATTATCGGGTTTATTACCGGCTCCCTTGGCGTGGTTTGGCCCTGGAAAGAAAAGATCTTTAAAGTTGGTGCAGACGGTGAAATGATTTTAGATAGTCAGGGGAATGCCATAATAGATTATTACGATCGGTATTTTCCTGCCTTCTTCTCTGCCGAAACCTGGCTCGCAATTTTCTTTATCTTTGTAGGAATACTTATTGTACTTGGACTCGCCTGGTACGAAAAGAAAAACCAAAAAACCGCAAAGCCATGAAAAATTTTGGGCTAATAGGAAAAAATATCAGCTACTCTTTTTCCCGAACTTATTTTACTGAAAAATTTAAGAAAGAAAATATTGAGGCAGAATATCAAAATTTTGATCTGGATAATTTAAAAGAATTCAGGGATGTTATAAAAGAAACGCCCAACCTCCAGGGTTTAAACGTTACCATTCCCTATAAACAGGAGATTATTTCATTCTTAGACGATTTAGCTCCTGAAGCTAAGGAAATTGGCGCCGTGAACACAATTAATGTAAATGGCAATAAATTAATTGGCTATAACACCGATTATATTGGCTTTTCTGAATCTTTAAAACCTTTCCTGAAAGAACATCATAAAAAAGCCCTTATCCTGGGGACGGGCGGAGCCTCTAAAGCGGTGGCTTACGCCTTGAAAAATTTCAGTATTGACTATAAATTTGTTTCCAGATCTTCAGGAGAAGGCAAATTGGGTTACGATGATCTTTCAGAAAAAATAATGAAGGAATATAGCCTTATAATAAATACAACTCCCGTAGGTACCTACCCCGATGTAGATGCACATCCGGAAATTCCTTTTAAGTTTATAACTTCACAACACCTGGTTTACGACCTTATCTACAATCCGCGCACCACTAAATTAATGGCTCGCGCCCTGGCAAAAGGAGCCACGGTAACCGATGGTTTAAAAATGTTGGAATTACAAGCCGAAAGTGCCTGGAAGATATGGACAAAATGACCAATACTTTTTCCTTTTAAATGCTACAAAAAAAGCGAATTGTTTGCCCAATTTTAGTGGAGTTACTATCTTTCAGCCTAATTAATTTACACGAACCTTTACATTGAAAGATATGGCTCAGCAAGAAAATGATAAAAACAAAGAGGAGTTTTCTAACGAATCAACCAATAATTCTGAACAAACTCAGGATAAGAAAAAGTTGACCGACGAAAACAAGGAAACTAATGCAGAGGAAAATTCATTTTCTCAAAAGTCTGAAACCGAAAAAACTTCAGAAGAGAAAGATGCTGTAATTGAACCGGCAGAAACTGCCTCTGAAATAAAATCTGAAGACGACAACCTGGAAGATGCAATGATAGCTGAAGCCGGCGATACAAAAAATACTTCAGAAGAAAATAAAGCGAGTAAGGAGCAAGACGACGATGATGATCCTCTCCTTGAAGAAAGTCGGAAGCAAACAAAACCCGAGCAGCAAAAAGTTCAAGCTGAAACCGGTGCTGAAGCTGAAGAAAATTCAGATAAATCCAGCTCTGAAAAATCAGAAGGAACCGATTCCGAAGAAGACTCTGATGAGGATGAGGAAACTTCAGAAGAAGAAGAAGGTAGAACTTCAAAACATCACCAGGAGCATATAGACGATTCGGTTGCTGAAGATAGCGAAGATGAGACTAAGGCCGAGCGGCATGATATTCCGAAGAAAGATTATCACGCTATGAGCAAGGAACAGCTGGTAGATGAATTTGAATCGCTGCTTAAAAAGGAAAAAGTACAGGCAATTAAAGACCACGTAATTGAAATTCGTGCGGAATTTAATGCCAAATTCAACGAAGAAGAAGAGGAGAAAAAAGAAGAATTTCTTGCCGAGGGCGGGAATATTATAGACTTCCACTACTCTACTCCGCTCAAAAAACGTTTTAATTCGCTTTACTTTGATTACCGCGAAAAACGCAATAATTACTACAAACAACTAAAACAAGACCTTAATAAAAACCTGGCCAAGCGCCTGGAAATTATTGAAGAATTAAAAGGTCTCATTGATGTTGAAGAAAATATAAATACCACGTACAAGCACTTTAAAGAGCTTCAGGATCGCTGGCGTGTTGCGGGCCCAATTCCACGAGAAAAGTATAACGATGTATGGAATACTTATCATCATCACGTAGAGAATTTCTATGATTTTCTTCACTTGAATCGTGAATTCCGGGATCTGGATTTTAAACATAACCTGGACCAGAAGTTAAAAGTAATTGACCGTGCCGAAGAACTTGTGCAGGAAGACGATGTAAACCGCGCTTTCAGGGAGTTGCAAATGCTTCACAAAATGTGGAAAGAAGAACTTGGGCCGGTTGCTAAGGAGTTCAGGGAAGACATCTGGGAGCGTTTTAGCAGCGCCACCAAACAAATTCACGATAAGCGCCAGGAATTCTTCAATACAATGGATGAGCGGTATGAAGAGAACTGGAAGGTCAAGCAGGTGATTATTGAGAAGATTAGGGAAATCGCAGACGAAGAGTATAAAAGCCACAATAAATGGCAACAAAAAATTAAGGAAATTGAAGCGCTTCGGGAAGAATTTTTTAACGCGGGGAAAGTTCCGCGCAGTAAAAATGAAGAAACCTGGACCGATTTTAAACAAAACGTTCGCCGATTTAACCGAAATAAAAACGCTTTCTATAAAAACCTTAAAAAGCAGCAATACGATAACCTTGAAAAGAAAAAAGAGCTTATTAAAATTGCCGAAGACAATAAAGATAGCGACGATTTTAAAACGGTAACGCCATTAATGAAGAAAATCCAGGCCGACTGGAAGAAAATTGGCCACGTACCAAGAAAAGACAGCGATAAAGTTTGGAAGCAATTTAAAGCTGCATGTAATCATTATTTTGAACGGATGCATGAAACCCGTGACGATGAAAATAAAGAGGAATTCGAAGCTTTTGATAAGAAAAAAGAATTGCTGGAGCAAGTAAAATCTCTAGAATTAAGCGGCGATAAAAAGGAAGATCTGCCTAAGATTAAGCAATTTATTGAAGATTGGAAAAACCTTGGAAAGGTACCTTATAATAAGCGTTTTATTGAAGGTAAATTCAACAAAGCTTTAGATCAGCTTTTCAATAAATTAGATGTAGATCACACCAAAGCAGAAATGCTGAAATACGAAAACAAGGTACAGGCTTTAAATGATGCCGATGATGATAAACAACTTCGTAACGAGCATTATTTCCTAACCAAGAAAGTTGAAGAAACAAAAGCTGAAATTCGTCAGCTTGAAAATAATTTACAGTTTTTCTCTAATGTAGATGAAGACAATCCACTGGTACAGGATGTACACAAAAATATAGCTGATCAGAAGGAACAACTGGAAGTTTGGAAAGAAAAACTTCGCAAAATCAAGTCGCTTTACTAACAGAAGCGATTATGAAATGTATTCTTTGCGGAGGTTCTACTAAAGAGTTTTGGAAAAGTAAGAAGAGGGAATTTGTTGAATGCACCAATTGCGGTGGCATTCAACTTTTACCCGAATTCTATATTTCCAAAAAAGCCGAGGAAGACCGATATCTCACCCATAATAACGACGTAGAAGATGCCAGGTACCAGGATTTTGTGAGCCCGATAACTTCACGAATTTTAAAGGAATTTACTCCAAAGCATAAAGGCCTTGATTATGGCTGTGGCACTGGCCCGGTTGTTACTACCGAATTAGAAAAAGAAGGATATTTTGTTACTCTTTACGATCCCTTTTTTCACCCTAATACCGAAGTCTTAAAGGCTACATACGATTTTATAATTTGCTGTGAAGTGATGGAGCATTTTTACGAGCCAAAGCGAGAATTCAGCGAATTAGCACGAAGATTAAATTTGGAAGGGAAATTGTATTGCAAAACTTCAATTTATTCTGAAGAAATAGATTTTGATAACTGGTATTATAAAAATGATCCTACCCACGTATTTTTTTACACGGCAAATTGCCTGGAATGGATAAAAAGTAACCTGGGGTTTTCAGCATTGGAAATTCATCCTACTGTAATTGTTTTTTATAAGTAGTAATTACAACAGCTTAGCCTCATTCCAAAAAACATCCATTTCAGCTAAAGTCATATCTTTTAAAGCTTTATTTTGTCCTTTTGCTTTACCTTCTAAATACTGAAACCGGGTGATAAACTTCTTATTAGTACGTTCCAGAGCGTTTTCCGGATTAATATCAAGGAAACGGGCATAATTGATCATAGAGAACATTACATCCCCAAATTCAGCTTCTATTTTATCTTTATTATCTGTATTTATTTCGTGCTGTAATTCTCCCAATTCTTCCTGGAGTTTCTCAAAAACCTGCTCCGGTTTTTCCCAGTCAAAACCCACCCCCGCTACTTTCTCCTGAATCCTGCTGGCCTTTACCACTGCCGGTAAAGAGCGCGGCACTCCTTCTAAAACACTGGTTTTGCCTTCTTTCAATTTTAGATTTTCCCAGTTCTTCTTCACTTCTTCTTCATCTGCAACTTCAACATCTCCGTAAATATGTGGGTGCCGAGCGATCAACTTATCACAAATTCCATTGGCAACATCGGCGATATCAAAATCTTCGGTTTCACTTCCAATTTTTGCATAAAATACAAGGTGAAGTAAAACATCGCCCAGCTCCTTTCGCACTTCTTCTAGGTCTTTATCCAAAATCGCATCACCAAGTTCATAGGTTTCCTCAATGGTAAGATGCCGCAGCGATTCCATGGTTTGTTTTCTATCCCAGGGACATTGTTCCCTAAGCTCATCCATAATAGTTAACAATCTATCAAATGCCTTTAGCTGCTCTTCTCTGGAATTCATATTAGAAATTTTTAAACGTAAAAATAAGGATTGATTTGAGGCTTTTAGAAGCTTTATTAAAAAAAATATAGTTACTGGATTCCGGTTAGATACTGAAACAATCACAATTGTCTAAAGTAGGTTTCGTCACGCTGAACCTACCCGTCCGTTCAGGCGGGTTTATTTCAGGATTTAAAATGTTTGGACTTAACACATGTTAGATACCGAAATAAGTTCAGCATCACGTGGGTTATAAATAACTCCATAAAAAAAGCCTTCAGAAAACTGAAGGCTTGAATAAAGGGGTGGAAGACCGGGTTCGAACCGGCGACCTCCGGAACCACAATCCGGCGCTCTAACCAGCTGAGCTACAACCACCATTTTAATTGCGGTTGCAAATGTAGGTTATTTTAGCTATTTCCCAAAGAAAAATTTTCAATATTAGAATGAATTTTAGTGCTATTTACTGTAAATAAAGCTAAGAAGCTTCAAATTAAATAATTAGCAAAAACTAAAATTAATTTTAGATTAAATCGAAAATGGAATCTACCGCCGGGTAGCGCTCTACCGTAAAACCTTCGGCGTGTTCTGTGTTAATTAACCGGCCAAGATCTCTCGCCCTGTAATTAATACTATCCAAAAAGTTACTGCTGGAAATTGGGGTTTCAGGCTCATTGGAATCCTGATCGTAAAACTGGGTTTTATAAGCTAAAACCGATTCCATTTTTTTATCCATATACCCCGAAATATCCACGACCACATCGGGTTTTAAATTTTTCCACTGGATATAATGATAAACGTGTTTTGGGCGCCAGGCCTCCTGACTTTTCCTATCAACAATAGTTTCTATTTTGCGCAATCCGCTTAAAAAACAAGCATCACTTACCAACTTTGCCCCTTTTCCATGGTCGATATGCCTGTCGTCTACCGCATTGCATAAAACAATCTCGGGACGAAAACGTCGCAATATCTTTATAACCTCCAGTTTATGTGCGGTGTTAATTTCAAAAAAAGCATCGCTAAATTCCAGGTTTTCCCTAACCGAAACTCCCAAAATTTTTGCCGCTTCATTTGCTTCTTTATCACGGGTTTCAGCAGTTCCACGCGTGCCCATTTCGCCACGGGTAAGATCTAAAATCCCCACCTTTTTCCCTCTGTCTACTTCCTTTGCAATAGTACCCGAACAACTTAATTCCACATCGTCTGGATGTGAGCCTATAGCCAATATATCTAGTTTCATAATTAATTTTTAGTCATTTCCGTGAAGACGGAAATCTATTTTATCATTTCCGTCCCGAAAAAATCGGGATAAACTGCGACGGAAATCTAACTTTAAGTTAAAAAATATTCTATCCCCTAACCACTTTCAGCGCTTGTTCAAGATCTTCCATTAAATCTTCTTTTTCTTCAATTCCTACCGAAAATCGCATTAATCCGTCTCTAATTCCTTGGGCTTCCCGTTCTTCGGGAGTTAGCAACCCGTGTGAGGTTTTTGATGGTGATAAGATGGTAGATTCTACGCCGGCAAGGCTCATAGAAGATTTTATCAATTTTAATTTCTTCTGAAAGAGATCAAAATCGAGTCCGTCGCGTAATTCAAAAGACATCATTCCACCAAAACCTTTCATTTGAGATTTTGCCAGTTCGTGATCTGGGTGCGATTCCAATCCGGGATAATAAACCCTGGAAATATCTTCGTGTTTCTCTAGGAAACGGGCTAACTCCAACGCATTTTCATTTTGAGCTTTTACGCGTAATCCCATTGTTTTTAAACTACGTTCCAGCATCCACACGGTAAAATCGCTTAAACTTCCTCCAAAATTCTTAGCCAGCTGAAAAATCTTATCTAAATGCTCTTCAGAAGCAATAGCTGTTCCTGCAAGAATATCACTATGCCCGCCCATATATTTGGTAGCCGAATGTAAAACCACATCAATTCCAAAATCTATAGGATTCTGATTCACCGGTGAAGCAAAAGTATTATCTATCATACTCACCAGATTATGCTTTTTGGCCATTTCTGCAATCGCTTTAATGTCAGTTACGGTAAGCAATGGATTTGAAGGTGTTTCAATATAAATCACCTTCGTGTTTTCTTTAATTTCGGCTTCAAAAGATTCTGGTTTAGAGTCTTTTGTAAAGGTAAATTCAATTCCGAATTTTTCAAATTCTTCGGTAACTAAATTACTGGTTCCGCCGTAAAGTGTATTCTGAAAAACAACGTGATCCCCTTTTTGCGCGAAAGCCATAAGCGCAGTACTTACCGCGGCCATCCCACTTCCGAAGATCAAGGCGGCTTCCCCGTGTTCCAGGGCTGCCATTTTTTGCGCCAGGGCTACCTGGTTTGGGGTATTAAAATATCTTGGGTAACGCTTCACCTCCACACCTTCAAAGGCATAAGAGGTTGCCATATATAATGGCGAAATCGCGCCTTTAAATTGTTTGTCTTCCAGCTCACCGCTATGTGTGCAAATCGTATTTATTCCGGGATGTTTCTTTGTCATTTTTAAAGCTTTCAAAATTCGCCCTAATGTAAAAAGAAATATTCTAAATGTCCTGTGTTTTTAGGCTGTTTCCTATTACGAAGTTTTCCAAATTCAAACAGAAGTTAAATTAAGTTAAACCAATACCGGGATTTAATATTAGCTTCTCTATTCTTTATCTTTAAGAAAAAATGTATTGATATGAGTGAAGTAAAAGCATACGGCGCGCAATCCAGCGATGCCGATTTAAAAGAACTCAACATTGAACGCAGGGAAATGACCGCAGACGATGTTCAAATTGAAATAGAATATTGCGGCGTTTGCCACAGCGATATCCATCAGGTTAGAAACGACTGGAAGAATTCCAAATATCCCGTGGTACCGGGCCACGAAATTATTGGTCGTGTAACCCGGGTTGGAAAAAACGTAAGTAATTTTAAAAAAGGAGATCTTGTTGGCGTTGGATGTATGGTAGACTCCTGCCAGGAGTGCGATTCCTGCAAGGAAGACCTGGAGCAATTTTGCGAAAAAGGAGCCACGCTAACCTACAACAGTAAAGACAAGCATTTAGGCGGACATACTTTTGGTGGTTATTCTGAGCAAATCGTGGTAGATAAAGAATTTGTACTTAGAATTCCAGAGAATATAGATGCAAAAGCAACCGCTCCCCTACTTTGCGCCGGAATTACTACTTATTCTCCCCTTCGCCACTGGAATGTAAAAAAAGGAGATAAGGTTGGTGTAATTGGCCTTGGCGGACTTGGTCATATGGGAGTAAAGTTTGCCGCTGCTTTAGGAGCGCATGTAGTGATGATCACTACTTCGCCTTCAAAATCGGAAGACGCGAAGAAACTGGGAGCTGATGAAGTTTTAGTTTCAAAGAATGAAGATGATATGAAAAAACAAGCCGGATCTTTCGATTTTCTTCTGAATACCGTACCGGTTGGTCACGATATAAATCCCTACATCGCTTTATTGAAAAGAGATGCCACTATGGTTTTGGTTGGCGCGATAGAACCTCTTGATCCTGTTCACGGCGGTGGGTTGATTGGTGGGCGTAAACGCATTGCCGGTTCGGTGATTGGCGGCATCAAAGAAACTCAGGAAATGCTAGATTTCTGTGGTGAGCATAATATTGTTTCAGATATTGAAATGATAGATATACAAAATATCAACGAAGCTTACGAGCGTGTGGTGAATTCTGATGTAAAATATCGTTTTGTGATTGATATGAAGTCGCTGAAGAATCAAAATTAGGACCTTCAGTTTTACTTAATTCTAAACTATTACAAAGGCTGACTGAAAATGATTTTTCCAGGCGTCATCCTGAACCAGCCCGTCCGGCCAGACGGGCTGGTTTCAGGATCTAACATGATTTAAGCAAGTATTGTGTTAGAAGCTTAACTAAGTTTAGCTTGACGGACCAAGTATATTAAGTCAGCCTTTTTGTTTTCCTGAAAAAGCCGGTTTTCCCGGCTTAGTTTTTATATTTGTTTAACCCGATTTCAATAGAAAACAGACATAAAACTAACCAGAATGAAACAATTATTTATCAATATAAAAGAACTCTTGCAAGTAAGAGACGAACCGGTAGAAAAACTTTCCGGAGCTGAAATGAAGGAATTGCCCAGCCTAAAAAATGCCTGGTTACTTATTGAAAATGATAAAATTTCCGATTATGGAGAAATGAATTCCCTGCCGGAAATAAATGCAGATAAAACTATTAATGCTGAAGGTAAAATAATCCTTCCCAGCTGGTGCGATTCCCACACGCATATTGTTTATGCTGGGAACCGGGAACAGGAATTCGCCGATCGTATTAACGGACTTTCTTACGAAGAAATCGCTAAACGTGGAGGCGGAATTCTAAATTCCGCTAAAACACTACAAGAAACTTCGGAAGACGAAGTTTATGAACAATCGGCTAAACGTCTGGAGGAAGTGATGAAACTCGGTACCGGTGCGGTGGAAATTAAGTCAGGTTATGGTTTAACTGAAGAAGGTGAGTTAAAAATGCTTCGGGTGATAAAAAAACTGCAGCAGAATTATGAGCTTCCCATCAAAGCAACTTTTTTAGGCGCGCACGCTATTCCAAAGGAATATAAAGAAAAACCAGATGCTTATTTGAATTTGGTCATTGATCAAATTTTACCGAAAGTAGCCGAAGAAAAACTCGCAGAGTACATTGATATTTTTTGCGAAAAAGGTTATTTCAGCGTAGATGACACTCATAAACTGCTTTCCGCAGCGACGAAATTTGGTTTAAAGCCGAAAATTCACGTAAATCAATTTAATGCTATTGGCGGTATCCAGGCGGGAATTGAACACGATGCTTTAAGCGTAGATCATCTGGAAGTAATGCGCCCTGAAGATATTGAAAGTCTAAAAGGAACAAATACAATGCCCGTCGCGCTTCCCTCCTGTTCGCTGTTTTTAAGCATTCCGTATACACCGGGACGAGAAATGCTGGACGCCGGTTTGCCTTTAGCATTAGCAACCGATTTTAACCCGGGCAGTACACCAAGTGGAAATATGAATTTAGTTGTTTCCCTGGCTTGTATAAAAATGAAAATGACTCCGGAAGAAGCGATTAACGCAGCTACCATAAATGGCGCATATGCAATGGAACTCAGCGAAACCCACGGAAGTATCACCAAGGGAAAAAAGGCCAATTTTATATTGACAAAAGAAATTCCGTCTTATACCTTTTTGCCTTATGCTTTCGGCACGAATTCCATAGAGTCGGTTTTTATTAACGGAAAAATGCTGGAATAATGGAAGGCTTAAAAATTTATAATTATAAGTCGGTTGAAAAGCTAATTTCTCTCCGTGATGGTGAAACCCGGTTCGGCGAAAAAATAAGTTTCGTTGGAAACCTGGAGGAATTAGCAAAAACAGAAGCAAAATTTGTGCTTTTTGGTATTCCCGAAGATATTGGCGTGAGGGCCAATCATGGGAAACCCGGCGCTTCCAAAGCTTGGGACACCTGTTTAAATTCGTTGTTGAATATTCAGAAAAATGAATTTACCGCTCCGGAAAATATCATTTTACTTGGTGAAATTGATTGTAAATCGGAAATGCAAAAAGCGGCCAATATCGATGAGGCCGACCCGAATTACTATCTAAAACTTGGCGACCTGGTAGAAAAAATTGACGAAAAAGTAAGTTTTTTAGTTGAGAAAATAGTTTCAGCAGGAAAAACACCAATCATTATAGGTGGTGGCCACAACAACGCTTATGGCAATATTAAAGGTACTTCTAAAGCAATCAAAAAACCGCTAAATATTCTGAATATCGATGCGCATACCGATTTAAGAAAGTTAGAACATCGGCATAGTGGAAATGGCTTCAGCTTTGCACAAAGAGATGGATTCCTGGGGAAATATTTGATGTTTGGAATTCATAAAAATTATACACCACAATATATTTTCGACGAGATAAGTTCGCTTTCAAATATTAAATTTCATCTTTTTGAAGATCTTATTTTGCAAACCCACCAGGGAAAAATGGCAGCTTTTAATTCACAACTGGAATTCTTGAATAAACAGGCTTTTGGTTTAGAATTAGACTGTGATGCTATTATAAATTTTCCATCCAGCGCCAAGTCTCCCTCGGGTTTTGCCCTAAATATGGTCAGAAATTTTCTCCAAATTGCTTCCGAAGAAAAAAATTGTAAATATTTACATATTTGCGAAGCTGCCCCCAAAGAGGAGAATTACGCGCAAGTAGGAAAAGCATTATCATTTTTTATAACAGATTTTATGAAAGCATGACAGAGAAGGTAGAAGAACTTATTGAAATAACAGCCCTGGTAATAGAAGTGGTGGGAATTCTCGTAATGGTGATTGGAACTTTTCTCGCCCTGGGCCGGTATGCATTTAAACTGCAGGGAGAAAATATAAGGAGTTTTCAAAAAATAAGGGAAGAATTAGGCCGTGCCATTTTACTGGGACTCGAAATTCTAATTGCTGCAGATATTATTGCCACCGTGGTTTACGGGGCCGAAATGGAGCAGATCCTCAACCTTGGGCTCATAATCCTGATTCGAACCTTTTTGAGCTTTACACTTGAAGTTGAAATAGAAGGAAAATTACCCTGGAAACAATCCAAAAACAGAACTACAGGCCAGAAGTAGAAACCCCGGACGCTCTTTATCCTATTCTTCTTTTGAAAGTTTTTGATATACCCCGTTGGTCCAACCAAAACCGTCCTGGGTTGGGTATTCTCCACCCCCGCTCTCTTTACTCAGGTCTTCTACGTTATATTTCTCAAGCAATTTATAGGTGTTTTCATATACGCTTTGATTAAGATTTAACCAGCGCTGCTTAATTTCTGAAGCCAACAGGTCTTTACCATAATTTCGTAATCCTTCAATACTCATATATTGCAAAGGTGCCCAACCATTTGGCGCATCCCATTGCTGCCCGGTATTGTGCGGCGTACTCACCAGCCCGCCCGGTCTAAGAAAGATTTGCTCCATAGTTTCAGAAATTTTACCGGCCTGTTTTTCATCTGAAATTTCAAAAAAGAGCGGGTAAACCCCGGCGAGCGAATAGATTCCTGTTCTATGTTCTTTTTTAAAATTATAATCAAAATAAAACCCGGTCTCTTCTTCCCAAAGATATTTTTGAATAGCAGCCTCTCTATTTTCTGCCCTTTCTTGAAATGTTACAGCTTTTTCCGGTTGTACTTTTAAATTGTAAGCCCGGGCGAGCGTTTGCTCCAGGTTATAAAGCAGGCTGTTAAGGTCTACCGGAATAATTTGCGTGGTATGAATGCTATACAAGTTAAAATCACCATTGCCATTTATACTCAGCCACCGACTGGAAAAATCCCAACCAGATTCGGCAGCCGCTCTTAGGTTCCGATAAACCTCTTCCTTTGTTCGATCTGGATTTTTGCTAATGGCTTTTTCAGCAGTTTCCACATCTTCGCGATAACTCTCTGGTCTTGGAGTGTTTTTATCGTCCCAATACCGATTTAGAATTTCTTCATTAGAAAGCCTCACCACCCTTTTATAAGCTCCCGGTTCTTGATTCTCACTGCCCTTCATCCAGAAGTCATATTCCTTTTCTAAAGCCGGAAGATATTTTATATAAGTTTCTTCCCCATCAGTTTGGGCGAGCAGTTCTACCATCTTCGCAAAAAATGGCGGTTGGGACCGGCTTAAATAATAAGTACGATTTCCGTTAGGAATAAAACCATAATTTTCAATGAGCCAGGCAAAATTATCTACCATATTTCTAATGGTTTCAGTTTCGCCGTCTTCCTGGAGACCAAGCATCGTGAAATAACTATCCCAGTAATAGATTTCTCGAAATCTTCCGCCGGGAACTATATAAGGATTTGGTAAGGGAATCAAAGTACCGGAAAGCTTTTCATCTGCAGGGCGCTTCAACACATCCCATAATTTATTGATATGCAGATTTATTGAAGAAGAATCGGTTTTATAATCACTGTCTGCTTCCGGGATTTCAAAATTTTCATTTAAAAAAGTCTTTAATTCAGTATTGCTTTCGGGTTTAATTTCAGCATATTTCTTCCGAATTTCTTCGGGAGCAATGCGCGGCACGGCATCAACAAACGTTTTGCTATCTGTAAACAGGGATTCATTCTTTTGAACATCAAAAAACAATTTGCCATAAAGCTCTTCCGGTGGCAGAATACTAAGCTGCTTTTCCTCTACCTGAATTTCTTCAGGTTTATTTCCTTCTGTTTTAACTGCTGAAGAACAAGCGCTAAAAAGTAAAAAGGAACACAAGAACAGAAAATTTATAGAAAGCTTTTTCATAAAATTCATTTTTGATTAACTAGCCGGTGTGAAAGTAAAAAATTATTTATAATTCGCGTTTTTGGCCCGGGAGTAAACCAGCTCGCAGCAATTAAATCTCTGTTATCCGGAAAATGGGCAGAGACCGCTTTATTTTCTATTTTAGCCGAAAATTTAGCTTTATAAAAATGGAAATTATCTCTTTTAAATCAGCCTACGCCGAAGATTTTAAAAATTTAAACCTCGCCTGGCTAGAAAAGTATTTTTGGGTAGAGCCCCACGATGAAGAAGTGCTGGGTAGGCCTGAAAAATATATTATTGAAACCGGCGGTAATATATTTTTCGTGAAAGATGATAAAAAAATAATTGGATGCGTGGCTTTAATGAAAATTGAGGATGGGGTCTTTGAGTTGACTAAAATGTCGGTAAGCCCGGAATACCAGGGAAAAAAAATTGGTCAAAAATTAATGGAACATAGCCTGGAATTTGCTAAAGACCAAGGCTGGGATCATTTAATTATTTTTTCTAACCGAAAACTTGAAAATGCCATTTATATCTATAAAAAATATGGTTTTAAAGAAATTCCTATTGGAGAAAATAACCCCTATAGCCGTGGAGATATAAAAATGCGACTGGATTTGGCATAAAAATTTAAAAAACGAGGCTATTCTAGTGCAGGTTAATTAATTTTAATGCAAAATAATCAACTATGAAATATTTATTCACTTTACTCGCAGTGGGAATTCTATTTTCCGGCTGTAAGAATGAAGGAAAAAACACTGAATCTGAAGATCAAATAAATGAAAATCCGTACGGGGAGGAAAACAACGTATTGGAAGCTGATTCGGCTTCGATAGATATTCAACCCATCTCTCACGCTACTGCGGCAGTAACTTGGAGTGATGCCACTTTCTACTTAGATCCTGTTGGAGGCGCCGAGGCTTTTGAAGGAATTGAGAAACCAGATTTCATCTTAATTACCGATATTCACGGAGATCATATGAGCATAGAAACCCTGGAGTCCTTGAGTCTTAATGGAACACATATTATAGTTCCGCAAGCCGTAAGAGATGAAATGCCTGAAGAAATGAAAGATAAAGTTAGGGTTTTAGAAAATGGCGCTACAACCCGTGTACTCGAGTTTTATATTGAAGCTATCCCAATGTATAATCTTCCGGAAGATCCTGAAGCTTATCATCCTAAAGGTCGTGGAAATGGTTATGTAGTAGAAAGAAACGGACAACGACTTTATATCGCGGGTGATACGGAAAATATTCCTGAAATGAAGGAATTGGAAAATATTGAGATTGCCTTAATCCCAATGAACCTGCCTTACACGATGACAGCCGAAGATGCTGCCGATGGCGTTTTAGCATTTGCACCTAAAAAAGTGATTCCTTATCATTTTAGAGGGGAAGATGGTTTTGCCGATGTAGAAAAATTTAAAGAACTGGTAAACGAAGGCAATAAAGATATTGAAGTCGAAATGCTGGAATGGTATCCTGATAGAGAGGAAGAATAAATTCAATTTTTTTATAAAAATAAAACCCGGTGATGAGCCGGGTTTTTTGTTTTTTACATTCTTTGATTGAAAAAATACTTAAGGTTTTAATCTTATAGGTAACTTATATTTTTTGATAGAAGGATCTAAAACTGTTTTAATCTTTTTATGATTTAGATGTTGTTTAATCAACTTTCCAGCCGGTGTATGGGTTGTCCCCACGTAAAGCACCTGCATTTCATTGTTTTCGTTAAAACTCACTACCAAATTTGCCACTACTTCTTCTTCAATATCAAGTTCGATATTCTTTAATAAATCATGGATTTCCTTTTTAAAGGAAGCTGAAGTTTCAGGAGAATTTCCCGGGGCTGCGTGAAGTAAACTTCCGGCGCTAATAGCTAACGCAAATACTACTAATTTTAAAATCTTCATAATAATAAAATTTAAAGGTTATACATCATAAAGACCGGTCTAATCATTTAAATGTTACAGGATTATATTAATTTCAGTAAATTTTAACTTATATAACAATAAAAGACCGGTGATGAACCGGTTCTGTCATAACGGTCACCCTGTCTTGCAGTTTCGGAATTGTGTGGGTCTAACAAGTTTAGCCAGTTAGATTCTAAAATATTCGGGGCCTCGGGACAGAATGACGCTTAAGCTGTATACAATTTCAGTTTCCACGGAAATTAAACCTATATCATTTAACCAACGAAACGTTAAGGCATAAAAAAACTGTCTAAAATTCTCTTATTTACCATCAATATCCTGAACTTGTTCCAGGATCTAATAGCAATAAAATTAAACTTTAGACAGTTTTAATTAAACAGGAATAAATTCCCGTTAATATATTATTTAAGTACTTCCTGTACTTTATCAGCAGCTTCCTGGAACTGTACTGCAGAGTGGATCTTGAATCCGCTATCGTCAATTAATTTCTTGGCAATATCTGCATTGGTCCCTTGTAAACGTACAATAATTGGCACGTCTATAGTATCTCCTAGGTTTTTGTAAGCATCTACAATTCCCTGTGCCACACGGTCACAACGAACAATTCCTCCAAAAATATTTACCAAAATTGCTTCTACTTTATCATCTTTTAAAATCAAACGGAAAGCTTCTTCAACTCGCTTGGCATCGGCGGTACCACCAACATCAAGGAAGTTAGCCGGCTCGCCACCTGCTTGTTTAATCAGATCCATTGTTGCCATAGCCAGGCCGGCACCATTAACCATACAACCAACGTTCCCGTCAAGGTCCACATAGTTAAGTCCAACTTCTTTAGCTTCAACTTCAGTTTGATTTTCTTCACGAATATCACGCATTTCAGCATAGTCTTTATGACGGAAAAGCGCATTATCATCAAGGGTTACTTTTGCATCTACTGCAAGAATTTTATCATCGCTGGTTTTTAAAACCGGGTTGATTTCGAAAAGAGAAGAATCAGATTTTTCAAAAGCTTTGTAAAGAGACATTACAAATTTTGTCATTTCTTTAAAAGCAGCTCCGCTTAGCTTAAGGTTGAAAGCTATTCTTCTAGCCTGGAAAGGCATAAGTCCTGTTGCAGGATCTACCTCTTCAGTAAAAATTAAATGCGGAGTTTCTTCAGCAACAGTTTCAATATCAACACCACCTTCAGTAGAATACATAATCATATTACGACCGGTTGCACGGTTAAGTAAAACAGACATATAATATTCTTCGGGCTCATTGTCTCCGGGATAGTATACATCCTCAGCTATCAACACCTGGTGTACTTTTTTACCTTCAGCCGAAGTTTGCGGAGTTACCAGGTTCATTCCAATAATGTTTCCTGCTATTTCTTCTACCTCTTTAAGGTTCTTGGCCAGTTTTACACCACCACCTTTTCCACGTCCACCGGCGTGTACCTGGGCCTTAATAACGTGCCATCCGGTACCGGTTTGTTCTGTTAGTTCTTTGGCGGCGTCTACGGCCTCTTTTGCATTATGTGCAACTAAACCACGCTGAATGCGTACGCCAAAACTGCTTAAAATTTCTTTTCCTTGATATTCGTGTATGTTCATAATCAGCTATTTCTTCAGTATTAATTACGGTTAGCAAAAGTAACAAATGTATAGCTATTGTACCAATCTTTTTTAGGATATCCCCAGCCCTGCCATAATCTAAAGCCAGAAGAAAATTTAGCATTTCCTTAAGGATTACAGATTTTTAAAATCCCCGTTATTACTGCGATTTCGCTACTATAAGCTTATCGTAAATTTTTGAGGAAATTATGCATTATTAAGTTAATCCCTTTTAATTTTGCCCTTTGCTTAAAAATTAACCTAAAAATGAATAAAGCACTTGTGGCACTGGCTATTGGCGGATTTGGCATTGGATTGACCGAATTCGTGATTATGGGAATTCTTCCCGATGTAGCTTCGGCTTTAGATATTAGCATTCCACAGGCCGGGCACTTTATTTCTGCCTATGCTTTGGGAGTTGTGGTGGGGGCGCCTTTACTTACTGCTTTTGGCGGAAAATGGCCGGCGCATAAAACGCTACTCCTTCTTATGGTTTGGTTTACAGTTTTTAATTCCCTTTCAGCTTTTGCAAATTCTTACGAGTTGTTACTGGTTTCCCGCTTTTTATCGGGTTTACCACACGGGGCATTTTTCGGAATTGGCGCGGTGGTTGCGGGCCAGCTGGCCAAACCCGGGAAATCGGCACAAGCTATTGCCATTATGTTTACCGGCCTAACGCTGGCCAACGTATTTGGCGTTCCGCTGGGAACTTTTTTGGGCCACAATTATAGCTGGAATGTTTCTTTTATGTTGGTGGGAATTGTGGGTTTACTGGCAATTGCCAGTGTAAAATTTTGGATGCCCGTACTTCCAAAATCTTCTTCAGAAGGAATTAGAAAAGATTTAAATGTGCTGAAACGCGGTGAACTCTGGATGGTGGTTTTACTTACTACAATTGGAACCGGTGGCTTTTTTGCCTGGTATAGTTATATCGCGCCTTTAGTTACCGATGTAGCGGGACACCCCGAAGGTTTTGTAAGCTACGTTATGATTCTTGCCGGAGTTGGAATGGTCATAGGAAATTTAATTGGTGCTAAACTCGCCGAAAAATTTTCTCCTATTTATGCGGTGATCATGAGTATGGTTTTAATGGTGTTTGCCTTAATTACCAACGCCTACGTAGCCGAAAACCAAATCGCTATTCTGGTAATGACATTTCTTATCGCTACTATTGCTTTTTGCCTCTCCACGCCTATTCAAATGGTGATGATCAATTCAGCAAAAGGCTCAGAGAGTTTGGGCTCTTCTATGAACCAGAGCGCATTTAATATGGGAAATGCTTCCGGGGCCTATTTTGCCGGTTTGCCAATTGCTTTTGGTTATGGCTTCACCTCTGCATCCCTGGTTGGCGCTGTAATGGCCGGGTTAGGTGTGTTTATCGCACTCGCGATTATTCTTATTCGAAAAAGAAAGGAAAGTGCTGTTGCAACAGCGAGTTAAAGTATCTTCTCTCTAAATATTAACAATTTCGGGAAATTCGTTATTTTTGAGACTTGCACTTGTGGGAGTTGAATTTTCTCCTGTTTTTTGCCACTTAAATTTTTCAATTGTTATGACCAATCAAGATCTGCTCGCCGTTGCTAAAGAATTTGGAAGCCCAGTATATGTATATGATGCCGAAAAAATTGCTTTCCAGTTTAACCGACTTAAAAATGCGTTTTCTGAAATTAAAGATTTACGTATTCATTATGCGGTAAAAGCGCTTTCTAATATTTCTATCCTGAAATATTTAAATTCCCTGGGCAGCGGGATGGACACGGTTTCTGTACAGGAAGTTAAGCTTGCGCTGGAAGCCGGGGTTGCACCAAAAGATATTATTTATACACCAAATGGAGTTTCCTTAGAGGAAATTGAACAGGTGGTGCGGTTGGGAGTTCAAATTAATATAGATAACCTTTCTATTCTGGAACAATTTGGTGCCAAGCATCCCGATGTTCCGGTTTGTATTCGTATTAATCCGCATATTTTGGCCGGCGGAAACTCTAAAATTTCTGTTGGACACGTAGATTCTAAATTCGGGATTTCTATTCATCAAATGCCGCTTTTGCTGCGCATTGTTGAAAATACGGGGATGAATATAAACGGGATCCATATGCATACCGGAAGCGATATTCTTGATATTGAAGTTTTCCTGCGTGCTTCAGAAATTCTATTCGATTCGGCTAAAAACTTTAAAAATCTTCAATTTCTTGATTTTGGAAGCGGATTTAAAGTACCATACCGTGAAAATGACATTGAAACCGATATTGAAGAACTGGGAGAAAAATTAACCGAGCGATTTAAAAATTTCTGTAAAGAATATGGGCGCGAACTTACTTTAGTTTTTGAACCAGGAAAATTTTTAGTGAGCGAAGCCGGAAGATTCCTCGCTAAAGTCAACGTGATTAAACAAACCACTTCTACGGTCTTCGCTGGAGTTGACACCGGGTTTAATCATTTAATTCGACCAATGTTTTACGGGTCTCATCACGATATTAAAAATGTCTCCAATCCAGAGGGGAAATTCAGGTTTTACTCGGTGGTAGGATATATTTGTGAAACCGATACTTTTGCCAATAACCGCCGAATTGCTGAAATCACCGAAGGTGACATCCTTGCTTTTAGCAACGCCGGGGCCTATTCTTTCTCTATGGCCAGTAATTTTAATTCACGCTACCGCCCGGCAGAAGTTTTATGGTACAAGGGTAAAGGACATTTAATAAGGGAACGCGAAACTTTTGAGGATTTGCTAAGACATCAAAAAGTTATAGATTTTACACCAAAAACTGCAAAAAGTTCTAAATAATTTATGGAAACAGTTTTTAAAAACAGATGGTTTTACAGGCTGCTCATAATTTATATTTTCCTCATTCTTATTTGGAATACCTATATGGTTATTTCTGGTAATTACCTGGGATTAATTGCCGTAGTAATAGAATTAGCGTTGCTGTATTTACTATTTAACAAACACAGACTTGCAAAAATGGCCATCCACTTTTGGGCAATTATCATGATGGTAGGCCCCGGACTTTCAATTATAGGAAAGCTCATAAAAATGGCAACGGGAGACGATCTAAATTTTATGGTAGACAGCCTTGTGCAAAATCTACTCTTATTCACTTTTGGCTTATTGATCTATTATTTTAATAAGAAAACTGTTTTTATACAGGAAAGGGAAGTAAATTAATCTCGAAAATTTGATCTGAAATGCCTTTATATTTTCTCGCTATAATTCCTCCGGAAAATATTTGTAAACGGGTTAAGTCGTTAAAAGAGGAAATTGCGGAAAAATATGAAGCAAAACATGCGCTGAAACTACCGGCACATATAACCCTTCAAATCCCCTTTAAAATTCCTGAATCAGAAGAAGAAAAACTTGGTGAGCTGCTTATATATTTTACTGAAAACCAGAAGGCTTTTAAAATTAGTTTAACAGATTTCGGCAGGTTTTCTCAAAAAGTAATCTTTATCAATATTCAGCAGCACAAAGAGATTATTAAGCTTCATGCCAATTTACAGCAAGTTCTAAATAAAAATTTCAACTTTAAAAAGCACGAGAAATTTTCAAAAATTCATCCGCATATTACGCTCGCCTCACGAGATCTTCATTACAAACAATTTCCAAATGCCTGGGCCAACTTTAAAGAACGGGAATTCCAGGCTTCTTTTACTGCAAAATCCTTGGCACTGCTAAAACATGATGGAAAGCAGTGGCATATGCATTGTGAGTTTAAATTTGAATAACTGTAATTGAAATCAGAGTTTTTTTAGAGTTTTCTGTAACATTTTAATATATTTAACCCCTTATTACGAAAACTATTTATGAAAAAGCAAGAATCCACCAGAAAGTATAATTTTACTTTTCTGGAAATACTGGGAATAATAGCGCTGATAATTATTGCGATCTACTTCCTGGATTTTACCATAGAAGCAGCTTTAGACGGGTGGAATAACCCAATGTAAGGTTTTATTTCTTGTTTCATTTCTGGTAGTTTCAGCGGTATAAAAAACCTTTATATATTTTAATTTAATACCCTAAACCGTGATTATTTATTATAAAAAGAAAAGACTCAAATATCAACTAATTTCCGGATTAGCAATATTGGTTTTTGGTATTTCAATTCTTATCCTGGACACTTCAACTGGAATCTATTCTATCTGGATTTTATTTGGTCTACTACAAATTGGCACCTGGTTTTATCAGAGAAAGTATCAATATCTGTATATAGATGAAGAATCCTTAACTAAAAACGCCCTGTCACCAAGCAGTATAAAGTTTAGTGAACTTAAAGCTATTTGGAAATATAAAAATAGTTTTACTCTGGAAACCAATACTACTAAAATTAAAATCGACAAAGATTTAATGGAGGATGAATCTTTATACAAACTCACCGATTTTATAAACCAAATAGAACTGAAATCCCAACAAGCATAATTATTGCGTTTATACTTCAATAACATATTTTCCTGGGCCTTCAGGAAAATTCTTTCTTCTATAAAAAAATCTCTACCTAAACTCAAAATAAAAATAATTTTTTAATCAAAAACCAATTAAAACACTCTGGATTAAATATAAATTTGGCTAAAAGACTAAAAATTTCTTATATTTACCGTTAGTTTTATAAAAATCGGTTGCAAAAACATCGATTTCTCAAAGGTCTGGCGTTTCCTAAATTCAGGATTTTTTCCCCAAAAAACATTCTTTAAAGACTTTATTGAGACTTAAAAAATTATTTCACCATGAAGAAAGATCAGCTTAATATTTTAAAATTAATAGGAATTATTTTTACAGCTTTAATGTTGGTAATTTTTCTGGATTTCGCTCTGAAATCGGCCATAGCGGCATTATAATTATATGAGTAAAGCAAGGTTTTTTGGTCTGCTTCTCATAATAGTGGTCTGGTTATAAGTTATTATTTCGAAGAAAATAATATTGATTTCTTTGCCGGAATTTTAATCGGGGCTGGTATTCCCTTTCTACTCACGGGACGCTTCCGTTATTGGAAATGGAAAATAGACTCTTATTAAGCTAAATCAGTTTATATATTTTATTAAAGAATCGTTTAGCTGTAAGACCTTACCTATCTCCCTGCTTTTTAACTTTTAATCGCTATCTTGATCTTAATTAATTGTAATTACGAGATACTTATGCGATTATTCTTAACTTTTTTCCTTCTCTTGTTCATTTTTCCCACGCTTCAAGCGCAGGAATCCTCATTTTCTTTAACAGGAACAACAAGTGATATAAAAGATGGGAATTGGCTTTATTTTCAAGACCTCGTAAATGGAGGTACATTGGATTCCGCAGAAGTAAAAAATAACCGGTTTAAGTTTGACACTAAACTTCCTGAACCCAGGATGTGGGTGATGCTGCATACTAAAGACCGGTCTAAATTCGTAGAACTTTGGCTTCAAAATAAACCTATGCAGTTTGATGCAAGTAACAAAGATTTTGAAGAAGCTGAAATAACCGGTTCCATTTCACAACTGTTAGTGGAAACAGTAAAAGCGGTTTACGAAGACTTTGATAAAATTAGTAAAGCCGAACTTAGAAAACGCCAGGAAGAATTTATAAAAAATAATCCTAACGCCCTGATTAGTGTCCGAATGCTTTATGAAGTTTCGGGAAAATGGGGCCAGGAAACTACTGGCCATTATTTTAAAATGTTTCCTGAAGAAATTCAGGATAGCGCTCTTGGAAAGCGAATACTTAGCATTTTGAATAACGATAATATCCCGCAACTTGGTGAAAAGTATGCTGACTTTGAATTACCTGATAGAAATGGAAAAAAGCAAAAATTTTCAGCTTTAACCGGAAAAATCACCCTGCTCCAATTCTGGGCTTCTACCTGCGAACCCAGCAAAATGCAAAACCGCGAGCTAAAAAAATTATACCGAAAATATAAATCAGAGGGACTTGAAATTGTAGCTATTTCCCGCGATACTTCAAAAACTGACTGGATTAAATCTATAGAAAAAGACAATTTAAAATGGCAGCACCTCAGCGGTTTGGAGGGTTGGGAAGGTCAGGTTTTTAGCAATTATGGGATAAAACGAACTCCTTCCAATTATCTTATAAATAAAGAAGGACGCGTGGTAGGCCGTAACTTAAGCGATGATGAGTTAAAAGAAAATATTAAAGAATTATTGAAAAATTGATATTTTTTTCTTAATTTCATTAAAATTGCACCCATAATCTTTCAATAACTTAATCTTAATTTATTTGAATTTACTTCATTATTTCGCTTAGCCCCTTAACAGGCATCGAACTTGATATAGTATATATTCAAATATTACTTTAAAGTTTAAGTTATGATCATATATTATCCACAGAAAAGGCTAAAGTATAAATTGCTGTACGGCATCGTATCAGTAATTATTGGCAGTTTCGCGTTTATCATTGATTCCGAACCTATTTTTATATACCCCTGGGTAATCCTGGGCTTTTTAGAAATTGGTACCTGGTATTACGAAAAGAAATATCACTACCTGCACATAGATCATAATATTCTTACCAAAAATTCACTCTTTCCCAAAAGTATAGATCTCAGGCAAGTTACTGCTATTAGGAAAAATAGAAATAGTTTTGTCCTGGAATCAGAAGGTAAAAATATTAGAATTCATAAAGGTTTGGTCGCTTCCCAATCCCTTAATCAGCTTACCGATCTTTTAGATGAAATACAACTACAACCTCAGCATGTATAAGTGCTTTTTTTCGAACTTTTATTGATAATTCTGTATTTTTAAATCGCTAGAAAATTACAGAAAATGAATAAACTGCCTTGGCTAATTTTAATTTTTCTTATTGGTTTTATCGGACTCATCTATTTTTCGGTTTCTGGGACAGAAAAGGAATTTGAAACCATAACGATAAAAGAATTTAAAGATATTGAAAACATAGATTTTCGGGAGCACGATTCAGTTCTCGTGGCTGCCAGCAGTTTGTATGAAACCTATCCACTTAAAAATATTATGCAGGGAGAAAATTATCGTGAAGCCTGGGCCACCCCGGTAAAAGTTCCGGTACTTTTTCTCGATACACTTTACGGCGGGATGGAGATCGTAAAAGAAGGTGGAGGCACCCAAACCCATTCGCTTCGTTTAAAAGATAAAGAAGGTTATTTGTATTCCTTACGCAGTGTAAACAAAGATCCATCTACCCACGTTCCTGAATTTGCACGTAGCCTGGGGCTTGAAAATATTGTGATAGATGCAATTTCGGCTTCGCACCCATACGGCGCCATTCTTACCGCTAAACTTTCAGAAAAAGCTAATGTTTTGCACACGCATCCCACAGTGGTTTTTGTTCCAAAACAGGATTTTTTAGGTAAAAAATACAACGAGAAATACGGCAACCGACTCTTCCTGCTGGAATATGAAACCGAAGGGAAAGAGAATTGGACAGATTATGAAAATGTAGATGAAATTCTTGACACCAAACACCTGCAGGAATTAAAAGATAAACATCCTGAAAAAGTTTCAGTTAACAAAAATGCTTTGGTAAGAGCCCGCTTATTCGATTTGCTAATTGGCGATTGGGACAGGCACGCCAAGCAATGGGGCTGGGCAATTCAGGAGGAAGATGATACCTTTAGAGCCATTCCCGTTGCCGGTGATAGAGACAATGCTTTTTTCAATTTAGAAGGCATTATTCCCGGAATAATTTCAAATAAGTATATTGAACCTAAAGTAAGGCCTTTTGAACAGGAAATAGATTATATGCCGGGATTGGTATACCCTAACGATGTTTATTTTCTAACTGATACCCCTAAAGAAATCTTTATTTCGGAAGCAAAAAATTTACAGGAATTAATGACCGATGAAGCGATATCCGATTCCTTTAAAGTTTGGCCCAGGGAAATCTACGAATTAGACGGAAAAGAGATTGCTGAAAAGATAAAATCCCGACGGGAAAATTTAGAAGCATACGCCAAAGAATTCCACCGAAATATCTCAGAAAAAGAATTGCTGGACAAACCTCTAAAAGGCTCTGAAGACGCAAAAATAAGTCCGGATTTAATCAAATGCTTTGAATGCGGAAGCTAGGGTTTCAGTTTACAGTTTATTGTTTGGAGTTTTGAGTTTGTCGTTTCCGTCATTGCGAAGACTGCGAGAGCAGGACGTGGCAATCTGTGTTTGGGTTATTGTTTCGGGTTATTGTTTCGCCACGAATCCACTAATATTTCTGCTTGCACAATCTCTGGGCGACAGTTCGAGTGGTGAAATTGGAGCGAGAGCTAAAATAACGCTGTATCGAGAACCCTAAGAAGTTCTACCTGCCTAGCACTTCTCGATACCTCCTCCTCCCTTCGGAAACTCTAAAGTGACGGGAGACTCGCGATGACAAATGCAAGAGAGGCTGTAAACTGACAACCTACAATCGAGAACCGAAAACCTAATTAATAATAATATTCGTTTTATCTACGCCCGTATTTCCCGTTACAGGGTCAAAAGCGTAAATCGTGATAGTATAGTAACCTTTTTCTAAACTTGTATTTGCAGCAAAGGTACTGGGTTTATCGGTGGAGTTTAAAGTAATTTCCCGACTTTCCTTATCTTCAGCACTTATTATTGCCTTTACTTCATACTGATTGGCATCCCAGACGCCGCCTTCGGTTACGGGACACCCGCACATCATAATAATATTGGCTTTTAGACTAAGTTCATCAGAAGCATTAATGCGTTCGTGCGTTTGTGGCGATAAGATATCTACTACAAATCCGGGTACTTCCAGCACTACCCCGTCGCCGGTGATATCTTTTCCGGGAATCACCCAAAGTTGCGTGCTTGAAACTACTTTTGCCTGTTTTTTATTGATTGGTGCGTGGGCTTCCACGTTTATAAAAGTAGGTTCTTCAATATTTAATTTAGCTTCAAATCCAGCTGTGTTTTTATCGGTGAGTTTATCGTAGCGCTCTTTTGGAGTTTGCAGAATTAATTTGGTATCTCCCGTACTTCCGGAAGTTAAACCCAGGTCCAGGATTTCTCCCGTTTCAGCATTTCTAATAATAACTTTAGCACCGCCAATAGAGCTTCCTATAAATTTTGCGTCTTTTGCCAAAGCTCGGACCATAACCGATGTTTCTTGGGCTGCAAGGCTCCCGAAGCAAAATAAAAATGCACAAAATAAGCTTAGAATCGAAAATCTGAATTTCATAAAACCGAATTTCTTACTAAAATACAAAATATGCAGGCATCTAAAGCACAATTTCCTGATCGCTTAAATCTTCGAATTTAAAGTTTAAAGGATCGTTTTTATATCGCTGGGCATAAACTCTAAGCGTATCCCTCTCTGACTTACTTAACTCATTGCTTCTCTGGTTTTCCGCGAGTTTAAACCAGGGCTGAATATCTTTAAAATCATATTCGCCAATCACCATAAACGGGGTTCCGTTTTGTACAATTACATCACTTTCCAGTTGCCACATATTCGCCCAATCGTAAATCGTTTTCGCATCTTCCTGGTACATCCTAACGCAACCGTGACTGGCTGGATAGCCCGGCAATGTATATTCGTGCGTACCAATTCCTTCAAAATTCATAAAATTGAAATAATAAGGCATAATCCAGGATTGGTCTATGGTACTTATTTTTCGTTTCGCCTTATAATTGCCGTAGTATAAACCCGAAGGTGTGCCAGTGCTTTGTTTCCCGGTACTCACCGGCCCCCAATGCATTAAATTTCCATTTTCATAAAGCGCAAAAGCCTGAATTCTTTTCGAAATTATCACGGTTTTATCTATGGAATCCAGGGGTTCCAATAGCTTCGGAAATGGAGCATACGCTTGTAAATCGTTCACCAAAGAATCAGGAATTATAAGTTTGGTCCCGGGTTTAACGCGGTGTTCGTCAATTCGGTTAAGTGTAAAAACCAGTTTTGCTTCTTCTTCTGAAAAATCATTAAAAAGACTATCCAAATGCTCTATACTCTGAATAGAATCCAACCGGTACGAAGTTTTAAAAACCGGTGGCTCCATGGAAATAGTATCTAATTGCCTCGGTTGAACTTCTTTCTTAGGTTCCTGCGCATTATTATTACAGGCAGTAAAAATTAAAAGAATAACTCCAGAAAAAAGCAGGAATAATGTAGTGTATTGTTGTTTCAAAATTGGCAGATTTAGGTTGTGTGTGAGGGAAATAAAACTTTCCTATACGAATACGAAATTAGATCGCTAATCTTTTTTCAGCTGCCAAGGAAGCGTTAATAATTTGTTGTGGGATTGGTAAAAGTTGTAGTGTTCTCGCTTGTGAGTTTTGGGTTATTGGTTGGCTGTTTGTTGTTTGGAGTTTGTGTTATGTGTTTTGTTATTCGGGTTGCGGGTTTATTGTTTCCCCCACCTATACACAAATAATTTCTTCACTGTTCTCAGGTGTGTGGTCTCAGTTGTCGGTTCCCAGTTGAGCCGGGTGCGGGTTTGGCAATGGTGTTTAGTGTTTATGGTTTGTTGTTGCAGGTTTGGGCATATTTCAGAGTCTTATTTTCTGACTCTTTTCTCTTGTTTATTTATATTCCGTTTGGTCGTCAGTTCGAGTGGCGGTATTTGAGCGGGAACGCAAATAACGCTGTATCGAGGCAACTGCATTGCACTTCCCGATCCTCTACGAAAGATCGCCGCGCTCATTCTTCGCTCGCGATGAGGTTGGAGGGAACTGCAAACTGAGACTGCTTACTGCCAACTGAAGAGAACTATCTAATAAAAACCGGTTCGTTCGCTTTCTCGGTATGTTCTTCGCTAAATCGGTAATCCATATAATCGAAACCTTTAAGCTCTTCCAGGGTATTAATGTCTTTGTCTATAATATAACGCACCATAGCACCGCGGGCCTTTTTGGCGAAGAAACTAATGATCTTTAATTTTCCGTTCTTGAAATCTTTGAAAACGGGTGAGATCACTTCAGCATTTAACTTTTTTGTGTCTACCGCTTTAAAATATTCGTTGCTGGCCAGGTTGATAAAGAGTTCGCCTTTTTCCATTTCCTCGTTAAGCAGTTTGGTGACTTTGGGTTGCCAAACTTCATAAAGGCTTTTCTTACGCTCTATCCCTACCGAAGTTCCCATCTCTAAGCGATAAGGCTGCATCAGGTCCAATGGTTTTAATACGCCATAGAGTCCGGAAAGGATTCGAAGACTATCCTGGAGGCGGTCCAGCTTTTCGGTGGGAATTGTATAGGCATCCAGCCCTGTATAAACATCGCCGGCAAAAGCGTACATCGCCGGGCGGGAATTCTTTTTGTTGTGTTCTTCCTCAAATTCCTGGTAGCGGATATAATTAAGATCGGCCAGCTTATCGCTGATGCTCATTAATTCGGAAATTTCATTTTTGGTCATCCTGGACATTTTGCGATTGAGTTTCGCAGTGGTTTCCAGAAAAGCGGGTTGTGTGCCGCGGGTGGTAGGTAACTTAGATTCGTAATCCAGGCTTTTGGCCGGGGAAACAACAATTTTCATATGTAGGTAGTTTTATTTCAAAGATAAGTGAAAGCAATACAATTAGGAAAACTGCGAATTATTAGATTTTATGGAAAGATAGTTAAGAGTTATTATCATTGAAAAACAAGATATTTCGAAAATCATGTTCTGCTGTAAAATACTTATTCCAGTTCTATCTTATCGATTTCCAGCCTGAAATCTTCTGCTTTTTCATTACCAATTAAAAATCGAATTTCCTGAGTTGTCTCTGCAGGAAAGTTGGGAAGATCTAATTTGTTGCCGCGAAATACCGGTTTCATTTTCAGTAGCGGGACCTCAACTGTTTGCCAGTCCCCGGTAGTTTTAAAAGTATAGATATAAGAAGCTCTATCTTTTAAATTAGATTTCATCCTGAATTGATAAGACTTACCGTCCCCTTTTAATAAAATAAGCGCTTTTTTATAGCCTTTGATGTTTTTAGAGGGAAAATGATACTGCACCGAAGCGAAGCCGCCGTTATTCTCTAAGGAAACCGAACCTCTAAAAATAGCATTCCCCTCGTCACTACGTTCCAGCTTACTGCTGGAATTACCACCCATCACCACGTCGTTCTCTACTTCCCAGGCAGACCAATCGGTAATAGCGCTAAAATCAAAAAGAAGTAATTTACTCATTGTCAAGGTTATTAAAAACAAGAAGAATTGTTGCTGTAGCATTTTTGTTTCAAGCTATGATTTTTTATTGATAACCGAGCCCTACTTAAAATAGGGATTGATTAAACGAAAATTTTATAGTTGATAAAAATTTGTAGCATTAAGGAAAACCTTTTTTGGTTTCTGAATTAAATGTTAAATTTAGCAATCTTAAATTTTATTCTGAAAAATATCTTTTCTCACAATGAAACTATTCCATTAAATCATACTCTTTATGATAAAGGTTTCTTGTGCTATTATTGAACATAATGGCAAAGTTTTATGCGCACAAAGGAGCAGCAAAATGGAGTTACCCTCCAAATGGGAGTTTCCTGGCGGAAAAGTAAAAGAAGAGACTTTTGAAGAATGCTTAATAAGAGAAATTAGAGAAGAATAGGGAGTTAAAATTAAAATTCTGGAGCAATTACCTACCAAGGAACATACCTATTCAGGATCAAAAGAAATCCAATTGATACCTTTTCGCTGCTCATTACAAACTTTCAATTTTTTGCTACTTGAGCATTCACGAGTAGAATGGTTAGATATTCAAAATTTGAAATCTTTAGATTGGGCAGAGGCAGATATCCCTATTGTAAATTATTATTGTAAAAATTATAAATGAGTTTTGAAACCGGTCTTTACGAACAATTAATCACCAAATTAGTGTCCAATAAACTTGAGGATGTTGATTTACAAAAGTTCCACGTCAGTGAATCAGCTTTAGATAAAGAAGAAGCTGCTCAGTACTTAAGCATTTATTTGGCTGAAACCATCAAGTTTGCACTAAATGAAATCAAAGACAAAGACCGCCCTCTAAAACAGATTGAACTATCCAACAAAATTATTAGCTTACTAGTTGAAGAGTTCAAAAATGTTGAATTTTCAGATAATTTAATTGAAAATGAAGGGAGGATTTTACAAGCTGTATTTTTAAAACTAGATTTTCCCTATTCCAATCTGGAAGCGAGGTTGAAAGAAATTACACCTTACACCCGGTTAAGCCAAAGTGAACTTTTTACAGGAAATAATGTTGGAATTTCTTTGGAGAGTGAAATTAAAAAGGAAATTCTTTCTGCTGACGAAATTTGCTGGCTGGTCTCTTTCATTAAATTTTCAGGTATAAGAATATTTAAAAAGGAACTTGAAGAATTTACAAGAAGTGGTAAAAAACTAAAAATTATTACAACTTCATATATGGGAGCTACAGATGTAAAAGCCGTAGAATATCTCTCTTCCTTACCAAATACTGAAATAAAGGTTTCTTATAATTCAGAGCATGAAAGGTTGCACGCCAAAGCATATTTATTTTTGCGAAATTCGGGTTTTCATACCGGTTATATCGGGTCTTCTAACCTTTCACGTTCTGCACTTACCAATGGTTTAGAATGGAACCTTAAAGTTACCACTCAGGAAATTGGACATATCATCGATAAATTTCAAAAAACCTTTGAAACATATTGGGAAGATCCAGAGTTTGAAAACTACAAATATCAAACTGATCGTACAAAATTAAGTAAGGCTCTCAACAGAGAAAACACCTATAACACAAATCAAATTAGCACTTTCTTTGATCTTAAGCCTTATCCATATCAGAAAGAAATTTTATCAAAATTACAGGCAGAAAGAGAAATTCATAATAGAAATAGGAACTTATTAGTCGCGGCTACAGGAACCGGAAAAACTGTGATTTCTGCCTTCGATTTTAAAAGGTTTAAAGACAAAGAACCAAATGCAAATTTCTTATTTGTAGCACACCGAAAAGAAATTCTTCAACAAGCCCAAGCAACTTTTCAACACGTGCTAAAAGATGCCAATTTCGGAGAATTATGGGTAGATGGTTATGAGCCCGAACGTTATAACCACCTTTTTGCTTCGGTCCAGACATTACATAGCCGTTTGGAAAACCTTGATTTAGCTGAAGGTTTTTTTGATTATATAATTGTAGATGAAGTTCATCATATAAAAGCAAACAGCTACCGTCCAATACTTCATCGTTTTAAACCTGAAATCTTACTAGGACTTACCGCAACTCCCGAGAGAATGGATGGTGGAGATATTGCAGACGATTTTCATAATAAAATAGCAGCCGAAATAAGATTACCTGAAGCATTAAATAGAAAGCTGCTTAGCCCTTTTCAATACTTTGCTCTTTCTGATACAGTTGATTTAAGTAATGTAAAATGGAACGGCAAGTATGAAATTAGAGAACTCACTAAATTATACACCGAAGATGACCACCGAGTTGCTGATATTATTAAAAACTGCGAAGAATATTTAACCGATATAAATGATGTGCAAGCTTTGGGATTTTGCGTAAGCCAGGAACACGCAAAATTTATGGCAGAAAAATTTACACTCGCCAATCTTAAAGCGGATTATTTGGTTAGTGGTAATAGTAGTTCAAGAGATGTAATTCGGAATAAACTACTTCGAAAGGAGATAAATTATCTATTTGTGGTTGATATTTTTAACGAGGGAGTTGATATTCCTAATATTGACACAGTTCTCTTTCTGAGGCCTACTGAAAGTTTAACCGTATTTCTACAGCAATTAGGTCGTGGACTTCGACTTGCTAAAAACAAAGACTGCTTAACAGTTCTCGATTTCGTTGGAAATGCAAGGCCGGAATACGATTTTGAGCATAAATTCCGAGCTTTGGTTGGAAAAACTCACACCTCAATAACCAAGGAAATTGAAGACGAGTTTCCACATTTACCGCTTGGATGTTCTATCGTTCTGGAGAAAAAGGCAAAAGAAGTAATTCTAAAAAATATTCGTGAAGCAACGGAATTTAGAAGACCTCAACTTCTTCAGAAAATAAAAGCATTTAAACATCATTCTACGCTACCGCTTACTTTAAATAACTTCCTGGAATTTCATCACTTAGATATTCGTCAAATTTACAGGAAAGGAAGCTGGAAACGTTTATGTTCAGACGCCGGGGTAATTCCTGATTTTAAAGAGCCACAGGAAAAAGAGTTTACTGCGTGTATGCAAAGAAAATTGATAAATTGTAATTCTTTAAGTTACTTTAGATTTATTCAAGAATTAATCAGGGATGATTTAAACTTAAGACTGCTCTCAAAAGAGCAGGAAATGTTTCTTCTTATGTTTCATTACGATCTATGGCAAGAAAGTGGAACAAAATTAAAATTCACAGATCTTACAATCAGTATTGAAATTTTAAAAAAGAATAAAATTATGCTGCAGGAGTTAAAAGAATATCTTGAGCATTTAATTGAAAAAATAGAATTTGTAGAAAAAAATATTGATTTAAAATTTCCATTCGCATTAAAACTACACAGTAGATATAATCGGGAAGAAATTTTAGCTTCTTTAGGATTGAGTACCTTTCAGAAAAAATCATCAAATCGTGAAGGTGTAGCTCAAAACAAGGAATTGAATATTGAAGCACTCTTTGTAACCCTTAAGAAAACTGAAAAAGAATATTCCCCTACTACTATGTATGAAGATTATGCATTAAATAAAAAACTTTTTCACTGGCAATCCCAAAACAGTACTGCGCCAGATTCTCCAAAAGGTGAGTCCTATATTAAACATCGCGAAAAAGATAAAAAAATACTCTTGTTTGTTAGAGAGCAAAATGTAGATGAATACGGTTTTACAATGTCTTACACCTTTTTAGGCGAAGCCGATTTCGTGAAATCGAAAGGAGCTAAACCAATGAACGTTGAATGGAGATTGCACGAAGAAATGCCGTCTTATATTTTAAAGGAAAGTCAGAAATTAGCTGTTGGTTAAAAATATGTTAGAAGAGTTAATCTTTAAATATTCGAACTATTTCAAGAAACTTAACCGGGGTTTTAATAAAAAACTTGGCAGGGCTCCTCATAAACCTATACTTCTACTTTCCATAATTCAATTAATTGCTAAAGGAAAAATAATCTCAAATCGAATTTTCATTACATCAGAAATTCTTCTGGCATTTAAGCAAAATTGGGAGCAATTGGTACACACCGATCATTCTCGAAATTTTGCACTACCGTGTTTTCATATGAGATCAGAACCCTTCTGGTATTTAGTAGCAAAACCTGGAAAAAGAATAGAAACAACCCGTTCTAAAAGTATAAAAAGCTTTAATAATTTAAATGAATCTATTGCCTTTGCTGAAATTGACAAGGAGTTATTTTTATTACTTCAGCAGCCCGAAAATCAGTTATGGTTTGAACAGCTTTTAATCGAATCTTATTTCCCAGATTTCAAGGTTAATTATTTAAGACCAGATAGTTATTACGAAGAAGATAAAATTGAAAATGAAATTCTAAATGAGCCCAGTGAACTTTATCAGAATCACATTCAGCAGTTAAAAGAAACTTTAGAAGAAAATGAGTTCGAAGAAGAAATATTTGTCCGTGGAGGTTTATTTAAAAGAACAGTTCCTAAAATTTACGATTACACTTGTTGTATTTCAGGTTTAAAAATAAATTCAGCTCATAATATCCAAATGGTAGATGCCTGCCATATTTATCCCTTCAGTATTTCAAATGACGATACTGTAACAAATGGTATAGCTTTATCACCAACGCTTCACCGTGCTTTTGATCGAGGTTTAATAACAATTAATTCAGATTTCTTAGTTAGAATTTCTCCAACAATAAAAGAAGAAAACTCTAGTTTTCCACTCTCAGCATTTGATGGTAAGCAGATTTTATTACCCGAAAAAGAAGAATGGTTTCCATCTCAAGAAGCTCTAAAATGGCATAACAAGGAAGTCTTTATGCTGTAAAATATCATAAATAAAAACCCTCGCGTTAGGGATTGCAGTGGAAATCCTTTTTGCGAGGTACGAGCAAAAAAATTGCAGCGGAAAGCCCGACCTTATAGGCCCAAATAATCTTTCTAATTCACAAAAACCTTCACCAATGTTTAACGGCTAAAATCCTGTATTTTTATAAATTTGGAGTCAACTATCTCGCAGCAGGCTCACGAGTCATTCGTAGTGAAAAATTGTTTAATTTTTAAATCTCGATTATTGAGTAAAAATGAAAATCGCTGAAAAATTTGAATTGAATGAGCGCCAGCAAGACCGGGTGATTGCGATGGCCTGGGAAGATCGTACGCCTTTTGAAGCTATTGAGTTTCAGTTTGGCCTTACTGAAAAAGACGTGATTAAATTTATGCAGGAGCAAATGCACCCGAGAAACTGGAGAAAATGGCGCGCCAGGGTTCAGGGTAGAAAGACCAAACACGCAAAATTAAGGGATAATGAGATCTCGAGGTTTAAGTCTTCGGCACAACGCCAAATTACCGGGAATCGAATTTCAAAGAAAAAATATTAAGCTTTTTAAAAGCACTGGAAATCAATTAATTTTGGTCTAAACTTCAGTTTAACACTTCTTTTCCTTATCTTATACTTCCAAAAAACTCAGAAAATGGAAGGTTCCCGTAAACATCCCAAGCTTGTAAAAGCCTTTAGCGGCAGTTTTCTGTGGCAAAATACCGGAGGAATTATTATAGATTATAACGGGCGTTTGCTTAATTCAGCGAATTACCAATACAGGACTTCCGGCGGGAAATTCATAAAAATAAGGTTTAAGAAAAAACTGAATTCGGCTAAAAAACTACCCAAGTTTAGCTGCGACTGGAAGATGATGACGAATGTGAATTGTTCGTTGAATTGAGAGCAACTTACGCAAAAGAATCTTTTGTAAACCTTTAGAACAACCGAGAAATTATTGACATGTTAGATGCTGAAACAAGTTCGGGGTGACGCTAAACTCTTCATCCTAATCCCCTAATAAAAAATCCCACTCGTTAAATTCCTGTTATTTCAAACTTCTTTAACGCCTTAAACTTCCAATTACTCCCAACTTGCAAACCAACCACTAAACAAACAACATGGATTTAAATGATAAAGTAGCCGTAGTAACCGGCGCAAGTAGCGGAATTGGAAAATCTATTGCCGAAGAACTTTCTAAAAAAGGCTGTAAAGTGACTTTAGCTAGCCGAAGCCTGGATAAGTTGAAAGATATAGGAAAAGGTCTTAGTGATAGTTTTGAAGTTGAAATGGACGTTACCAGCGATAAAAGTGTTACTGAAGCTTTTGAGAAAATACACGATAGATTTGGGCAGATAGATATCCTTGTAAATTCTGCCGGAGTGATGCCGCTCACCTATCTTAAAAACCGAAAGCTAGAAGACTGGCTGCAAACTATAGAAGTAAACGTTAAGGGGACACTGCGCTGTATCCACGCCGCGCTACCTATGATGAAGAAGCAAAAAAGCGGACATATTATAAACATTGCCTCTGTAGACGGAAAAGAGATCTTTGAAGGCGGCGCTGTTTACGGTGCTTCTAAAGCTGCGGTGATAGAACTTTCCAGGGCAATGCGTATGGAACTTTCTCCCGACTTTAATATCAGAGTAACCTCTATTGAACCGGGAACTGTAGAAACCGATCTTAGGGAAGACATCACGGACGAGGAATTGCTGGAAGACAAAGATTATGGCAACGGCGAGCCTAAATTAGCTCCGAAGAATATAGCTGATGCCGTGCTTTACGCCACTACACAACCAGATAGTGTAAATGTAAATGAGTTGCTTATAAAACCTACTGCGAAGAGTTAGAAACCTAACCTGCGACTTATTCAAAACCACCAAAAAGCTCCTCCCCTGATTTCCAAGGGGAGGTGGCCGCAGGCCGGAGGGGTTTCTGCTATAACAATTTCAATCTCATAATTGAAAATTCTTACTTAGAACTTTATTAAAACAATTTACCAAGAAAATTCTTCGAATTTGAGAAGAGCGAAAATCACAATTATTTTCTTTTCAGCATCTATCCGGAAAATGATTCCATATCCTTTGAAAATCATTTCCCGGATAGTTTCATTTTAAAAATATATTGATTGACGAAAAGAGTAAGGATGGCTGAAATTTTTCGAATTTCAGTTAATAAGTCGGTTTTAAATTTTCTGGCTGCTCCGGGTTTATCCTTCGCAATATATCTTACCTGCCGCTCAAGGTTATTTCTGAATTTAAGATAATTTAATCTTCATATTCATTTATTACTTTTTCCAGATAGCTATCATATTCATCGATATCCATTAAATCAGAATTCCCTTTTTAATTGCTTCCAGCTCCTTTTCAAGTTCTGCTTTTTGTTTTTTGAAATCGGTTTTTGAAATAATTTCCAGTTCGTTTTTGCTAAATTTTTCCAAAAATTGCATTAGGTCTTTATAGGCTTCCTCGTGCTACCTTTTTAAGTGTATATTTTCCATCTCACCAAGCTTTCTATTAAAGATACGAAAATCCCCTACAAAACCTCTTTCTGGTTTTTGGCGTAATTACGCCATTTCTCGATGCAAGCCTGGATATCTTCGGGGATCTCGGTGTTGAAACTCATCGATTCTCCGGTTTTTGGGTGGATGAATCCAAGCGTTTTGGCGTGAAGTGCCTGGCGGGGTAATATCTTAAAACAATTATCTACAAATTGTTTGTACTTACTAAAAGTGGTTCCTTTAAGAATTTTTTCACCTCCATAACGCTCGTCGTTAAACAACGTATGACCAATATGCTTCATATGAACCCGAATCTGGTGTGTTCTACCGGTTTCAAGTTTGCAGGAAACCAGGGTTACATAACCAAAGCGCTCTAAAACTTTATAATGAGTAACGGCGGCTTTTCCTTTTTCGGCTTCATCGCCTTCATAAACCGTGTTTTGTAAGCGGTTTTTAGGATGTCGGCCAATGTTACCTTCTACCCTGCCCTCATCGTCTTCAACATTTCCCCAGACTAAAGCCACATATTCCCGTTCGCTGGTTTTGTCGAAAAACTGTTTAGAAAGATGCGCCATCGCTTCTTCGGTTTTGGCGACAACTAATAGTCCGCTGGTATCTTTGTCAATTCTATGCACTAACCCCGGTCGGTCGCTGGAATTATTCGGAAGGTTTTCAAAATGATAAACCAGGGCATTAATCAGGGTGCCACTGTAATTTCCGTGTCCGGGATGCACTACCATTCCGGCAGGTTTATTCACCACTAGCAAAGTATCGTCTTCATAAACAATATCTAACGGAATATTTTCTGGAGTAAGCAAAAACTCATACGGCGGATGCTCAAACATTACCTGCACCACATCCCCGGCCTTTACTTTATAATTTTGTTTTACCTGTTCTTCGTTAACATAAATATTACCAGTTTTGGCGGCTTTTTGGATTTTATTACGCGTAGCGTTTTCAATAAAATTCATTAAGAATTTATCTACCCGTAACGGACTCTGGCCGGGACCAGCCTCAAATTTATGATGTTCGTATAAAGTTTCGTCCTGTTCTTCTATTTCGTGTTGCTCGTCTTCCTTCATTAAAATTCTATTTCCTCCTCTTCAGGAATTATACTGTCCTGCTCTTCTTCACCTTCCATTCTATATTTTCCCGAACCATCGCCTAAAACAAGATCAATTTTAGAAGTTTTCATCAGCTCATCTCCCGGTTCCAGTTTTTTACCTTTATACCTTAACTCCAATACCGCGTCTTCGGCAATATCGGGTTTATAACTTACGTCACCTATTTCAAAACCTAAAGATCGTAAGGTTGGTTCGGCCTGGCGGCGGGTTCTTCTAATCAGATCTGGGATCATTACTTTTCGGTAACCAGACGGATTCAATGTGAGATAGATCTTTCTGTTTTCCTTTACAAACTGTCCCGGTTCCGGTACTTGTTCTATTACTGAATATCGAGGAAAATCGGGATTAAAATTCGCTGAATCCAGGATCTCAAATCTTAAATCGAGTTCGGCCAATTGATCATCTACCACATCTAAAGACTGTTTAGAGAGGTCTGGAACTGCAATACGCTGATCCTGGTTTGTAGAATAATCCAGCCATTTTAAAGCTAAAAAAGCAAGTACCACAATTACAATAGCAGCAATCACTAATTGAATTAAAAATGTTTTGCTGAAAATAAATTTAAAGAATCCCATACATTTGTTTCTAAGCAGCAAAGATATAAAACCCCTGCTTTTGGTGGCAGATTGTTTGTAGATTTGTTCTACCAGTTATAGGTTCCCGGTTTTGAGTTCTACGAGCGCTTTATATCCGGAACAAATAGCTGAAAACCTGATAACCGAAAACAGATAACTGATAACTGATAACGGAGAAATGAAGAAAAAAATTGCCATTGCCATGGGCGGCTTTTCCAGTGAATACCGGATTTCCATCAATAGCGGAAATATGGTTTATAAACATCTTAACCGTGATTTATATGAACCGTACCGTGTGCATATTTTGCAAAAAGAATGGTTTGTGGTAGCCGATGATGATACTCCCTACCCGATTAATAAAAACGATTTTACGGTAAAAATTGCCGGAAAAACTATTTCTTTCGATTGTGTTTTCAATACCATTCACGGTACTCCGGGCGAGAACGGGCTTTTACAGGCTTACCTGGAACTGGTGGGAATTCCGCAAACTACCTGTGGTTATTACCAGGCGGCTCTAACCTTTAATAAACGTGACCTGATAAGCGTTTTAAAACCTTACGGAATTAAAACTGCGGTAAATTATTTCCTAAATAAAGAGGATAAAGTTAATGCGGAAGAAATTATTGCGAAGGTCGGGTTACCTTGTTTTGTAAAGGCCAATCGTGCCGGCAGTAGTTTTGGAATTACAAAAGTGAAAACTGAAGAAGAGCTTATTCCTGCTACAAAAACCGCTTTTAAAGAAGATGATGAAGTAATTATTGAATCTTTCCTGGACGGCACCGAGGTATCTGTTGGCGTGATTACCTATAAAGGAAAAGTAAAGGCCTTACCGGTTACCGAGATTATTTCTGAAAATGAATTCTTTGATTACGAAGCTAAATATTTAGGAAAATCCCAGGAGATCACCCCTGCGAATATTTCTGAAAAGAAAACCAAACAGGTACAGGAAATCGCTAAACTGATTTATAAAAAACTCAAAATGCGCGGCTTTACCCGTTCGGAATTTATTTTCCATAACGGCGAACCACATTTTATTGAAATGAACACCACCCCGGGCTTAAGCCAGGCGAGTATTTTACCGCAACAGGCTGAAGCCGCCGGCATCACTTTAACCGATCTCTACGGAAGTGCGATTGAAACGGCTTTGAAATAGAAAGCCGTTTTTACAGTTATCGTGATTATTAAATATCCCGCTTAATCGCGCGGAATACCCCACCTATTCCAATGTTAAAGTAATGTATATTTCCTTCATAGCCGGGATAACTACCCATTTGCGGCATAGTATAGCCATATCGACAACGCAAAAACCAGTATGTTTTATTATTCGGAAAGATAGCGCCCGTGTTCCATCCCAACTTAAAATCTAAATTTGCCCCAAGGGTATAAGCAGTCACAAACCCCACCTGACTGTCTTCAAGTTCGGGGCGATTATTAATATCACTTTCAGTTGGGCTAAATGCTACACCCCCAATACCGGCAAAAGGACTTAATTTCAACTTATTATTATCTACCACACTGTAACCTATAGATGCTTCAGGCAAATATTGAATAAGACGCATATCCTTTTGCCAGCCTACAGCTTCTACTTCCATTTCCTCCAGGGTTTTTGTAAAACCTATATAGTTTCTTAAGTAGAGGCTAAACTTTTTATACTCAACGTCAAAACCGTGTCCTAATGCAAAGCCATTACTGAATTGAGAGGAAAGCGCTCCATTTTGAACTGCGTAGCCCATAAAAAAATCAAATGCAAACCCCCAATTGGAAGCCTCAAATCTAAACCGAATGTTACTTTTAACTAAGTCAGTAAGTTTCCCAGTAGGATGTTTCTCCAGGAACAAATCGGCCATCTTATTTATTTCATCCTGGGTAAGGGTGTTTAAAGGTTGCCCCGAGATCATATAATTTAAATGAAGTAATAAAAAATCCTTTTCTTCTTCATTTAAACCGGAAGTCAATATTTTCTCTTCCAGTTTTTCCAGTTCGTTCCAGGACTTCTCTACCAGTTTATAATAAAGACGGTCTTCCGTCGGAAAGATTTTATCCTCATAATTGGTACTTCCTTTGGTATAGTAATAGTTTACCGAATCTATTACATCATAAAATTCACCGGTCCAGTAAGAAATTAACCACTGCTCGCCCGGCAGCAGCGCGATATAATTTTCAGAATCAACTTCTTTGAGCAAATAATTTCTAACTTCATCTACCTTTTGCAAATCGCCTTCTAAAAAACTATCAGCCAAAAGCAGTCTCCCTTTTGATATTATTTGAGTTTGAGAATTGGTATAACTCAATATTTCATTTTCAATATTATCTTTATTTTGCGCTGAAATTAAAGAGATAACTAAAAAAAATAACAAAACAAACAGTCTATTTTTCATATATAATGTTAATGCGCAAAAATATAATTTCCAGGAAATTTTTGATATTTTTCCAGCTAAATTTTTAAGCCGTTTTTAAAATTTTTCTTTGCACAGCTAAAGGCTTATATTTACTGGGAAGTTTGATAGGTTTACTTCAACAAATAATATTCAGAAAGCTGAGATTGGGAGAAAGAAGTAAATTGATTTCCGTCTGAGCGGAAATGACGAAATTGAGTTTATGTTTTCCCATCTTCACGGGAAAGACAAAATTATTTATGATGAGAAAAGCAGTATTTCCCGGGTCTTTTGATCCTATTACTTTAGGCCATACCGATATCATTGAAAGGGCGCTGCCGCTATTTGATGAGATTATTTTGGCTATTGGTACGAATTCCGATAAAAAATATATGTTCCCGCTGGAAGAACGACTTCATTTTCTAAAAGAGACTTTTAAAAATGAACCCAAAATAAGCGTAACCACTTACAAAGGACTTACCGTTGATTTCTGTAAGGAACAAAACGCCGCTTTCCTCCTACGCGGATTGCGAAATGCGCAGGACCTGGAATTTGAAAAAGCCATTGGACAAACCAATTACAAAATGAGTGGAATAGACACTTTGTTTTTTATCACTTCTTCCGGAAAAAGTCATATTTCCTCAACCGTGGTTCGGGATGTGATTCGCAATAATGGAGACTATGAGTTTATGGTGCCTAATGTGGTGAGGAAGTAAAGCCCCTAACCCTCAAAGGGGGATTTAAGATCTTAGAAAAGATTGCCGCGCTCGTTCCTAGCTCGCGATGACGTTTACTTCTCGATACTTCCTCCTCCCGTCAGAAACTCGAAGTGACTAGAAACACCAAACAACAAACCCCTGCCTACTGAGACTGCCAGCTGCTAACTGAATCACTACTCACTGGAACACTGCATACTGAAAAACCTATCTTTTAATAATCGCGCGTTTTACTAATACGCCTTCGTTGGTGAAGATTTGCAGGGTGTAGACCGATTCTTCCACGCCCTGGATGGTCATTCTGTAGAAGCGGGCGTTGGCGTTGTATTCTTGCTGCATAATGTACCTCCCGCGGGAATCAAAAACCTTAACCTGCTCAATAAACATTCCTTCGGGGGTGGCAATGGTGAAAATCCCGTTGTTGGGATTTGGGTATAGGAATAAATATTCATTTCCTCCCGACTCAGGAAAATCACAGGATTCCCCGCTTATTCTTACCTGGATATTTTGATCGGTTCTGTTTCCGTTTACGTCTTCAACCTCAACATTTATTGAATTCATCCCAACATATTTACAGGTGAAAACCGACTTGCTAAAACGGTAAATCAGTTCTTCGCTGCAATTATCTTCGGCTAAAATATCGGTTTCTTCCAGGTAGGCGAAACCTTCGGGGTTTAGGGTAAGCTCTACCAGGTTTGTATTAATCTCCGGTGGAAGTTCATCCCGAACATCTACTTTTATCATACAACTGCCGGTTTCATCTCCTGAATAATCTAACTGAATAATTGCCGTTCCTACATCTTCACAAGTGAAATTTAACTGACTTGCTTCCAGGTTAATTTCGCTGGCGTCTCCGGTGTATAGATCCTGAAGGTTGAGATTGGCTTGGCCGTTTTCATCAAGAAAAACTTCAATATTTTCCCGGCATTCAAATTCTCCTGAAGCTTCGCCTCGCACTTCTACCGTGGTCTCACAGGAATCTATATTCCCGGCATCATCCCGAACAGTTAAAGTTACCGGCACATCGCCAATATCGGTGGTGGTGAATTCTGTCTGACTTAAAGCCATAGAAACTATTCCGCAGTTATCGGTTGAATTATCGTCCAGGTCTTCGGGATTTATGGTGGCGGTACCGTTGTTGTCTAAATTAACCACATAGCCGGAAACGCAATTTGCAACCGGAGCTTCATCATCTACCAGGTTTACCATAAAATAGCAGTCATCTGTTTCGCCGTCAAGGCTGGCAGTGAGTTGTATTTGGGTGCTTTCGGTTAGTATGGTGCCTGCCGGTGGCGTTTGCGTGATCTCGGCACCGGGAAAATTAACTTCGGCAGTCCCGGTATAATCGGGTAGCCAAAAACTGCAATTATCATCCGGGCTTACATTTTTATCTATTTGGCAGGTGATATTTAACACATCACTTTCGGTTAATTCCAACTCAAAAGTACAGCTGGCATCCAGGCCGCCTTCATCTTCCACAAAAAGATTAACCGTGGTGTTATTATAAATTATCTCCCCGGCAGCGGGTTCCTGGCGGAAACTCACTTCGCCGCAATTATCGGAAATCCCAGCCATATTTTCGTAATTGGGAACTTCAAAACCGGTATCGGGATCAAAGCTTTCTAACTGATCGTTAGGGCAGGAAATTGTGGGCGGAATTAAATCTACAATACCTACCGAAAATTCACATTCTCCAACAAATTCGTCTGTATCAGCATCCCTGATTTCCACAGTTATTAAATAAGTCTCCTCGGTTAGCTCCTCGTAAGTTTGCGTGATTGCCGGGTTAAAATGTTCGGTTTCAATTAAGCGGGTATAATCGGGAATATTAAGCTCACAATCTTCATCCAGCCTAATATTAGGGATATCTTCTTCCTCAATACAGCGGTAAACACGATCTGTATCTTCTGGGAGAATTTCTATGGTAGTTGAACATTCATCGGTATTTCCGGCAGTATCTTCTACATTCAGAATAATATTTTTTATTCCGGGAGTTGTAAAAGTATCTACGGAAAGCGTCCTGGTAATGTCACAATTATCCTCGGAATTTAAATCTATGGCCGATGCTGATATTGTTACACTTCCATTTTCTAACCGGAATTCCCGTCCCGGTGCTACACAATTTGCTTCGGGAGCAATATCATCTAATACCAAAACTTCGGTAACACAAGTATCGCTTAAGCCTGTATCAGGATCTGTAGCGGTTAAAATCACGGTATTTTCGCCAAGATTGGAACAATCAAAGTTTTCTATATCTGTACTTAATTCCAAATTGCCAAGTTCGCCAGCAAAAATATCTTCTGGATCTAAAGTGGCCTGCCCATTTTCATCGAGAAAAAGCTCGTGGTTTACACAATCTATTTCGGGTGCGTTGGGATCGTTTTCTTCTAAAATTATAGTGATTTGGCAGGTTTCTTCATTATCGTTAGAATCGGTAGCGGTTAAATTTATTGTATAAGTTTCTGCGGAATCTAATATTGTTCCCGCAGCAATATCCTGCACCAGTTCTAAATCTTCTATATTATCACAATTATCTGAAACCCTGTTTTCAAAGAAATTTGGTACTGCGTAGCCTCCTTCTGGAAGATTTGTAGTTATGGGTTCTGCAGGACAAATAATCAATGGAGCTCCCTCATCTACTACGGTAAAACTTACTGAACAGGAATATTGCTCACCAGTTTCCCTATGTGTAGCATTAATAGTACGTGAGTTTGTCCCGATATCGTCACAAGTAAATTGCTGGTTGGTAATTTCAAAATCTAATTTTGAAATATCGCTGGTCACAAATTCTGAAGTTGGGATTTCTGTCACCCCCGAAATCTGGTCATCTTCTCCCAGTCTTATTTTATATTCTTCTACGCATTGGAAATTGAACGGTGCTGATTCTTCTGGTAGAATTTCAATCGTAGTATTACATATTGCTGTATTACCCGCTTCATCCTCTACTGTAAGCGTTATAGTTTTTGTTCCGGAAGTTGTAAAAGTAGTCTGGGAAAGGCTTCGACTGACAATTCCACAATTATCAGAAGAATTTAATTCTATATCTGAAACTGCAATAGTTACACTGCCATTTTCTAACTGAAACTCTTCTCCGGGATCAATACAATTCACCCCAGGATTCTGGTCATCTCTTACCGTAATTAGAGCAGTACAAGTACCGGTTAATTCTGTGTCAGGATCAGTAGCTGTAAGAGTAACTTCATTTTCCCCAATATCTTCACAGGTAAAAATACTTTTATCAATTTTTAACTCTAGATCTTCTTCTCCGTCATAGACTTCTCCTGCTGTAATAGAAGCCTCACCATTATTATCTAAAACCACTTCAAAACTATTACAGGTTGCTTCAGGTGGAGTTTCTTCCTCTCCAGGTAAAATTGTAATGCTAGTGGAACAAGTATCAGTATTTCCCGCAGCATCTGTAACAATTAATTCAATATCATAATCCCTGGCTTCATCAAAAGTATATCGGGATAATTCCAAATCTGCTATTTCACAATTATCCGTAGAACCGCCATCTATCTCCTCGGCTGATATGGTAACTTCTCCATTCGCCAAAGTTAATTCTAAACCATTTTCACAAACTGCAATTGGGTTTTCAGTGTCATAGGAAGGTATTCTATTATATACTTCAATATCAAAATCAAAATTAATATCGATAGGAAAAATGCTATTTATAAAAATATTGCTGTTATTTATAAAAAAGTTTTGTTCACAGGTCATATTACTAGTAACTATATCAACAGGAAAATCCACTTCATCATCTCTAAAAAAATCTCTATATTCTCTGTTACTATCAAAAATCTGTATTATAAAATCTTGTTCCTCAATTCCATCTAATACTCCTACTACTATGGGAAGTAACTGCAAGGGCGCAAGGTCCTCTAGATTTAAGAATTGTCCGAATTCTAATCGCCCAACATAATCCACAACATGAATAAATCCATATTTATCAATTTCTATACTACCTGGAGATTCAACAACTGCTAAAGAATTTTGCTTTATTAAATTATCATCAAAAACTGCTACTTCAGAATTACCATTATTATCGTGACTTATATATATAAAGTTGTTTGAATCTACTGCTAATCTATAAGGTGCATGAACATTTGTAGTGGTATTAATTACGGAACCATCTGATTTATAGATATTTATTCTGCTTTTTTCCTCATTTTCACAACCTGGACCTTCTGGATTATATTCTGCAACATAAATTTGATCATCAGAATTAATAGCAATACCTAATGGCCGATAAAATCCTGTTAGAATTGTTCTATCAGACAGTAAATTTCCTTCTGTATTGAAAACCTTAATTTTACCATTATCTCCACAGCTGCCGCTCTCAAAATAATCAGTTATATGAATTTCCCCACGACTATTTATTTCAATATCCAATGGTGCGTCCAATTCATTTTCAGAAATAAAGTTGGCTTCAGCAATGGTTCCGTCCGGATTAAGTTTTTCTACTCCGCTTCCAAAGGATAAAGTGTAAATAAATCCATCAGAATCTGTCGCAATAGCAATAATAATTTCATCAGTATCAGCTATCGTTGCCGAACCAATATCCTCATCATTCTCATGGTTATAATCAGGAGTAGTATTTTCAGGACCCTGCCCAAACCCAAAAGAAAAATTCAATAAAAAAAAGATTAGAAAAAGCGCAGTAGTAGCACCAAACGGCTGTAGCCGAAAAGTAAAACCGGGTGATGTAAAGTAACTTTGCTTCATAGCCGGATTTTAGCGCCTCCGGCAGTAAAGATAAATATTGTCGCGCGAAAGATTTAAAAATTACGTTAATTATACGGTTTTCCGTAATTAAAACCGGGGCATAAAAATGCCTGGCCAGTAGTGGCCGGGAGAGTTTTGTTAAATTTTTCCGGGTAGGAAAACAATGAGAATGACTTTTTAGGTATTAGTCGTCCTTAAATGTGTCACGCAGGTGCCATCCTGAACCTGCCCGACCGGTGAGGCGGGCTTGTTTCAGGATCTAACATATTAGAACTCCCATCAACTTAGATGCTGAAATAAATTCAGCATGACGTAAGTTCTACAAAACGCTAAAAGGACTAAAATAAAATATTAGCCACTCTCATTATTCCCGGAAACTGAAAATTACCTCGCTTTATGCTTCGGCATTTTCGTTGTTTTTTACTACCAATCTAAATCCTTCGCCGTGAATGTTTAAAATTTCTACATTCTCGTCTTTTTTAAGGTATTTACGCAGTTTGGCGATATATACATCCATACTTCTGGAGGTGAAATAGTTATCGTCTCTCCAGATTTTGGTAAGCGCCAGTTCTCTTGGCATCAGATCGTTCTCATGCAGGGCAAGCAAACGCAACAACTCGTTCTCTTTTGGAGATAGTTTTTGTGGCTCCTCTTCCTTATAAGTTAAAAACCTTAGTTTAGAGTTAAGGTGAAAACCACCAATTTCGAACTCAAATTGCTTGGAGTCTGCCACGCTATCTGTAGCTTTACGCTGCATAATGGCCTTGATCTTCATAAGCAATACTTCGCTGTCAAAAGGTTTGTTTAGGTAATCGTCTGCTCCTACTTTGTAACCTTTAAGCACGTCTTCTTTCATCGCTTTGGCGGTAAGGAAGATAATTGGGATTTCTTCGTTCTTCTCCCTTATCTCTTTAGCCAACGTAAAGCCGTCTTTGTAAGGCATCATTACATCAAGAATACAAAGATCAAAATCGTCCTTTTTAAACTTTTCAAAACCTTCCATTCCATTTTTGGCGTGCGTTACTTCGTAATCGTTCATCGCCAAATAATCTTTTAAGACTGTTCCAAAGTTTGGATCGTCTTCTACTAACAAAATTTTCTTGTCTTCAGTTTCCATATATTTAAGATATTAGAGGTAATTTAATTATAAATGTGCTTCCTTTTCCTTTTTCGCTTTCTACCCAAATTTGCCCGTGGTGGTCTTCAATAATTCTTTTGGCATAGGCTAAACCTAAGCCGTGACCTTTTACGTTGTGGATATCTCCCGTATGTTCGCGATAAAATTTTTCAAATATTTTCTTTTGCACCAACTTAGACATTCCCGATCCCTGGTCGCGAATTTTAAGAATGATGTAGTTCTTTACATTTTCAGTATAAATATCAATCTTAGGCGTCTCTGGTGAGTATTTTACCGCGTTGTCCAGTATGTTCACTATTACATTGGTAAAATGGTCCTGATTGGCCAAAATTGAAGAGCGCAGGGCTCCAAAATGCGTTTGTATATAACCGCCACGATCTTCTACAATTAGTTCTACGTGCGTCATGGCATCTTCTACAATCTCGTTTAGCTGAAGCCTTTCTTTTTTAAGATCCAGCTCGTTTTTATCCAGTTTAGAAATTCGTAAAACATTTTCTACCTGGGCGTGCATTCTCCTGTTTTCGTCACGAATCATCTTAAGATAGCGCTTTTTCTTTTCTTCATCGCTGCTAATCTTAGGATTCTTAATGGCGTCTAAAGCCAGGTTAATGGTGGCAATAGGCGTTTTAAATTCGTGCGTCATATTATTAATAAAGTCGGTTTTTATCTGTGAAATTTGCCGTTGCTTTATCAATTGCGATAAGGCGCTGGAATAAGCGATCACGATAATAAGCGTAAAAATTATAGAAAGTGCGGCCATTAATGTTATAGATGAAAGCACTACTTTTTTCTTTTCGGTAAAATTAACCAGCAGCTGGTAATTGCTATTTCCCATATCGTCTGCAAAAAGCGGAACCCCGTATGTAGCGGGATGGCTTAGCGAAAAATTCTCACTGTGCAGGTTGGTAGAAATACTATTGCTGTAAACGCCATATTCAAACTCTGAATTGATATCGCGGTTGCTCAATTCCTGGGCTAAAAGCCTTTCTATTGTAGCCTCGTTCACTCTTTGGTGCAGCGGAAGCCTGCTGGTATGCTCGGCAATATATTCTTTAAGCAAATTCTTCTCATATTCGTCCATACGAATAATGCGCTCTATTTGCTGCTGAGAACTAAGTCCGCTGCCGTCTATATTATTGCGGTTATTCACAATACTGGTCACCTTTTTATTGATGAGCTTGGTGAACGGTATGCTATCGCGGGCCGATTCTATAAAGCCGGAAGAAACCTTGTAATCTTCTTCCAGAATAGCATCTGAATGAAAGAGGGTTTGGTTTCTTAATTTGTTTTCGTTTACGTAAGAATATTCGGTAATCGTCGCGTTTTGCAACCGACTGTTTGTGCTGTCGGCATCTTTGAATTTCATCCAGTAATCTTCAATTTCCTGGTTTTCAATTTCATTAACCACTCTTAAGAGTACCTGTTTAACATCGTAGGTAAACTGCGCTTCTTTGTCCTCTACGGTACTCTTAATCCAGTATCCCTGCACGAAAATAATACCGATAAGGGAAAGACTCATTAAGATAACGAGAAGTAAAAAAAGCTTTTTATTCATGCTGCCAAAAGTAAGATTTTAACATTTAGTGCTTCAAGCGTTTAACCAAATGTTAACAAAACTTCTGCTAATTTTTACCTCGTTTTAAGATAATCTCGTTTAATTCGTCAACCCGCGATTTGGTAAGGGCTAAATCGTGATTCTCTATTTCAAAATCGGCCAGTTTTTTCTTCCGTTCGTCACTCCATTGTTTGGCCATCCTGGCTTCAATTTCTTCCAGAGAACTATTATCGCGTTGCTGTAATCTTTTTATTTTTTCTTCTTTATCTGCGGTAACTAAAATATTTATATCGCATTTTTTATAACCGCCGGCCTCAAATAAAATTGCGGCTTCATAAATTACATAAACCGAATTTTGTTTGCTCTTCCAGGTCTCAAAATCTTTGGCTACAGCTGGGTGAATTATGCCGTTAAGTGCCTCCAGTTTATCTGATTCATTAAATACTACGGAAGCGATATGTTTGCGATTGGGAGTTTTGCCCGAATAAGCTTCTTTACCAATAAGCGCGGTAACTTTTTCCCTGATTTCTGCTGAAGTTTCCAGGAGGCGTTTTCCGGCATCATCTGCAATATAAACCGGAATGCCTTTTTCTTTAAAAAAGCCTGCCACGGTGGTTTTACCGCTACCAATGCCTCCGGTGAGTCCCACTACCATCATCGTTTTATCACAAATTGAATTTTACGCTCGTTAAGCCGAAGGTTTCTCACCATTAAAGGCGCTTCTGCAATCCTGGCGATAATAAAATCGTCGCCATCATCAATATCATTAAAATCGCAAACCACCCTAAAGTTTTCGGCTTTCACCATTTCGTACTGCTTTAAATTCACCTGGTAATAGACTAAAACTTCCTTCGGAAAAATAGCAATATTGGTACCTTCCGGCTTATTCAGGATTTCTACCGGCACTTGCACGCTGCCTTCAGTAAATTTCTCCACTTTCTGGCTGTAGGTAACCTCGTTGTTGTAAAAACTCAACATCCCCAGGTTGGTAGTATCAATTTTCACCCTGCCAGAAACATCAGCACTAATATTATTGATCTTTAAATAAACTGTATTTAAATTTTGAAGGGTATCGATAATATTTTCGGGTCCGCTTATCTGTACCGAATCGGGTTGCAGGCTTACCGGTTCACTGGCTGAATAGCCTACCGCGTAACCTAAATCTATACGCGGCGTAACCCGTACCCATTTATTCTTTTTAGGCTGAAATTCAACCGAAAGGCTTTCTTGGATAAAACGGGCTTTTTCAAAGTTGATATTCACCTGCTCTTCCAGCACTTCGCGGTTAGCTTCAAAATTATAAACTAACTGGCCATCTTCTTCTGAAGCTTTCCCGAGATCTAACTCCACCTCAGGTTTAAAAATCTGGTAATACCAAATAGCAAAGCCTTTATCCTGAATTCTTAATTGTAAATTATCGGGGCGCTCTTTAGAAATAGTTTTATCTAAAGGCACATTTTCATAAGAAACCGGGATGTCTATTACCTGCGTATATTCTTTAGAGATTTGAACAAAAAACCAGATAAGAGAAGAAAACAACAAGAAAAACCCGAAGCTTTTTAAGCTGGATTTTTTAATGGAAATGCGTTTAAATCTTATGTTTTTAAACATTTTTAAAGAATAAATTCGGGAATTCGTGTTCCGGATCCTGTTTTAAAATATGAATATGCCAAAGTGATTTCATAAAACCGTAACCATACCCAAAAAATTGTACCAAAGTGGCATAAACAGCCAGAAAACCAATCCCTAAACTTTTATTTTTTATAGCAGCATCTATGGCAATAATCACAAAATATAGTACATATAAAAGGAATAACCACCAAATTCCCAGTTTTAAAAGCAAAATACCCAATAAAAAGCCTACACTAAAAACCGCAGGAAACCAATAGGTGATTTTCCCCGAGCCTGGATGCCATTTATTTAGAATTGGGCGTACCATACCAAATTTTTGAACCTGTGTATAGAATTTTGACCAGTCTATGCGGCGTTTATGAAATACCACGGCATCTGGAATTAGACATAATTTATACCCCAGTTTTTTAAGTCGAAGGGAAAGATCGGGATCCTCGCCGGGATGAATTTTCCCGAATCCTCCGGAAGCTTCAAAGGCTTTTTTTGAAATTCCCATATTAAAACTCCTAGGCTGAAAATCATTCGCCGCAGACTTTTTACCCCGAATCCCACCGGTGGTTAAAAAAGAGGTCATGGAATAATCTATGGCTTTCTGAATCTTGCTGAAGGAAGGATGAGAAGCATCTGGTCCACCAAAACAATCGCAATAATCCTGCTGAAGGAATTTATCTACTTCCTGCAAGTAATTTTCCGGTAATAAAACATCAGAATCCAGGATAAGAAAGTAATTGCCTTTGGCTTTTCGCATCCCAAAATTCCGGGAATCTCCTGGACCTGTATTTTTTTTGTAGTAATAACTAATATTGAGTTGCTGCTGGAATTCGGTTGCAATACCTCCTGAAGAAATACTGGAGCCATCTTCTACCAGCACAATCTCAAAATCCCGATCAAACTGAAGTTTGAGCATGCTCTCTAACAACTCCCTCACCTCTCCGGGCCGGTTAAAAACAGGAATTATAAAAGAATATTCCAGGGTCATATTGGGTAGAGATTTTTGAGCTTTTAGTTATTAATTTCTCTAATACTTCACCCTGAACTTGTTTCAGGGTCTATCGTCATTGAATCTATTTTCATGTTAGATTCCCGAAGCAAGTTATGGAACATTTCAGAACTACGTCATCCTGAATTTATTTTAGGATCTAAGTAGAGCAAAAGTTCAAAGCATGTTAGATTCCCCAAGCCAATTCGGGATAAAGTCTGAAACAAGTTCAGCATGGCGTAACAACGTAATTATCTTCAAAACGTCCTCCTACCTTCCTCCTCCGTTCAGGCTGCTAAAATTAAGCAGCATTATTTTCTAAGGGCTTAATATTATTGAATTCTTTTCCTTTTAGGTTTTTTTCCACTTCCAAATCGTAATCATCCTGTAACCCTAACCAGAACTTAGCAGTTGTTCCAAAATATTTTGAAAGGCGTAAAGCGGTATCTGCAGTAATTCTTCTATTCTTTTTTATAATTTCACTTACTCGGGTTTGAGGAATAAAGGTTTCTTTTGAAAGCCGGTATGCACTAATTTCTAAAGGATCTAAAAATTCTTCTTTTAATATTTCCCCGGGATGTATGTTATTTAACTTTTTCATATTTACGATTTTAAAGTTAATGATAGTCTATAATCTGAACTTCAAAAGCATTATCATTTTCCCATTTAAACATTATTCTCCATTGCTTATTGATTCTAATGTTATACATACCTTCAAAATTTCCACTCAGTTTTTCCAGGTGATTAGCGGGAGGAATTCTTAAGTCATTTATTGTATGAGCATTATTTATCATTCTCAATTTTCTTCTGGCCACATTTTGAATATTGGCCGGAAGTTTTCGTGATTGAATTCCTTTCCAAATTTTATCAGTTTCTTTATCTCTAAATGATCTAATCACTTTTAATTTCGCTTCACGTTACTAACGTTAAAGGTAAGTAAAATTATATTTTATAACAAGAAAATATTTGGTGTGAAAAATGATTTAATAGAATATCCCTATGAGCAATTATGAAACTGTAAAAATGAAAAATTAGGGTAAAGTTAATATTAAAACTAACGTTACCCTGAAAACTAGTTTGTTATTGCACGTCCTGCTATCACGAAGTTTGAGGACAGCAGAAGGAGAAAACATAATCTTCTACTTCTCCTCCTGCCCTTTAATAAAAGACTCCATAACTTCCTGGCTAACTCCCATATTCGAGAATCCGCCGTCATGGAAAAGATTTTGGAGCGTAACTTTCTTTGTAAGGTCTGAAAAGAGACTTACCGTGTAATCGGCGCATTCTAATGCGGTTGCGTTACCAAGGGGAGACATCTTATCGGCGTAGGCGATAAAGCCATCAAATCCTTTTACACCCTGTCCTGCAGTAGTTGGGGTTGGGGATTGTGAAATAGTATTCACTCTCACTTTATGATCTTTTCCAAAGAAATAACCAAAACTACGCGCTATAGATTCTAAAAACGCTTTATTGTCGGCCATATCATTATAATCAGGGAATACGCGTTGGGCAGCCATATAGCTAAGCGCTACAATACTTCCCCACTCGTTCATCGCTTCTTTCTTGTAAAGCACCTGCATAGTTTTATGAAAAGAAACTGCAGAAATATCCCAGCCTTTGTTGGTGAAATCGTAATTCTGCTCGGTGTAATGATTTCCTTTTCTAACATTTACAGACATCCCTATAGCGTGAAGTACAAAATCGATTTTACCGCCAAGAATCTCCATAGATTTTTCAACCAGGTTTTCCAGGTCTTCTATTTTGGTAGCATCAGCAGGAATAATTTCTGAACCGGTTTTCTCGGCCAGCTCTTTAAGCGTTCCCATTCTTAACGCGATTGGAGCGTTGGTAAGCACAAACTCTCCCCCTTCTTCCTTAACGCGCTCAGCGGTTTTCCAGGCGATAGAATTCTCGTCTAATGCGCCAAAAATGATTCCTTTTTTTCCTTTTAACAGGTTATATGACATAGTGATAAATTTTTTCGTTTTGTTAATATAAATCAGCCCGGAGTAAGCTCACAAGGCATTTTAAGTATAAAATTTTTATTTCGAAGCTAGCCCGAAAATAAATAAATTTCTATTAGCTGGTAAAGATAGCAAAATTACTTTCAGACCATAGTTTTAATCCAGGAGTGCACGTGCGTGAGCCCGCGCCGAATCTCCAATATTCTTACCGCCAAGCATCATTGCCAGCTCTTCTACGCGCTCGCCGCCCTTTAATTCTTCTATCTTGGTGGTAGTGGCGTTAGCTGAATCTTCTTTAAAAATCTTAAAATGACTGTTTCCTTTCCCGGCAATTTGCGGAAGATGTGTAATGGCAATTACCTGCATTGCATTCCCCATTCGCTGTAAGATTCCTGCCATTTTCTGAGCGATATCTCCTGAAACACCAGTATCAATTTCATCAAAAATAATGGTTGGAAGTTTGCTTTGCGCAGCGAGAATACTTTTGACCGCGAGCATAATCCTGGAAAGTTCCCCGCCGGAAGCTGCTTTTTTAATTTCTTTAAAATCGCCACCTTTATTCGCCGCCAAATACCAAAACAATTCATCCTGACCGTTAGCGAGGAAATTCTTAGCTTTTTTTAATTCAATTTTTAATCTGGCGTTTGGCATACCAAGATCGGCAAGTAAACTTTCAGCTTCCTTGATAAAGGCCGGAACTATTGCTTTTCGTTTTTCGTGTAATTTGGCCGCTATGCTTCCCAGTTTAGTTTCTTGTTTTACAATTGCATTTTCTAATTCTGAAAGTGCATTTTCGGCATTTTCACTTACCGAAACTTTCTCCTGAAGTTCGTCTTTGATCTTCAGTAATTCTTCAATATTTTCTGCGGAATGTTTTTTCTGTAAATTATAGATCAGCTGAAGCTTTTGATTGGTGGCTTCCAGCTCTTCCGGATTGGCTTCTACCCTATCCAGCGCATCGCTAACTTCTGAAGAAAGATCGTCTAATTCAATAATTACACTTTCAATACGCTGATGCAGATTTTCATAATTTGAAGATAAACTAGCAATCCTGGACAGCGAGGCACGAGCCTGTTTTAAGCTGTCTAAACTTCCAATTTCTTCCTGCTCCAGTAAATTTAAAGCTGAACTTAAATTTTCGGTTAATTCTTCAACATTGCTCAATTCCTCGTAACGGGTCTCCAGTTCTTCCTGCATCCCGTTTTCTAAACGTGCTTCTTCAAGTTCGTTAAGTAAAAATAAATTGTAATCGTATTCTTTGGTGGCCTGGGCCTGTTCTTCTTTTAATTCTACCAGTCGCTTTTGTAACTTTTTATAAGCTTTTAGTTCGGTTTTATATTCCAAAAGCAAAGTCTCACTGTTGGCAATGGTATCAATTACCTGAAACTGGTAATCGTTATTTCCCAAACTCAAAGTTTCGTGCTGACTGTGGATATCGATCAGATATTCTCCCAGTTTATTTAATGAAGTGAGTTTTACCGGCGTATCGTTTACAAAAGCGCGGGATTTCCCTGAAGCTAAAATTTCTCGCCTGATTATGGTATTTTCTTCATAATCCAGGTCTTCAGAAACAAAGAAATCTTTCAGCTTATAATTAGAGATATTGAAACTTCCTTCTATCACGCATTTTTTCTCAGCATCGCGAATACTGCCATAGTCGGCGCGATTACCTAAAAGGAGCCCGAGTGCGCCCAGCATAATAGATTTACCGGCACCGGTTTCCCCTGTAATAATAGTAAAGCCTTCCTGAAGTTTGATATTTATATCTTCAATTAAGGCGTAATTTTTTATGGATAGAGCTGTGAGCAAAGTGTACTAAATTTGGGTTAAATATACGGGAGAAATTTTTCCCAATCAACAATAACTTTCCAATGCGTGAACACGCAGTAATAAAATGGAAAATTTAGAATTTAGAAGTCTCCGGATAAAAGGAGCAAGCATTAAAATCTAGATTATCGAGTGAAAAATCCTTTATTGAAGGTTTCTCCAGTTGCGGGAATATCGGGGCGCCAGGCCACTTAAGGTCTGACTTAATTCCGGACGGTTAATTTCGGGACCGTCGCTAAAGATTTGTGTTACCTCATCTGCCTTTGCATCAAAAAAGCTTCTAAGCAATAAAGAATTTGCCCTCCTGGAATTCATAGTTGTTAAACTTTCCAGTGCATCAGCAATTGCAATTTTTCCCGCTTCAGGATCTTTATGCATTACATCTAATCCCTGGCGGTGATACTGGTATAAAGCAGTTCGGTATTCAGAAAACATATTGGAAAGCAAATCAGAATTTAACCGAAATCGTGAGGTTTGTCCGTCGGCTCCACTCCAGCCCGATCGGCCACTCTGTTGTGATGTATTTACAATTCGGTTAGCTTCCTGGTAATAATCGGTGCCACCCTCAGGAGCAAAAGTGTCGGCGTCCATTCCTAAAATGGTATAGACATAAAATGAAACCACAGAAACCAGGTTATTTGAAAAGGAATTCTGGCTGTAATTTAAAGGCTGATATTCGCGATAATTAAAGCTGAATTGAGAATCGTTAAAGTTAAAAATAGGGCTCACCATATTAGAACCGTACACAGGTCTTGAAGATTGCACCTGGATGGTCCCGCTGAAAGATTCGCCTTCAAACTCGTTTATAGTGATAAACATGCTGCAGTTGATGCGCTCGCCCTGTTCAAATTCTTTATTGGTCCAGGAAGTTTGATTCACAAACTCCCGAAGCGAACTTTCTAAAGTTCTAAAAACAGAAAGATTGCTTTGCCCGGTTTGCTCGGTATTGATCACTATCTCGCAATTGAGCTCCTGGGCAGCCGCAAAAGGCATCCCGGCAATTAAAAGAATAAGAAATAGTAATTTACGCATCTAACAAATGTACGATTTCGTTTAAAATATCGCTGGCAACTTCAGCCTTGGTTTTTAGATCAAAAGCTTTTTCTGAATCTTTATAGACCAGAGTAATTTTATTGGTATCTTTTTTAAAACCTGCCCCGGCATCGTTTAATGAATTCAGCACGATAAAATCGAGGTTTTTCTTTGCTAGCTTTTCCCGGGCGTGTTCAAGTTCGTTATTGGTTTCTAAAGCAAAACCTATCAATTTTTGATGGGTTTTCTTTTTGCCCAGGGACAGAAGAATATCCTGGGTTTTGGTAAGTTCCAGGTTAAGGTTTTCTTCAGCCTTTTTTATCTTTTGAGCTGCTACTATTTTCGGCTTATAATCTGAGACCGCAGCTGCAGCAATTGCCACATCTACATTTTCAAAATAATCATGTGCGGCCAAATACATATCGCGGGCGCTAACCACTCTTATTAAATTGATTTTTGGATCGTCAATTTCTAAATGTGTAGGACCGGAAATTAGGATCACCTCAGCGCCAAGCGATGCGGCTTTTTTAGCGAGTTCAAATCCCATTTTTCCGCTGGAATGATTTCCTATAAAGCGAACAGGATCTATAGCTTCGTATGTTGGACCGGCAGTAATAAGTACCTTTTTACCCTCTAAAGGCAGATTTTTAGAAAAATGTGCTTCAATAAAACTGATAATTTCCTCGGGTTCTGCCATTCTTCCCTCACCTTTTAATCCGCTGGCAAGTTCACCGGAACCGGCGGGAATCATAATATTCCCGTAGGATTTTAAACTTTCAAAACTCTTTTTTGTAGAAGGGTGTTTATACATATCTAAATCCATTGCCGGAGCAAAGAAAACCGGGCATTTTGCCGAAAGATATGTTGCGAGCAGAAAATTGTCGCTATTGCCCGTGGCCATTTTAGATAAGGTATTGGCAGTGGCAGGGGCTAAAAGCATAAAATCGGCCCAAAGGCCGAGTTCTACGTGATTGTTCCATTGCTCATCTTCATCATCTTCGGTAAAAGAGGAAAAAACCTCGTTTTTTGAAAGGGTTGAAAGCGTAAGCGGAGTAACAAACTCTTTTGCAGCCGGTGTCATCACAACTTTTACCTGTGCACCGGCTTTAATAAATAATCGTACCAAAAAAGCAGATTTGTAAGCGGCGATACCGCCACTTATGCCCAAAAGCACTTTTTTGCCTTTTAGTACAGACATCTTAATTAAGCTTCTGCTTCTTCAGAATCTTTAGTGTTCCGGTAATAGATTTTACCGTCTAACCATTCCTGGATAGCTAGAGCGTGTGGCTTTGGAAGTTTTTCGTAAAACTTAGAAACCTCAATCTGCTCTTTATTTTCAAAAATCTCATCAAGACTGTCGTTATATGTGGCAAATTCGTCAAGCTTCTCCAACAATTCCTTTTTGATCTCAGAATTTATTTGGTTTGCCCTCTTCGCAACCACAGAAATAGCCTCATATATGTTACTTGTTGGCTCGTCTACCTTGTTCTTATCAAAGGTAATTGTGTTAATTGGTGCGTCTGTCTTTTTAATATCCATCTTTCTTCTACTATTAAAAATTTTGTAAGCGTGATTTTATGTCTTCGGTTGAAGCTTCAACGGCTTCAGAATATTCACCTTCAGGGTAATATTTTTTATATTCCTGGGAATATTCCAGGGCTTGTTCAAGTCTTTCTTGCATTAGCTCTCTAAAACTGTTTACTGCCAGTTGATAAGCCGAATCAAATCTATAATATTGGGCGTCTTCCCTAAACGGAGACCCGGGATTATTAGACAGGAAATTGGTAAAAGAGGTAATCGCCGCCTGGTAATTACCGGCTCTGGCTTCTCCGGTTAAATGATATTGCTTGGCAATTTCATATTCCTTTCTTTCCAGTTTTATACGCAATTCGGCAGCCATATCGTTAGCTGCTTCGGCGTGCTCGCCTTCAGGATAAGTGTTTAAATAGGCCTGAAGTTCTGCAATTGCTTTATGGGTATCGGTTTGATCAAGATCGTATCTTGGGGAAAGTTCGTAAAAACTTCTCGCCTTTTTATAAGCTGCTTCTTCTAGCTTATCACTATTGGGATAAGACTGCTGAAAACGCTCAAATTCGTAGGAAGAAAGGTAAAAATCACCTAATTGGTAATAGGTATTAGCAAATAAGAAACTAAGTTTCTCTCCCTGTGGTTTCCCACGATATTGCGGAACAATTTGTTCAAACAACCTAAGGGCTTTGCGATATTTTTTCTTGCTATTTTCTTCCTGAGCTTCATTGTACAGCTCTTCAGCGTAAGTATACTTTGCTCCGGCATCATCACTTTTAAGTAAAGTTTGATACTCCCCACAGGACACAGTCAAGGTTAAAACTGCTACTAATAAAATTGCTTTCTTCATCATTTGTAAAAACATCTGGCAAAAGTACATTTTTCTTCAGTATAAAAAAAACTTTGTGTTATCACCTTAGATAACCCCAATAAGGCCTTTTTATTATTTTGAAAGGCGATAAATTAAGATTTCTACTCGATAATCTAGATTAAAATATTCGCGGCATCCTTTTTCATTTTTTGCTCGCCCAAAAAACGAAACAAAACCCGCCTGACGGGACGGACAGGAAAGGCGTCCTACGTAGAGGTGTGTTTTTGGGAACAAGGCCAAAAAATCGTAAATCAGCAGCTAAATTTTTTCCGGGGTTTCAAAAATTTTTGACGCTGCTGGTTTATTACACTCACTCACGGAATTTAAAGCTCGCGAAGCTCAGCAACGATTAATTCTTCGCCAGGTGTTTTTTTAGGATGACGATTTTAAAAACTTATTAGACCTTTAAATTTTAGCTGAAATTCTTCAGGAAATCTTCAATTTGCTGCTGAAGCGTCGGTGTTGCTTTTACCAATGGTAATCTCAGGTTATTCTGAATACTTCCTTTTAGAGCAAGTAAAGCTTTAATTCCCGCGGGATTCCCTTCGGAAAAAATCAGGTCTATAGAACGTTGCACTTTATAATGAAGTTCGTAGGCTTCGGCAGGTTTACCTTCTAATCCAAGCGCAACCATTTTAGAGAATTCCGCAGGGAATCCTTGTGCTATTACCGAGATCACTCCTTTTCCGCCGGCTAAAACCATAGGCAAAGTGAGCATATCGTCTCCAGAAATTACCAGGAAATCTTTGGGTACCAGGCTTATTAATTTCATTGCCTGCACCATATCGCCAGCAGCTTCTTTTACCCCAATTACATTATCAAAATCCCTGGCAATACGGTTAATGGTTTCCGGTAGGATATTAGAGGCAGTTCTTCCCGGCACATTATAAAGAATTATTGGCAATGGGGAAGCGGCTGCAACGGCCTTAAAATGCTGATAAATCCCTTCCTGAGTTGGTTTATTGTAAAAAGGAGAAACCGAAAGGATAGCTTCAAAAGCCGAAAGATCTGCAGCTTTTAGTTCTTCACAAAGTGCGTATGTGTTATTGCCGCCCATTCCCAAAACCAGGGACAAACGTTTATTATTCTGTTTTACAACTGTATTTATTACCAGCTGCTTTTCTTCTTTATTAAGGCTGGCGCTTTCGGCGGTAGTTCCCAAAACCACCAGGTAATCTATTCCATTTTCAATCTGGTTTTCGACCAGGTTTTCCAGTGCTTGCACATCTACAGATAAGTCTTCCTTAAAAGGAGTTATCAAAGCCACACCGGTACCAATAAATGATTTCATTGCTGTTTTAATTTTTTATGATAATCGAAAAGATTTGCGGGATTTCGACTTACAACTGAAAAATGCAAAATTTTCGGGCGACAAATGTATAGAATTCATCAATTTCAGCGACTCAAATCTGCTTTTGTATTTAAAGAAAAGCACATATTTAACAGCTTTGTTTTTTCTGTTAAAAAATAAACAGGAAATAGCTTCAGCTTTTTAAAGGAGATTCAATAAACGAAGCTTTCGCTCGGGAGTTAAGAAGAATAGCAAACTAAATATTAATCCTGTAAACCAGAGTAAATTAGCGGTAATTAAAATAGCAGAATCCTTCATATAAAATTGCGATGAATCCCTAAAAACGTCTGAAAATATAAAGGTAAGCACCACCGTGATAAAATAAATGGACTTTTTAGAATAGGAATTCAAATAATAAATAAGTGAAATAATACCCATAACTAGCAAAATCCCGTAATAAGCGATATAAATACCAAATTCCAGTTCACTGCTCATATATTGCTTAAGTTCCAATACGTGGGTAAATAGCAAATAAGTATTTATCGCTAATAGGAGAAAAAAATAAACCAGTATGGTTTTACTGGCGCTTTCCATTTGGGTATTCTGTAAAGCTTCCCTGCTTAAACCAAAATAGGCGATAATATAGAAAAAGAAGGATAGAAGAGTTAAGTTATTTGTATTATATATGAAGCCGTTAATTTGAGCCAGAAAGAAAAAGATAAAAAAGACCATAGCATTTAAACCCATATTCTTTTTAAGCTTAATATAAATTCCCGCAAGGCCCGGAACAAAAATAAGCTGGGTAGCCTGCATTAGCCAATCGGCTTCAGCTACCGCTGCATATAAATTTACAGCCAATAGCGGAACAAGTAATATAAGAATGTATTGAAATAGACTCATTTTCATTTAATTGCGGACCGAAAATATAAAATTCATGTTACCAATAAAGTCCATTTCAGTAAAGCATTGCTATTTTTATATATTTTAACCTGTTTTTCGACCAAAGGATTAATAATTCCGTTGAAATACCTTGAAATTTTTAAAGGAAAACCACTTAAAGTAAGTTAAGAACGTGTTTCCTGAATATAAATTCTGGTTTTGACGATAAATATCAGAACATTTTAATCTCAATTTCAGTCAAAGTTTACATTGACCCGAATAATCTAATTATCTTTGAGTTTTTAAAAAAATCAGATAAAACCAGTGTGATGCTGGATCCCTGGAATTGATAATTAAAGAAAGGTTATCGCTACTCCTGTCAATTCTTAATTGGGTGAAAATTTATATACGAATGAATAAAATCAGATTAAGTTTATTCCTCTTGCTTTCGCTAATTCTATTGAATTGTAAAGGAAACCAAGTCGAAACTGCCGAAATTAAAGGAAAACGAATTGCTATAGACGAAAACATTGAAGCCGATCCCGAAATCGAAGAATTTGTAGCGCCGTATAAGGAACATCTCAATAAAACGCTGGATAGTACATTAGCCTACAATCCGAAGGATATGGTAAAAAGTGATGGAGACTTGAACACCGCGATTGGAAACTTAATGGCCGATATCGTGATGGAACAGGTCAACCCAATTTTTAAAAGCAGGGCTGGCAATGAAATAGATATGGTATTGCTAAATCACGGCGGAATTAGATCTGGCCTGAATAAAGGAAATATTTCAACCCGAAGTGCCTACGCGCTTATGCCTTTTGAAAATGAAATTGTGGTGGCTGAACTTTCAGGAGAAAAAATTAAAGAAATGCTTTCTTACCTGGAACGCGCAAAAACCGCTCACCCCGTTAGCGGAATTCAGATTGAAATGGATCAGAATTATAAAGTTATCAGGGCTGAAATTAACGGCGAAGAAATCGATGAAAACAAGTCCTATTTTGTAGCAACTTCAGACTATTTACAGCAGGGTGGAGACAATATGAACTTTTTTAAAGCTCCTATCAACCTATATAAAGTAGACTATAAATTGCGCAATGCCATCATAGACTATTTTAAAAAAGCAGACACTTTAAAAGTTGAAAAGGACAATAGGTTTATAAGAAAGTAAGGCATGAAAAGAAGATATTTTATACAACAAACCTCAGCGGCAACTGCATTTATTGGAATTGGTGGCTTAAGCTCGCTCTCGTTTAAACCGAATTACAAAAAGCATATCACCATTCTTCACACCAACGATGTACATAGCCATATTGAGCCTTTTGGCCCTGATGATTCCAGAAACCCCAATATGGGCGGAGTGGCGAGGAGAGCCACATTAATTCAGCAGATAAGGAATGAAAATCCCAATACTTTATTATTAGATGCGGGTGATATTTTCCAGGGTATGCCTTACTTTAATTTCTACGGCGGAGAACTGGAATTTAAACTGATGAGTAAAATGAAATACGATGCCTCTACCCTGGGCAACCACGATTTTGATAACGGGATAGACGGTTTATACGCTCAACTGCCACACGCTGAATTCGATTTTATTTGTTCTAACTATGATTTGAGCGATACGGTAATGGACGGGCATACCCGAAAACATAAAGTTTTTACCAAAGACGGAGTGAAAATCGGCATTTTTGGCTTGGGTATCGAATTGCAGGGTTTAGTGAATAAAGGTCTTTATAAAGAAACAAAATACCTGGATCCTGTAGAAATTGCTCAGGACCAAAGCCGAATCCTGAAAGAAGAAAAAAATTGTGATCTGGTAATCTGCCTTTCGCACTTAGGTTACGACTACAGCCACGATAAAATTTCTGATATTAAACTGGCCAAAGCCACGGAGAATATAGATCTTATTATTGGTGGTCACACGCATACATTTCTTGATAAACCCTCTATTGAAACCAATAAGGCCGGAAACAAGGTTTTGGTAAACCAGGTTGGTTGCTACGGACTTTACCTTGGGAGAATTGATTTTTATTTAGATGATAAAAATAATATTGAAGCTAACGGATTAAAGATTGAGGTTTAAAATAAGAACTCAATCTTTAATATGTTGAGTTTTTCATTCAATCATTTTTAAAAACTCTTCTTCGCTTACAATTTTGGTCCCGAGTTTCTCGGCTTTTGCCAGTTTGCTGGGCCCCATATTTTCACCGGCAACCAAATAATCGGTTTTTCCTGAAATTGAGCCTGAAACTTTTCCACCGTTATCTTCTATCATTTTCTTGAGTTCGTTTCTTGAAACCTTTTCAAAAACCCCTGAAATCACAAAGGTGTTTCCTTCAAGTTTATCACTCTGGTTTTCCAACTCTTTTGCGGCAATTTCCAGCTGAAGTCCGTAATCTTTTAATCGCTGCACGATTCTCCTGTTTTCTTCGGAAGCAAAGAAATCGGTTACACTTTCCGCGATGCGTTCCCCAATCTCATCAACAGCGGTTAAATCTTCAGTTGAAGCTGAAGCCAGGGCATCTATGTTTTTATAGTGTTTTGCCAGTTTTTTAGCCACGGTTTCCCCTACATACCTTATTCCAAGGGCAAATAAAACACGCTCAAAAGGAATTTCTTTGGATTTTTCAATTCCGTTTATCAAATTCTCAGCCGATTTCTCTGCCATTCGCTCAAGTGGGAGAATATCTTTTTTTTTGAGAATATAGAGATCAGCATAATTGGTAATTAAATCTGCATTCACAAGCAAAGCCACAGTTTCACCACCAAGGCCTTCTATATCCATTGCTTTTCGGGAAATAAAATGCTGAATTCTTCCTATAATTTGCGGCGGGCAGCCATTATAATTTGGGCAGTAATGCTGGGCCTCACCTTCTTTTCTTATTAATTCGCTCTCACATTCCGGGCAGTTTTCAGCATATTTGGTTTCGGGAGTTTCAGGGTCCCTTTTGGTGAAATCAACCCCAACAATCTTCGGGATAATTTCCCCTCCTTTTTCTACAAAAACGGTATCGCCTTCCCTAACATCAAGTTTTTCAATTTGATCGGCATTATGCAAGGAAGCACGTTTTACCGTAGTTCCCGCTAATTGAACCGGCTCCAGATTTGCCACCGGCGTTATCGCTCCTGTTCTTCCCACCTGGTAGGTAATTTTATTTAATTTTGTACTTTCCTGCTCGGCTTTGAATTTATAGGCCATAGCCCAGCGCGGCGATTTGGCGGTGTACCCCAATTCATCCTGCTGATCAAAACTATTGACCTTTACCACCACCCCATCGGTTTCATAAGGTAAGTCGTGCCGATGTTTATCCCAATAATTCACATAATCCAGCACTTCAGAAATACTGTTTTTTAATTCGGCTTCAGGCGGAACTTTAAATCCCCAATCCCTGGCTTTTTCCAATCCTTCAAACTGAGATTTTACCGGTAATTTTTCAGCAACTAAACTATAAAGCAGGCAGTCTAATGGTCTTTTGGCAACTTCGGCACTATCCTGTAATTTTAAACTTCCTGATGCCGTATTTCGCGGGTTTGCATAAGGTTCTTCCCCTGTTTCTACTCTTTCGGCATTCATTTTTGCAAAACCTTCGTAAGGCAAAACAATCTCCCCTCGAATATCAAATTTCTCGGGAAAATCTCCCTTCAGTTTTAGAGGAATAGAGCGAATGGTTTTTACATTATTAGTAACATCATCGCCCTGAAAACCGTCACCACGCGTCACTGCGCGCTTTAATTTTCCGTTTTCATAAGTAAGACTTATTGAGGCGCCGTCATATTTTAATTCGCAAACATATTGCACCTTTCCTCCAATAGATTTTTCGATGCGTTTTTCCCAATCTTCCAGCTCTTCTTTAGAATAGGAGTTGGAAAGCGAATACATCCTGTAATCGTGAACTACGGTTTCAAAATTTTTGGTTACAGCGCCACCAACACGCCTGGTTGGCGAATTAGGATCATCAAATTCAGGATTTGTCTCTTCCAGCTCCTGCAATTCCTTCAGCATCATATCAAAATCATAATCGCTGATCTCTGGCTTATCTTCTATGTAATATAAATAATTATGCCTGTGTAATTCTTCGCGTAATTGCTTGATCTTTTCTTCGGTACTCATAAAAATCGGGCTGGTAAGTTAGTGCTGAGCTTTTAATTTATCGTTTTCAAAAATAAAGGAATGTTTTTCCCCTTTGTGGGTAAATTCAATCTCGAATTCAGATTTATAAGCTTTATCATCGGTGGGAAACCAATCTTTTAGTTGTTGATCAATGGTAATAAGCAAACCTTCATCGTCACCTATGGCACAAAAATGCTCGAAATCCCCATCATATTTTTCCAATTGATAATTTGAATTTAGAAAATGGAATTTCTCCTGAATATTCTCCGTTACCAGTCCAACTTCACTAATCCCCACAATACTTTTTTCCGAAAATAATGCCGAATTGGGTTTACTGAAACTTTCACGGGAAATGAATTCGATTATATTTTTATCTTCGTCATAGAAATAGAGAGATTTAGCACTCCAGGCCATAAAATCTACAATTTCCTGCCCGTTACCTTCCAAAACAGGAACATGTGCTTTCACCCATTCCAGTGCTTCATTATGCTGATTATCGGGAATATGAAAGGCGATATGATAAGGCGTGGCGTTTTCTTTATGCTGAAATCTTATGGTAGAATATCCGGTTTCAATTTCAAAATGATTATCGGAATAATCAGTAATTTTAAAATTCAGTTTACCCCGGTAAAACCGAAGCTGCTCCTTTATATTATCGGTATAAATTTGAAGTTTATGGATTTTCATAGCGTTTTTTTAGGTCTGGTCTTTATTTATCCATTTGGGAACTGGCATAGGTTTAAAATTATACATTTTTTCCAGCAATTCCTCTATATCTTCGGCAATAATCAAAAGATCGAAATTCTCTTTTCTAAGCAAACCTTTTCTTACCATGGTTTTTAGCATCGCGATCAGGTCATCGTAAAATCCATTAATATTAAGCAATCCAATAGGATTATGGTGCAATCCTAATTGCCCCCAGGTTACGATCTCAAAAAGTTCTTCAAAAGTTCCAAATCCGCCGGGCAGGGCAATAAATCCATTGCTTAAGTCATGCATTTTAAGCTTGCGTTCGTGCATATCTTTGGTGGTAATTAACTCGGTTAATTCGGTATGAACCACTTCTTTTGTTTTTAGAAAATCAGGAATTACGCCAATGACCTCTCCCCCATTTTGAAGCGTACCGGCAGCAACCTGGCCCATTAAGCCTAGTTTACTTCCCCCAAAAATGAGTTTGATATTTTTCTCAGCCAGAACCTTCCCTAAACGATAAGACTCCGTGTATATTTTTTCGTCATTGCCTTCGCTGCTCGCGCAAAAAACGGCAATACTTTTTAATTGATTTTTACTGTTGTTATCCAAAACTATTGGTTTTTGAAGTTATACCTAAAAGGTTTTTAAAACCTTACAGGAATTAGCGCAATTCCCCTTTTAGCATCCTGAAATTCCCAAAAATATCTTTTCGTAATTCGGTTTTAAACCCATTCTTCTTCATCATTTCTTCGGTTTCTTTTGCGAGATATTGATTGATCTCAAAATAGAGTTTTCCTCCTGGCTTCAGTGCACTTTTAGCCAATTTCGTGATTTTATCATAGAAAATTAAAGGATTTTCATCTTTTACGTATAAAGCGGTGGGCGGATCGTAGTCTAAAACATTTCGGTACATCTCTTTCTTCTCCAGCTCCCGCACATATGGCGGATTGGAAACAATAACATCAAAGGCTTCCGAAAACTTTTCAGTTTGAAGGATATCCTGCTGAAAAAATTGGATTTGAACTTTATTATTTTCGGCGTTTATCCTGGCTATTTCCAAGGCATTTTTAGAAATATCTATTGCTGAAATTTTAGCCACCGGAAGATTTTTCGCTAGGCTTATGGCGATACAGCCACTTCCGGCTCCAATATCCAGGATTTTTAATACTTTATTTTCTAAAGAAAAATCGTCTAAAATCCATTGCACCAGTTCTTCGGTTTCCGGTCTTGGCACCAAAACATTTTTATCGACTTTAAAACTCAATCCGAAAAACTCGGTTTCCCCCATAATATGCTGAACAGGCTCGTGTTTTTTCAACCGCACCAAAGCCGAATCTATTTTTTTTACCTGATTTTCATTGATTTCAAGTTCAGGATCTAAAGCCAAGTCTATCCGTTTTATCCCAAAAAAAGCTTCAGTTAGCAAAAAGAAAAAAGAAAGCACTTCTTCCGCAGGATATTCGTGTTCCAGAGTTTTTACGAAGATTTCTTTTTGGGCTTTAAGTCTCATCATTCAGTTGTGAGTTGTCGGTTTTTGGTGGTTTGTGAGTTGTCGGTCCTGGGTGTTTGTATAACAATTAACTTTAAACCCAGAACTTTAAACTTTCATCAATTCTTATTTTCCCTCTTCTCTTTATTCTCTTATCTCTATTCTTGCCTCTTGATTCTTTTACACCTCCCTAATCATCCACATCGTACAATTATAATGTCCGGTGTCGCCTAGGGGTTTTTCCAAAGATTTGAAGCCACTGCGGCCGTAGAGTTTCCTGGCGCTTTCCATATAGGGCAGGGTTTCAATATAACATTGCTCAAAATCCTGGGATTTGGCGAATTTCAGGCAGGTATCCATCATTTGCGTTCCCAGGCCTTTTCCGCGGGCTTCGGGCAAAAAATACATTTTCTGTAATTCACATATTTTTTCTTCCAGCCCAATTAAAGGGGCAATTCCCGCTCCTCCAATAATTTTTTCTTCGTCTTCCACCACAAAATAGTTCATTCGCGGATGCTGGTAAGTTGCAAACATATTGTCCAGGGCCTTGTCTTCATAGGCAGTTCCTACTTTTGGAACGCCCATTTCTACCAAAACCTTTCTTACTACTTCGGCAACTTGTTGATTGTCTTCGGGTTGAATTTCCCGTATTTTTAGCGTGCTCATTCTTGGTAAATAATCCTATTTTAGTGGCGTGAATATACACGAAAAATATATAAAACGCTGTAATGAACTGGCCAAAAACGGGCTCGGATCTACCTATCCCAATCCGCTGGTAGGCAGCGTAATTGTACATAAAGATAAGATTATTGGCGAAGGCTGGCATCAAAAAGCGGGAGCGCCACACGCCGAGGTAAACGCGGTAAATTCTGTAAAAGATAAATCGCTTTTAAAAAAATCAACCATTTATGTGAGTCTTGAACCTTGCAGTCATTTTGGAAAAACACCTCCCTGCAGCGATTTAATTATCGCAAAAGGAATTAAAAAAGTGGTAATTGGTTGTGTAGATCCTTTTGCTGAAGTTGCAGGCCGGGGAATTAAAAAATTGATGGAAGCCGGCTGCGAAGTTCAGGTGGGGCTTCTGGAAAAAGAATGCCAGAAATTAAACAAACGCTTTTTTACTTTTCATCAAAAAAAACGCCCTTATATTATCTTGAAATGGGCTCAAACCGCTGACGGATTTATCGCTCCCGAAATTCAGGAAAAACGTGAACCGGTTTGGATTACCAATCAATATTCCAAACAATTGGTGCATAAATGGCGCAGCGAAGAGCAGGCTATTTTAGTGGGCACCCACACCGCAATTGCCGATAACCCCCAACTGAATACAAGACTTTGGGAGGGTAAAAATCCGGTTCGGGTGGTGATCGATAAAGGTTTAAAAATTCCGAAGGAATCTGCTTTGTTGGACGGCAGTATAAAAACCATTGTTTTAACTGAAAAAGAGCCTCAAAAGGCTCCTGAAAATGAGAATTTAGTTTTTGAAAAGCTTGATTTTCAGCAAAATTTACCTGAACAAATTTGTGAGGTTTTATATCGAAATAATTTACAATCGGTAATTATTGAAGGTGGTGCAAAAACGCTTCAAAGCTTTATTGATGCTAAACTTTGGGACGAAGCCAGGGTTTTTACCGGAATTGCTGAATTTCACAAAGGAATAAAAGCACCCGAATTTTCAGGAAAAATGGTTTCCCAAACCAGTTTAGAGCGGGATAATTTAAAAATTTACAGAAATGATTAAAACGATAATTTTCGATTTTGGAGACGTATTCGTAAACCTGGATAAACCGGCCATAATGCGTGAAATGAATAAATATGAAATCGAAAAACTTTCAGAGAATTTGTTAGATATAAATCAGCAATACGAGAAAGGACTCATTTCTTCTGAAAAATTTGTAAAATCTTACCAGAGCGAACATTCCCATCTTCAGAAAGAACATTTCAAGAATTCCTGGAATGCTATTCTGGTAGATTTCCCGGAATATCGTTACCAGTTTTTAAAGAAACTTTCCGAAGAAAAAAATTACCTGCTTATTTTATTGAGTAACACCAATGAAATTCATATTGACTGGATCAAGAAAAATGTTTCATTTTTTGAAGATTTCAAGGCTTGTTTTGATGCTTTTTACCTTTCGCACGAGATTAATTTTAGAAAACCGGATGCAGAAATTTATGAGTTTGTGCTGGAAAAACACGACTTAAAACCCCAAGAGTGCCTGTTTATTGACGATACCCGGGAAAATACAGATGCAGCAGAAGATTTAGGAATTTACACCTGGAATATTGAACCTACCCGCGAAGATGTGATCGATTTATTTACCGCTAAAAAGGAATTATTTTGATCTACCTGCTGCTTAGCATTTTATCTTCCACAATTATTTTTGTGGTATTCAGGCTTTATAAAAAGTATGGTGTAAATACACTTCAGGCAATTATCGTGAATTACTTTATTGCCTGTATCGTTGGATTTTTCGGATATATTGAAGGGGTTGACGATTTAATAAGAATTCCTTCAGAACCCTGGTTTTTAGGAACGGTTTTCCTGGGCGCTATGTTTATTACGGTTTTCAATCTTGCTGCAATTACCACGCAACGCAGCGGCCTTTCGGTAGTTTCGGTTGCAACAAAAATGTCGGTTGCGATTCCTGTTTTCTTCGGAATATTTATTTATAATGAAAGCCTGGGCCTTTTAAAAATTTCGGGGATTTTGCTTGCACTCGCAGCGGTTTATTTGAGTTCCATTAAAACCGAAAAAGGCATTAAAATAAAGAAAAGGAATTTAATATTTCCGCTCTTGGTTTTTATAGGAAGTGGGATTATTGACACCAGCCTTAATTACCTGGAAAACTTTTATGTTTCTGAAACCGATGTCGGTCTTTTTTCTTCCAGTATTTTTGGAATCGCCGGAATTATTGGGATAAGCATTTTAATTGGGCAGGCGGTTTTAGGAAAATTAAAAATTACCTGGAAAAATATAGCGGGTGGGATCGCGCTGGGTATTCCGAATTATTTTTCCATCTATTTCTTGGTAATGGCTTTGCGTGCTCCCGGCATTGAGAATTCGGTTATTTTCACTTTAAACCATGTTGGGATTGTTTTGGCGTCTACAATTCTTGGAATTGTGCTTTTTAAAGAAGTTTTGCTAAAGAAAAACTGGATTGGAATTGCACTTGCCATAATAAGCATTATACTGGTGGCGAGCAGCCAGTAGTATTATCAAGAAGACCTCACAGGTTTCTGAAACCTGTGAGGTCTAAAAATAAGTTTCAGTGAATATACCTACGAGATTATAAAAACCTCGCAGGAAGGCTTATCCTGCAAGGATTCTTTTTTGACCTTGTTGGTGAAAAAATGATGTGTAATTTATTTTTCAATTAATGAGCGGTTCTTCATATTATAGAATCCAATATCGACCATAATGAAAGACACCTATAAAACCATAACCACAGCCTCCCCTGAAGTCCTGTTTAAGGACCGGAATTCCAAGTTTTTTGGTTATGCTTTTCCGGTAAAGACAGAAGAAGAAGCAAATATTCAGTTAGAAGGATTAAAAACCAAACATCATAAAGCGCGACACTGGTGCTATGCCTGGCAGTTGGGAAAATCAGATTTTCAATATCGAGCCAATGATGATGGCGAACCATCTAATTCTGCCGGAATGCCTATTTACGGACAAATTCAGTCTTTTGAAGTTACTAATATTTTAGTTGTAGTGGTTCGCTATTTTGGCGGTGTAAAACTCGGGGTTGGCGGCTTGATAAATGCTTATAAAACCGCCGCACAGATGGCACTGGAAGAGGCGAATCTCGTAACCCGAACCATAGACGAGGTTTTTGAGATCAGTTTTGATTATCCTGAAATGAATATTGTGATGCGCTTAATTAAGGAAAACAATCTTAATATCATTGAACAAAAACTGGAGCTGGATTGCAAGATTTATATTTCAGTACGGAAAAAAGAAGCTGATCAGATCTTTGAAAAGTTTGATTCAACCTATAAGGTTGAGATTAAGAGGTTGAAAGAGTAAAATACTAGATAAATTAATTATTTGAAGAATTTAAATTGTAGTAAATGTCGTCAAGCTGAACTCGTTTCAGATTTTATCCCGAATGCACTTCGGGCATGAAAAAATTTCCAACAGCTTAGATCCTGAACAATCCCGAAGCTCCGGGACAGGATGTCGGAGTTTTATTTCAGCTTATCTAAAATATCCTGGGGGCAACGAATTGGTTTTTTAGTGTTGGAGTCCATAAAAACCAATGTTGTGTAAGCTTTTGTGATTAAGTCTTCACGTTGGTTAAAAACTAGATATTCAAAAGTAATTTTTACCGCCGGAAGTTCTTTTAATCCCACTTCAATTTTAAGTTCATCATCAAAAACTGCAGGTTTTAAAAACTTTGTATTCAGCTCATAGACAGGTAACATCACCCCATTTTCTTCCATAGACTTATACGAAATTCCAAGTGCCGAAAGCCAGTCTAAACGGGCAATTTCAAAGTATTGGGCATAATTACCGTGGTGCACCACACCCATTTGATCGGTTTCCGCATAACGGACTTTAACATAAGAAACGTGACTTTTCATATTGAATTTAACAGGTAAATTGAATGAGGTTTTGTACTTTCATAAGCGGAATTAAGTATGCACATAATTTTCTTAAAATTCAACCCTAAACCGGTTTTTTTATTACATAATTTGTTCACATATTTGTTCTACCAAAGTTGAGAGACTCCTAAATCTTTTAACTGCTAATAAACCACTACTAATCTAAAATAATACAACACAAAGCATGTCAAAAACTGCGCAATCAGTTTGGAATAGCTGTCTGGCTTTTATCAAAGATAACATCACTCCACAGGCTTATAAAACGTGGTTTGAACCTATACAAGCAGTAAAACTTACAGATTGTGCCCTTAGCATACAGGTGCCATCCAAGTTTTTTTACGAATGGTTAGAAGAACACTATGTTAAGCTCTTAAAAGTTTCTCTTACCAAAGAATTAGGCGAAAAAGCCAAATTGGTCTATGTGATCAAAATGGAAAATACCTATGGTAATAAAATGCCATTTACCGAGAAAATCCCGAGTACGCAGCGCAGTCATATGGCTTCCCAGGAAGTAGATGTGCCCTTAAAAAATAAGAACCCCGAATTAAAAAACCCTTTTATAATTCCGGGCATCAGAAATGTAAAAATCGAGTCTCAACTTAACCCGAGTTATAATTTTGAAAATTTCCTGGAAGGAGATTCCAACAGGTTAGCAAGATCAGCGGGATTAGCAGTAGCCAATAAACCGGGAGGGACTTCTTTTAATCCACTGCTAATTTTTGGTGGTGTGGGATTGGGAAAAACGCATTTAGCACACGCTATTGGGGTGGAAATAAAAGATAAATATCCGGAAAAGACGGTTTTATATATTTCTGCTGAAAAATTTACCCAGCAGTACATTGAGTCGGTAAAGAAAAATAACCGAAACGATTTTATTCATTTTTACCAGATTATTGATGTTTTAATCGTGGATGATATCCAGTTGCTTTCAGGAAAAGCAGGGACTCAGGATGTATTTTTCCACATTTTTAATCATTTACACCAAAACGGAAAACAGGTTATACTTACCAGTGATAAAGCACCGGTAGATATGCAGGATATTGAGCAACGCCTGCTTTCAAGATTTAAATGGGGACTTTCAGCTGAATTGCAACATCCCGATTTTGAAACTCGAATTTCTATTATTAAAAGCAAACTTTATCGTGACGGTGTAGAAATGCCGGAAGAAATTGTTGAGTTTTTAGCTAATAATATTAAAACCAATATCAGGGAACTGGAAGGCGCAATTATTTCGCTTATCGCCCACTCTTCTTTCAATAAAAAAGATATCACTTTAGAACTCGCAAAAAAGATCGTAGACAACTACGTGAAAAATACCAAGCGCGAAGTTTCTATAGATTATATACAAAAAGTAGTGAGCGATTATTTCCAGATGGATGTGCAAACTTTGCAGTCTAAAACCCGAAAAAGACATATTGTACAGGCGAGACAACTGGCAATGTTTTTTGCTAAAAAGTTCACCAAAGCTTCTTTGGCAAGTATTGGCTCTCAAATTGGAAAACGCGATCACGCCACGGTTTTACACGCCTGTAAAACGGTAGATAACCTTGCTACGACCGATAAGCAATTCAAAAAATTTGTTGAAGACCTCAACAAAAAACTTACCATATAAAAGCAATTTTATGAAGACTAAGGTATTGATGGTGTGCCTCGGCAATATTTGCAGATCACCGCTTGCCGAGGAAATTTTGAAATCTAAGGTGGACCAATCTAAGGTTTTTGTAGATTCGGCCGGGACCGGCGATTATCATATAGACGATGCGCCCGATCCCCGCTCTGTGGCAATTGCGAAAAAGAACAACCTGGATATCACCTACCAACGTGGAAGACAATTTCAGACAGAAGATTTTGATAAATTTGATCACATTTACGTGATGGATAATTCCAATTTTCAGGATGTAATGGCCCTGGCGAGAAATGATGAAGACCGGGCGAAAGTTCATTTAATTCTTAATGAAATATTCCCTTCTGAAAATGTAGATGTTCCAGATCCTTATTTTGGGGGCGATCACGGGTTTGAAAATGTGTACCAGATGCTTGATGAAGCCTGCGAAAAGATAGCTGCACAACTTAAAGAAGAAAACAAAGCTTAATGCCAGACTTCCAGTATTCCGGAAAACTTTACCTGATTCCCACAACTATGGGAGCGGCAAACCCAATGCAGGTTTTACCACAACAGGTGAAGGAAATTATGGAAAGCCTGGATATTTTTATTGCTGAAAATGAAAAAACCGCCAGAAGACATATAAAACAACTGGTGCCAGAGAAGCAACAATCTACTCTGAAATTTTTTCATCTAAATAAGTTCACTGAAGCCTCAGAAATTCCTTCGTTTTTAAATGAATGTAAAGAAGGAAAAAACATAGGTTTACTCAGTGAAGCCGGTTGTCCCGGTGTAGCAGATCCGGGTGCTGAAATTGTGAAAATCGCCCACAACGAAGGCATACAGGTAATTCCCTTAGTGGGGCCTTCCTCCATTCTACTGGCTATGATGGGCAGCGGAATGAACGGGCAGCGTTTTACTTTTAACGGGTATTTACCCATAGATAAAAAAGAGCGCAAAAAAGAAATTAAAGATTTAGAACGATTTTCTTTTGAAAAGCAGGAAGCGCAAATTTTTATTGAAACCCCTTACCGAAACAATAAGTTGCTTGAAGATCTGTTTCAACTCTTAAATCCCACGACCAGGCTGTGCGTGGCTTGTGATCTTACCCTTCCTACGGAATACATTATGACCAAACCGGTTTCAGAATGGAAGAAAACAAAAACAGACCTCCATAAGAGGCCTGCTATTTTTATCTTTCAGAGAGAAATTTAAGCCCTAAAAGCTTTGATATTCACTCTCGGGTTCTTCTCCGGTTCTACAAATGAAGTATCATAACCTCCGAACTTTTTCAAATAATTCCTGATTGAAGTTCCAAAAGCATCACTAAAAGACTGGGCGCCCCAGCTTCTAAGATATTTTTTTACACTTCCCGGTCCCGCAAGATGAGCAGCAGCAAGAATACCAGATTCGGTTACTTCTACCCCGTTAATTACTTTACCTTCAAAACGGGCAATATCACGAATTAAGATCCATTTGTTTCTGGAAGCATTGGTATAAAATGCCGCTTCCTGGAGTTGGGGTGAGTTAAGGAATTCTGCACTATTGTAAATGCCGAGTAATTCAAGGGTTCCAATACCAAACTGGTATTTCCCCATATAACCAAACTCATTAATTGTTTGATAATTTCCGCGAGATTCTTTAAAACCTACCGCTTCTTTAAAACCTACATAGGACTTTCCCAGTTCAGGTAACGCCCTTTCAAGGCTTTGATCTTTTACTAACTCGCTTTCCTCTACAAGGGCTACAGTATAGTTTAGATCTAAATTGGAAGTTGAATAACCTTCAATTTCCAAATTTGCTGCTTCTCTAGTTGAAAAACTGAAAAACATACAGCCTGCAAGAACAGGCAAGATTGAAAATTTTGCAATTTTCCTTCTCATTACATTTTGTTTCTGAAAGGTTAACGGTTTGGGCTAAAAACTTAAGCTTACGCCCCTTTCAATTTTGCCGTGCAAATGTACAACAAATTTTAAAAATCTGAAGCACAACCTGTTAAGTAAATTGTAAAGTTAAGTAAAGGCTTAACATCGCTCTAAGAAAGCGTAGGTAAAGGCGTTAGAGCTTTCTTAATAATTTTGAGCTAAAATTATTTTTATCTTTTTACACCTTGATTGTTGATCCAACGCACATATTCCTGCTTATTTCGATTATGCTGGGCTAAATTCTTCGCGAATTTATGGTACCCAAAGTTCTCTACATCGGCTACAAAATAGAAGTATTCGTGATCTTCATAATTAAGTACCGCATTTATTGCAGAAATATCGGGCATAAAAATTGGCCCCGGAGGTAATTCTTTATATATATAAGTATTATAAGGAGAATCTAATTCCAGATCTTTGTAAAGCACCCTTTTTATAATGGTATCCCATTTTTGAGTTTTATTTTTCAATGCGTAGATGACTGTAGGATCGGCATCTAATTTCCAGCCGTTTTTATAACGGTTCATATAAACCCCGGCTACTTTAGGGCGCTCGTCTACCTTAGCGGTTTCTTTATGAACTATGGAAGCTAATGTTGAAACTTCTTTAGGATTCAGGCCAATTTCTTCGGCTTTTTGCTTTTTTTCTTCGGTCCAAAAGCGATCGTATTCACGCTTCATTCGATCTCTAAATTCTTCAGCTGAAGTATTCCAGTAAAATTCATATTGATTAGGAATATACATAGCTAAAGCTTCGGCTTCAGTGAAATCATTTTCAGCTAAAAATTCTTTATCTTTAAAAGCTTCAATTAAAGTTGTACTGTCGGCTTCTATTTGCTGGGCAATCCTTCCCGCAAGATTTTCCAGACGTTCCTGGTTATTGAAAGTCAATTTAACCGGTACATTTCCACTTCGTAAAGCATTTACCAGGTCATTATTGTTCATTCCCGGTTTTATAGCATATCTCCCGGCTCTAATATTGGAAGCATAACCTTTTTTTCGGGCAACAAGATCAAAAGACTCCATATCTTCAACATAAGGCTGAAGGCTATCTATTACGATTTGATAATTTGCACCCGTAGGTACGTAAACCAACTTCTCTTCTCCTGAAAAACTAGTGTTTCCCGAAAAAATACTGGTATAAATATAATAGCTAAAAACAGAAAGGCCTATTAGCCCAAGAATGGCAATAGCCAGTAGAATTTTTTTGATGTACATTATTTTTTTATCAATTGATAGAGAATTTCGTCTTTAAATCCGTCTTCAGAATGGGTCCATTCTTTCTTTACACCTACTCGTTGGAAGCCCAGGTTTTCAAAAAGTTTTACGCTGTTCTCATTTCCTTCGGTAATATTTGCATAAACCTGGTGCATGGCAAGATGTGTAAAACAGTAATTACAAAGCAATTTTAGGGCTTCCGCACCATAACCTTTTCCGCGTTCAGAAGGATCAGCAATTAATATTCCCAGGGCTGCTCTCTGGTCTTTTGGCTCGAAGTCAAAAACGTCTATTAGGCCAACTTCATTATCCTGAAAATCACAAATTACCAAACGTAATTGTTTAATATCATAAATATCACGATGGGCGTTTTCCAGGTATTGTTTAATAAGAAAACGGGAATAAGGAGTTTGGGTTGCGCTTACTTCCCAAAAGTCTTCGGTATTCTCCACGGTATGGACAAAATCGAGATCTTCGGGCTCTAAAGCACGTAAGTAAACCTTATTCCCTCTTAAGCTTGACATACTATTTCTCCTTTAAAAACCTGGATTGCAGGGCCTGTTAACCAAACATTGGTATAAGTCTCGTTTTCCTTATTAAAGCTAACCGATAATTCACCTCCCGGAACAATTAGTTTTACAGTATTTGTATTTGCTTTCCCTGAAGCGTGGGCAGCTAAAGCAACTGCAGTAACCCCCGTTCCGCACGAAAGCGTTTCGTCTTCCACACCCCTTTCGTAAGTTCTAACCAAAAAGGTATTATCTTCCTGCATATCTACAAAGTTCACATTAGTACCGCCATTAGCTGCATATTCATCTGAATATCTAATCACAGCGCCTTCTTTTTTCACATCAAGATCGGGGACATTTTTAGTGAAAATTACGTGATGCGGAGAGCCGGTATCAAGAAAAGCACTGTTCCCCAGTTGTTTTATATCTGCAACGTTCTGCATTTGTAAACTAACCTGGTGGTTGGTAATCGTCGCTTTATGTGGACCATCTATTGCCGTAAAAGTGGCTTCATTTTCTATAATTCCAAGGAATTTTGCAAAAGCTACCAGGCAACGCCCGCCATTACCGCACATACTGCTTTCATTACCATCGGCATTAAAATATACCATTTTAAAATCGTCACCATCAACGTCAGGTTTTTCCAAAAGTATAAGTCCGTCACCGCCAATGCCAAATTTACGGTCACAAAGCTTTTTAATTATTCTGGTATTGTTTTTGGATAGTAGTTGTTGACGGTTGTCAATCATCACAAAATCGTTTCCGGTACCCTGATATTTATAAAATGGAATTTTCATTAGGTGAATTTTAAGGGCTACAAAGATACTATAAATAACACGATTTTGTGGCGTGTTAAAGGTCCGTTAAAGTTAAAAACTCAAAATACTAATATTATAATTTTAAAGTTGAATTTTATAAAAACATCAATGAAAATGAAAAATTTATCTAAACTACTTCTCGTTTCAATTCTGGGAGGCGCGCTGACTTTAGGGAGCTATAAAATGTTCTTTGAAGAAGAAACTCCGGCAGGTTTACCCCCGGTTTCTAACACCAGTACTGAATTAATCCCGGCAAATTATTCGGGAAATATCTACGGCACGAATGCCGATTTTACTGAAGCGGCCGAAAATACCGTTAATGGCGTTGTACACGTAAAAAACGTGGCCGTTTTTAAAGGTCCGCGTTCTATGAGAGATCTAATTCAGGGAAATCATGGTGGCGGAAAAGCACTACAGGGTGCCGGTTCGGGAGTTATTATATCTCCGGATGGCTATATTGTAACCAACAACCACGTAATTAGAGAAGCAAACGAGGTGGAAGTTACCTTAAACAATAACAAAACATACACCGCAGAGATTGTTGGTGCCGATGAAACTTCAGATATCGCTTTATTAAAAATTGATGCCGAAGGTTTAGATTATATTCCTTTTGGCGATTCTAACAATGTGAAACTCGGCGAATGGGTACTTGCGGTTGGAAATCCTTTTAACCTTAAATCTACGGTAACCGCGGGAATTATTAGTGCAACCGCCAGAGATTTAAACACCTACGATGCTACTCCGCAATCGTTTATACAAACAGATGCGGCAATCAACCCTGGTAATAGTGGGGGGGCCCTGGTAAATATTAATGGTGAACTGGTTGGTATTAATACTGCAATTACTTCCCAAACCGGAAGTTATATAGGTTACGCCTTCGCCGTACCATCTAATAATACCCGGAAGATCGTAGAAGATATTATGGAGTATGGTGATGTGCAAAAAGGTATTTTAGGAATTAAAGGTGGTAGCATTAACCCCAGGGCGGTAGAAGAATTTGGCCTCGAAACTACCCAGGGCGTTATGGTTGCTGAAGTAACCGAAGGAAGCGGCGCTGAAAAAGCCGGACTTAAACAAGGCGATATAATTAGAAAGTTAGATAATGTAGATATCAATAAATTCTCTGACCTAACGGGTTATATTAATTCCAAGCGTCCAAATGATGAAATTGAAGTGATATTTCTGAGGGATGGAGAGGAACGAGAAGCTAAAGTAACGCTAACCAAATTTGAAACTTATACCATAGAACCTATAAAGATTGAAGTTTCTAATGCAAGCAAGGAAGAATTACAGGCATTGAATGTTGAAAACGGGGTGAAAATTTACCGAACCCTTTCACCCAGGCTACCTGCACAAGAATTGGTAGGAACTATTATTACCGCCATAGATAATAAGAACGTATCAAGCGTAAGTGATGTGGAACGAATCTTTAGAAATAAAAATCTTGCCGAAGATATTGTGATTACCATAGTTGATAGAAATGGCGAAAAGCAGCGAATGGTTTGGCGCTAGAAAGCAAAGAATAATATTTACAAACTCCCTTGTAGTAAGGGAGTTTTTTTATACAAAAAATTCTTTACGAAAACGTTTGAAATATATACTTTTGCGACATTATTAAAACAACACAAACCACACATGAGCTTCAACAAAGTTTACGAAAAGGAACTTTCTTTTCAGGCAAACCGGCGCAAAGCGACCGTACAATTCATCAATATTATAAGTGATCTTTGGTACGATAAATCTATTGAGCTGGTCTTATTCAGAAATCAATTACTTAACCGAAATGTAAGCGATATTCTAAATCTACACGAATATGCCGGGGAATTTGTAGAAAAACCAATTTCAATATTTGATACGGTAGAAATAGCAAAAGCAATCCAGGATATGGATTTACCACCGGCAAAATTGGATATTGGGAAATTAACTTATGAGTACCATTTAGAAGACCAGGGACATTTAAATGCAATGGCTTTTGTTTCAGATAAACTGAAAGATGCCAAAAAATATGATAAAGTAGTTCCTAAAGATGTTGTGCTGTATGGCTTTGGACGTATTGGACGTTTAGTAGCCCGGGAACTTATGGCCAGAACCGGTAAGGGAAGTCAGTTGCGATTAAGAGCCATTGTAACCCGTGGTGCCGTAGACAAAAGCGTTCTGGAAAAACGTGCTTCTTTGCTTAAGAATGATTCAGTTCACGGGGATTTTTCAGGCACAGTGAGCATAGACGAAAAGAACAGTTCACTTATTATAAACGGTACCACCGTAAAAGTGATTTCCGCAGATAAACCTGAAGATATTGATTATACAAAATTCGGAATCAATAAAGCTTTGATTATAGACAACACCGGTGCTTTTCGGGACAAAGAAGCTTTAAGCCGGCATTTAAAAGCAAAAGGAGCGGCAAAGGTTTTACTTTCTGCTCCCGGTAAAGGAATTCCCAATATTGTGCACGGTGTAAACCATAAAGAACATAATCCCGATAAAATTTCAATTTTCTCTGCAGCCTCCTGTACCACCAATGCGATTACTCCGGTTTTAAAAGCGGTTCAGGATACTCTAGGCGTGGTTCATGGGCATTTAGAGACCATTCACGCCTACACGAACGACCAAAACTTGGTAGACAATATGCACAGTAAATACCGCCGTGGTCGTGCTGCTGCTCTTAATATGGTAATTACCGAAACCGGTGCCGGGAAAGCTGTAGCAAAGGCCTTACCGGTTTTTGAAGGAAAATTAACATCAAACGCAATTAGGGTTCCTGTCCCAAATGGTTCGCTTGCGATTCTAAATCTGGAAATTGAAGGTCAAACCACTGTTGAAGATGTAAATAATATTTTAAAGAAATACGCGTTGGAAGGCGAGCTGGTGGAACAAATTAAATATTCACTGGATAATGAGTTGGTATCATCAGACATTGTGGGTTCTAACGCCCCGGCAATTTATGATAGTAAGGCTACTATAGTTTCCGCAGATAGGAAAAATGTGATTCTTTATATTTGGTATGATAACGAATATGGTTACAGCCACCAATTAATAAGGCTGGCAAAGTATATCGCGAAAGTGAGAAGGTTTACTTATTACTAATATTTGGTATAAGCGAAATTACCGAAAAACCCACCTAAATTTGGTGGGTTTTCTATTGGGAATGCTTTACATTTGCGCGCTCAAATTATTAATTTAAAGGAATTTATAAAAATTAGATTCAAAATAGCGAGGTCTTTTACAATAAGTAAAAAAAGAAGGCGTTCAAGCATATAAATTCCAACCAGAAAAACCCAAATGATGCGTAACATTATTTTTTCAAGTTTACTTTTAATATTTTCAGTCAGTTTTTTATCGGCTCAGGATTCCTTGGCTACCTCTAATTTTATTGAAGATGAATTTGACAATCTTATTGAATCTTCAAATAATTACCAGGGCTACAAAGTGGTAGACTATGATGCTTTAATTGAATTACGGGATAATACAAAACGCCACGTTCAGGATTTAAAGAACGAGCTTCAGGAAGAGCAAAGCACTATTTCCAGTCAAAATGAAGAAATCGAAAACCTTGAAAATCAATTAGCAGAAACCCAGGAAGACCTTCAACGCGTAAATGAAGAAAAGGATGCGATCAAGTTTCTTGGAATGCCTTTCAGCAAAGGAAGTTATATGGCTTTAATGTGGGGGATTGTTGGTGTCCTTATCCTGGCGCTACTTTTCTTTATCTATAAGTTTAAAAACTCCAATTCGACTACCAAAGAAGCAAGACATAGACTAGACGAAACCGAAAAAGAGTTTGACCTTTATCGCGCAAAAGCTTTAGAAAAAGAACAACGTTTAGGTCGCATGCTCCAGGACGAGAAGAATAAAGCCAAGGATTAACTTTTTCTTCAGCTAAACTTTTAATTCTCATCTTTGCATTTTATAAGAAAGTATGCGCATAGATATTATAACGGTAGTGCCGGATTTGCTCAAAAGCCCTTTTGAAGCTTCAATTTTAAAAAGAGCTATAGAAAACGGCCACGTAGAAATTCAACTTCATAATTTAAGAGATTATGTTACCGACAACTACAAACAAATTGATGACTACCAATTTGGAGGTGGCGCCGGAATGGTGATGATGGTAGAACCTATAGATAAGTGTATTTCAGACCTAAAAAGTCAGCGGGATTATGATGAAGTAATTTATATGAGTCCCGATGGAGATCGTTTTGATCAAAAAACAGCAAATACACTCTCTTTAAAGGAAAACTTAATTATTCTTTGCGGACATTACAAAGGAGTGGACCAACGTGTTCGTGATCATTTTATCACTAAGGAAATATCTATTGGCGATTATGTGCTTTCCGGTGGGGAACTTGGTGCTGCGGTGGTCTGTGATGCTATTATAAGGCTTATTCCCGGAGTTTTGGGTAATGAGACCTCTGCCCTAACTGATTCTTTTCAGGATAATTTACTGGCTCCTCCGGTTTATACAAGGCCTGCAGAATATAAGGGATGGAAAGTTCCGGAGATTTTAACCTCGGGGAATTTTCCGAAGATAGAAGCCTGGCGGGAAGAAAAAGCCTGGGAGCGAACCAAACGCTTAAGGCCTGATCTTTTGGATGAAACAGAAAAATAATTGCAATTTCTCAGTTGCATTATAAATTAAAATTAATACTTTTGCACTCGTTCTAAAATAACCTCTGGCGAGGTCCGTGAATGTTGTTTTAGATTTTACATTAAATAAGAAATTATGGAATCGTTAATTAAGTACGTACAAGACGAATTCGTTGAAAGAAAAGATTTACCTGAATTTTCTGCAGGTGATACCATTACCGTGTATTACGAAATTAAAGAGGGTCAAAAAACCCGTACCCAGTTTTTTAAAGGGGTAGTAATTCAAAAAAGAGGTAGCGGTGCTTCACAAACTTTCACCATTAGAAAAATGAGTGGAACTGTTGGAGTAGAAAGAATTTTTCCTTTAAACCTTCCTGCAATTCAAAAAATTGAATTGAACAAACGAGGAAAAGTAAGGAGAGCTCGTATTTATTACTTTAGAGAACTTACCGGGAAAAAAGCTCGTATTAAGGAAGCTAAAAGATAGAATACATCTTATTCAAATTATAGAAAGCCCCGTAACTCGGGGCTTTTTTTATACTTAAATATCAGCAATCAATATAGCTTCAAGTTCCTGTATAACAAAAAGTTAAAAATTTTATTTTACTATTCTTTTGTTGTATATTTAATATGGAGTTTAGTTGAAGGGAATGACAAAAGGATTTCTTATTAAATTGAAATTCCGCGTAAAGTCTAAAAATCTTTACATATGGTTTTTATCTTCTATATAACGCTCATGTTTTGCCAGGTCAAAAATAGTTTGAAAGATAAAAACCCCTTAGATTCAGAAATATAACTTCTCGAAGTTTTAATTTTTGAATCATTGAAATAATGCACACCGGGATTTTTCCCTTAATGAATTTCGAAAATTCAGTGAGAACGTATTATTTCAGTAGAAGCCATTTCATTTTAGTTATTAAGATGAAGTGGCTTTTTTCATGCCTTTTTTGGAATAATTAACAAGCTTTAATCTTGCTTCAGCTATGATAAAAGCTTGAAAAATATTATATTGCGCAGAGCTCGAACGCCCAGTGAAAATTGGGCGTTTATTGAGTTTAGACATTTCAAAATTAATCAGCTATAAAAATTACAAAATGACACAGATTGGAAAGATCATTTATACCAAAACAGATGAAGCTCCGGCTTTAGCTACCTATTCTTTTTATCCTATTGTAAAGTCGTATACCAAAGCGGCAAATGTAGGGATGGAAACCAAGGATATCTCCCTGGCAGGTAGAATTTTATCTCAATTTCCACAGTACCTTTCAGCCGATCAAAAAGTAAGTGATGACCTGGCCGAACTTGGAGATTTGGCTAAAAAACCTGAAGCCAACATCATTAAGTTACCTAATATTAGTGCTTCTATTCCGCAGTTAAAAGCTGCCATTAAAGAACTTCAGGAGAAAGGATATAAATTACCAGATTACCCGGATGAACCTTCAAATGATGAAGAAAAGAATATCCAGACCACTTATGATAAAGTAAAAGGTAGTGCCGTAAATCCGGTGCTACGTGAAGGAAATTCAGATAGACGAGCTCCAAAAGCTGTAAAGAATTTTGCAAAAAAACATCCTCATTCTATGGGAGAATGGAGTTCAGATTCCAAATCTCATGTGTCGACAATGAACGGTGGTGATTTTAAAGCTAATGAAAAATCTTTAACCTTAAGTGAAGAAACCGATGTAAAAATTGAGTTTACTTCTAAAAGTGGAGACAAAAAAGTGCTCAAAGATAACCTGCACCTGCTTAAAGGCGAAGTTATTGATGCTACTTTAATGAGTAAAAAAGCGCTTCTACAGTTTCTTAGAGAACAGGTAAAAGATGCTAAGGAAAAAGGAGTGCTATTTTCTTTACATATGAAAGCCACGATGATGAAGGTTTCTGACCCCATTATTTTTGGTCACGCAGTACGTGTATTTTTTGAAGATGTTTTCACTGAATATGGAGAAGAACTTAAAAATGCAGGCGCCGATCCAAACAGCGGACTTGGAGATGTATTGAATGCCATTGAAAAACTTCCGGCAGATAAAAAAGCTGAAATTGAAGCTAAAATTAAGGCCGATATTGCAGAAGGTCCCGATTTAGCGATGGTAAATTCTGATAAAGGAATTACTAATCTTCATGTTCCAAGTGATGTAATTATCGATGCCTCAATGCCGGCAATGATAAGAACTTCAGGCCAGATGTGGAATAAAAATAACGAAACCCAGGATACCAAGGCGGTAATTCCAGATAGTAGTTATGCTCCACTTTACCAGGAAACGATTGAATTCTGCCAAAAACACGGCGCTTTTGATCCCACTACAATGGGAACTGTTCCAAACGTAGGTTTAATGGCTCAAAAAGCTGAAGAATATGGTTCTCACGATAAAACTTTTGAAATTTCTAATGCTGGTACCGTACGTGTGGTAGATAAAAACGGAAAAGTTTTAACCGAGCACGAAGTGGAAGAAGGAGATATCTGGCGAATGTGCCAGGTAAAGGATGCACCGGTACAGGACTGGATTAAGTTAGCGGTAAACCGGGCAAAAGCTACAGGTTGGCCGGCAATTTTCTGGTTAGATAAAAACCGCGCTCACGATGCAGAACTCATCAAAAAAGTAAATGAATATCTGCCAAATCATGATACCTCTGGTGTAGACATTAAAATAATGTCAGTTGCTGAAGCAACAAAATATACTTTGGAACGGGTCAAAGCCGGAGAAAATACGATTTCTGTTACCGGTAACGTATTAAGAGATTATTTAACCGACCTTTTCCCAATTTTAGAAGTAGGAACGAGTGCAAAAATGCTCTCTGTCGTTCCGCTTATGAATGGTGGTGGTTTGTTTGAAACCGGTGCCGGTGGATCAGCCCCAAAACACGTACAACAGTTCCTTAAGGAAGGCCACCTGCGTTGGGATTCTCTTGGAGAATTTCTTGCACTTGCAGCTTCTTTGGAGCATTTAGGTGAAAAATATGAGAATAAAAAAGCCCTGGTACTTTCTGAAGCTTTAGATGACGCAACCAATAAATTCCTTGAGAACAGTAAATCGCCATCCAGAAAAGTGAATGAACTGGATAATCGCGGTAGCCATTTTTACCTGGCTCTATACTGGGCTCAGGCATTGGCCGCACAAGATAAAGATGCTGAGCTAAAACAGCATTTCGCTAATGTTGCTTCAAAATTAGAGGAAAACGAAGAGCAAATCAATAAGGAATTAATCGATGCTCAGGGATCTTCGGTAGATATTGGAGGCTATTATAAACCAGACGAAGATCTTACTTCTAAGGCGATGAGACCCAGCAAATTGTTGAATGATATTCTAGGATAAACTAGTTAGAATTTTAATAGATTATAAAGCCGGGAAGTAATTTTCCGGCTTTTTTATTATTTCTTTGTTTAATGTTTTTAAACAAATCTTAATAATTTCTGTAAATTTTTAATTTGCTCTGTTTCTACACTATCTTTACATGAAAAATTTGAACTTATCATTTCACTTTCCGCTTTTACTCTTTTTCCTATGTATCTCAATGGGAATCAATGCTCAGGAAACCTATACGCTTAAAGGAACCATCACCAACGCATCTAGTAATGAAACATTAATAGGAGTAAATGTTATTATTCCCGAAGAACAAAAAGGTGTGGTTACTAATGAATACGGTTTCTATTCCATAAAACTACCCGAAGGCACGTATACACTTGAAATTTCTTACCTGGGTTTTCAAACGATAAGCGAAACAATTACAATTTCAGAAGATACTACCTTTAATACCGAAATGACTGAAGGTTCTGAAAGTTTAGACGAGGTTGTTATAAAATCTAATAATGAAGGTATTAATATTAAGAGCCCGGAAATGAGCGTTAATAAACTTTCTATAAATACAATTCAGAAATTACCGGTTGTATTTGGTGAAGTAGATATCGTAAAATCTTTATTGCTTCTACCGGGAGTTTCTAATGCAGGAGAAGGTGCTTCGGGCTTTAATGTACGGGGTGGTGCGGTAGATCAAAACCTAATTTTATTAGATGAAGCTACTATTTTTAATTCATCTCACCTTTTCGGTTTCTTTTCGGTTTTTAATCCAGATGCCGTAAAAGATTTAAAACTTTACAAAGGTGGAATTCCGGCCAAATATGGCGGCAGGGTATCATCGGTCCTGGATATTTACCAGCGTGACGGAAATAGTAAAGAGTTTAAAGCACAAGGCGGAATTGGGGTGATTTCAAGCAGATTACTGGCTGAAGGACCTATTGTGAAAGATAAAGGTTCCTTCCTGGTTGCTGGCCGCAGTTCGTATGCGCACTTATTTCTGAAACTGGCCGATAATCCAAACTCTGCTTACTTCTATGATCTCAACACCAAACTGACTTATAAATTAAATGATGAAAATAAATTACTGTTTTCAGGATATTTTGGTCGCGACGTTTTTGATATCAACCAGAATTTCCTGAATACCTACGGGAATTCAGTCTTTAACCTTAGATGGAATCACGTGGTTTCAGATGATATTTTTACCAATTTATCACTTATTTACAGTGATTATTACTACGGACTAACCCTCAATTTTGTGGGCTTCAATTGGGACAGTGGTATTAAAAATCTAAATATTAAATATGATTTTAACCATTATTTAAACGATACTTTTCAACTAGAATACGGGCTTCATAGCACTTATCACGAATTTAACCCGGGTGAGATTGCTCCAATAGATGAAAATTCTGGCATTAATTTCTTTAAACTTACCAATAAATATGCGCTTGAAAATGCAGCTTACTTTTCGGTAGAACATAATATTTCAGATAAACTTACGGCAGAATATGGTCTTAGGTTTAGTAATTTTTTACGACTGGGACAGGAAAGTTTAAATGAATATGAAAATGACAACCCGATTATTTACAATGAAGCACTTGATATTTATGAGGAAGCACAACCTGTAGACCAGAATTCCTATTCCAGGTCTGAGGTTATAAAAACTTATTCCAACCTTGAACCAAGATTGGCATTAGCATATAATTTCAGCGAAAATCAGTCCTTTAAAGCGAGCTATAACAGGATGGCGCAGTATTTACATTTAATCTCTAATACCAACTCTCCCACTCCATTAGATGTGTGGGCCCCCAGTGGACCTTTTATTAAACCTCAAATTCTTGACCAATACGCACTGGGATATTTTCGAAATATTAATGACGGAAAATATAGTTTAGAGACTGAAGTTTTCTATAAGGATATTCAAAACCGTATAGATTACGTAAATGGAGCAAACCTTATCGCGAATGATAATATTGAAACTATAATTTTAAATGGGAGATCGCGGGCTTATGGTCTTGAACTTTTAGCTAAGAAAAACGAAGGGCGGTTTACCGGCTGGGTAGCCTACACTTTGTCCAGATCTGAACAACAAACTCCCGGGAGAACGGCGGTTGAAAGCGGAATTAATAATGGAAAGTGGTACGCTACCAATTATGATAAAACACACGACATAAGTCTTACCGCCTCTTACGATTATAATAAAAAATGGGATTTTAGCGCAAATTTTGCTTTTCAAACCGGTTTACCGGTTACGTACCCTATGGGACAATATGATTTTAACGGAATAAATGTCCCGGTTTATGGAGATAGAAACAGTAATAGATTACCGGCCTACCACAGGCTCGATCTTTCAGCTACCTATATCCCGAAACCTAATAAAAAACAAGGTTTTCAATCTTCATGGAATTTTGGCATTTACAATGTTTACAACAGAAAAAACGCTAATTCTATAAGTTTTAGAGAGAATGACGATACCGGAAGAAACGAATCGGCAAAATTAAGCCTGTTCGGAATTATTCCTTCCATAACCTATAATTTCAATTTTTAAGATGAAAAATTTATATATTATATCACTTTTAGCCCTTCTTTTTACTTTCACTTCCTGTGAGGAAGTAATAGATTTAGATTTGGAGGAAAGTGAACCAAGATTAGTTATTGATGCATCTATGCTCTGGTACCTGGGTACTCCTGGGAATAATCAGCAAATAAAATTATCAGAGACCATTGGCTTTTACGAAGAAGGAGTTGAACCCGTAACTGATGCAGAAGTTATTATTAATACAGGTAATGGCGAAGAATTTATATTTGCACACCAGGAAAATGGTATATACCTGAATTCCAATTTTATTCCGGAATTTGATAAAAATTATACACTGGAAATAAATTATAATGACCAGCTTTACACGGCTACGTCCAGTTTTGTTCCTGTAGCAGGTATAGATTATATTGAGCAAAACAACGAAGGCGGGTTTACCCGGGAAGACCTTGAAGTTGAAGTATTTTTTACCGACCCGGCCGGGCAAGACAATTTTTATCTCTTTAGCTTTAGTAATATATCTACTTCAAAATTTACCCTGGAAATTTATGAAGATGAATTTACAGACGGCAACCAGGTTTCCACTAACTATTCTAACGAAGATTTGGCCGCAGAAAATGAAATTCATATTACTATGGAAGGAATTTCAGAGGCCTTTTATAATTATCTATACATACTTCGCTCCCAGGGAGGCAATAGCGGTGGAGGCCCGTTTCAATCCCCACCAGCAACAGTTAAAGGAAATATAGTAAACCAAACCAATCCCGAAAATTACCCATTTGGATACTTTAGACTTTCAGAAGTCGATTCTACTACATATATTGTGCAGTAAGAAATTAAAATGAAACATACTAACAAAAAAATATTAGGAAAAGGAGTTAAGTACCTGGCGTTTGCCTTGCCCCTAAGCTTAATAGGCCCTTCAGTACTGTTTACCGCATTTAATAATCAGGATCATCCATATTATATACCTGTATTAATCGTAGGGATTATTGCTCTTATAGCAGCAATATTTTTAATGTTTCGAGGAATTATGACCATTGTAAAATCAATTTTCGACTAAAACAATACACCTTAAAAGAACTCCCAATAAAATGAAGTTATAATACTAAGGCTTATTTATACTAATATAAGCTGAAGTTTATCAACCTGTTCTAAGCAAATAATCGATAAATCGATAGCTCTTAAGTGCTTTCCTTTAGACTTTAATCTATCTATATACTCTATCCTATATTTATAAAATTAGTTTGAAGAAACTGGGATATTTTATTCCTTCACTTTACCGCATAAAAAAAACCCTTCATCAAATGAATGATGAAGGGTTCTAAAGAAAGGCGGTGACATACTCTCCCACAAATAGCAGTACCATCTGCGCTAACGGGCTTAACTTCTCTGTTCGGAATGGGAAGAGGTGAGCCCCGTTGCCATAACCACCTTAAGTCTTTGAGTTTGGCATAAAACGTCTTGAAACATCCTATCCAACTCCTAATAACGTTGACATATTTAAGAAACAAAAAATAAAGAAATACTGCGGTAAGCATTCAAGTGCTTCCCATCCCTTGCAGGATAGGAAGCATCGCATCAAGCTTTACGGATTATTAGTACCACTCGGCTATGACATTGCTGCCTTTACACCTATGGCCTATCAACGTGGTCGTCTCCCACGGTCC
>NZ_FUZC01000006.1 GCF_900168115.1 Salegentibacter salinarum
AGAACATCACTGTTCAACTGGATGCTGAAGGAAATGCAACTATCACTCCGGCAATGATCGACAATGGCTCATCTGATGCTTGTGGAATTTCAGATTTTAGTTTGGATATAACAGAGTTGAGCTGTGAAAATGTTGGTGAGAATCAGGTGACTTTAACTCTTACCGATAATAACGGTAATGTTTCTGAAGGAACAGCCATAGTAAGGGTAGAGGATTCTGTTGTCCCGCTAGCCTTAACGCAAAACATCACTGTTCGATTGGACGTAGATGGGTACGCCACTATCACTCCTGAAGATATTGATAACGGCTCCTCAGATAACTGTAAGATTACATCGATGAGCCTTGATATTGAAAGCTTTAGCCGATCGAATGTGGATAATCCTGTTACAGTGACCTTGACAGTGACCGACTTTAGCGGTAATGAGACTTCAGAATCCGCTATTGTAACGGTGGAAGATTTTGAAGCTCCAATCGTTGATGTCCCGGAAATCACAGGAGTGACTTTTGAAGGTAACACCTTTACTTATGATGGCACTGAACATAGTATTTTCGTCGATGGTCTTCCTGAAGGTGCTACAGTAGAATATGACAATAACGAACAAACTAAGGCGGGGACTTATATTGTGACCGCAACAGTAAGCCTAGAGGGATATGAAGATCTGATGTTAACAGCGAATATGTCAATTGATAAAGCATCGCAGAGTATCACTTTTGATGAACTTGAAGATCTAAATCAACTAACCGATGAACATCTTCAATTAAATGCGACTTCCACTTCTGGGTTACCGGTAATTTATTCTTATACTTATGAGACAGCGAATCCTGCGGCCACAGTTGGTCCTCGAGGATTTGTTAGAATTCTAGGTGGAGGACAAGTTGTTATTACCGCTACTCAGGAAGGAAACCAAAACTATGAAGCGGCTGATCCGGTTGTGAGAACATTAACTATAAATGGTAGTGAAGCTCTCCTGAATACGGCGATAATCAATGGAGTTACTTATTCCAATCCTGATGAGGATATTTATTATCTCATTGGTTGTGGAAATTCTGAGAATGAGGTTCAAATTGAACTTGAACAAAACCAGGGTTCTTCAATCGATCAGAATAATAGCTTTACTATGAATACGCCAACACCTGGGATCTACCGGGAAACGCTAACCGTGACATCGGAAGATGGAAATTCCACCAGGACCTATAATATTACAGTAGAGAAGAATTTCAATTTCGAGGATATCGTGATTCAGAAGTTTAATAATGTAATGCTGGTGAATAATAATCCTGAGACCAATGGCGGTTACAACTTTGTGAGTTACCGCTGGTATAAAGATGGTTCGGTAATCGGGAATGAACAATACTTTTCTGCAGGAAAAAATGCGGATGACCTTTTGGATGCAGGGAGTTCTTATTACGTAGTACTGGAAACCGAGGACGGAGAGATTTTGAAAACCTGTACTTCTGAGATCCAATTGAGGAGTTCCTTGAACGTTTCATTAGCACCTAACCCTGTTAGTTCAGGGGGAACAATGGAACTATTGGCGGATTTCCCTAAAGAAGAACTTGAAACCATGCAGCTGTCCATACACAATCTTAACGGGATGCTTATCAAGGAAATGAAATCGAACAGGAAAATAACAAGCATAACCTTACCGTACACGCTTCAAATGGGTGTTTATGTACTCAAAATTAGAACGGAGAATATCAATAGGTCTGTTAAGTTTATTATCAGATAAGGAGTGCTTGTAGGTTTAAAAAAACAATAAAGATTAATCATAATTATGAAAATTAATAATATAAAATCAACCAATAAGCTAGGCGTTTTGAGGTTAGTAATAATGTTTACGCTAATTTGTGTGAGCGGGCAGGTTTTGGCTCAATCTAATAATGAAGTCTCATTTTACCTGCAGGGTTCGTTTTCTGAGTTAAGTTATGAAGCGTTAGGAAATAATAGCGAACTGGAGAATGGTTTTGGTGTTGGAGCTAAGTATGCCTATTACCTTTCAGATAACTGGAGTATTGGTACAGGTGCTGAATTCCAGTACATGGAAGGGTCGGTGTTTTTACCCAATATCCAGGGTGCATTTATGACCCAGGATCCAGAAGGGGAGGAGTTTGAATTTAGGTATAATGCTAATAATTTTTCGGAGAACCAGGAAGTATATTTTCTGCATATCCCACTAAAAATTCAGTATGAATCCACTGGGATGACGCGATTTTATGCAGCTGCCGGGGTTAAGGCAGGTTTGGTTTTAGATTCAAAATACAGAAGTTCAGCAACTTCTCTTGAAACCATTGGTTATTATCCCCAATACGATGTTGAACTTGCCGATCCACAATTTGCGGGATTTGGTGAATTTGGTGTAGTGAATAGTGTTAAATCTGGTCTGGATCTGCAAACCAACTTTGTAGCCCACCTGGAAAGTGGAGTGAAACTTATGTTGGAAAACAGTCAGTCCCTTTATATGGGGTTATTCATGGATTACGGACTTAATGATATTAAACCTGGTGTTTCAGGGGAAAGGCTTATTGATTATAATAATCAGAATCCAACAGCTTTTACAACTGGTAGTCTTTTGTCTTCCCGAAGTGATATGAATTCAGTCCTATATGTTGAAGAAGTTAGGACACTGGCTTTCGGCCTAGAGATTCAATACGCATTTCAATTTTAAAATGTTTTTGATTAATAGTGTATGCCCTTTCATTTTTTGGAAGGGCATTTTTATTTTACGGTAAATTTACTATGAGCTTAGGATTCTAAATGGATAGATTCCAATTATTATTTGAGGAATAGCATTCTTAACTAGATATTTATTTTTTAGACAAGAATGAATTATCCCGAATTAAACTATAAAAACATTTTTTCCAGTACGTCTCCTACGTAATAGGCAAGAAATGCCGCAATTCCACCCAATAAAAGGGTTTCGAGAATTCCTATAATTACATTTTTTTCAGTTACTAAACTTTTTAGTGCTCCCACAATTGAAAGTGCAACTGCGGTAAGAATACAGGAATAAAGAAAAAGTTGAGAATTTATGTTGGAGGTATCATCACTCATAAATACATAAGAAAGAAGAGGAACGGCTCCCACCACTATAAAACTTATAAAAGTGACTCCGGCCGTTTTATACGGAGTTTTTTCACCTCTTACCATCTCGAGTTCCTCTTTCATCATAGTATCTACCCAAACATCCTTGTTGGCTGTTATTACTTCTATTACCTGTTCCAGCAATTCTCCACTAAAGCCCTTCGCGCTATAGATCTCCCTTATTTCCTGAACTTCCTTTTCTCTTAAATTTTCAATTTCCCAGTATTCTACCTGCCTGTGTTTATCGAAATTATCTTTCTCGGCTTTGGTAGAGAAAAAATTACCTACAGACATAGAAAAACCATCTGCAATTAAATTAGCTAAACCCAGTATGATCACTACCGAAATCCCCAGGCTTGCGCCTTCGGCACCGGCTACGACAGCGAAGGTTGTTATTGCTCCATCTATACCTCCATAGACAAATTCTCCTATATATTCTTTATTGAAAAATAATCTTTTTCCACCCGAATGAAGAACCGTTTCATTTTTTCGAGACCGTTCTGGTGGTTTGTTATCTAACATAACGACTTTATATATATAATAAAGTTAATAGAAAAAGATTAAAATAATCACGCAAATTGAAGATTAAAAGATCAGGATTATCAGGGATGTTTAATAAACAAAATCAAATTAAAACAGATTAGGAAATTTAAGTGTTTATAATTGGTTTAAATTCTTCATACTACGAAGTTAAAATTAATAACTTTCATATATTTGGAATTAATTCTGGCGCTTCATTCAGTCACGGTTTTATTTTTATAAAATGAATTCTATCCTTTCCATTGGTCTATCTATGCTCTTTCTATTCCAGGGATTTACCCTAAGCCTAAGGGATTTAGCGCAAATTGGGGATTTGGTTGAACACGTGAATTTTCATGCTAGTACCTACGGGGATAGCTTTGAAATTTTTCTATCTAAACATTATGGCGAATTAAAAGAGAAACATACGAGAGATAATCAGGAGGAAAAAGATGAGCATGAAAAACTCCCATTTAGCCACCAATGTAATATTCATAATTTTATTGTATTTGTTCATATACCTAATGATTATTTTTCTTCTAAGGTCATTTTAGGTTCAAACACTTCACCTATCTTTTTTTATTCAGAATCTTATTCTTCTATTAGAGAATCCGAGATTTTTCAGCCTCCTCGATTAGCATAAAATTTTAGCTTTTAAAATTCTTACCTACAAGATGTTTTCTTGTGGTTCATTTGTTTTATACACAATTTTATGCTTTCAAAAATTATAAAATTTAGTTTGGAGAACAAACTTATTGTTCTTCTGTTTACCCTGTTTATTGCCGGCTATGGTGTTTATTCGCTCACTCAAATTCCTATTGGAGCTGTTCCTGATATCACCAATAACCAGGTACAGGTAATAACTACTTCCCAGAATCTTTCTACCCAGGATATGGAGCAATTCATCACCTATCCTGTAGAACTTGAAATGGCAAATTTACCTGGGGTTAAAGAAATACGTTCTGTTTCAAAATTTGGCCTTTCGGTAGTTACTATTGTTTTTGAAGATAATTTGGGAACTTATTTACCCCGGCAACTAATTTCCGAAAAAATTGAATCAGCTTCACAGAATATCCCAGAAGGTTTTGGAACGCCTGAAATGGGTCCTATTACCACAGGGCTGGGAGAGATATATCAATATATTCTTGATACAAAACCTGGTTACGAAAATCGGTATTCTGCTACGGAGCTTCGTACAATGCAGGACTGGATTGTAAGACGTCAACTTTCCGGTATTCCCGGCGTGGTAGAGGTAAATAGCTGGGGAGGAAAACTTAAACAATACGAGGTAGCCATAAATACAGAAAAACTTATGGCTATGAACATAAGTACAACAGATGTCTTCACGGCCCTTGAAAAGAATAATAGTGTTGCAGGAGGTGGATATATTGAAAAGGTAAACCAGGCTTACTTTATTCGTGGAGAAGGACTTGTTACTTCACTAGAGGACATTGAGAACATTGTAGTAACAAGAATAGGAAGTAATCCTGTTTATATAAAAGATATTGCTAGCGTAGGTTTCGGAAATGCCACCCGCTATGGTGCTATTACCGCCAATGGAGAGGGTGAAAAGGTACTGGGGCAGGTAATGATGCTTAAGGACGCAAACTCAAATAAAGTAATTGAAGCAGTGAAGGAGCGGGTAGAAACCATTTCGGCAAATTTACCGGAAGGTGTTTATATTAACGGTTTCCTTGACAGGAGTGTGCTTATTGGTAAAACCACTTTCACCATTGCCGAAAACCTAATACTCGGTTGTCTTATTGTAATATTTGTTGTGGTTCTTCTTTTAGGTAATTTCAGATCGGGACTGGTTGTGGCATCAGTTATTCCGCTTTGTCTTTTATTTGCTCTGTCGCTTATGTACATTTTCGGTGTAGATGCCAATTTAATGAGTTTGGGAGCCATAGATTTCGGAATAATCATAGATGGGGCCGTAATTATTGTGGAGTTTATAGCATTTAAAATCACCGCCAAAAAAGGTGAACTTCAAAATCTCCAGTCTCAAGAAAGAAGGCTTGTAAAAGATAGAATTACTTTCTCGGGAGCTTCAAAAATGATGAATTCAGCGGTTTTTGGTCAACTGATAATACTTATTGTTTTTATACCTATTCTTTCCCTTAGCGGAGTAGAAGGTAAGATGTTTAAACCTATGGCTCTTACATTTAGTTTCGCCCTTATAGGGGCTATGATCCTTTGTTTTACATATGTGCCGGTTATGTCTTCTTTGTTTCTAAAACCATCTAATTTATCAGATAAGAATATTTCTGTAAGCTTAATGCGTTTTTTAGCCCGAGTGTATGATCCTGCTATCCGTTTTGCTCTTAATGCCAAAAAACTGGTGCTGGTTCTTGCTTTACTAATTCTCGCAATTTCCATATACATTTTTAATAGTATGGGAGGAGAGTTTGTACCTACATTGGATGAAGGGGATTTTGTAATTCAACCTGTTCTAAAGACGGGAACATCGCTTAGTGAAACTATTAAGTTAACTACTCAAATTGAGAATATACTTCTGGATAATTTCCCAGAAGTAGATCAGGTGGTTACCCGAATAGGTGCCGCAGAAGTGCCAACGGATCCTATGTCTATGGAAGAAAGTGATGTGATTATTACTTTAAAGCCAAAAGGAGAATGGGTAAGTGCAGAAAGTAAAGATGAACTGGCAGGTAAATTTAAAGAGGCTCTTGCTGTAATCCCGGGTATGGGTGTAGAATTTACCCAACCAATTGAAATGCGGTTTAATGAGCTAATCACTGGGGTACGTGCTGATATTGCAATTAAAATCTTTGGAGAAGATCTTAGTGTTTTAGGTACTAAAGCTAACGAGATAGAAAACCTAATAAGCAATGTAGAAGGAGCAGCAGATATAACCGTAGAAAAGGTTGAAGGACTTCCCCAAATGAATGTAAAATATAATCGGTCTAAAATTGCTAGATACGGCTTGAATATAGCAGATCTTAATGATCTGGTAAGTATGGGGTTTTCTGGTAAGACTGTGGGTAATGTTTTTGAAGGTGAAAAAAGATTTGACCTGGTAGTAAGACTGGATCAAGCCAAAAGGAAGGATCTTGAAAGCCTGCAAAACCTTTATGCAGATACCCCTTCAGGAGATAAAATACCATTACGGGAATTGGCCGATATTTCATACCAAACCGGTGCTGCTAAAATTTCCAGAGATGATACCCGTCGCAGGATTGTTGTAGGGGTAAACGTTCGTAACCGTGACTTGCAATCGGTGGTAGATGATATACAACTACTTATCAATAATAATATTGAGTTACCCGTAGGTTATAACATAGCGTATGGGGGGCAATTTGAAAATCTTGAAAGTGCCAGGAAAAGGCTGCTTATAGCCGTACCTATTGCACTTATTTTAATTTTTATTCTGCTTTATTTCGCCTTTAAATCGGTTAAGGAAGCACTTATAATTTATTCAGCAATACCATTGGCTTCGGTTGGCGGGATTCTACTTTTATGGATTCGGGATATGCCTTTTAGTATTTCCGCAGGAGTAGGTTTTATAGCCTTGTTTGGAATTGCAGTGCTGAATGGAATTGTTCTTATTGAACATTTTAAAGAATTAAAAAAAGAAGGTGTGCCACATAATAATGATCTTATTATCTCAGGAGCAAAAGACAGGTTGCGTGCAGTACTTTTAACAGCCTCGGCCGCCGCCCTGGGGTTTCTTCCTATGGCGGTTTCTTCAAATGTTGGAGCTGAAGTGCAAAGACCATTAGCAACCGTAGTGATAGGAGGTTTGGTGTCAGCTACTTTACTTACTCTCATTGTATTGCCGGTTTTATATTCCATTTTTGGAAATACGACCCGTATAAAACCAGCTAAAAATAAACTTAGAGGCGGAACGATGCTGATATTACTATTATTTAGTGTACCAGGTTTCGCCCAGAAAAAAGACCTGAATTTTGAGCAAATAAAACAACTTGCCAGGGAGAATAACGCAGGTTTAAAAGCATCTAAGCTTAGTACAAAAGAAGCTGAAGCCATGATAAATACAGCCTTCGATTTTAGTAATACTGAAGTTTATTATCATTACGATCAAAATAATCTGGCAGTAAACAACGAACCTTTAGAAGTATGGGGAGTACAACAAGATTTCTCTTTTCCTACAGTGTATACTTCAGCCCGGAGCCGTAATAAAGCAGAGTTTAATCTCCAAAGCCTGATCTACGAACTTACCGAAATGGAGTTTGAAGGCGCACTGGCTTCAGCATATTACCGTTTACAGTATGAGATGGAGCGGGAGCAAGTATATGCTTACTTAGATAGTATTTATAAACGTTTTTCCCATTCAGCTACCAGGCGGTTTGAACTGGGAGAAACAAATTACCTGGAAAAGATTACGGCCCAGGCAAAACAAAGGGAATTACAAACAAGGTATGAACAAGCGGGAGAAGCGGTTAATATTGCCAGGCAGCACCTTCAAAGATTGGTACAGGCAAATGAATCATTAGATGTAGCCAAAATTGAGCTGCCAAAATTGGAAATTGAAAATATGGGAGTAGAGGCACACCTGGTTTTAGATTACCATAAGGCAAGGATTTCGCTATTTGAAGCTGATGCTCGTTATCGAAAACAGCAATTATTTCCCGATATAAGTATTAATTATTTCACGGGTACCAATTCCAGGTTAAATAATTATTTATACGGATACCAGGTTGGGCTTAAAATTCCGATTTTATTTACAGGTAAAGCGGCGCGTATAAAAGCTACCGATATTGCAGAGGAGCGAGCTTTACAAGAAGCGGAAGATGCCAAGGCTTTCCTTGAATCAAAATACCTCACCTTAAGTGCTGACCTTAGGAAATACAGTCAGGCGCTTTCTTATTATGAAAATGAAGGGAGTGATCTTTCAGCAGAGATTCTTAAAACTGCTAATTCGAGTTACCAAAACGGGGAAATCGATTTCCTTGAATACATTCAAAGTCTTGAAAGTGCCAATCAAATTCTCTTATCCTATTTAGAGAATCTCAATGCCTATAATCAAACTGTAATTGCCATTAATTATTTAATACCACAGGAATGAAAAATATCAAATTTACATTATTTATCCTTTTTCCCATTTTACTCCTTAGCTGTAGGAATGTTGAAGAGAATAAAGATCATGCTGGAAAGCTTGGTTCCAACGAAGTTTTTGTGACGTCAAATCAATTCAGCAGTAACCAAATGCAACTGGGTAATCTCGTGGAAAAAAGCTTCCCTGAAGTGGTAAAAACTACTGGAGAAATAGATGTGCCACCAGAAAGCCGGGTGGCAATAAATGCTTTTATAGGAGGATATGTAAAACGTATCCCACTACTGATTGGAGATGAAGTTAAAATTGGTCAGGCAGTCGTTACATTAGAAAATCCTGAGTATATAGAAATCCAGCAAGAGTACCTGGAAGTAGCAGAGCAACTAACTTATCTTAAAGCAGATTTTGATAGGCAAGAAACCTTACTAAAGGAGAAAATAACTTCAGAAAAGAAATTTCTGCAGGCAGAAAGCGAATTTAGGAAAAATCTTGCCAGGTATAATGGTTTAAAGCAGAAATTAAGAATGCTTAATATTAATCCTACCAAGGTGGAGGAGGGCAGTATAACTTCAGAAGTTACAATCTTTTCTCCAATTAACGGTAGGGTCACCAATTTAGGTATAAGTCGGGGTATGTTTGTTTCTCCGACAGATCGTATAATGGAGATTATTGATAAAGAGCATATGCACCTTGAGCTAATTGCTTTTGAAAAAGATATTTTGAAAATTAAAGAAGATCAGGATATAACTTTTAGGATTCCTGAGTCGTCTTCTGAATCTTTTAATGCTAAAATCTATTTGGTAGGAACATCAATTGACAGGGATAGTAGAACTTTAAAAATACACGGCCATTTGCCAGATAGTTTAGTTGATCAATTTTCTGTGGGAATGTTTGTAGAAGCAGATGTATTAACCAATAAATCTACTCATTTTGCATTACCTGAGGAGGCTGTCATAACCCAGAACGAAATTTCGTATGTACTTCACTTAGAAGAAGAAAATAAAGAGGGATATATTTTTAGAAAACAATCTGTAAATGTTATAAACACGTTTGAAGGATTTATTGGAATCGCTAATGAATCAGAGTTCACAAAAAAGGACCGCTTTTTAGTAAAAGGAGGTTTTAGACTAATTGATTAAATTACAACATCTCCCTACACATAAAGAACATTTGAATGACATCCATAGGTTTAAAATTAATACATCCGCTACGATTAAAGCAGAAGGTCAGGCCCACGTTTTGAGTCGGTTAGAGGGGGAGAAAATTGAGATAATTACTAAAGATAGTATTTCATTTTTTCACTATGCCGAATCTTTTGTGATACCGGCAGCTGCAGAAGAGTATATTATAAGGAATTTAACAAAAGAACCTGTAATGATGGTTAAAGCTTTTGTAAAAAATTAAATTTTGAAAAGTAATAAAAAATAACCGGGGAATACGCTGGTTATTATTTCCATTAATGGGAGATTAAAATTATAAAAATTAAGGAATAAAACTAAAACGTTTTAGTTTTATTCCTTAATTTTATTTTTTTCTTATTAAAGTTGTATCCAGAGAGAATTAACCTGGACCTTATGAAAAGTTGAAAAAGGAATAGTGCACCTAAGTTGGAGCTAGATTGGTTTTTAGAAGGTTTGCATTGATAAAGAAGGAAAGATTTCAAAAACGGCAACTAACCTTGATCTTTCTTTCTTCTCATGCAAAAATAGCGTGATTTGGAAAAAGAGATAAATATTTTTTTGATCGAACGGCTGATAAGGCTTAAACGAAGATAAGATCCTGTAAAAATAGAAAATAACGGTACTTGTAAGAAACGAGGGCTAACGAATAAAAGTCATCTTTCAGAAGGTAATTCCGGAATTTTTTCTTTAATAAAATTAAATCATTTAAAATTATTGATTAATGAAAAAAAGCATATTTTACTTATGGACATTTTGTATCGCTATATTTTGTATAACGGGATGTAAAGTAAAGCAGGATTCATCAATTTCTCCTCCTGAAACCGCTATCAAATCATTTCCTAAATTTCTTAACGAAGGCCATAGAGGTGCAAGTGGTCTTATGCCTGAGAATACTATTCCTGCAATGATAAAAGCAATAGAAGAGGGAGCAAATGTAATTGAAGTAGATGTGCATATAAGTAAAGATAATCAGGTAGTGGTAACTCATGATCCTCAAATAAATAGGTCAATTAGTTTACTTCCAAATGGGGAAGAATTGGAAGAGGGAGATACAAAAAAACAATTTGTATATCAAATGAAGTATTCCGAGATCCGTAAATTCGATGTAGGTACTAGGTTTTACTCCAAATTTCCCGACCAGGAGTCAAAAAAAGCTTACATACCATTGTTGAGTGAACTTATCGATTCGGTAGAACAATTTACAGCAGATTATAATTACCCTCAAGTGATTTATAATATTGAGATTAAAGCTACTCCGGGAAAAGACGGAATTTATCAACCAGCGCCTTCAGAATTTGTAGATCTTGTTATGGAAGTGGTGCGAAAAAAAGATTTAGGTAATAACAGGTATTATTTACAATCGTTTGATATTAAACTTCTACAGCAAATTAAAAGGCAGTACCCCAATGTTATAACAGGATTTCTAACAGGCAGTAAAGAATTTTCCTTAGAAAAAAATATAAATCTTCTGGGTTTTACCCCACAGATTTATAGTCCAAATTTTAGCTTGGCTAAGATTGAGCTAATAGAAAAGAGTCATAGATTAGGGATGAAATTTGTGCCTTGGACAGTAAATTCGAAAGCTGATATGGAAAGATTAATTGAGATGGGTGTAGATGGAATTATTACTGATTATCCTGATCGATTAAATCAATTAATAAATTTGAATAAGTAAGTTCGAATATTTTCTAGTTAAATAATAGTATTGTTATTCGGAAGTGATCCCATAACATCTATATTTTTTAATTAAATAAAACGTTTTAGTCTTATTTTATAACTCCTAAACAATAAAAATTATGAAGCTGATTCGGATATGTTTTCTTTTCGTTTTTGTGCTATTTTCATATTCTGCGTTTTCCCAATGGCAACCTGCCGGCGAAAAACTAAAAACCGAATGGGCCAACAAGGTTCATCCGGATAATGTATTACCGGAATACCCGCGCCCCGTTATGGAACGGGAGGAGTGGAAAAATTTAAATGGCATATGGGAGTATAGTATAGCTGGTAGAAGTACTAACAAACCATCAGCTCATGATGGGGAAATATTGGTGCCGTTTCCCATAGAATCCAGTTTGTCCGGGGTGATGAGAAGGGTGGAGCCGTCCCAGGTTTTATGGTATGATCGAAATTTTACAATTCCCCAGGAATGGGATGGCAAAAATATAAAATTAAATTTCGGGGCTGTAGATTGGGAGGCTGAGATTTGGATCAATAATGTGAAAATTGGAAGTCACACTGGGGGATATACGCCATTTTCATTTGACATTACTCCATTTCTAAAAGATGGAGAGCAGGAGATAAGCATAAGAGTTTGGGACCCTACAAATGAAGGCCCTCAGCCCCGGGGAAAGCAAGTTAGGGAACCAGAAGGAATATACTATACTCCAGTAACGGGCATATGGCAAACGGTATGGTTAGAACCAGTTAATCGCAAAAGTTTTAAAAAAGTCAATTTCACGTCTGATATTGATAACAATACCGTAAAATTGGATACAGAAACTACAGACTTTGAATCTGGAGATATAGTAGAAGTTATAATTTTAGAAGATGATAAAGAGATTAACAGATCGAAATTTACCGCCGGGGAAAGTTTAGATATAATTCTCAGTGATCCAAAGCTATGGTCGCCTGACTCCCCCTTTTTATACCGAACAATTGTTAAGCTTATAAGTGACAAAGAAATAGTCGATGAGGTAAAAAGCTATTTCGCAATGCGTAAAATATCCAAAAAGAGAGATGAAAATGGAATAGTGCGAATGCAATTAAATAATGAAGATTATTTTCATTTCGGTCCTTTAGATCAAGGCTGGTGGCCGGACGGTCTTTACACTGCTCCAACCGATGAAGCTTTGAAGTATGATATTGTAAAAACAAAGGAAATGGGGTATAATATGATCCGAAAACACGTTAAGGTTGAACCAGCCCGCTGGTATACCCATTGTGATGAGCTAGGCATTTTGGTGTGGCAGGATATGCCTAGCGGAGACCAACAGAAAGACTGGCAGATGCGTAAATATTTCGAGGGTAATGAACTGGTAAGGTCTGCTGAATCAGAAGAAATTTTTCGTAAAGAATGGAAGGAAATCATGGATTATCTTATGCCGTACCCCGGTATTGTTGTTTGGGTTCCTTTTAATGAAGCATGGGGACAATTTAAGACTGAGGAAATTACAGAGTGGACCAGTAATTATGATCCAAGTAGACTAATAAATTCCGCTAGTGGAGGGAATCATTTTCAAACCGGAGATATCCTGGATTTACATCAGTATCCAGATCCGCAATTGTACCTATATGATGCTAACCGCGTAACCGTCTTAGGTGAGTATGGAGGAATCGGGCTGCCTATGGATGGGCATCTTTGGGCAACAGATAAGAATTGGGGCTACGTACAGTTTGAAAGTACCAAAGAAGTTACGGATAAATATATTGAATATGCAGAAACGCTTAAAGATCTCATTAGAGCCGGGTTTTCAGGTGCTGTATATACTCAAACTACTGATGTTGAAGGAGAGGTGAATGGTTTGATGACTTATGATCGTAAAAAGGATAAAATGAATATTAAAAGGATTAGTAAAATAAATCGTGAAGTTATAAATATTTTGAAAGAATAGTTTTTCAGAATTAATAAAAGTTAAATTTTGATCCATCTTATATAATCGATTTTAAAAAACTCACCCTGGTGTAAAAACATATATGAATTGTACATAGAAAATAATATAAATTAGGTCTTTGTTTTAACCTAAGTATTTACCGGTTCAGAACTTCAACGAAAAAATAATTAATAATAAATTTTTCGATTGTCTCTTCTTCAGAATCAAAAATAATACTCAAAAAGCTTATTAAAGGTGTTTTATTCCCTTATTAATAGTATTAATTAATTATTCTTATTTTATTTGTCGGGAAATAAAATTTAATATTAATGAAACCCGGCTTAAAAAGATTTTAAGCCAGAGTTTATATTTTTGATAGGGGCATATTTATGAAAAAAGCTAAAAAACATTCTGTAAAGGGGATTGCAGAAAAATTAAACATCTCACCGACTACCGTCTCTTTTGTTCTTAATGGAAAAGCTAAGGAGAAGAAGATATCCGATGAGATGATAGAAAAAGTTTTAGCTTACGTTAAAGAAATAAATTATAAACCCAATCAACTTGCACAAAGTCTTCGTACGGGCAAATCCAAAATTATTGTTTTTATGGTGGAGGATATTTCAAACCATTTCTTCGCCAGTATTGCCAGAAAAATAGAAGATCTGGCCTATGAACAAGATTATAAGGTGCTTTTCTGCAGTAACGAAAATAAGGACAAAAAATCCCGGGACCTTATCCAACTTTTTAAAGATAGACAGGTGGATGGTTATATAATTAATCCAAGTCCCGGTATTAGAAATGATGTAGAAGCCTTAATCCAGGATGATATTCCTGTAATATTATTTGACCGTTATTTTCCCGGGTTAAAAACACATTATGTTGGTATAGATAATGAAGAAGCATCTTACAAAGCGACACTTCATTTAATTGAAAATGGTTTTAAAAAAATTGGTTTTATTACTCTTGCCACTACACAAACCCAAATGGCAAATAGGAAAAAAGGATATTTGAAAGCAACAAAGGAACATGCACTTGCTTCTAAGGTTCTGGAAATTGAATTTGATTCGGGCAACCCCAAGATTAAAAAAGAACTGATTAAAGAGTTTATATTCAAAGAAGACCTGGATGCTATTTATTTTTCTACGAATTATTTAACACAAAGTGGATTAGAAGTTTTTAAGGAGAATTCACCGGAGCTTATTGATAAATTTGGTATTCTTACTTTTGATGACCACGAGTTTTTTAAAATTCACACCCCTACTATTTCTGCAATTGCGCAGCCGAAGGATGAAATGGCTTCTGAATTAATGAAGTTAATGTTAGTCTTGCTTAATAAGTCTTCTAAAGATTTATCTCCAAAAGAAATAATATTAAAAACCACGTTATTCCCACGTAATTCCACGCTGGTAAAAAATCATTAGTTGCTTCTCTAACAACTTAAAAATCATATTAACATTTTTTTAAACTAAAACGATTTAGTATATTAGCTTCACTGTTTTAAAAAATTTATTGATAGCTGCATTTTAATGCAGCATAAATACACGTAATATGAGAATTTTAAATTTTGGAGTCTTTTTTTTTAGCAGCCTGTTATTTTTGATTTCCTGCTCTTCAGATGATGATAGCCTGGAAGAGATTCAGGAAGAGGAAGAAGAGGAACAGCAGCCTGTAGACCCTGGTGAGGAGGAGAAAGAAGAGGTAGGTGATTGGGGAGAGGTTGCAGAAAACCTTCAGGAGCAAACCTATAGTATTTATTTGACTTCTAATGAAACTTTTAGGCAGGATAATGAAGGTAATGAGAATTTTAACTATTGGTGGAACGCGCATATGCTTGACGTTCTAATTGATGGTTACGAGAGAACAGGGGATGAGTCTTACCTTTCAAAAATGAAGTCCTTGTTGGAAGGAATTAAAATTAAAAATGGAAATAAATATGAAAACGTATTTATAGACGATATGGAGTGGCTTGGGATTGCCTGTCTACGTGCATACAAGCTTACTGATGATGAAGAATACAAGGAAGTGGCTGATTTGCTGTGGGAAGAAGTGAAGAAGGGATGGAGCGAAGTTCACGGTGGGGGTATTGCCTGGAAAACAGATACTCCGAATAGCAAAAACGCATGTTCTAACGGCCCCGCTGCAATATTTGCTCTTTATCTTTATGAAATAGACCAGGACCAGGAAGATTTGGAATGGGCGAAGAAAATCTACCACTGGCTAAAAGATACCCTTGTAGACCCGGAATCCGGTTTAGTTTGGGATAATATCAATTATCATGATGGGGAAGCAGTTATAAATAGTGACTGGATATTTACGTATAACGTAGGAACTTATATTGGCGCTGCAAACTTATTGCACCAGGCGACAGGGGATGATATGTATTTAGATGATGCTTTAAAATCAGCGAGTTCAGTTGTAGGGCCCGGCCAACTAACCACGGGTGGAGTCCTAAAGAATGAAGGGCAAGGAGACGGCGGACTTTTTAAAGGCATATTAGTTAGATACTTCACTCAACTTACCCTTAATACTGATGTTCCAGATGATAAACAGGAAGAATTCGAAGAATTTATTCAATTTAATGCAGAAACCTTGTATCATAATGGGTTAACCAATGCAGGCCTTGCGGGACCAAATTGGAATGACGAACCTAGTGGTCGTGTGGATTTATCCACCCAACTAAGTGGCGTTATGCTCATGGAAGCGCAAGCCCTTTTAGAAAGACAATAGAAATTTAAAATTATATAACTCAGAAAATGAACTTAGCAAAGCACCCTTATTTCCAGGCAGGAAAGTTTATTTTAGTTTTTGTGTCTTTTTTCTTTATATCCTGTAATTCTACTAGTCAAGGTAGTAAAGACAAAGAAGATGATGAACCTCAAAAATCCTATACTTCCCTGGTTAATCCTTTTATTGGAACAGCTCCGTTAATCGACCCTGAATTTATAGGGTATCCACCCCCAGAAGGATGGCGGGTTTGGGCTGGATTAGTTTTTCCAGGTTCTTCTTTGCCTAATGCAATGGTGCAACTTAGTCCTATAACTGAGTATGGTACTGGTGCTGGCTATGAATATGAAGATACCGAAATTATTGGTTTTACACACACTAATAAAGGACACTGGAATTTATGTAATATTCCAATTCTTCCGGTTTCCGGGAATGCTGAAGCTCCATTTAAATCTTCATTTTCTCATAACACAGAATCTGCATCTCCTGGATATTATGAAGTGAAACTGGATGATTATAGAATAAAGGTAAGACTTACCTCTACTTTGAGAAGCGGATTCCACGAGTACACTTATGAAAATGAATCGGATAGGAAGATCCTTTTCGATTTAGCTAAAGCTAACCACGGGGTCTCTAACTGGGAAATAACGCAAGTAGATGATTATTCAATATCCGGTCTCCAACATGTAGGAGGCGATAAAATTCATTTTTATGCAGAAAGTAATGTCAATATTAAAAAGCTTGATGTGCAAGAAATGGGAGAAAAAGATGGCTATGCTATTCTAAGTTTAGAAGACGGGAAGGATGCAGTGAACCTTAAAATCGGTTTGTCTTATGTAAGTGTTGAAAATGCTGCCGAAAATTTGAAAGAAGAAATTGGTAAAGCTGATTTTGAGGAGATAAAAAAACGGGCAAACGATAGCTGGGAAGATTTACTTTCAACTATTGAAGTTGCAGGTGGAAATAAAAAACAAAACGAAATGTTTTACTCTTCATTTTATCGCTCCTTTTTATGGCCGGCGCTAAGAAGCGATGTAAATGGTGAATTTAAAGATGTAAAAGGAGAAATTCAGAAAAAAGATTTTAATTACTATACCAATCCTTCGTTTTGGGATACTTACCGAAATAAACTGGTACTTTTAAGTATTGTTTCGCCTGACGTGACTACCGATATTATTAAAACCTTAATTGATAAAGGTGAAAAAACAGGTTTTATACCTACGTTTTTTCACGGCGATCACGCCGCTCCATTTATTGCCGGAACTTATTTAAGAGGAAATGCTGAATTTGATGTAGATAAGGCTTATCAATTCTTATTGAATAACGCCTACAAAGAAGGTGGTCCCAGACCGCATATTAAAGAATACATTGAAAAAGGCTATATTTCAGATCCTGATGTAAAGAATCCTAAAGTAGAAACCAAAGCCAAAGCCGGGGTTTCCAAAACTTTAGAATATGCCTATGATGATTATTCCGTAGCTCAATTAGCAAAAGCATTGGGTGATGAAAAAAAGTATGAAGATTTAATAAAACGTTCGGAAAATTATAAAAATGTTTTTGATACCTCAAGTAATTTCATGCGTGGAAGACTAGAAAACGGTGATTGGATTAGTCCATTTAATTCCGAACATCCCTATTATGAATATATGTACCGCGAGGCCAATGCTTGGCAGGTTTCATTTTTTGCACCGCACGATATGCCTGAGTTAGTAAAACTATACGGAGGTAAGGAAAATTTTGAAGAAAAACTAGATTCTTTATTTACACTACCCTGGAATCCCAACCATATTGCAAGAAATGTAGCCAGTTTTATAGGTCAATATTCTCACGGTAATCAACCTGCTCATGAGGCCCCATTTTCCTATTATTTCGTAGACAAACCTGAAAAATCTCAAGCGATTATAGATGAAATTCTCGAAGATTTTTATGGAGTTGGGGAAGACGACCTGGCGCTTTCAGGAATGGATGACGCGGGTGAAATGTCTGCCTGGTATGTTTTTTCGGCAATGGGGCTATATCCTTTATCTCCTGCAGATCCCGAATATTTAGTGACAGTTCCGATTTTTAAAGAAGTTAAATGGAACCTACCTAATGGTAAAACATTCACAATAGATGCGCCAAATTCTGGTAGAAACTTAAAGCAAATAATGGTGAACGACGAGGAACTGGAAGGCTATTTTATATCCCACGAATTGTTTAAAGATGGAGGAGAAGTAGAGGTAATATCAGAATAAATAAGCAGCTTTTAAATAGGTCCCTGCCAAGTATATAAAATACCTTTTCAGGACCTATTATAATTACATTGTAAATAATGGATGATTAATTAAGCTTGTTTCAAAAAATTTGATAAGCTGAAAACAACACGTTTAAAGATTAATTGATGTGCCTCGTCATTTAAATGTATGCCATCTCCACTATCATATTCCTTTTTTATAAGACTTTCTTCTGTAGAAAAATAAGTCCATAAATCAATGATGAATTCTTCATCAAAAAACGCGTAAGTAGCATCTACCATATCTTTCTGAATATTAACCTTTGCTTTTTCAAAATTTCTGGGTTGTGGAGTAGTTACCCAAACCGGAATTTCATTTTTTATAGAACTAAATATTTTCCGGTAATTTTCTATTTGATCTGTAGCACTGCGGCCCTGGGCGGCATCATTAGATGGTAAATTAATTATAATTGCATCGGGATTATAAGAAAGTGCCTTAGAAATATTTTTATCGGGGTGGCCACCCGGAAGTAGGTCTGCTGTTGTAAAACCACCCTTTGCTAGGTTAATAATCTTGAAATTAGTATCGCTTTTCTGGAGGTAGTCCATAAATCGCGGTACCCAGGCATTTTCTTTTTTTGATGGTCCTATTCCTTCAGCCGTAGACGATCCAAGCACTGCAATTACAACTTCTTCCTTAGATAAATTTATAAAATGGGGCTTTTCATGAATTTTATCGTTTTTTTGACAATACCTTTTTATTTTTTTTTGTTTCAAATCTAACCTGGCAGCCATTTCCATCATCATAACCCCACTCAATTGTGTAGAAAGATCTGTATGTTCCTTAGGTTTTTGTGCCCAATTGGGGCCTACTACCATTTCTTCCTTATCTAATCCAAAAGTTATTAGAGTATTAGCATTATAAGTTAAGAAATTTAATAGGGACTCTTTTCTCTGGTTTTCCAGCGAGGGATTTTCTGCTAAGAGGGTTAAGTTTCTTACCAAAATCCCTTTAAACAGTCCGCCATCACCCTGACCCTCGCTTCTTAAAATCCCTTCGTAAGTAAGTTTAGGGCTTGTTATTAATGATTTGGTCGTTTTCCAGGCTTCTTCCAAATATTCTTTATTCCCGGTGTGGTTAAATAATTGTGTGGCTGCTCCTATATAAGTTCCCTGGTTATAAGATAAAACAAGTTCTTTATTTATTACTGGCTCTGCATTTTGATATGATATATTATCCCACACCAGCCCTGTTACAGGATCTACAAGAGTGTTTTTTTGCCATTCAAAAATCTTTTTGGCCCATTCAAGTTCAGCCTGGGTATTATTAATATTATATAAATTAAGAGCTAGCAAAGCGCCCGGACCGTTGGAACAGGCATTTTTTTCTTCGGGCGTGTCTGTTCTCCATATAATTCCTCCTCCGTGTACTTCTGTCCAGCCCTTTTTTATCTCTTCCCAAAGATATTCTGCTACCTGTTTGTATTCTTCATCTCCTGTGGCCTGATAAGCCCTTACACAGGCAATTCCCAGCCATTCCATATCATCATTAAAAAAAATTTGAAAGTTATCCTGATTGGAAATTTTTATTCCCCTAACCAGATCTTTTATTTTTGGTAAATAAGATTTATCCTTGGTTCTTAAATAACCATCTATAAGAATGTCTACCATATGGGCATTCCACCAGTAATGAAATTTATCCTGTCCCTTATTATCCTGAATAAACACTCCCTTTTCTCCTAAGTAATTTTTATAGGTGGACTCCTGAAGAGAATTTGCAAGTTGAGACCATTTATTATTATTTTCTACAGTAACCAATGAAGGTGCAGAAGATCGTTTTTCTTTACCAAAAACCAGACTATGAAAACCAAGTGTAAATAAAATGAAAATCGGTAGATAGGGCTTTAAGAGCCCAGCTAAACTTAAATTTGAAGATATAGATTTCATAATAACAGAATAAATAAAATTTAAAAAGAGGTTTTTAGCTTTTATAATGAAGAACCTCTAAACTCACTGGTTTTTACCAGAAGTAAAGAGGTTCTTTTAAATTCATAACCATTGTAGGTAAGGGTTATAAATTATTTATAATTGTTTAATTTTAATGTTTCTAAACCAAACATCATCACCATGGTCCTGAAGGCCTATATACCCTTTTTTATCATCTCCTCCTGCGTTTAAAAAGTTTTCCCAGTCTTTAAACTTGCTATTCGCTACCATTTCTTTCCAGTTTTCAGTCCACAGATGGTATTCTACTACATTTTCTCCGTTCTGAGAGTGAACTACCGTACCTCTATAAACAATAATAGAAGCTTTATTCCATTCACCCGCTGGTTTAGCGTTTTGAGGTTCAGCAGGGATTAAATCATATAAAGAGGCTGACTGTCGATTTCCATCTTTCCCCAGTCTAGCATCAGGATGTTTTTCATTATCTAATATCTGAAATTCCGGGGCAGAGGTATATATAGGCTCGTCATCAATTTCCTGAGCCAGGTAGAAGATCCCACTATTGCCACCTTCAGAAACTTTCCATTCCAGAGAAAGTTCAAAATCTTTAAACTCCTCTTTATAAATAATATCTCCACCGCCACCGGCTTCCCCGGCTCCACTTCCCTGCACTTTTAAGGCACCGTCTTCAATAACCCAGCCCTGGGGAAAGGAATCTTTTCCATAACCTCGCCAGCCATCTGTACTCTCTCCATCAAAGAGTAATTCCCAGCCTTCTTCTTTTTCTTTTTCTGAAAGTTCATTTAAACCTGCCTCATCTTTCAGTTCTTCCGAGTTAGCTTCTATTTCAGGATTGTCCTGGTCCTCATTGGTTTCTTTTTGATCTTTACAGCCGGTAAAAATAACACCAAGAAGCAAGAGAGGTAGTGCAATGGTTTTCTTTTTAATTTTAGGTAAATATGTCATAATATTTGTAGTTTAAATTGTGTAAAATAATGTTTAGTTTATAATTTCCAACCTTCTCGGTAATTGTGTTTAATATATTGTTCGGCCGCTTCTTGAGCATTAATGGTTGCATACTGGGTATTAAATTTTGGATCGCCATCTACCACAGTGAATTTATCGGTAGTTACCACCTTAATTTCCTCGCTCTCTCCAATATTGGTGATTTTCATATTCTTCCCATCCCAGTTTAATTTTTTATTCAGATCCTGTAATCGAACCGCTAAATTACCCATGACTACCACCTCATTAAATGGCCCGGAATAACCGAAGTGCGAACTTGCCTCAACACGGTTATTTTTAGACTCTTTACAAGCTCTAACCCAGTCCATCTCATGGCTGGTTTCCACCCGTGGGATTACCTTGTTGGTTTGTGGTGGATTGTCTTCTCTTCCTATGATATAAGGATTACGGCCATAAGTTCCACAAATAATAGTTCCTTTTGTACCTACCACCATAGCTCCTCCATCATTATCCCCAAGGACTTTTCCTGGTTTAATACCTTCAGGTCTTTCCGGCATTAATCCCCCGTCATACCAGGTTAATTTTAGTTCAGGTCTATTTATTTTATTCAGCTTAGATTGTTCAGGGAAATAATAAATTACTTTTTCTGCAATGGGAGCACTTTCGGTATTTACCTGGGATGAGCTACCTTCAAAGGCTTTGGGATGATCTAAATCAAGAGCAAAATATACGGGATCCATAATATGGCAGCCCATATCACCTAATGCACCAGTTCCAAAATCCCACCATGCTCTCCAATTCCAGGGTGTATATGCTGGATGATATGATCTATATTCAGCAGGTCCTATAAAGAGGTCCCAATCAAGAGTAGAAGGAATAGCCGGTTCGTTTTCTGGTCTTTCCAATCCTTGTGGCCAAATGGGGCGGTTAGTCCAACAATGCGCTTCAATAGGATCACCAATTTCTCCATTTCGAATCCATTCAGCAAAAAGTCTGGTACCTTCCCCAGAATGCCCCTGGTTACCCATCTGGGTGGCAACACCTGTTTCCTTAGCGAGTTCGGTTAGGTACCGGGATTCATAAATAGAATGGGTAAGAGGTTTCTGTAAATATACATGTTTCCCCATTTTCATACTCTCAGCAGCCGTTACAGCGTGAGTATGATCAGGAGTTGCTATTACAACTGCATCTATATCATCACCCATTTCATCTAACATCTTACGGTAATCCTTAAACTTTTTAGCCTGAGGATAATCATTAAATGCTCTTTGGGCATATTTCCAATCCACATCACAAAGGGCTACAATATTTTCCCCTGCCATTTCCCTAAGATTAGCTCGTCCCATTCCACCTACGCCAATCCCAGCAATATTTAATTTGTCACTAGGGGATGTATATCCAACTCCTCCAAGTACATGCCTTGGAACGATAGAAATACCCGCGGCAACTGTTGCGGTACGGCTTATAAACTTTCTTCTTGAAAATTTATTTAAATCCTTATTTTTTTTGTCCATTTCAATTGGTTTAAGAGGTTAATCGTTTCAACTATATGTATTTAAGTTTGTGAAAATCATAAGTGGAATAAGAGCTTCGATCGAAATGAAAAATTTCATTGCGTAGTATCTCTTTGATAAATAATGAGAAGATTTAAGAAAATTGTTCATTCTCTAATGATTAAACAGGTGCTTAACTAAGTATATCAGGCTAATATACTAAAACGATTTAGCAAAACAAGATATGGCTTTAAAAAAATCATTGTGTTTTAGTAAAGCAGCCATTTAATGCGTGCTTCAGTGTCCTGCCTGGTTAAAAGTTGCTTTTTCTATGCACTTCCCACATTTTTTCGAAAGTTATAAATGATGAGATTTGAGGCACTTTTGGTCTGCAATTATTTAATTGTCCTCATATATATATATTGGAATTGGTTAAAATCCTAGGCAGCTTTTTTTTAGAAAAAATGTACCTGATATTTTTTTCCTGTATTTGGAAGAAAAAATATTTGATAAGCTTTTGATAGATTCAATAAATTATAAAATAATGAGTATCCTTCTAAATATGCTATCAGGTGGTTTCCATATTCCCCTTGAGACAAAGTACTTTTCCTGATTTTCTAAACATTTAAAGACCTATTTCACCAACATATATTATGTTAAAATCATATAATTTTTAAATATTATTTTTTTAACTAAACCGTTTTAGTATATTAGCTTTACTAATTTATTGTTAAATACTAACTCAACTTTAAACTAATATGGAAAAAAAGACTAGCCTGTTTTTAAGGTCTATTTACCTTCGATTGAATCGCAAATATTTTTTGTTTTTCTTATTCATGGTATTTCAGATTGTCCAGGCATATCCAAATGCGCTGAACCAAAATACGGTTACAGGTACTGTTACTGATTCTGATGGATTACCTCTACCGGGGGTGACAATCCAGGAAAAAGGAACTAACAATGGAGCTCAAACTGATTTTGACGGAAATTACTCTATAACATTAGAAAATCAGGATGCTGTACTGGTTTTCTCTTTCGTTGGAATGCAGACTGTTGAACAAGATGTAAATGGTCAATCTTCGATTGATATCGAAATGGAAGCCAGCCAGGAATCTTTGGATGAGGTAGTTCTGGTAGGGTATGGTACGCAAAATAGAAGGTCTGTAACTACTTCTATTACTAAAGTAACTGAAGATGATTTTAATCAGGGTGTTGTTACTAATGCCTTGTCCCTTATTCAAGGGAAAGTGCCTGGTTTGTCAATTACCAGACCTGCAGGCAATAATCCGAATGCAGGAACATCTATTCAACTTAGAGGGGTGACCTCAATAACCGGTAATACCGAACCTCTAATTGTTATAGATGGTATTCCAGGTGGTAGTTTAGACCTTGTGCAGCAAAATGATATTGAGTCTTTTGATGTACTTAAAAGTGGTGCCGCTTCGGCAATTTATGGAACCCGAGGGAATAATGGTGTTATATTAATAACTACCAAAAAAGGTAAAGCTGGAATAACTAGTTTTGAATATTCGACATTTTTATCCCGGGATTTTGTGAATGCTAAACCAGATTTTTTATCTGCAGCACAATATAGGCAAGCTATGGAAGATGGTGTATTCTCTTCCAATGATTTCGGCTATAGTACAGATATTTTTGACGAACTTGTTAATGATACGAACCTTAGCCAGTATCATAATTTTGTAGCTTCCGGTGGGGGAGAAAACAGTAATTACAGGGTTTCATTATATTACAGAAATCTTGAAGGAATTGCATTGGAAAATGAACGAGAAGAATTTGGGGTTAGAGCTAGTTTTAATCAATCTGCTTTCGACGATAGATTGAATTTTCAGTCCAGTATTGTGACCAACTTTAACAATGCTAATTTATTAGGGGGAGGTCAATTTGGTATTGTAACAGATTGGAATCCCACTGCGCCAATATATGCTCCTTACTCTGTGGACGAAGGAACCGATTTGTATAATGAAGGGAAATTCGGTTTTTATCAACCTCAAAGAGGCTATAATCCCTTTTCTGAATATGAAAACAGGTTTAATAAGCGACAACAGCAAACTTTTTCAGGTGATGCTAAAGCTTCCTTTGAAATTACAGAAGGCTTAATAGTTGCTGCATTTGGATCTTACCAACGCAATACATGGAATGACAGGCAGCATCGATCAATCCAGGATTGGAATCAGTATAATGACGGAAGTGAGTACCTGGGAACTGGTTATGCTTATAAATCCAACCTATTGGATCACACCACTACTTTTGAACCTACCTTAACCTTCGAGAGAGAAATAGGAGATCATACTTTTGATCTTTTAGGAGGATATAGTTACCAGTATACCACGCAAGAGACCTTTGATATGAATAACAGTGGTTTCACTACTGATGCATTTTTAGACTGGAATTTTGGGGCTGGTAATGCTATTATCGATACCGATTTGCCCCGCCCAAGTTTAAACAGTTTTAAGAATGATAATACACTTATCGCATTTTTTTCGAGGGTAAATTATTCTTTTAAAGATCGCTACTTCTTGCAGGCATCTATGCGTAGGGAAGGGTCTTCTAAATTTGGAGCTAATAATAAATGGGGTAATTTCCCTGCCGTTTCTGCTGCCTGGTTAATATCAGATGAACTTTTTATGGAAGATACAGACTTTGTTTCTAATCTTAAACTAAGAGCTGATTATGGTATTACCGGAAATCAGGGCATTCCGAATTATCAATCTTTAGTGACCCTTGGTACTGGTGGACGTTATCCAATATATCCAGACTCCCCAAATGCCGATGGACAATATATCCCTACTTTCTATCAAACCTACGGAGCTAATAAGAACCCTAACCCTGACTTAAGATGGGAAAGAAAGAAGGAATGGAACGTTGGATTGGATTTTGGTCTATTTAATAACAGATTAACGGGGGCTTTGGATGTTTATAACCGACGTACTGAAGATTTGCTTTTAAGTTATGAAGTGCCTCAACCACCGTTTGTTCAGCGTACTATTTATACCAATGTTGGTACTATAACCAATAAAGGGGTAGAATTAGGAATGTCTTTTAGAGCCATTAATTCTGAAGACTTTAGCTGGACTATCGACATGGCTGGTAGTTATCAGGAAAACGAACTAACAACTCTTTCAAATGATCAGTTTATTGCCAGTGAAATTTTTGGGGGAAATATTGGAAACCCAGGAAATTTAGGTGATGCAATTAGAAATACAGAAGGAGGACCAATTGGGAATTTCTACGGGAAAAGGTTTGCCGGGTTTACACAGGAGGGAGAATGGCTATTTTATAAAGCCGATGGATCAGTTGCAACAGCAAGTGAGATTAGTCCGGAAGAAGATAATGCGATAATAGGAAACGGGATGCCAAAGTACAATGCATCACTGACTAATACATTTCGCTATAAGAACTTTGATCTTACCATTTTCTTACGAGGAAAATTCGATTATGATATCCTGAATACAGTAGACCTGTTTTATGGAAACCCTAATATTGGAGGAAATGTTTTGACCTCTGCTTTAGACCAGTATAGCCATATTAGTGAACAGCCTCAGTATTCAGATTATTATCTGGAAAGTGGTGATTTTGTAAAGCTAGATAACGTAACTCTTGGTTATAATTTCAAATTTGGAGAAAATAGTCCTTTCAATGCCCTTAGAGTATATGCTAATGCACGGAACCTGGCTGTAATTACTGGATACACCGGTAGAGATCCTGAAGTTCAGGATACTGGGTTGTATCCTGGTGTAGATGACAGGAATTTTTACCCAAGAACTACCACGATTACTGCCGGTATCAATGTTAAATTTTAAACACACACAAGAAATGAAGAATTTATTAAATATAAAAAATTTAGCCTGCTTCACGTTAGTATTTAGTTTCTTCGGTTGTATGGATTTGGATGAAAGTCCATATTCCGAACTTGAGGAATCAAATTTCTATAATAATGAACTCGAAATTATTCAGGCTACTCTAAGACCTTTTACACATATGCAGGCCTGGTTATCCTGGTCTGGACAAAATGGGTATTATTATCACAATGAATTATCGGCTGACCAGGTTGCATGGCCTCAAAAAGGCCCCCATGGATTCGATGGAGGAGATCACATACGGCAACATTATCACACCTGGACTACCCAAGAAGGGAGATTGGCCAATACCTGGAGTTTGATGTGGACTGGAGTCGGTTATGTAAACTCGGCGATTACTGATATTCAAAATATCGATCCTGAATCTGCAAATATTTCCCAGGAAAGGTTAGAATCTTTAGTGGCAGAATCAAAAGTTCTAAGGGCCTACCATTATATGAAATTAATGGATCTTTTTGGTAATATTCCTATTGTTACTCAAGTGGGTGAGCCTCAGAATCCGGCTACTGCATCTAGAGAAGAGGTTTTTGCATTTGTTGAAAGTGAATTGTTGGAAAATGTTGAAAGCCTTCAGCCCTTGTCCCAATCTTTACTTGGTAGAGTATCTAAAGCTGTTGGATACGCCATGTTATCTGAATTATATCTAAATGCTGAAGTTTGGAGCGGAGAACCAAGATGGCAGGAAAGCATTGAGTATGCTAATAAGGTAATTGATGGAGAAGGTGGTGCGCTTATGGGAAGTATGGCATTAGACCAGGATCCATTAGGTCCTTTTAATAATCAGAATGAACTTTCGCCAGAAAATATTTTTCAGTTTCCATTTAGTAGAGAGAATGGATTTGGTTATGATTGGCGTGCATTTTATTCCGGTTTTTCCAACATGGCCCCTGCGCTGGATGTAAATTATTCAGGCTGGAATGCTTTTGTTGTAATTCCTTCAGCTTTTGATGAATATAGAGAAAGCGATATTAGAAAACAAGAATGGTTTTTATTTGGACCTCAATATAGATTCGGTACAGATCAGCCTATTCTTGGATCAGAAGAGTATAATGGAGAGCCTTTGGTTTATGTAAATAATATTAGAAGAAACAGCGAGGGTCAAACCGGAGAAGGAAGTATGACAGATGGAGAGGAGAACAGTGGAGCGCGCTTCCATAAATACCGATCGGGAACGCAAACTGATGAAAACTATTTAGAGAACGATTTTGTGATTTACAGGTTAACCGAAATGTATTTTAACAAAGCTGAAGCTTTAATGCGTTTAAATGGTGGAAGTGCAACTGCTGAAGCGGTAGATCTTATTAACGAAAGTAAGAGTCGTTATTTCAATGATGAAGACTGGGCTGAAGCTTCATATACAACTGCTACTCTAACATTAGATGAATTACTGGAAGAAAGAGGCCGTGAATTTATCTTTGAAGGTAAACGTCGTACAGATCTTATAAGATTTGGAGAGTTCACCACAGGAACATGGTGGGATCACGAACCAAGTGAAGATTATAGGACAATATACCCTATACCGCTAAGACAGGTGCAAACCAATCCTAATTTAGAACAAAATCCAGGTTATTAAAAAATTATAATATGAACACAAAAATTTTCAATTTGAAGAATATTATCCTCTCTACTTTTCTGGTAGGATTATTTTCCTGTGAGGGACGTAGGGATTTCCCCGATTTGGTAGAAACCGGTGTTACTTTAGATAATACTGACATCTTACTTATTTCAGGGGAAACAGAGGATATCAAAGCAAGATTTGTACCCAACATTTTTCCTGCCAGGGACTATGTTTGGGAGATTGATGACCCTAGTGTTGCTGATCTTGTAATGAATGAAGATAAATCAGTGACTATTACTGCTGTAGGCGCTGGAGAAACTGTTTTAAGGATAGTTTCTCAGGACCAGGAGAGTATAAGTGCTGAAGCACAATTGAAAGTTATTGCTTCTGCACCAATAGATATTACTGATGAAGCTGAAATATCTGTGAATAGAGAGAATAGCGGTGGACCTACCGGAAATGAAGGCTCACTAAAATTAATTGATGGAGATTTAAACTCTAAGTACTTATCTGGATACGAGCAACCTTTTTGGGTAAACCTTGAATTTGAAGAAGAGAAAGTAGTGAGTTTTTATCAATTAACTTCCGGAAATGATGCGCCAGATAGGGATCCGCGTGATTGGCAAATTGAAGGGTCAAACGATGGTGAAAACTGGGAAGTCTTAGATGAAAGAGTTGATCAAACCTTCAGCGGAAGGAATTTAACCAGGGAGTTCTACTTTGAAAATGAAACTGGTTATACTCATTATAGGTTTAATGTAATAAATAATAATGGAGGGGGTCTATTCCAAATGAGTGAGTGGCGCCTATTATCAATACCGGAATAAGTTAAATTAGCCAAAGAGGTCAGAATTGTGAATTTTGGCCTCTTTATTATTTGTCGGGAATTTTAAACCCAAAAGTGATTGACTAGAATTTATTCTTAAATAGAAGTTTTGTAATGAGAAATAGTGGGGGTGAGGCATCATGTTTTAATAGTTTTTTCATATTTATTTGTTAGCCTAATTAATTCCACCTCCACTTTTTTAATTAATGAAAGAATCTTGAAGTATTAATAAATTCTTGAAGAGAAAAAAATAACTCTGAAAGCTCAGGAAAAAGTAGAAGCGATATTGAAATATGAAGAATAACTACATACTTATCGGATTGTTTACCATCTTCATGGTAAGCGAGCTTCATGCGCAGCGACCAGAAGTTTTTCAGGAAAAAGATAAAACCTTAATTTTCACTAATGATGATCCTCTTTTGGACAAGGAAGTAAAAAGCGGTTTAATAAAAACTTTTTTTAAAGTGTATCCAGAATTGGTTCGGGATTTTAACTCAGAGGTAAGTGACACTATTTATGTAAAAATTGATACTTCTTATAGTGGGGTAGCCTACGCACATAATGGTAAAATTACAATAAGCTCCCAATGGCTTAAAAAGAAGCCAAACGATTTAGATGTAATTACTCACGAAGCCATGCATATAGTACAATCTTATCCGCATAAAGCCGGACCGGGATGGCTCACCGAGGGAATTGCAGATTATGTACGTTATAAATATGGGGTTAATAATGAAGATGCAGAATGGTTTCTGCCAGATTATTCAGCCGGTCAATCCTATAAAAATAGCTATAGAATAACTGCCAGGTTTTTGGCTTGGATTTCAAATAATTATAACCGGAATCTTGTTGTAACTCTCGATAGAAATATGCGAGAAAATACTTATTCCGAAATATTATGGAAAGAAATAACCGGAAACACACTTGAGGAATTATGGGAAGCTTACGCAGAAAATCCTGATATTAGTAAGAAATGATAATTTTAAAGTCAGGCCCCGATAAAATATCTGTTGAATAAAAAAATAGTGTACTTAGGGAATCTGAAAAAAAACATAGGTTTAAAACTGTTTTAGGAAGATAATCAATTAAATAAAGCAAAGTAAGAATTTGGAAATATTACTTATTAATCCCTACAGAAATTTTAATATATGAAACGCAGAAAATTTATACAAAATACCGCATTAGCAGGTGGTCTAACAATGTTGGATCCATTTCATCTTAATGCTTCAGAAATAACCGGTTTTTTTAAAAAATTCCCAGTGGTTAGAACTCCTAAGGGAGATCGAAATTTTGAAAGTAAAGTAATAGAAAAAGTTATAGCAGAATTTCAGAAAAATGTACAGGATGAAGAACTGGGGTGGCTATTTAATAACTGCTTTCCCAATACTTTGGATACCACAGTAACCTATTCAGAGATAAATGGGAAACCAAACACCTATGTAATAACCGGGGATATTGACGCCATGTGGTTAAGGGATAGTGTAGCGCAGGTTTGGCCTTATATGACTTTTGTCGAGAAAGATCAAAAACTTAAAAAACTTATAGCGGGTGTCATAAATCAGCAGACTCAATATATATTAAAAGATCCGTATGCTAATGCTTTTTATGATGATCCTGAAAAGAAAGGTGAATGGTTCAGCGATTTAACGGATATGAAGCCTGGTGTACACGAGCGTAAATGGGAGATTGACTCTTTATGTTACCCAATTAGGTTGGGTTATCATTATTGGAAATCTACCGGTGATACTAGCCCGTTTGATGAGGATTGGATTAAAGCCATTGATTCTATCTTGAAAGTATTTAAAGATCAACAAAAAAAGGATGATAGAGGCGCTTATTCTTTCCAGCGAGAAACCCCCAAGGCTACCGATACACGGGCGTTACAGGGCTATGGGTATCCGGTAAATCCGGTAGGCCTAATTTGTTCTGCATTTAGACCTAGTGATGATGCAACTGTATTTTCTTTTTTAATTCCATCAAATTTCTTCGCGGTGGTGAGCCTGGAGCAGGCAGCGGAAATGTTAACAGAAATCCATGGAGATGCCGAAAGAGCAACGGAACTCAAGAATTTGAGAGAAGAAGTAAAAACCGCACTGGATGAGTATGCTGTAGTAGATCATAAAAAATATGGTAAAATTTATGCTTTTGAAGTTGATGGCTTCGGGAACCAGTTGTTAATGGATGATGCTAATGTACCTAGTTTACTTTCTTTACCTTACTTAGGCGCAGTCGCTCCAGATGATCCTATTTATCAAAATACACGTAATTATATCTGGTCTAAAGACAATCCTTTCTTTTTTGAAGGAACTGCAGCTGAAGGAATAGGAGGTCCCCACGTAGCATTGGATATGATTTGGCCTATGTCTATCACCATGAAAGGCTTAACCAGTAATGATGATAAAGAAATTAAATGGTGTATAGATACGCTTAAAAATACCCACGGAGATACTGGCTTTATGCACGAAACTTTCCATAAAGATGATCCCACAAATTTCTCCCGTGAATGGTTCGCCTGGGCCAATACGCTATTTGGTGAATTTCTATGGAAAACTTACCAGGAAAAACCGCATTTGTTGAAATAACAAAATATAAAACCCAAAATCTTACTGCCAAGTTTGCAAATGAAAATATTTCAAGACGAAAGAATAGTTTTAACATTAGATGCAGGTGGAACTAATTTTGTTTTTTCCGCTTTAAAAGGAGGTAAACCAATTACTCCTTTTATCACCTTGCCATCCAACTCAACAGATTTAGAAAAATGCCTGAAAAATATTATTGAAGGGTTTAGAAAAGTAAAAAAGCTCATATTGCCAGCGAAGGCAGTTGCTATTAGTTTTGCTTTCCCAGGACCTGCGGAATACGAAAAGGGAATTATTATAAGCCCACCTAATTTTCCCTCTTTTAAAGGAGGAGTGGCTTTAGGGCCAATGTTGGAGGAGCATTTTAACTTACCTACTTATATTAATAATGACGGAGATCTTTTTACCTATGGAGAGGCTATTGGTGGTTTTCTTCCTGAAGTTAATAAAGGTTTTAAGCAGTTCGAAATAAAAAAAGAGTTTAAAAATTTAATAGGTATTACTTTAGGTACCGGTTTTGGCGCCGGGGTAGTTATAAACCAGGAAATCTGTAAAGGTGATAATTCTGCGGGTGGGGAAATTTGGTTGATGAGAAATCTCTTAGAGCCTGAAATTATTGCCGAGGAGAGTGTGAGTGTAAGGGGCATCCAATCCTATTATAAAAAATACTCCCAAGAAAGCTATGAGTTAAGCCCAAAGGATATTTTTGAAATAGCCTTAGGTGAAAAGAAGGGTAACAGGGAAGCCGCAATTATGGCTTATGATAGTGTTGCAAAAGTAGTCGCAGAAGCACTGGCCAATGTTATAAATATAATTGATGGAGGTGTGGTTATTGGCGGGGGCATAGCAGGTTCTTCTAAATTACTGCTACCTCAAATATTAAAGCATTTAAATGGCAAAATTGAAAATAGGAATAAGGACAAATTTAATAGAATAGTATCTCAGGCCTTTTCTTTTGAAGAACAAGACACAAAGCAGGCATTTTATAAAAAAGCAATTAGAAAAATTAAAGTTCCATTTTCTTCCAGGGAAATTGAGTTTGTACAAGATAAGAGAGTTCCAGTAGGTATTTCCCGACTAGGTACCAATAATGCTACTATGTTGGGGGCTTATGCGGTGGCATTATCAAAATCAGGAAGAGTCGTACAAAAGATGGAGAAGGTTTAACAACATAACTTGGATTAATGTCATTTCAAATAAAAAAACAATCAACTAAATATGATGTCTGCATAGTAGGCTCAGGTGCTGGTGGAGGTATGGCGGCAAAGCTACTGGCAGATGCAGGTTTTAAAATCGCATTGCTTGAAGCAGGACCAGATTTTGATCCGGCAAATAAAGAACAGCGAACCCAGCTTAGATGGCCTTGGGAGTCACCCCGTAGAGGTGCAGCTACTACAAGACCTTTTGGAGATTTCGATATGGCTTATGGGGGCTGGGAACTGGAAGGAGAACCTTATACTCAAAATGGAAATACAGAGTTTGCTTGGTTCCGTTCAAGGATGTTAGGTGGTAGAACCAACCACTGGGGACGTATATCACTTCGTTTTGGTCCCCTGGATTTTAAACGAAAGGATTTTGATGGAAAAGGTGATAACTGGCCAATAGGATATGAAGACGTTAAACCATATTACGATAAAGTAGATAAATTAATTGGGGTGTTTGGAACTAAAGAAAACCTTCCAAATGAACCTGATGGTTTCTTTTTACCACCTCCAAAACCTAGGTTACACGAGTTGTATATTAAAAAAGGTGCGAACCAGGCAGGAGTGCCTATGATTCCTTCACGCTTATCAATACTTACAAGACCGGTTAATAAAGAGCGTGGTGCTTGCTTTTTCTGTAACCAATGTTCACGTTCCTGTATGGCTTATGCCGATTTTTCTTCTTCATCTGTTTTGGTGAAACCAGCCGTTAAAACCGGTAATGTAGATCTTTATGTAAACGCCATGGTTAGAGAAGTCTTAACTAATGGGGAAGGTGAAGCCACTGGAGTTTCCTATATAGACAAAGACGATCTAAGAGATTACGAAATTAAAGCAAAAGTGGTGATATTAGCTGCGAGTGCCTGTAGTTCGGCACGAATTTTACTTAATTCCAAATCTGCACAGCACCCTAATGGACTTGCAAACTCCAGCGGAGTGGTAGGGAAGTATCTTCACGATTCAACGGGATCTTCTAGAATGGGATTTATTCCCCAATTGGTAGATAGAGAACGTTACAATGAAGATGGTGTAGGCGGAATGCACCTTTATACACCATGGTGGCTAAATGATAGTAAAGACCTTGGTTTTACCCGCGGATACCATATTGAATATTGGGGAGGAATGAGTATGCCCGCTTATGGATTTGGGTTTAATACCCAGGCTTTAAAAGAAATTACCGGTGATACTTCACGAAATGCTTATGGCACGGGTCTTAAAAAAGATGTGAAAAAATTCTATGGAGCTACCTTTGGAATGGCCGGGCGTGGAGAGAGTATTCCACGAAAAGAAAATTATTGCGAGATCGATTCGAATACTGTTGATAAGTATGGGATTCCAGTGCTAAAATTCAATTATACCTGGTCTGATGAAGAAGTAAAACAAGCCCGGCATATGCAGGATACTTTTGAAGAAGTGATGCATAATATGGGCGCAGTTCCGTTAGGTGATAAACCCGGAAAAGAAACAAATTACGGACTTGAAAATCCGGGGAAAATTATCCACGAGGTGGGAACAACCAGGATGGGTAAAGATTCTAAAAATTCTGTGGTAAATGAATTTAACCAGGCTCACGATGTGCCAAACTTATTTGTTATGGATGGCGGTCCATTTGTATCCCAGGCCGATAAGAATCCAACCTGGACTATCCTGGCGCTAGCCTGGCGAGCTACTGATTATTTGACTGAACAGCTTAAAAAAGGAAATGTATAAAGCTTATAAATTATGGATAGAAGGGAGTCATTAAAAGCACTGGTACTGGGCGGCGTAGGATCCAGCCTGTTCCTTAGCAGCTGCGTAACTGATAAAAAATCACCTATCGTAGAAGGTGATATTATTGAAGAAAAAGAAGGTTATGGAAGAACCCCTGCTGAAGAGAAAAGGGATGAAGATCTATATTCCAAGACATTTTTCTCTAAAGAAGAGATGGCTACCATTTCTATATTGGCAGATATTATTATTCCTGAAGATGAAGAATCGGTTTCGGCTACAGAAGCTGGTGTGCCAGAATTCATCGAGTTTATTGTAAAAGACATTCCCGAACATCAAATTCCCATGCGCGGAGGTTTAATGTGGATTAATCGGGAAAGCAATAAACATTTTGAAGCAGCTTTCAATGAGATTTCAAAAGAAAATCAAATGGAAATTATTGATAACATGGCTTATCCCAGAGCTTTTGAAGAGAATTCTCCAGGTCCGGTGTTTTTTAGGAATATCAGAAACCTGGTAGTTACGGGGTACTTTACCAGTGAACCAGGATTTAAGTACCTGGATTATCGTGGGAATACTCCCAATGTTTGGGACGGTGTGCCAGCTTATGTGCTTGAGAAACATGGAATGAAATACGATGAAGGTTTTTTGAAAGTAGCTATGGATCCCGCAACTAGAAATGAAGTAATGGACTGGAATAACTATGAAGTTTAAACAAAAATTATTACAGATGAAAAATTCTTATAAAACCCTTTTATTATTAGTGTTTGTGGCTCTTGGGGTTACAAGTTGCAAAATGAATGCAGAAGATAATAAGGGAAAAGAAGAGAAAACAGAAGAAGAAACAGTTCAAAACAACAACCCGGTCTTTCCCGGATGGTATGCTGATCCTGAAGGAATTGTTTTTGATGATGAATACTGGATTTTCCCTACTTATTCCGCCCCATACGAGGAACAGGTATTTCTTGATGCTTTTTCATCAAAAGACCTGGTAAACTGGGAAAAGCACGAGAGAATAATTGATACTGCGGAGGTAGAATGGGCTAAACGGGCCATGTGGGCGCCTGCCATTATTAGAAAAAATGAAGTTTATTTCCTGTTCTTCGGTGCTAATGACATTCAAAGCGATGATGAGTTAGGAGGAATTGGAGTGGCGAAAGCTTCAAGCCCGGAAGGACCGTACGAAGATTATTTAGGGGAACCCTTAATTGGTAAATTCCATAATGGCGCCCAGCCTATAGACCAGTTTGTGTATGAAGATGATGGGGAATATTATATGTTCTATGGCGGGTGGCAACATTGTAACGTAGCAAAATTAAATGATGATTTCACAGGTTTCAAACCTTTTGAAGATGGTGAAACTTTTAAAGAAGTGACCCCGGAAGGTTACGTCGAGGGACCCTTTATGTTTAAACGAGATGGGAAATATTATTTTATGTGGTCTGAGGGCGGCTGGACCGGTCCAGATTACAGTGTAGCCTATGCAATTGCCGATTCTCCTACTGGCCCCTTCGAAAGAATAGGAACCATATTACAACAAGATCCTGATATAGCCACTGGGGCGGGACATCATTCGGTAATAAAAACCCCTGGGAAAGATGATTACTACATGGTTTACCATCGCCGTCCAAAGGGTGAAACCGATCGAAATTCAAGGGAAACCTGTATTGATAGAATGTATTTTGATGAAAATGGGCATATAAAACCTGTAGTAATCACTCATGAAGGAGTTAAGCCAAATCCAATAAATAAATAAAATATTATTATATGAAAACTAATTTTTTTGTCCTTGCGTTTTGCTTTTTTGCAACGTTTGTCAATGCGCAGGATTACCTTGTAGAAGTAGTTGAAAATCCGGTAGATTGGGTAAAGCCGCTTATGGGAACGGATTCTAAGCCGAGCATGTCCAATGGAAATGTGTATCCGGCCATTGCCCGTCCCTGGGGAATGAATTTTTGGACCCCACAAACCGGTAAAATGGGCCACGGTTGGGCTTACCAGTATACTGCAGATAAACTGCGTGGGTTTAAACAAACGCATCAACCTTCTCCCTGGATGAACGATTATGGCCAATTTGCAATCATGCCCATAACCGGAGAAATTCGATTTAATGAAGATGCCCGGGCCAGTTGGTTTTCCCATAAATCGGAAAAAGTGAATCCGCACTATTACAGCGTATATCTTGCCGATCATGATGTAACCACCGAGATAACACCTACGTCAAGAGCAGCTCGTTTCCGCTTCACTTTCCCGGAATCTGATAGTTCTCATATAGTTATTGATGCATTGGATATGGGTTCTTATGTAAAGATTATCCCTGAAGAAAATAAAATAATTGGGTATACGACCAAAAACAGTGGAGGAGTGCCAGATAATTTCAAGAACTATTTCATTATAAAATTTGATAAAGAATTTACCGCTTCCCATACATTTAGCGGGGAAGAAATTTCAGAAGAACTGGAAGTTGAAGCTGAGCACGTAGGAAGTGTGATCAGTTTTAAAACTGAAAAAGGAGAAATTATTAATGCAAAGGTAGCTTCGTCCTTTATCAGTTATGACCAGGCCGAATTAAACATGGAAGAAATTGGAAATGACGATTTTGAAACCGTAAAAGAAAAAGGCCGCGAAGAATGGAATCAAGAACTTTCCAGAATTAAAGTGGAAGGTGGGACTCCAGATGAAGTAGCAACATTCTATTCCGCATTGTACCGTTCCTTGCTTTTTCCAAGAAAATTCTATGAATATAATGCCGAAGGCGAAGTAGTACATTACAGTCCGTATAACGGGGAAGTTTTGCCCGGTTATATGTTTACAGATACCGGTTTTTGGGATACTTTCCGCTCTTTATTTCCGTTCTTAAATTTAATGTACCCAGAACTAAATGCTAACATCCAGAAGGGCCTGGCCAATGCTTATAAAGAAAGCGGTTGGTTGCCAGAATGGGCGAGTCCGGGACTTAGGAACATTATGGTGGGTAACAACTCGGCTTCAGTTGTTGCTGATGCTTATTTAAAAACTGATGGGAAGTTTGATTATGATATTGATTTATTATATGAAGCACTTCTAAATGGCGCGAACAATGAAGGGCCTATGACCGCAGTAGGACGTGCTGGGGCTGAATATTATAAAGAGCTTGGTTATGTTCCTTATGATGTGGGTATCAATGAGAATGCCGCCAGAACTTTAGAATATGCTTACGATGATTTCGCAATATATCAACTGGCAAAAAAACTAAATCGTCCTAAAGAAGAGATTGAACTTTATAAAGAGCGTAGCCTTAACTATAAAAAACTCTATGATCCGGAAACCAAGCTAATGCGTGGAAAGAAAGAGAACGGAGAATTTGTAGAAGATTTTAATCCGTTTAAATGGGGAGATGCATTTACTGAAGGTAACAGCTGGCATTACTCCTGGTCGGTTTTTCACGATCCCCAAGGATTGATTGATTTAATGGGAGGTAAAAAAGAATTTGTAGCTCAATTAGATAAAGTATTTGAAATGCCTCCGGTTTTTGATGAAAGTTATTACGGTGGGGTAATCCACGAAATACGCGAAATGCAAGTTGCCGATATGGGCCAATATGCACACGGAAATCAACCAATTCAGCATATGATTTACCTGTATAATTATGCAGGTGAACCCTGGAAAGCTCAATATTGGGTACGAGAAACTATGGATAGAATGTACCAACCAACTCCCGATGGCTATTGCGGCGATGAGGATAACGGGCAAACTTCAGCCTGGTATGTATTTTCTGCAATGGGCTTCTATCCCGTAGCTCCAGCGACAGATGAGTACGTAATGGGTGCTCCGCTTTTCAAAAAAGTAACTGTAGAACTTGAAAATGGAAACGAGCTTATTATTAATGCTCCTCAAAATAGTGATTCCAATAAGTATATTCAGAAAATGGAATTAAACGGAAAGGAATACACGAAGAATTTCTTAAGTCACAAAGAACTGATGAAAGGAGCAGTGATCGATATAGAAATGGGCGATACCCCTAATAAGAAACGAGGAACTGAAGAATCTGATTTTCCTTATTCTTTGACTAATGAACTATAATATATGAGGCGGATCTTTCAATCTACATAAATTAAAAATGAATGAAATTCAACAATAATTTTATTACTTCAACAGGAACATTTTTAGTGTTCCTGTTGTTTTTTTCCTGCGGAAAAGAAGAAAAAACTACTGAATCGAATAATTTATCTTCAACCCAAGATCTAAAAGATCTCGCTCAGTTTGTAGATCCAATGATTGGTACGGCCAAAATGGGTCATACCTATCCCGGTGCTACGGTGCCCTTTGGAAGCGTGCAGTTAAGTCCTGATACAGATACCATTCCTTACGCGGTAGATGGTAAATATAACCCCGATGTTTATAAATATTGTGCAGGTTACCAGTATGATGATTCCACGATAATTGGTTTCAGCCATACCCATTTTAGCGGTACCGGTCATTCCGATTTAGGTGATTTTTTAATAATGCCCACCACGGGCGAATTAAAATTGAATCCTGGAACAGAAGCTAACCCGAATAGTGGTTATCGTTCTCGTTTTTCGCATAAAACCGAGACTGCCGAAGCCGGTTATTATAAAGTTTTTCTGGAAGATTATGATATTGAAGCTGAAATGACGGCGTCAAGCCGGGTAGGCATGCATCGGTATACTTTTGCGGACAAAGAAGAAGCCCACGTTATCCTGGATTTAATGTCTGGAATTTATAATTACGATGATAAAAATGTATGGACATTTGTTAGGGTAGAAAATGATACTTTAATAACAGGTTTTAGACAAACCAACGGTTGGGCAAGAACTCGCAAGGTTTTCTTTGCCATGAGCTTTGATAGACCCATTAAAAATTACGGGCGAGCACGTTACGATAAACAACCTTATAATGGTTTCTGGGGTAAATTCGACCAGGATGAGAATTTCCCTGAAGTAGCGGGTGAAAAAATCAGAATGTATTTTGATTTTGATATGGAAGCCGAGGAAAAACTTCAAGTTAAACTTGCAATTTCCCCGGTAAGCTCCGAAGGAGCGCTTAATAATATGAAAACCGAAATTCCGCATTGGGATTTTGACAAAGTAAAAGATGATGCTCGTGAAAAGTGGAATGAGGAATTAAATAAAGTAGTAGTAGAAGCTGAAAATGATGCCGAAATGACAAATTTTTATACCGCTATGTACCACGCTTTCTTGGGACCTACCGAATATATGGATGTGGACGGTAAATACCGTGGAATAGATATGAATATTCACCAGGCTGAGGATTTTGTGAATTATACTAGTTTCTCACTGTGGGATACTTATCGGGCCTTACATCCGCTGTTTAATATTTTACAACCCGAGCGTAATAGTGACATGGTGGAGGCGATGCTGGCTCATTATGACCAGAGTGTCCATAAAATGCTACCGGTTTGGTCGCATTACGCTAATGAGAATTGGTGTATGATTGGTTATCACAGCGCTTCAGTAATCTCCGATGCCATCGTAAAAGGAAATGCTGGTTTTAATGAAGAACGCGCTTTAGATGCAATGGTACAAACTGCCAAAACGGGTTATTATGATGGTCTGGAATACTATATGGAAAAAGGATATGTGCCTGAAGATAAAAACAGCGCCTCGGTATCCAAAACACTGGAGTATGCTTACGATGATTGGGCCATAGCGCAGGCGGCAGAAAAAATAGGGAATAGCGAGGTTTATGACGAATTTTTTAAAAGGTCTGAAAACTATAAAAACGTTTTTGATAGTAAAACGGGCTTTATGAGGCCTAAACTGGATGATGGAAGTTTTAAAAAAGAGTTTGATGCTTTAAATACCCACGGGCAGGGTTTTATTGAAGGGAATGCCTGGAATTACAGCCTGTATGTTCCACATCAGCCGGCGGAAATGATTGAGATGATGGGTGGAAAGCAGCAATTCTCTCAGCATTTAGATTCTTTGTTTTCAATGGAATTACCTGATAAATATTTTGAACATACGGAAGATATTTCCAGGGAAGGAATAATTGGCAATTACGTGCATGGAAACGAACCATCGCACCATGTTGCTTATTTGTACAATTGGACCAATACTCCCTGGAAGTCCCAGGATAAAATAAGGATGATTTTAAAAGACCAGTATCAAACCGGTGCTGATGGTTTAGGCGGGAATGATGATTTTGGACAGATGAGCGCCTGGTATATTTTCAGTAGTTTTGGCTTTTATCCCGTAGCACCCGGTTCTACACAATATGCTTTAGGGAGTCCGGCGATCAGTAAGGCTACAATAAATCTCGACAATGGCAATACTTTTACGGTTATTGCCGATAACCAATCTGCAGAAAATGTTTTTGTTTCAAAAGTAGAACTTAATGGAAAAGTTTTGGATGACCCGTTTATAGACCATAATGATATTATGGCTGGAGGAGAGTTGAAATTTTATATGAGTAGCGAGCCGAATAAAGAAATTTACAGAGAAAATTAGTAGAAAATGAATCAAAAGAAATCTTATCGTACAGCTTTTATATTTGTAACTATCCTCTTTTTTCTTTGGGGCTTTATTACCGTGCTGGTAGATTCACTCATACCTAGATTAAGAGAAGTTTTTACACTTTCTTATTTTCAGGCCGGGATGGTACAGTTTGCATTCTTTGGTGCTTATTTCTTACTATCTATACCGGCAGGATATATTTTGTCGAAAATAGGATATAAAAAAGGAATTATTTTAGGCTTGGTTACAATGGCCGTAGGTTGCTTGCTTTTTTATCCTGCAGCTTCCTATCGCATCTTCGGAATTTTTATGTTTGGGTATTTTACACTTGCAGCTGGAATTACCATATTACAGGTGGCAGCAAATCCTTATGTTACTATTTTAGGTTCGGAAAAAACAGCTTCGAGCCGCCTTAACTTATCGCAGGCTTTTAACTCTCTTGGAACGGCAATAGCACCGGCTTTAGGAGCATTATTTATCCTCCAGGATAAAGTAAAAACTACCGCCGAGATTGAAGCCCTGGATCCTACTGCTCAAACGAGCTATTATATTTCTGAAGCCTCAGCGGTACAAACACCTTTCCTGGGAATTGCAGCTTTTATAATAATAATTGCCATTGTTTTCTTTTTCGTAAACCTTCCCAAAGTAGGAGATAAGGAAGCTTCGAATGACTATCGCGGAGTATTAAAGAATAGAAATTTAATCCTGGGAGCCATTGGTCTGTTTTGTTATGTAGGAGCAGAAGTGGCCCTGGGAAGTTATATGGTGAACTATTTTTTAAGCCTTGATCTTGCTGAAACGGTGCGGGAAACATCTTTTATGCGCACTATCGCAAGCTGGATTTTGAGTACTGGGGTGTCAGCTTCAAGTGATATGGCTGTGGTTGGTGTTTTTGTCACCTTTTATTGGACGGGAGCAATGATAGGAAGGTTTATTGGTTCTTATTTAACCACTATTTTTAACCCTGCTAAGGTTTTAAGTGTTTTTGCAATAGGAGCAATAAGTATGATACTTATATCTACATTTTCGGTTGGACTTGCAGCTATGTGGACAATTATTGCAGTAGGCCTATTTAATTCGATTATGTTCCCCACAATTTTCAGTCTTGCTTTAGACGGCTTAGGAGATGATAAAGCCCAGGGTTCAGGAGTATTGTGCACCATGATAGTTGGTGGCGCGATTATACCGCCGGCTTATGGATTCTTAACCGATTCCTATAGTTTTAAAATTGCCTTGATTTTAGTGATGATTTGCTATGCTTACATATTTTATTATGCCTGGACTAATAAAAGAAGAACAGTGGTAATAGAGTAGAATTTCTAATTGACAGCTTTAAAAATAAGAGCAGGTCTGTGTTATTTATAATTTAAAACCCTAATGTGCTGCCTATAATCCGATCGATGCAGTACTTCAGCTGTCAGGGGTAGGCAGCCATAAGTTTGTAGGAAACATTTATTTCTTTTTATTAAATTGAATATTTAATTAAAGATTTTACTTGAATGGACAGGAGAAAATTTATTAAACAAAATATTGCCGCAACAAGCCTGGCCGGGCTTGGACCATATTTGGGTTACGCAGGGAATTTCGAAGAAGTTTCTACTTTCGTAAAGAACCAGTTTAAACTTTCTTATGCGCCACATTTGGGGATGTTTAAGGAACTTGCCGGGGAAGACCCTATAGATCAGCTAAATTTTATGGCCGATAGAGGTTTTACAGCCTTTGAGGATAACGGAATGAAGGCCAAGCCTGTTGAGCTGCAGGAGAAAATGGCTAAAACAATGGCTAATAGAAATATTAGAATGGGTGTTTTTGTGGCTCATAATATCTATTGGACTGAACCTAATCTTGCAAGTGGGGATGAGAATCTGCGAGAAGAATTTTTAAACCAAATTAAAGAATCCGTTGAAGTAGCAAAAAGAGTAAATGCGAAATGGATTACTGTTGTTCCCGGTTATGTTGATCAGAGGCAAAATTTACAATACCAAACCGCTCACGTCATTGAAACCTTAAAAAGAGCATCAGAAATTCTAGAGCCCCACGGAATAATCATGGTGTTGGAACCATTAAATTTCAGAGATCATCCGGGATTATTTTTATCGGGTTCACCACAGGCCTATCAAATATGTAAGGCCGTAGATAGTCCGTCTTGTAAAATTCTTTTTGATATTTATCACCAACAAATTCAGGAAGGCAATTTGATTCCTAATATTGAAGCAACCTGGGATGAAATTGCATATTTCCAGGTAGGTGACAACCCAGGAAGAAATGAACCTACAACCGGTGAAATAAATTATAAAAATGTCTTTAAATTTATTCATAATAAAAATTATGATGGTATTGTGGGCATGGAACACGGGAATTCCAAGCCAGGCAAAAAAGGTGAGAAATCGATAATTGAAGCTTATAAACAAAGTGATGATTTTTAGATAATAAGCTAATGTAATATTGGGCAAGAGTTAAATAAGAACCAAGTCTAATTGTTGTCTTTAAGCAAAATTGTAGCTAATCTGTATAAAAAGAACCCTACATTTTCACTCTTCTAAAATAAGCTTCATATATTTTTATTTCTGCCTTGAAACAAGAATTATCCTTATTTTAAACAATTAGTATTTTCTAGTATCAGCTGATAGTATTTGACTTAAAGATATATACATACATGTTTTTCTCACATCTAACCAGCATAAAAATTAGTCCAAATCCAGTATTTTAGCTTTTACTTCAGTTAGATAACTACGTCCAATTACATAAAGAGACCCATTTATTTCAACACTATTACCTTCTACGGCATCCACTTTCTCTATTGCAATGGTGTAGGAACGGTGAATTCTCAAAAATTTGTTTTTCGGTAAACTATCTGTAAAACTACTTAAAGTCTGGTGTACAATATGTTTACCCGAGCGCGTAATGATTTTAATATAATCTTTTAAACTCTCTACTACCAGGATATCATCAAGGTATATTTTCTTCATTTTCTTTTTGTCCACTTTTACGAACAGATGCTCTTTTTCTGAAGACTGATTAAATTGTAGACGTTTAATTTTATCTATCGCTTTTAGAAATCGGGGAAAAGAAATCGGCTTCACCAAATAATCGAGTACATCAAGTTCGTAACCTCTTACCGCATATTCCTGGTGGGCAGTGGTTATTATTACAGCAGGTTTTTTTTCTAAGGAATTGAGGAAACTAAATCCATCCAAAACAGGCATATCAATATCCAGAAAAATAACATCTGTTGGATTGTCTCTTAGAAATTCAAGTGCTTCAACAGCATTATTAAAGCTCACCTCAATTTTCACATCTTTAATTTGGGAAAGATGATTCTTAATAACATTTACAGCCAAAGGCTCATCATCAATTATAACACAGCGTAAACTCATTTTGATTTTAATTTTAATGCCACTATAAAATTCTCGTCTTTGGTATATATATCCAGATTATAATCATTCTCGGAATAGCCCAGTGCCAGACGTTTTTTTACATTTTCTATACCTATTCCTCCGCTTTCTTTTTTCATTTTATCACCTATTCTTTTATCTGGCATGGTGTTACTTACTGTAAAGTAAATATCATCGTCTTTTACCTGCAATTTAATAGACATGCATACATTCCCAATGTTCTTGCTTGCTCCATGTTTAAAGGCATTTTCAATGAATGGAATAAATAACATAGGCGGAATTTTTTTTCCTTCGATATTTCCGGTAACCTCCATATTTATTTTTACCTGCTCCCCATACCTAATTCGTTCCAGGTCCAGGTAATTTTGAATACAGAGTATTTCCTTATCAAGGGGTTGTTGGTTGTTTTTAGTTTCATACAGTAAGTAACGCATAAGTTCAGAAAGTTTTAAAACGGTTTCCGAAGCTTTTTTGGATTGCTCAAGGCTTAGAGAGTAAATATTATTTAAAGTATTGAAAAAGAAATGAGGCGAAATTTGCGAGCGTAGAAAGCGTAATTCAGTTTGAAGTTGCTCTTTCTCCAGTCGCGCCGCACGTTTGCTCGCACTAAGCCAGTCTAAAGTTATCTTTATCGCAGTTACAAAAGAAATCACATAAAATTCTCCCAACATCATAGTAAGGGCATAATTGAAAGTGAATTGAGAAGTAGCCTCAGGACCTTCCGGCCATACATTATTACTTATAAGAAATAGAGTGAGGTAGAATTTAGCCACTACCATTAAGAAAATACTCCCTATTAAAATAAAGGAAAAGCTTATAAAACGGCGTTTAAAAATAAATTTTGGAATTAAAAAATAAATTGTGAAATAGCACAAAAACATATGAATAGGAAATCCAATCAAGTTACCTTTAAGTGATAAAAGAAAATCATCGTAATAACTTCCCCAGCGGAGTGTATTAAAAAGAAAATATGCCAACCAAAAAATTAAATGGTGCCAGGCAGTAATTTTATATTCGCCTTGGTTTTGAATGGAAAAACCCTTTAAGAATTGTTTTCTGGTAAGCATTTTTGAATTTTTTAGCTGTTCAGCCGTTGCGAATAGTCGTTGGTCTAAATTTCTTTTTTATCAAGCTGAATATATAAATATTTAGCATATAAGTTAAAAAAATGTTTACGTGATCTTAAATAATCGATTTCAAGCCCCTGAAAATTTAATAGTAGTTTTTTTGCTTTTAGTTTTTGTTTCCTGTGAACAAACCGAGAAGAAGAAAGAAGCTGACCAAAAGGAAAATTTAACTTCCTATGTTGATCCTTTTATAGGAACGGGAGGGCATGGCCACACTTACCCCGGAGCAGCTCAACCATTCGGAATGTTGCAACCCAGCCCAGATAATGGTAGAAGTGGTTGGGATTGGTGCTCGGGTTATCATATTTCCAGCGATACCATCGCCGGGTTTAGTCAATTGCACCTAAGCGGTACCGGAATCGGTGATTTAGCCGATTTACTTTTTATGCCGATTACCCAGGAAATTGATCTTAGTCAGAAAGTGAATTCCCAAAAAGATATTCCCTACGCTTCAGAATTTCAACACGATTCTGAAATCGCAATTCCCGGGTTTTACAGTGTTTTTCTCGATAAACCTCAAGTGAAAGTTGAGCTCACGACGTTAGACAGGACTGCATACCATAAGTATGAGTTTTGGGAAAACAGTGAGCAAGCCGTGGTTCTGGATTTGGGGTTTGCCATTAACTGGGATAAACCTACTGAAACGGCAATAGATATTGAAAATAAAACCACAATTAGCGGTTTTAGGCACAGTACCGGCTGGGCAAATAACCAGAAAGTATTTTTTATTGCAGAATTTTCAAAACCGATAACTGAACACCGATTTTTTCAGGATTATCAATTAGTTGAAGGCGAGAAAATTTCTGGAGAAAAAACTTCAGCACAATTCTATTTCGACAAAGATTCCGGTCAGGAAATTAAAATGAAAATTGCAGTTTCCTCAGTTAGTGTAGAAAATGCCAGGCAAAATTTAGCAAAAGGAGATTTCGATTTTGAAAAGATTAAAGAAGATGCAATTCAGAATTGGGAAGAGGAACTATCGGGGATAAAAGTAAAAACTCCCCGGGATTCCCTAAAAACAATTTTTTATACAGCTCTTTACCACACCAAGCTCTCTCCGGTTATTTTTAGTGATAGCAACGGAGAATTCAGAAAAGAAAATGATAGTATCGTAAAAGTTGATTATACGGCATACTCCACGCTTTCACTATGGGATACTTTTAGAGCACAGCAACCACTGCTTACCATAACCAATCCCGATAAAGTAACCGATATCATTAAATCGATGCTTGAATATTACAAGGTTGAAAAATCACTTCCGGTTTGGACTCTCTATGGAAATGAAACCAATACCATGACGGGCTACCATTCTATCCCGGTAATTGTGGAAGCCTATTTTAAAGGAATAAAAGGTTTTGATCCAGAAGAAGTCTTTGAAGCGATGAAGTCCACAATGATGCAGGATGCTCGTGGACTGGAAGCTTATAAAGAGCACGGATTTATTCCATATGATGCCAGTGATGAATCTGTAACCATGACTCTGGAATATGCATATAATGACTGGTGCGTGGCGCAAATGGCTAAAGCTCTTGGAAGAGATGAAGATTACGAATATTTTTCAAATCGTGCTAAAGCTTATAAAAAGGTTTTTGATAAGGAAACCGGTTTTATGCGCGGAAGAAAAAGCGCAGAAAATTCCTGGAACGAACCTTTTGATCCAAAGCATTCTAACCATCGCGTAAATACCGATTACACCGAAGGCAATGCATGGCAACATAGTTGGTTTGTACTTCACGAGCCGGAAAAACTTATAGAGCTGCAAGGCGGGGAAGAAGCGTTTAATGAAAAACTGGAGCAACTTTTTACTGAAAGTTCTGAAATTACTGGAGATCATATTTCTGCAGATATAACTGGACTAATTGGTCAATATGCACACGGAAATGAACCCAGTCATCATATTGCTTATTTGTTCAACAAATCGGGGAAACCCTGGAGAACGCAATATTGGGTTCGGGAGATTTTAAAATCCCAGTATAGTGCTCAACCAGACGGGCTAAGTGGAAATGAAGACGCGGGACAAATGTCGGCCTGGTATGTTTTTAGTAGTATGGGTTTGTATCCTTTTAATCCGGCTTCAGCAACTTACGAAATTGGAAGCCCAATCTTCGAAGAGTCCGAAATTCGTCTGGAAAACGGAAAAACTTTTCACATAAAGGCGCAAAATGTTTCCGATAAAAATATCTATATACAATCGGCCAGACTAAATGGAGAAGAGTTCAATCAAACCAATATTTCCCATGAAAGTATTTTAGAAGGGGGAGAGCTCATTTTTAAAATGGGTAAAGAGCCTAATAAGGGGTGGGGTACTAACAATAGCACCGCGAACTAATGGCATTTTGGGATGTATTTATAATTATTATATACGTAGCCGTTACTCTTGGCCTGGGAATTTATGTTTCCCGCAGGGCCTCTAAGGGTCTTGACTCCTATTTCTTAGGGGGGAAAAGTATAAAATGGTACTATTTAGGTCTAAGTAATGGGTCAGGAATGTTTGATGTTTCCGGGACGGCCTGGATGGTAGGGATTTTATTTCTATACGGGGCCAAAAGTTTTATGTTTATGTGGATGTGGCCCATCTGGAATCAGATTTTTGTCATGATGTTCCTTGCCGTTTGGATTCGTCGCTCAGGTGTCATGACGGGGTCTGAATGGATTTTAACACGCTTTGGGGACGATAGAGCGGGAAGGGCTTCCCACCTTATTGTAGCAATCTTTGCCGTAGTAGCCGCCATAGGATTTATAGCTTATTTTTTTGAAGGTGTCGGGAAGTTTATGACAGTGATATTACCATGGAGTCTTGATTTGTTTCTGGGCGATTTCTTGCTATTGACTTCTGAACAATCTTACGCTTTAATCATTATTTTTCTTACTACTATTTATACTATTAAAGGTGGAATGTTTTCGGTAGTAGCTACAGAAGTTTTGCAATATGTTATTATGGTTTTAGCAGGAATTTTGATTGCCGGCTATACTTTTTTTGTAATAACCGATGTGGAAATTAGTGCCGCTATTCCCGAAGAGTGGAAAAATGTTGCCTTTGGAAATGAACTGGAAGGTTTTTGGAGCGGAAAAAAAGATGTTTTTAATGAACTTATTGATAATGAAGGATATAAGATGTTTGGAGCTTTTGTTGGAATGACCTTGTTCAAAGGCTTTTTCGCAAGTGTTGCAGGACCAACGCCCAGTTACGATATGCAACGTATCCTTTCTACCCGAACCGTTAGAGATGCCGCTTATATGAGCGGTTTTACAAATTTGGTACTTTTTATTCCGAGGTATTTACTAGTGGGCGGCATCGTGGTCCTGGGGCTTGTTTTTCTGGCTCCCGAGATTGCTTCACTGGAAAATTTAAATGGAGGGGATATGGAATTGGTCTTACCTCAGGTTATTAATTATGAAGTTCCTGTAGGGATTAAAGGCTTATTACTGGCAGGGCTTCTGGCTGCTTTTATGTCTACTTTCTCAGCCTTTGTAAATTCTGGGCCTGCTTATATTGTAAACGATATTTATAAGAAATATTTTAAACCTCAGGCAACCGATAAACATTATATACGGGCCAGCCATATTTCTTCATTTTTGGTGGTTGTCCTTGGCGTAATAATGGGCTTTTTTGCCGATTCAATCAATTCAATAACACTGTGGATCACAAGTGCCCTTTATGGAGGATATATTGCTGCAAACTTTTTAAAATGGGTATGGTGGCGATTTAACGGCTGGGGTTATTTTTGGGGAATGCTCTCCGGCTTAATAATCGCTACCTTCCAATTTGTGGTAGATAAGAATAAAGAACATTATATTGAAGGTAGCTGGCTGTTTGAGATCGCCGGGACACCGGCCATTTATCTGTTCCCGGTAATTTTTGGCTTTTCCTTATTGGGTTGTATTCTTGGTACCTGGTTAACGCCCGCGACTAACAGGACAACCCTAAAAGCGTTTTACAAAAATGTTCGGCCCTGGGGTTTGTGGAAGCCGGTTCGCAAAATGATGGAGGAGGATGGGGATCCGGTAGAGAAGAATAAGGACTTCGGGATAGACATGTTTAATTGTGCAATAGGTATACTTTGGCAATCCAGTATGATATTGATGCCAATTTACCTAGTGGTGCGTGACTATTATCTGGTGCTGGTTTGGTTAATTGTATTTATTATAACTACGGTGGTTCTAAAATTCACCTGGTTGGATAAAGTAAAACATTATAAAGATTAATATGGAGAATTTAAAAAATATTCCCTGGCAGGAAAAACCGGAAAACTGTAATACGGTTATGTGGCGTTATTCAGAAAACCCCATTATAGACCGTTATGCAATTCCTTCCTCAAACAGTATTTTTAACAGTGCAGTGGTACCTTTTGAAGATGGTTATGCCGGTGTATTTAGGTGTGATAATAAAGCTGTACAAATGAATATTTTTGCCGGCTTTAGTAAAAACGGGATTGATTGGGATATAAATCACGAACCTATAAGTTTTAAGGCTGGAAATACCGAAATGATAGATTCTGATTACAAGTATGATCCGAGGGTGGTTTTTATAGAAGATCGCTACTGGATCACTTGGTGTAATGGTTATCACGGGCCTACCATAGGTATAGGCTATACTTTTGATTTTAAAGAATTTTTTCAATGTGAAAATGCATTTTTACCTTTTAACCGAAACGGGGTATTGTTTCCAAAAAAAATAAACGGAAAATACGCTATGCTAAGCAGGCCTAGCGATAACGGCCATACGGCTTTTGGTGATATTTACATTAGCTACAGTCCCGATATGAAATACTGGGGTGAGCACCGATGTGTTATGAAAGTTGCTCCGTTTGAACAAAGTGCCTGGCAATGTACCAAAATTGGCGCCGGCCCAATACCCATTTTAACCAATGAAGGCTGGTTGGTATTCTATCATGGAGTTATCGCTACCTGTAACGGTTTCAGGTATTCTATTGGAGCTTCTATTTTAGATGAAAATGAGCCGGATAAAGTAAAATACCGTTCGCAACCTTATTTAATGGCTCCTGCCGAATTATATGAACTTACCGGTGATGTGCCTAATGTAATTTTTCCCTGTGCAGCGGTACATTCAGAAAAAGAAGATAAATTAGCCCTTTATTATGGCGCTGCCGATACGGTAACCGCAATGGCTTTTGGAAAGCTTAGCGAGATTATTGATTTTGTAAAAAACAACAGCTTATGATGAGACGTTATTTATTCTTTTTTGTAACAATCAGCTTCTTTTTTCAGCTTAAGATATATGCTCAAAGTGAAAAGGCTCCGCGTACTTATGTAGCCCATAAAACTTCAGAAAAAATAATTATTGATGGCAAAGCTGAAGAAGCAGCTTGGAAAAGCGCACCTAAAAGTCAGGATTTCATAGATATTGAAGGAGATAAAATCCCTACCTATCAAACCAATATGAAAATGCTGTGGGATGAAGACTACCTATACTTTTATGCCAAAATGGAAGAACCGCATATTTGGGCAACTTTGAAACAGCGTGACACCGTAATTTTTTATAATAATGATTTTGAAATCTTTATTGACCCTGATGGTGATACCCATAATTATTATGAGTTTGAAATGAATGCCCTGAATACCGTTTGGGATTTATTTATTGTAAAGCCTTACCGGGAACCTGCGCCAATTGTTGATAGTTGGGATATTCAAGGCTTGAAATCTGAAGTTTTTGTAGAAGGAACTTTAAATGATGCTTCTGATAAAGATGAATATTGGAGTGTTGAGGTGGCAATTCCCTGGGAGGTTCTAAAGGAAGCTAATACGCATAAGGAGATTCCAAAGGGGGAATTCTGGCGGATCAATTTTTCACGTGTAAACTGGGATTTTGATTTAGATAATGGCACTTATTCCAGGGCAAAAGATGAAAAGGGCGAATTTAAGCACGAATATAACTGGGTGTGGTCACCACAAGGTGTTATTAATATGCATGAGCCCGAACACTGGGGTTATGTTTATTTTTCAGAGAAAGCTCCTGGGGAAGAAGATGACTTCAATATTCAAATAGATGAGAATATAAAATGGGAATTATACAGGCTTTATCGTGCTCAAAAAGTTTATAAAGAGAAAAATGGAAATTGGGCAAAGAAACTATCAGCTATTAATGGGGAATCTGTTAATGTTGAAGGAAAAAAACTTCAGCCTAAATTAGAAGTTCACAAAACAGGCTGGAATATTTGGGTGAAAAGCCCTTTTACAGGCGATAGACTTTTGATTAAAGAAGATGGCGATTTTATAAAACAAAAAAAATAACCGGTGTAAATTTAAAGAAATGAAGTATATCTATTATTTATTATTGGCATTTACAGTTACAGCTTGTGGAAATTCTTCTGCTGAAAATGATTTAGCTACAACTGAAAAAACTGAGGAAAAACCCAATCCTTCAACCAAAGACTTTAAGTATTGGACCTGGATAACAGCCAGCTCTGAAAAATCGGAGGAAGAATATTCAGCTGAATTCAAGAAATATAAAGAACATGGGATAGATGCGGTTTTAATCAATACTGAAGCGGATGCTCAATTGCTTTCAGAGTTAGCTCCACTAGCTACAGAGGAAGGTTTAGAAGTGCACGCGTGGATGTTTACCGTCAATCGCCCGGGTGATAAGGAAGCTGAAAAACACCCGCAATGGTATGCAGTAAGTAGGGATGGTAAATCAACTTATGACGCGCCTCCATATGTAGATTACTACAAATGGCTTTGCCCAACTCGTGAAGAATCTAAAAACCATATTTTAAGTCTGGTAGAAGGTTTAGCTAAAGTAGAAGGAGTAGAAAGTGTGCACCTGGATTACATTAGGTATTCAGATATTTTTCTTCCTATCGGTTTACTGCCAAAATATGGTTTAGAACAAAACGAAGAACTTCCCGAATTCGACTTTTGCTATTGCGAGGTTTGTACAGCTGAATTTGAAAAAGAGCATCATAAAAATCCGAATGATTTTGATAACCCGGCTATTGATATGGAATGGAAGCAATTCCGTCTGAATAAAGTAAAGGCAATTGTTGATGAAGCGTATGAAATAGCCCATGAAAATGGAAAATATTTAACGGCTGCTGTTTTTCCTTATCCAGAAATGGCCGATCATATGGTGCGCCAACGCTGGGATAAATGGAATGTGGATATGGTTTTGCCAATGATTTATCAAAATTTTTATAACGAAGAAATAGATTGGATTGGCTTTGCTACAGGACAGGGTGTAAAAGATCTTGAAGGTACAAATACCGAATTACATACGGGTATTTACATTCCCGAATTGAATGCAGAGGAATTAAAAGAAGCAATTAATTATGCCCGGGAAAACGGTGCAAAGGGAGCAGCATTTTTTGACGGTGGTGCATTTACTCCAGAAAAACTTGAAGCCATACAAGCAGTAAAAGAGGGTGATTAATGACTTTGCAAGCTAATAACCGGCAATAGATGACTCTTAAAGTTGGCCTTTTTTCACCCATTGCTTCCATGGGGTAACTGATTTTTAAAATGACGGATGAATCGGTTAATACCGATTTAAAATCTCCTGAACCTAATAGGATATATTAATATGAAATTGGTCAAAATTCTTCTTTGTTCTTTTGTATTGCTAATGATAGGGTGCGGTGAAAAAGAAAATCCATCTTTCACTAAGGAAGATTTAGTGTTGATCCCAGAACCACAATCGATAGAAATAAATAACGGAAGTTTTCGGGTAAATACTGAGACCAAATTGATAATTCCCGGAGATAGTATAAAACCACTTACCAATATTTTAAATGACTTATTTGAAAAATCAGCCGGTTTTCAAATGGCTGTCTCCAATGAATCTGCTGAAGATAATTTTATTCAGCTAAAGAAAAATACAGAATTAGCAGAAGAGGCTTATGAACTTTCGGTGGCTACAAATCAGGTACTTTTAGAGGCGAGTTCTAGGCTGGGTTTTGTGTATGGATTGGAAACCATAAGGCAATTACTTCCAAAAGAAATAGAAAGCGCTTCAAAAATTTCAGAAATAGACTGGCTAATCCCTAATGTTGAAATTTCTGATGCGCCGCAATATTCTTACCGGGGCAATATGCTGGATGTTTCCCGTCATTTCTTTGGAAAGGATTACATCAAAAAACATATTGACCGTATGGCTTTTTTAAAGCTAAATACCTTGCATTTTCATTTAGTGGACGATCAGGGCTGGAGAATAGAGATAAAAAAATATCCGAAGTTAACCGAAGTTGGGGGTTTTAGGGTAGACCAGGAAGATACACACTGGAATGCCAGGACAGAAAATGAACCCGAAGATGAAGCTACTTATGGCGGCTTTTATACCCAGGAAGATATTAAAGAAATTGTGGCTTATGCCCGGGAAAAAGGAATCCGTATAATTCCTGAAATAGAAATGCCGGCCCACGTAATGAGCGCTATTGCAGCATATCCCTGGCTTTCCTGTACTGGTGAGCCAATTGCAGTACCTTCGGGCGGGGTGTGGCCAATTACCAGTATTTACTGCGCCGGAAAGGAATCTACTTTTGAATTTTTAGAAGACGTGCTTACCGAAGTAATGGAATTATTTCCGGGCGAATATATTCATGTCGGTGGTGATGAGGCTACCAAAACAAATTGGGAGAGCTGTCCCGATTGCCAACGGAGAATAAGGGAAGAGGGCCTCGCTGACGAGCACGAACTGCAAAGCTATTTTATGAAGCGTATCGAAAAGTTTCTAAATAAAAATGGAAGGACCTTAATTGGATGGGACGAAATTTTAGAAGGTGGCCTGCCAGAAGAAGCTACCGTGATGAGCTGGCGCGGATTTGAAGGTGGCTGGGAAGCCTCAAAGCAAGGTCATGATGTGATTATGACACCTACAAGTCATTTGTATTTCGACTATTTCCAGGGAAGTCCCGATCACGAGCCTGTTGCATTTAATGCTTTTACCCCGCTAAACCGGGTTTATGAATTTAGACCTGTCTTAGATTCCATGACGGCGGAACAGAAAAACCATGTTCTTGGGGGACAGGCAAATTTATGGTCAGAATATGTGCCAAATGAGGAACATTCTGAGTATATGCTTTTTCCAAGACTTGCTGCCCTCGCCGAGGTGGTCTGGACCCCGGAAAACAAATTGCACTGGCAAGATTTTTCTGTTAGAATTCAGAAAATGATGGAGCGTTTTGATATTATGGGAATTAATTATGCACGTAGTGCTTATGCTATTCAACCGGATTCAGAAATTAATCTTGAAACCGGAGAAGTTACCATCGAACTTAAAGCCGAATTTCCTGATGTAGAAATTAGATATGGCATGAATGATTCAGAGTTAAGCGCAAATTCTAACATTTATAAAGAACCTATAAAGATAAATTCAAACTCCCATCTTAAGGCCGCTGTTTTTAAAAACGGTGAAATTATGGGCCCCATCCTGGATAAAGATTTTCAATTTCATAAGGCGGTAGCAAAACCGGTTACTTATAAGTATTCATATAATGATAATTATAAAGGAGGCGAGGAAAAGGGACTTGTGGATGTATTAAGAGGAAGCAAATATTTTAAGGACGGTCGCTGGCAGGGATGGATTAATAATCCTGCTATTATCACAATAAATCTTGAAGAGCCAACTGAAATTAATGAGGTGGTAGTTGGAAGTCTGGAAGAGCAGGGAACCGGCATTTATTTTCCGCAAAAAATTAAAGTAGAAGTTTCTAAAGACGGAAAAACTTTTGAAAAAGCTGGAGAAATAACCCGTGAATTTCAAAACAATACAAGTGCAAAAATTGAGAATTTCAGAATTGGATTTGATACACAAAATAATATAGAATTGGTCCGGGTAACTGTTGAGCCTCTGGAGCATAATCCAAAAGGCGGTGGTTCCTGGTTATTTTTAGATGAAATTCAGGTAAAATAGAAAATATGGTGTCCGTGTTAAGAGTTGTTTTTTTAGGATTATTGATTTTAGTTTCATTGAGAATGACGGCGCAAGACTTTGATCCTGTAAATTATGTTAATCCATTTATAGGCACTTCAAATTACGGGGCGACAAATCCGGGTGCCATTGCCCCGAGGGGGATGGCAAGTGTATCGCCATTTAATGTTGCAGGAAGAATTGATCTCAATCCTTTAGAAAAAGACAGCCAGTGGTTGTCTAATCCTTATGTGTATGAAAATACTTTTTTAACCGGATTCAGCCATGTGAATATTAGTGGGGTTGGATGTCCCGACCTGGGAGTTATTATAACCATGCCCACAACAGGAGCATTAGAAACCAACCACCAAAAATATGGTAGCACTTACACTGAAGAAACAGCAAAAGCCGGATACTATTCGACCAAATTGAAGAAATATGATGTAGAAGTTCAGGCGACCGCCAGCACTAGAACCGGGGTGACACGATATTCATTTCCGGCGGGAAAATCTAATATTTTATTGAATTTAGGATTAGGGTTAACCAACGAGCAGGGAGCTATGGCGCATATTGTTTCTCCTACCGAGATTGAGGGAATGCGAATGGTAGGAAGCTTTTGTTATAATAATCCGGAGGCAGCTTATCCGGTTTATTTTGTTGCCAAATTTTCCAAACCTGCCGATAATTTCGGGGTTTGGAAAACACCTTACAAAAATGAAGGAGAAGAAGCACAATGGATGGCCTACAACGGCAAAACCCGTATTAAGGAGCGGTTTTCACGTGAAGTGGTTGGGGACAGTATTGGAGCCTATATGACTTACGATTTTAGCTCGCCGGAGCAAGTAGAAGTTAAGATCGGAGTTTCTTATGTAAGTATAGAAAATGCGCGGGATAATTTAGAAAATGAAGTAGGAGATTCATCTTTTGAAGAAGTGTATGCACAAACAAAGACAGAATGGAAAAAGAAATTACGGGTTGTAGAGGTTGAAGGTGGCACTGAAGATGAAAAAACCATTTTCTATACAGCTTTATATCATACTCAGATTCATCCGAATATATTCAATGATGTGAATGGTGAATATCCTGAAATTGCAACAGGAAAAATTGGTAAAACCGAAGGGACAAGGTATACCACTTTTTCTCTGTGGGATACTTATAGAAATTATCACCAGTTAATGAGCTTGCTATATCCACAGGAGCAATTGGATATGGTAAAATCTATGCTGGAAATGTATGATGAGAATGGCTGGTTGCCAAAATGGGAGTTAAATTCAACTGAAACTTTTACTATGGTTGGTGATCCTGCGGCAATTGTTTTAGCTGATACCTATTTACGTGGACTTACTGATTTTGATGTGGATAAAGCTTATGAGGCCATGCTAAAAAGTGCTACTCAGATTGAAGAAAATCCTCTACGGCCCGGCCTTGAAGAATATTTAAAAAAAGGTTATGTTAGTGTAGATGCGGGAGTGCCCGGTCCTGTTTCTGTTACGCAAGAATATAATGCTGCTGATTATGCAATTGCATTATTGGCGAAAGAGCTAGGGAAAGAAGAAGATCATGAAGTATTTAAAGAACGATCGGTTTCTTATAGAAAGCTATATAATTCAGATTCTAAATTTCTTCAACCTAAACATATAGACGGGGATTGGCTGGAAGGTTTTGATCCTTTGGCTGGTGCGAATTTCACCAAAAATCCTGGATTTATTGAGGGCAATGCCTGGCAATATCTTTTTATGCTTTCGCACGATGCAGAGGGATTAATACAACTAATGGGTGGAAAAGTGGCTTACGAGAAGAAATTGGATGCTGTTTTTAATGAAGGACAATTTGATATGGCAAACGAACCCGATTTTGCTTATCCATACCTGTATAATTTTATTCCCGGAAGTGAGCATAAAGCTCAAAAAAAAGTGCAAGAGTTACTAAAAGAATATTATAAAAATAGTCCCGATGGTTTGCCGGGCAATGACGATACTGGCACGATGAGTGCCTGGGCAGTATATAGTATGATGGGTTTTTATCCACAAGTGCCAGCTGAAACTACTTACTCCTTAACTGCACCAATTTTTGATAAAATCAAAATAAATTTAAATACAGATTTCTATCCTAAGGAGAATCTTGTTATAATAAAAGAGGAAGTCTCCGGGAAAAATAAAGCTGGAGAAATATTTATTGATAATTCTCCCCTAAACACCTTTTTTATTAAGCACGAAACCTTAATTAATTCCAACGAATTATTATTCTTTCAAGATTTGGAATAAACACCCGCACAACTAGTCGAGATTATTTATTAAGCTATTTTATAACAATTTAAGTTAAGGTTATTTAGCTATTGGGCTATGTTATTAGTCGAAATAATTATTTCCTGTTAAAAAAATTCACAATTTTGGGTAGGATTTAAGAAAACAAGCTTTAGGCTTGAATTGATGCTAACTAAAAACTATAGTGCAATGAACAAAAAAATAATCTTGTTTACTTCTTTATTTTTATGCTGCATTCAGCTCGTACTGGCGCAACAAAGAGTAAGCGGTAGTATTGTCGATGCGGAAAACGGCATGCCGCTTCCTGGTGTTAACGTAATTGAAAAAGGAACCAATAATGGGGTTTCTTCTGATTTTGATGGGAACTTTTCCATTGAAATTGAAGAAGGGAGCACCCTTCAGTTTTCTATGTTGGGGTATATAACTCAGGAATTAGAACCAGACGGATCTGATATTCAAATTGAACTAGCGCCTGATACCGAGGCCCTGGATGAAGTGGTAGTAACTGCTCTAGGTATTAAACGTTCAGAACGAGCTTTAGGTTATTCATTAACCGAAGTAGGGGGCGAAGAATTATCTGATGTGAAGCAGGTAAACGCTATTAACTCTTTACAAGGTAAAGTAGCAGGATTGAATATTACCGGTGCAGCCACCGGCCCTGCGGGTACAAGTAACGTTTTAATTCGTGGTATTTCTAGTGTTGGAGGTAATAATCAACCACTATATGTAGTAGATGGAATTCCTATAGATAATACTAATTTAGGCTCTGCAAGCCAATGGGGAGGATCTGATTTTGGAGATGGTATATCGAGTATTAATCCAGATGACATAGAATCTATGAGTGTTTTAAAAGGAGGTGCTGCAGCAGCTTTGTATGGTTCAAGAGCATCTAATGGTGTGATTTTAATTACTACAAAAACAGGAAAGGAACAGGCTGGTCTTGGGGTTGAATATTCAGGGTCTGGTTCTATTTGAAAATATAATGTCAGATATTTATGACTTCCAAAATGAATATGGTCAGGGTATAAACGGTGAGGCTCCTACAAGCAGAGAAGAAGCCTTAGCTGCCGGCATGCAATCCTGGGGAGGAAGACTAGATGGTTCAAGTGTGATTCAGTTTGACGGAGAGGAAAGACCATATGCAGATCAGGGAGATAATTTAGATAGGTTTTATAGAACAGCCCATACCATTATTAATACCGTAGCCATTACAAAAGGTGGTGAAGATTATAATTTAAGATTTTCCGCCACCGATTTGAGTAATGAGGATATTATGCCAAATGCCGGATTGAACAGAAAGTCTTTTTCTTTGAATGGGGGTGCACAACTTGCCGATAAATTAAGTCTGGATGTAAATACCAAGTATATATTAGAAGATGTACGCAACAGGCCAAGATTATCTGATTCGCCCGGTAATGCAAATTTTGCGGTTGTTCTTTCTCCTCCTAATATAAATGTTGAAGACTATAGGCCAGGTTCTAATGAAGAAAATACAGAGTTAAGGATTTCAAGCAGTAATTATCATCAAAATCCATATTGGTCTGCTTATGAATTTATGAACAATAGCCTTAAAAACAGATTTATTGGATCTTCAACTTTGAGGTATGATATAACTGATTGGATGTACGTGATGGCAAGAGCCGGTTTAGATCAATATACTTCAAGAATTACCAGTGTTGAACCATTTGGTACAACATATATTCCTTTAGGATCAATGACCGAGATTGCTTACAATACTAAATTAGTAGATGCTGATGCCATGCTGGGTTTTGAAAAGTCTGTGGATAAATTCTCTGGACAATTAATTCTGGGTGCCAATAACAACGACAGAAAAATAGAAAGAACAGAGTTAAGAGGAACAGAATTCGTGATTCCTAATCTCGTGGATATTAATAATCTAACTAATAAAAATTATAGTTATGATTTTTCTCAGGTAAAAAGGAATTCTTTGTATTTCTCTACAGAACTGTCTTATGATAACTTTCTATTCTTAAATATTACTGGTAGAAATGATTGGTTTTCTACGCTTTCTTTAGCGGGAAAAACAAGTCCAAATAATTATTTCTACCCTTCAGCCAATACTAGCTTTGTTTTTACAGATGCTTTTGATACGCCGGAATGGATGACTTTTGGGAAGATTAGGTTAGGATATTCAGATGTTGCAGGTGGAGGGGAAGATCCTTATCAGTTAGCCCTGGCTTATGGTATATTTGATACATATAATGGTCGAGGATCTTCTGTGCCATTAGGAAGTATTAGTAGTAGCACATTACCAAATCAGGAATTAAAACCATTTTCAAAACAGGAATATGAGGTGGGGTTAAATTTGCAACTATTTGACAATAGACTGGGATTGGATTTGGCTTATTATACAAATAAAACTACGGATGATATTGTACCAATAACAATCTCAAATTCTACGGGTTACAGCACTGCAGTTGTGAATATTGGTGAATTAACCAACAATGGTGTTGAAATGTTATTAACTGGAAAAGCTATCAAGAACGAAAACCTTTCCTGGGATATAGCTTATAATTTAGGATATAACGAGAATGAGGTAGTAAGAACTGATGCTGATGGTAACCCTCTATTCCCAGATGGTTCTCAAGCTACTAACGTTTCCTCGGGAGCTATAGTAGGAGAACCATTTGGAGCAATTTATGGCACAACTTACATAAGGGATGAGCAGGGTAGAATCCAATATGATAGTAATGGCACCCCATCAGTTGGACCTCGTGAAGTTTTAGGAAATGGTGTAGCACCCTGGACAATGGGATTAACAAACACCTTTAGATATAAGAATTGGAATCTTTCATTTCTTATTGATGCCAAGTTTGGAGCAGATATTTATTCTGGAACAAGTGCTTTTGCAAATTATTATGGGGCTAGCCAAAACACCCTGGCAGGAAGGGAAAATGGATTGGAAATTAATGGCTTTGATTCAAATGGAGATAATTACTCAACAACCATTGAGCCTGAAAACGTAGAAACATACTATAAGAGATTATACGAGATTGCTGAAGAGCACATTCAGGATGCAGATTTTATCAAATTTAGAGAGTTTAGCTTAGGGTATAACTTGCCAGGTGAGATTTTGCAAAACACATTTATAACCAGTGCTAATATCTCTGTAATAGGAAGAAACTTATTTTTCTTAAAAAGAGAAACAGAAAATATAGACCCGGAATCCTCATTTAATAGTCGTGGTGCTAGAGGTTTAGAAAGATTTGGCCTGCCGCAGAGTAGAAGTTATGGTCTAAATCTAAACGTTAAATTTTAAAGATAAGTGAAATGAAAAATAAATTATATATAAGCCTGTTTTTAGTAATTACTATGGTACTTCAAGCTTGTGATAAAGATTTTGAAGATATAAATATAGACCCCACTACAGCTTCCCAGGTAGATCTTAGTTATAAATTCCCGACGGCTGTTTTATATGCTTCGGGGCAACGCTATGAGTCGTGGCGAGCAAATTTGATCTACTCCTCTACTATGATTCAGCATCTTGCTAATACGCAAACCTATTGGAGCGGAGATAAATATTTACTAAATACTGCATATGCAGAAGCCTTCTGGACCGCGCAATATCCCCAAACAATTAAAGCGGTAGAGGATATGAAGTATGGATTAGAATCACAAGGTGATTCAACTTCAGTAGATTATGCTATAGTTAAAACTCTTAGGGTGTTTGCATATCACCGTATGACAGATTTATATGGTGATATTCCGTATTCTGAAGCAGGTAAAGGATTTATTGAAGGTGATATGAGGCCTGCTTATGATCCTCAGGAAGAGATATATGCAGATATGTTAAATGAGCTTGAAGAAGCAGTGATGATTATGGAAAGTGGTGGAACGAGCTCTTTAGGTACAGCAGATATTATTTTTGAAGGTGATGTAAATAAATGGAGAAAATGGGCGAATAGCTTTATGTTGCGTTTAGCAATTAGAATGACAAAAGTAGACGAAGCAGCTGCAGAAGAATGGTCCCGAAAAGCTATAGAAGCAGGAGTTATGGAATCTAACGACGATATAGCCTATGTTATGCACGAAGAAGGAAATGGGATTGTTCAAAACGGAAATGGAGAAACCTTTACAGCAGATGGAACACCCAGGATAAGCGATACTTTTATTGAATTTCTACAGGGAGACCCAAGATTAACAATTTATGCCAGTCTTCCCGAAGATTCAGGAGAAACTGATGCCGATGGAAATACTATTCTTAGATCTGAGGAAGAGCGTTTAGATTCCGATGCCCAGAGAGGTTTACCAAATGGTTTAGACAATGCCTTATTAAGGGAACAAACCGGGGAAACTAATACTTTAGATTATTCTGAGCCAAATAGATTATATCTTACCAGTGAGGCAGCTCCTATGTTTTTCCAAACTTATGCTGAAGTAGAATTTATGTTGGCCGAGGCCGCTTACAGATGGGGGTTAGGTGATGGCGATGTTGAAGGACATTATAAGGCCGGAGTTCGAGCTGCCATGAATTACCTGGAATTGTATTCTCCCAGAGCAATAATTTCTAACGAGGCGATTGATGATTACCTTTCGGAAAATCCTTTTGATGAGACCAATGCCTTAGAACAAATTAATACGCAGTACTGGGCGGCTACTTTTTTAAATGAGTTAGAGTCCTATGCTAATTGGAGAAGAAGTGGATATCCCGATTTAACACCGGTGAACTATCCTGGTAATGTTACCAATGGAACAATTCCCCGAAGATTAACTTACATGACTTCAGAGCAATCAACTAATGCCGAGAACTATAATGCGGCTATCCAGTCTCAGGGACCAGATTTACTAACCACTAGAATATGGTGGGATGTTGAACAATAATGCTTATTAAAAAAGGAAAATTTTATCTGAATTGATCGGCATTATAAAGCATAAAAACTAAACAAGAAATTAAGTGTGTTAGTTAGTGAAGACTGGTTGGTGAGAGCCAGCCGGTTTTCTTTTTTTAATTAAAATTTTCATGAAAAAAATTTGCCTTTGTTTTTTACTTATTTCCAATGTTCTGTTTAGTCAGGATCAGGATTCTGCTTATAAAAATGCATCATTAAGTGTGGAAGAACGAGTAGATAATCTTTTGTCTTTAATGACATTAGAAGAAAAAATAGGCCAGCTTACCACACCGCTTGGTTGGAAGATGTATTCAAAGAACGGCGATGAAGTGGATATAAGTGAGCTTTACAAAGAAGAAATTAGAGCCAGGCACATTGGGGGGTTATGGGGATTACTTAGAGCAGACCCCTGGACACAAAAAACCTTGGAAACAGGACTCCATCCCAGGGAAGCTGCTAAAATTACTAACGAAATTCAAAAGTATGTAATTGAAAATAGCCGTTTAGGAATACCACTCTTGCTGGAAGAAGAAGCCATGCATGGGCATATGGCTATAGGTACTACCGTTTTTCCAACTGCGATTGGTCAGGCAAGCACCTGGAATCCTGAACTCATTAAGAGAATGGCTGAAACTATAGCTGAAGAAGTAAGAGCACAGGGAGCCAATGTAGGGTACGGGCCAATTGTAGACTTAGCAAGGGACCCAAGGTGGTCCCGGGTAGAAGAAACATTTGGCGAAGATCCTTACCTAATTTCAGAAATGGGAAAATCTATGGTTTCCGGATTTCAGGGAAACACAGCCGAAGATTTGAAGAGCGGAAAACATATTGCAGCTACTCTAAAACATTTCGCTGCTTATGGGGTCTCTGAGGGAGGGCATAATGGTGGTGCGGTGCTGGTGGGTGAGCGGGATTTATTCCAGAATTATATGTATCCGGTAAAGGAAGCTGTTAATAGTGGAATCTTATCCATAATGACCGCATATAATTCTATTGACGGAATACCAAGTACTGCACACAAAGAATTACTTACAAATACTTTGAGACAAGAATGGGGTTTTGATGGATTCGTAATTTCCGATCTTGGTAGTATTGAAGGACTTCAGGGGAGCCATCATATTGTTACCACTGAAGTAGATGCCGCGGCAGTTGCTATGAATGCCGGTGTAGATGCAGATCTTGGAGGAAATGGTTTTGATGATGCGCTAATGAATGCCGTGAAAGCAGATAAAGTCTCTGAAGATAGAATAGATGAAGCAGTAAGAAGGGTGCTTAAGGTGAAATTCAAATTAGGACTTTTTGATAATCCCTATGTGGATGTTGAAAATGCCGAAAAGGTTGTTCGGAATCCAGAACATATAGAACTGGCAAAAGAAGTTGCCCTGCAGTCGGTGACTATGCTAAAAAACGAAAATAAGCTTTTGCCGTTAAGTAAAAATCTCAAAAATATAGCGGTAATCGGGTCTAATGCAGATTTGCAATATAACCAGCTAGGCGACTATACGGCACCTCAAGCAGAAGATAATATTGTAACTGTTCTGGAAGGAATCAAGAATAAAATGCCACAGGCAAACATTCAGTATATAAAGGGTACCGCCGTACGTGATACCACTCAGACTAACATACCTGCAGCTGTAGAGGCAGCCAAAAACGCTGAAGTGGCTATAGTTGTTTTAGGAGGTTCCAGTGCTAGGGATTTTAAAACAGAATATCAGGAAACAGGAGCAGCAACAGTTTCTGCTTCAGAAGATGAAATTTTAAGTGATATGGAAAGCGGTGAAGGTTACGATCGCTCCACCTTACAATTAATGGGGAAACAATTGGAGCTATTACAGGCTGTTGTGGCCTCAGGAACCCCAACGGTTTTAGTTCTTATTAAAGGCAGGCCCTTATTACTCAACTGGCCGTCAGAAAATGTACCCGCTATTCTGGATGCGTGGTATCCCGGGCAACAGGGTGGAAATGCTATTGCCGATGTGTTGTTTGGAGATTTTAATCCGGCAGGAAGATTACCGGTTTCAGTGCCAAAATCTGTAGGGCAGTTGCCTGTTTATTATAACCACTGGTTCCCGGAACGTAGGGATTATGTAGAAATGGATGCTAAAGCATTGTATCCTTTTGGTCATGGGTTAAGTTATTCAGAATTTGAATATTCAGACTTAATCGTATCTGTAGAAGGAGAGGGTATTAATACTAGAGTGAACCTGAGTGTAAAAGTTAAGAATATAAGCGATAAAGATGGCGATGAGGTAGTACAGCTGTATTTAAGAGATATGGTGAGCGGTGTACTTAGTCCCGTAAAGCAGTTAAGGGGCTTTGAACGGGTTTCAATCAAATCTGGAGAAACTAAGAACGTTCATTTTGAAATCCTTCCAAAGGAATTATCCCTGTTTAATGTGGATATGGAGCAGGTAGCAGAAGCGGGTGAATTTAAAGTGATGATAGGAGCTTCTTCAGAAGATATTAGACTCAAAACTATTTTTCAATTATCAGAAAATATTACTATTAATAAATAAAAAATTACAGGATGCTGAAGATTAATAATATTAAGGCCGTTTTAGTTTTTGCCGTGGCATTTTCATTTCAGTTTATCCAGGCGCAGGAGGAGCAGGGCGTGCACCAGAGATCTGAAGCCTATATGGCACCCACAGATCCTTTAGTGAAGGAGAAACTTTCAAAATGGGAAAATCAGAAGTTCGGAATGTTGATTCACTGGGGAGTGTATTCGGTTCCGGGGATTATGGAATCCTGGAATTTATGTTCCGAAGACTGGATAGATCGCGATAGCACCATGGCTTATAACGATTATAAAAAATGGTACTGGAATCTGGATAAAATCTTCAATCCGGTAAATTTTGATCCTGAAAGTTGGGCAGACGCTGCAGACGCTGCAGGAATGAAATATATGGTCTTTACTACTAAGCACCATGATGGTTTCAATATGTTTGATACACAGCAGAGCGATTATAAAATCACCAATGGCCCATTTCAAAATCACCCTAAAGCGAACGTGGCAAAACATATTTTTGAAGCTTTTAGGAAAAAAGATTTTATGGTAGGAGCCTATTTTTCAAAACCCGATTGGCATTCGCAGTATTTCTGGTGGGATAAATATGCTACTCCCAATAGAAATGCTAATTATGACATAGAGAAATATAGCTGGCGCTGGAACAAATTCAAAGAGTTTTCATTTAACCAGATTAGCGAGTTGATGCATGATTACGGAAGTATTGATATTTTGTGGTTAGATGGTGGCTGGGTGCGACCAAAGGAAACCGTAAATGATGAAGTCAGGGCCTGGGGAGCTCCAATTCCTGAAGCTAGCCAGGAAATTGATATGCCTAAAATTGCAGAAATGGCAAGGGAAGCACAGCCGGGGATAATCTTTGCAGATCGTACCGTGCACGGGCCATACGAAAACTTTCTAACCCCCGAACGTACAATTCCTGAAACCAAACTGGAAAATCCCTGGGAAAGCTGTTTGCCACTTGGTAATAACTGGGGATATGTGCCATACGATCCTTTTAAATCGCCTACCGCGGTTATTCACAGTCTTATTGAAGTAGTTGCTAAAGGAGGAAACCTTCTTTTAGGCGTTGGCCCAAAGCCCGATGGAACTTTACCTTTGGAAGTGGTTGACAAACTGGGAAAAATAGGAAACTGGCTTGATAAGAATGGAGAAGCTATTTACGATACTCATGCTATAGATAATTATCAGGATCAGAATACATACTTTACAGCAAAAGGAAATAAAACTTACGCTATTGTAGTTTTTGAAGAAGGAAAAGAGATTCCACGATCAGTTAATTGGTCTAAGAATCTACCTTCGGATAAGGCAAAGATCAAATTACTGCAAACCGGTAAAAAGGTTGATTTTAAAATAAAAGGAGATAGGGTTGAAATCACGCTTCCTAAAGAAATACGTTCGGCTAAGAATAGTGTAGCAATCGCTTTTTCCATAGAAAATTAGAGAAAATGATTCAAAAGCTAAGGAAAGCCATAGAAGGCATTTTTATACTGGCACTGGCATTTTCCTGCCAGCAAAATAATCAGGTGGAATCGCCGGAAGCCATTGAGCCAACGCCCACCCAGGAGCAATTGGCCTGGCATAATATGGAAATGAATGCGTTTATTCATTTTACCACCAATACTTTTACAGATAAAGAATGGGGATATGGAGATGAATCTCCTGAGGTTTTTAATCCTACAGCTTTAGATGTAGACCAGTGGATGCAAACCCTTAAAAAGGCAGGTTTTAAAGGGGTTATCCTTACGGCAAAACATCATGACGGTTTTGCTTTATATCCATCAGATTATACAGAACATGATATCACCAATTCCCCATACAAAGATGGAGAAGGCGACCTGGTAAAAGAAGTTGCAGAATCTGCCCGGGAACACGGTTTGAAATTTGGAATTTACCTTTCCCCGTGGGATAGAAATCGTGCCGATTATGGCGAGACATCTTATGTTGAATATTACAGGAATCAGCTTCAAGAGGTATTTACAAACTATGGGGATATTTTTGAAATGTGGTTTGACGGTGCCAATGGCGGTGATGGTTATTATGGAGGAGCAGATGAAGAGCGGCGTATAGACAAACAAAATTATTACGACTGGCCAACAACTTTAAGCATGGTTGAAGAAATTCAACCCTCAGTAATGTTTTTTAGTGATGCGGGACCCGATCTTCGGTGGGTAGGAAATGAAGAAGGAATTGGCGGAAAAACTAATTGGAATATGATTTCTCCAGATACTCTTTATGCGGGGAAAGCAGGAATTGGTGATATTTTACAAACCGGTTCTAAAGATGGAACCGAATGGATTCCTGCAGAGGTTAATACGTCTATTCGTCCTGGTTGGTTTTACCATGAACATGAAGATTCGTTGGTTAAAACTCCCCAGGAATTATTTCAGGTTTATCTTCAATCTGTAGGCCGAGGATCAACCTTGTTGCTTAATGTTCCGCCGGATAAGCGCGGACTTTTCCATGAGAATGATGTCGAGGCATTACTTGGAATGCGCAGGCTTATTGACAGTGTATTTGCAAATAATTTAGCTGAAAATGCACAAATTTCAGCAAGTTCTTATCGGGGAGAAAAGGAGAATTATTCTGCTGACAATTTAATCGATGGAGATCCTCAAACTTACTGGACCACCAATGATAATATTATTCAATCTTCTGTTGAAGTAAATTTTGAAAAAGAACACGAAGTGAATTATGTTTTGCTTCAGGAATATATAAAATTAGGACAGCGAATTAAGAGCTTTAATGTGGAAGCAAAAGTAAACGAGAAATGGGAACAGGTTGTCGAAGGTACAACTATAGGCTATAAACGGATCCTGGAAATTCCCTCGGTAAAAACTAAGGCGATCAAAATTAATTTTAAAGATGCCAGGGGAAACCCTGTAGTTTCTAATCTTGAAATTTATTAAATAACCTTATTATGTTTTTGAGAAAGTGCTTACAACGAATGGAAGAAATTTCATCTTCCCTTTTACTAGATAATCGAGATTTAAATACCCCAAGCTTACCTTAAAATCAAAATAATTGTTCATTATGAATGCAGTGTACGTATTCTATGAGGTAATTTGCTTCCTTTAAAAAAAGGAAGTAGAATATTTTCTCCGGGTTTTTTATTAAAGATAAGAGCTAATAAAACCGTAGTTTAATAGAAAAGCTTTTAGGATATTGAATATGTTGGTTTATAGTTATTCAGAGAATGTCAGAGAGTAGACCTTATGTCAAAGAAGCCTGTATAGAAACTTTAGAACAGGCGATTGCTGCTGAAAATAAAGGAGCAGATCGGATTGAACTTTGCTCAAATTTACAACTTGAGGGATTAACACCTTCAAATGATTTAATTGTACAGGTCCTTGATAAGATTAATATTCCAGTTAGGGTGATGATACGTCCCCGTACCGGTAATTTTTTGTATTCAGAAAAAGAAATAACTGAGATGAAAAGAACAGTTATTACTTGTAAAAACCTGGGAGTAGAAGGAGTCGTTTTTGGAGTTTTAAAGGCAGATAAAACTTTGGATATTGATATAATCTCGATGTTAACTAATCTGGCGTTTCCTTTAAATGTAGTTATACATAAAGCTATAGATAATACGCCTGATTTATTAAAAGAATTCGAAAAATTAAAAGCAATTAAAGGGATATCAACTATACTAACATCTGGTGGGGCTAAAACGGCAATTGAAGGTTGTGGTGTTTTAAAAGAAATGATAGCAACCTCACAAAATGCTATTGAAATAATGCCGGCTGGTAAAATTACTTTTGAGAATCTTTCAGAAATACATTGCCTGTTAGGAGCCTCTGCATATCACGGAAAACAAATCGTTGGAAAACTTAGCTAATTTAAAAGCAGCTCAGCCTAATTTCCTGACTATTCGAATTATATATGTAAACTTTAGGAAAAATAGAAGCCTTATCTAATTTTATTAGTTTAATGAGTATCAATAAAAGTTTTCAGCATTCTCTCCATAATTTTTCTGAGATCCCAGGGTAAGCCTTCCAGAGTATCGGTATATTCTTTCGGGATCACAGTTAAATATTTTATATCACCGGTGATGATATCAGTTTTATAACCGTCAAAAGCACCCTGTTCTATATCGCGACCAATAACCTGGATAATTCCGTAATGACGGGGATCTTTTTTTATAGTTTCAAATAAATCGAGTATAAATACCTTTTCTCCTTCAATAATTTGAAAAAAATTACCTTCAGAATATAACAAAAGTCCTTTAACACCAGATGAGGTATTATTTGTGAAACTTCCCTCTAATAGCTGTTCCACCTGCATGTCACTTGTTTCTTCGGTTTTGTTACTCACGTAACATATAGCATGTCTCACCTGTGAATTCTTTAAAAAGTATCAATTAAGATACAACAACCTCAAGCCGATGCTCATCTATTTGTATTTTAATTATGATGAGTTAAATAATATTTCAGCAGAAAGATCTCACAGAATTTATCCGGATTAATGGAGTACCTTTAAAGAATACTTCGCAACATTATGGCTATAAATATAAAGCGTATTCTTCTTGTTTTATTTACGGGTTTTTTGGTGTGCTTAGCTGGGTGGAGTAGCTTTCTGGTTTATAAATATTCTTCTGAAGCTGCAGAAATCAAGAAAGATTACAGTGAGCTTAATAGCATCACCCACGGACTACTTTCAGTAAATATCTGGAGAGACCATTTAACGAATATGGTTTTAAACCGTATTGATGAATTTGAATTTACTCCTGCGCAGGAAGATACGCTTGTGTTGCAGGTAGAAAATATTCTCATGGCCGGGATTGATAAGGGCGATAGTTTAATGGACCTTAAACAAAAGAGTTTAAAGGGAAAACTAAGAAAGTTTGCCGTAAGAACGTTGGTGCCCGAAGAAAAGATAAGGGCGCTGGTACCTATGTTCGCTCAAACTATTGTAGATGAAATTCAGCAACCGGAAAATAAAGAAGCGCTTAAATACGTCATTAAAAGTAAACTGCAGGAATACAGTGATATGACCCACGCAGATTCTGAAACTGCTGTTGTAAGACTAAATTCACTTTTTGATAAATATGAAGTTACCGGCCTTAAAGATTTTAACCGAAAAACTTCAGAAAGATTAAAGACCCTGGAGGATCAAACCTACAATCATACTTATATTTTGCTCGGTATCATTGTGGCTTTTCTTTTTATTTGGTGGTTGTTAAGAAATCAATTTTTCTTACATACACCAATGTTTATTATTTCGGTGATTTTATCCCTTGTAGTTCTTTTCGCAGGGTTAACTGCACCAATGATAGAAATAGATGCGCGTTTTCAGCAAGTAAATTTTTTATTGATTGGGGAACAAATCACTTTTAACGATCAGGTAATTTTCTTTCAAAGTAAAAGTATTCTGCAGGTAATAGATATTTTGTTTCAAACAGGAAAGGTAGATTCTTTTTTCGTGGGAATTCTAATTCTCGCATTTAGTATTATTTTTCCCGTGGCTAAACTTGTTTCCACTCAGATTTACCTGGCTGGGAGCGAAAAAATAAGAAGAAGCAAAATTCTGAAATTCTTCGCTTTTAAATCAGGAAAATGGAGTATGGCAGATGTTTATGTGATTGCAATATTTATGGCTTATATAGGGTTTCAGGGTATCTTGGACCATCAACTTACTAATGCGAATGTTGAAACTGAATCCCTCGTGAGTATTTCTACCAACCAAACATCGTTGCAGCCGGGATTCATTATTTTTATAGCCTTCGTCTTGTTCAGCCTTGTACTTTCTACAATTCTTAAAAAGATCACGGTTTTAGATAAGTCAGGTTTGGAAGGAAAAAGCGCTTAAATTTTAAAGGGATTTAATTGATGATAAGATGAAATATGGATTAATACTTCGCTGTACTTTCCTTTCCTCTTAATCTGTTTCTTCAATTTCTTTTTTAAAGAAAACTTTGAATTTAGAGCCTTGCCCTAAAGTGCTTTCCAACTCTATTTTCCCACCGTGGGATTCAATCATTTTTTTAATAACATATAACCCCATACCGGTTCCTTCAATTTTGCTATTAATTCTAGCATATTTTTCAAAAACCACCTCCTGGTGTTCTTCAGCAATACCCACCCCGTTATCTTCTACACTGAAGATTACAAAATCTCTAATGGTATAAGTTTTAAGCTTAATTACAAGTTGTTGATCATTATTGCGATATTTAATAGCATTATGAATAAGATTGTAGATTATACTTCTTAAAGTGTTTCTGGGGAATATTACTTCAGAGATTTTAAAATCTTTTAATACCTGAATATTTTCACTTACAATTTCCTCCCGGAGTGCATTCAGAATATTTCCGCAGGATTTTACAATATTCTGTGGTTTCAATTCTACTTTATTCTGAAGATTAGCCTCTCCTTCAGAAGTAAATTCATTTAACATAGTATTGAGTCCATTAGACACAGTTTGCAATCTTTCAATCATAGAATGAAACTTTTCTGAATCCTGTCTTTTATAAGTTTCCAAAAGTCCGCTAGAAAGTAGCTTTATGGTAGATATTGGTTGCTTCATATCGTGAGATAATGCAAACATTAGCACATTGTGTTTGGCATTAATTTTCTCCAGTTCCTTAATGGAATTTAAACGTACCGTAATATTTACAAAAGTTATAATCACCCCGTTCACCTTGTTTTGCTCGTGATCTACGTATGGAATAATATTCATCTGAAACCAGTTTCCATCGGTAGTCTGAATTTCTTTTTCAAAGATCTCACTGGTATTCATCACCTCCTGAATATTATTCACGAAAGTTGGATACCGAATATTATCTTCTACGTGCTCAATTTTTTTACCAATATCATCATAAGACAGAGAAAACTGTGCCATTGCAGGCGGGGTAAAAATCCTCAATACCATATCGGCATCTACGAATAATTGGGGAATAATAGTATTTGAAAAATAATTTGCCAGGTCAAAATCCAGCTTACGCAATTGACCAATATCTTTTTTTAATTGTTTAGACATAGAAGCTTCTTTGGAAAAACTTTGAAGTTAAGGTGTGTTCAAATATAATAAACATTGATGATGTGGGGTGTGTAAATATAGGTAATAGTGATAACCGGGTGAAGAATAGTGTATTACTGAATCTTTCATTATAAAAGAGTTTCAGAAAAAACTTATGACAGGAATGCAATCCGGGAATTGAAAATTATGTAATGCTTGTTTATATAGTCGTAAGAAAATGTCAACTTAGGTTAAATAGCTTGTAATTAAATATTTAGAAATATTTAATTATTGAGAAATCGATTGCATTAGCAGTGTATTCCTTCCTTAATCCTGCGATTATTGCAATAAAGTATGAATAATTTTGCTAAAATCTGTGAATTAATACTTTGTAAGCCTATAAATATAATTTTTTAGGCTAAAAATTTTGGAAATGTTAATTAAATGTTTACGTTTGTGTAATCGATTACAATTTATTTGTCATTTTCTGAGCCTTTTTAATCCTCAGGATGAGAATTTTACGAAAACGATTGAAACTAACTTAACTAAATTTTTAAAGTATGAAGTACTGGTTAAAAAGAAACTCATTGTGTAAACAAGCGGTTTTGATGTTGTTACTATTGTTTCCCTTGGGGTCATTAATTGCTCAAGAAGGTATAACAATAACGGGTGTTGTAACAGATGGTGAATCACAAACCCCCTTGCCTGGTGTGAGTGTGGTTGAAAAGGGCACTAATAATGGTACAGCTACAGATTTTGATGGTAACTATAGTTTAGAGTTATCTAATGCGAATGCAGTTTTGCAAGTAAGTTTTATGGGCTACGAAACCCAGGAAATTGAAGTTGGAGGCCAAACCGAAATTGATATTACACTTTCTCCAGATATGGGTGGCCTGGATGAAGTAGTAGTAATTGGGTATGGTACAATGAAAAAAAGTAATGTAACTGGGTCTATTGTTTCGGTTGATCAACAGGAATTAACCCAGGTACCCTCTACCAACGTTATGGAGTCGTTGCAGGGTAAACTCCCAGGGGTAGACATTACTCGGTCAAGTGGTCAAGCTGGTGCCGGGATTAATATTGCGGTAAGGGGTAACCGGTCTTTAACTGCAAGTAACTCACCTCTATTTATTGTAGATGGAATTCAATATAGCAACATTCAGGATTTAAATCCTAATGATATTGAATCTATGGAAGTTTTAAAAGATGCTGCATCTACTGCAATTTACGGTTCCAGGGGTGCTAACGGAGTTATAATTATTACTACTAAGCAAGGAAGACAAGGTGAAACGCGTGTAACATTCAATGCTTATGCCGGGGTATCTGAAGTTACTAATTATCCAGAAGTTCAAACTCCAATGGAGTACGCTAATTTAAGACGGGAAGCGAGAAGAGCTACCGGAGATTGGAATAGTCCAGAAGATGATCCCAGCATTTTTAATGATTGGGAATTGGACGCTGTAAATAATAATGGCGGTACAGTTTGGCCAGATTTATTTCTTAGCAAGGGAGCACAGCAGGATTACCAGGCCGGTGTTTCCACGGCTACCGAGAATTCAAGATTCTATGTTTCTTTAAATTATTTCAACGAGCAGGGAAATCAGAGAATGGATGAATTAAACCGCTACAGTTTAAGGGCTAATATTGATCATGATATTAATGATAAAATTACCATAGGAACCCAGAATCAGGTTACCTATTACGATCAGAATTTTCATAGGGATCCTATGAATATTGCTAATAAAATTAATCCATTATTAACCCCTTACGATGATGAGGGAAATGTAGAATTTCAGCCAAATAATTGGAAGGATGTAAACCCGTTAATTGATGAAGAGCCGGGGCATTATGAAAATAATAACCGTACTACACGAGTATTTACTTCAGCTTATTTTGATTATGATATTTTGGAAGACTTAAACTTTAGGACTAATCTTGGGGTAACGCTTCAAAATAGTAGAACCGGTATCTATCGGGCTTCAGAAACAGTAGATCGAGCAGGTCAGGCTTCAGAAGCGGTATATCAAACAGGTAATGATGTAGGAATTAACTGGGAGAATATCATAAATTATGATACTGAATTTGGAGGCGGCGATCACTCCTTAACTCTTACAGGTATTCAATCTTACTTAAGTGGTCAAAATGAAGCGCAGTCAGCCAGAGGGAGAAATCAGTTGTTAGATTATCAATTGTTTCATTCTTTAGGAAATGCCAGCGAACAGCTTGCTATTCAAAGTAATTACGAAGAAACCAGTCTTCTTTCCTTTACAGGACGGGTTCATTATAGTTATAAAGATAAATACATTTTTATGGCTACAGGTCGTGGTGATGGAGCCTCTCAGCTGAGTGATGGAAATAAATGGGCATTTTTCCCATCTATTTCAGGTGCATGGAGATTAATAGAGGAAGATTTTATGGCCGATACTGAAACTTTTACCGATTTGAAAATTAGAGCAAGTTACGGGGTGGCAGGAAATGCTGCGGTTCAGGCATATTCTACGCAAAGTTTATTAAATCGTATCCCTTTTGGGTTTAATGAGGAGCCGGCAATTGGATATACTTTCGGAAGTCGAATTGGTAACACAAATTTAGGATGGGAGATATCAAAAACTTATAATATTGGGGTAGATTTTGGATTGTTACGAAACCGAATTACCGGTACTATTGATGTGTATGATACCAGAACTGATGATTTGTTGATGGATAGATTTCTTCCGCCTACCTCAGGAGTTAGAAGTATAACTGAGAATATTGGAGCTACCCGTAACCGTGGGATTGAAATTAGCCTGAATACAACTCCTGTTCAACAAGGTATTGTAGAATGGAATGTTGGCCTTAACTGGTTTAGAAATAAAGAGGAAATTGTAGAATTGGCTACCGGTTCTAATGATATTGCCAATGGGTGGTTTATAGGAGAGCCTACACAAGCATTTTATGATTATGAAAAGGATGGAATCTGGCAATTAGGCCAGGAGGCCGAAGCAGAATCGTATGGGCAGGAGCCAGGAGAAATTCGAGTAGTAGATCAAAACAATGATGGAGAAATAGATTCTAATAATGATCGTATTGTACTAGGTTCACCAAGACCAGATTGGAGTGGTAACCTTACAAGTGATTTAACAGTAGGAAACTTCGATTTAAATATCCAGGTTTTTGCAAGGGTTGGTCAAATGATGGAATATGAATTCTATGATATTTATGATCCTTCCGGGAATGAAAACAGTCATCGCCATGATTACTGGACTCCGGAAAATCCTACCAATGCTTACCCAAGACCAAATGCAGGAAGAACTCAGGGAAGCACCCAGTACTACAGTTCTATTTTGTATGAAGATGCATCTTTTCTAAAACTAAGAAATGTTACTCTGGGTTATACTATTCCTAAATCATTTTTAGATAGAGTAGGTATTTCTAAGCTAAGAGTGTATGCTACTGGAAGAAACCTTTGGGTTAAAAGTGAAGTAGATAATTACGACCCTGAGCGTGGTGGAGCGATGAGTAATCCAATTCCAAGATTATTAGTGGGAGGTATTAATTTAGAACTGTAAGCTTAACAAATTTTAAAATATCAATTATGAAAAATATAAATTTCAAATTATTCTTTATTGCTTTAGTGCTATTAGGTGGTACATCTTGCGAAAAGGAACTTGAAGAGTTTAATCCCAGTGGGGTTACTGCTGAAGGGGTTTATACCCAGCCCGATGGTTTTGAATCATTGGTAAATGCCGCTTATGCATATACACGTTGGTGGTATGGTAAAGAAGATGGTTTTAATCTGGGCGAAATGGGTACCGATTTATGGATCCAGGGCGTAGATGGCGGCGCGAATGTAGCCTTACTACATTATGAAAACCTTCAGCCCGATCAAGCTTCCGTAGATGTTTTATGGGCCAGGATGTATGAAGGAGTAAATTTAACTAATGCTGGAATTGAATTTGTTGGTGACTCGGGTCTTTCTGAAGAATTAAAAGTTGAAAGAGAAGCAGAACTTCGGTTCTTAAGAGCTTTCTTTTATTGGCATATAGTTGAAACCTGGGGTGGCGTACATCTATCCACAGAGCGCACAGCAACCGCTCAAACAGAAGCTAATAGAACTCCTGAAAGTGAATTTTATAACCTTATAAAAAGTGATCTTGAATTTGCAATTGCTAATTTACCTCAATATCCAAGTCAGGATGGACGTATTGGAAAAGGTGGTGCAGAAGCATTTAAAGCAAGGGTTCATTTAGGAATTGAGGAATATGAAGAAGCTCAGGAGTTAGCAGAGAATGTTATCCAGGATTATAATTACGAGCTGGTAGAGAGCTACGATGATCTTTGGGATATGGAAAACATTCAAAATTCAGAAGTTATATATTCAGTAGATTATCATCGTGATCTTAACCTGAATGATCAGCAAAATAGTATTCTTTATCCTAATGGTCACCCCCGGGGAGCCCATAACGGGCACTTAATGTTTTTGAGTACCTACGATAGAAATGGAGTGGTAGGAATGGTTAGAGATCTTGAAAATGGTCGACCTTTCGCAAGATATATGCCTACCCGTTTTTTACTTGAGTTATTCAATGAGGATGTAGATTCTAGATTTGAAGGTTCATTTGAAACAACCTGGTTCTCTAATAATCCTGGAACCTATACAAAAACCGTAGATGGTCAGGAACGAGAATATACCTTAGAATTAGGCGATACTGCAATATGGGCAACAAAGGAAGTGCTTTCTCCACAGGAAGAATTATCCAGGCCATATCTAGTTTACGATATGGAAAGCATGTATAATGAGGATGGTACGTATAATAACAACCGTCAATATATTGCGTTAAACAAATTTCTTGATCCAACCCGTCCATCCATTGCAGAGATGCAAAGTTCAAGAGATGCTTTTGTAATAAGATTAGCTGAAATGTATCTAATTGCAGCCGAGTCTGCGTTTATGCAAAACGATCTTTCTACAGCAGAAGAATATATAAATGTTATTCGTGAGCGAGCAGCTTATCCCGGTAATGAAGAGGAAATGATGATTTCTGAAGAAGATCTTTCATTAGACTTCATTTTAGATGAAAGAGCAAGGGAATTAGCTGGAGAACAATTGCGCTGGTTTGATTTAAAAAGAACTGGTACTTTGGTAGAAAGAGTAAGAGAGTATAACCCTGAAGCTGCAGATAATATCCAGGATTTTCATATGCTAAGACCTATACCGCAATCTCAAATTGATGCGGTGGTAAACAAGGATGAATTTACCCAGAACGAAGGGTATCAATAGAATTTTACTGGCAGGGTTTAGCGTGGTTTGTTAAAGTTTTAAACCCTGCCATTTTATTTTGATCTTAGTTAATTAGCCAAATTTATGGCCCCAAAGCTATTTGGGGCTTTTTCACCTCTTCTAAACTATTTATGATGTTGCAAAATTGGGTGACAGTGTTTTTAATCTTTCTTTTTTCAGGGCTACTTTATAGTCAGGATTTTCAAAACCTTACTTGGAAAGAAATTCAACATCAAAATAGGAATTGGTATGGAAGTGAACAAGCGATTCGTATTGCAGATAATGTAATACTTCATCAAAATGTTAATGGTGGATGGTTAAAAAATACTGATTTAACCAAAGAGATTACTCCAAACGAAAAACATGAATTAAAAGAAAAAAAAACGAAAACAATAGGTCCTACCATAGATAATGGAACTACGCACACTCAGCTAAGATATCTTGCTAAAGTCTATTTTGAGACTCAAATTGAAAAATATAAAAATGGATTTTTAAAAGGCATAAATTATCTTTTGAAAGCACAATATGAAAATGGTGGTTGGCCTCAGTATTATCCAATTCGAGAAGGTTATTATGAGCATATTACCTTTAATGATAATGCTATGATTGGAGTAATGAATTTACTGAGAAATGTTGCTTCAGAAGATGAAAATTATAGGTTCGTAGGGGAGGATATAAAAAAAGAATCAGAAAAAGCCATTCAAAAAGGTCTGGATGTAATTCTTAAAACGCAGGTGCGCATAGACGGACAACCAACCCTTTGGTGTGCTCAACACCATCATAAAGATCTGAGTCCTGCAAAAGCCAGGGCTTATGAGTTACCGTCCTTAAGCGGAGCAGAAAGCGTAGGAATTATTAGATACCTTATGCAAATTGAAAATCCTTCAGAAGAAGTGAAAGAATCTATAAGAAGTGCTATTTCCTGGTTTGAAAAACATAAAATTACAGGTAAAAAAGTAATTATAAAAGATGCTCCAGATTTACCAGGGGGTAAAGATAGGGTAGTTGTTGAAAATTCTAAAGCTGGCCCGCTATGGGCACGTTTTAATGAAATTGGCACTGGACGACCAATTTTTGTTGGCCGTGACGGGATACCTAAAAATAAGCTAAATGAAATAGAACATGAACGCCGAATGGGTTATAGTTATCTTGGAAACTATGCAGAAAAATTATTAAAAGAAGATTACCCAAAATGGGAAAAGCGCATCTCAACAGAATAGAACGACCTTTAAATAAATCTTTCAATGAAAACAATAAAATTATTTCAAAAATCTCTTTTTCTTCTATTGTTAACCGGAATACTATTTTCCTGTAAAAGCGGAGAAGAAAATAAAGATTCCGCTCAGGTAGAAACAGAAGATTCTACAGAAACAAAGGAATATTCCACCTGGATGGCAGATTCTGAAATTAAAAGAAACCCGGAAGGCTGGACGCTTGATTTTAATGAAAAGCCAAAATGGGAGTATACTCACGGACTTATTATGACTTCCATGGAGATTTTGTATAAAGAAACCGGCGATGAGAAATACCTGGATTATATTAAGAATTTTGCCGATTTTATGGTGAAAGAAGACGGATCGATTAAAACTTATAAGCAGTCAGATTATAATATTGATCGAGTTCAGGGTGGCCGTTTCCTAATCGGACTTTACAAAGAAACCAATGAGGAAAAATATAAAGAAGCCGTCGAGATGTTGCGCGACCAGATGCGTGAGCATCCAAGAACCGAAGAGGGTGGCTTTTGGCATAAAAAAATATATCCTTCTCAAATGTGGTTGGATGGATTGTATATGGGCTCTCCGTTTTTAGCCCGTTATGCCAAAAATTTCGACGAGCCGGAATTATTTGATGATGTTGCCAACCAGATTTCCCTGGTAAATAAATACCATTACAGCGAAGACAGCGGTCTTTTCCACCACGCCTGGGACGAGAGCAAGGAACAACGCTGGGCTGATCCTGAAACCGGACTTTCTTCAAATTATTGGGGAAGAAGTATAGGTTGGTTTAGTATGGCTCTTGTAGATGTATTAGATTTTCTGCCTGAAGATCATCCTGAGCGCGAAAATATCATGGAAGTAGCTCAAAAGTTAGCCGATGGAATTTTAAAATATCAGGATGAAACCGGAGCCTGGTACCAGGTGGTAGACCAGGGAGAGCGTGAAGGTAATTACCTTGAAGCTTCTGCCACAAGTATGTTCTCTTATTTTCTGCTCAAAGGTGCAGAAAATGGCTATTTAACCGAAGCACATAAACAAGCCGGAATTAAGGCTTACGAAGGTATTTTAGAAGAGTTTATTCGTGAGAACGAAGACGGGACCATCAGCCTTACAAAGGTAAATGGCGTGGCCGGGTTAGGCGGCGATCCTTATCGCGATGGTTCTTACGAATATTATATCAACGAAATTATCAGGGATGACGATCCAAAAGGAGTAGGCCCATTTATTTTGGCTTCCATTTATTATGAAAATCTAAACCAGTAGCCAGATGCTATATCGCTTATCTATAATATTGTTTTTTACAATTACCTGTCTTCCGGCGCAGGATTATGATATAGTGGTGGCGGCCGATGGTAGCGGCGATTATACGAAATTACAGGAAGCTTTTATGTCTGTACCCGATTTTAGAAGTAACGCAACCAGAATTTTTTTGAAACCGGGAACCTATAAGGAAAAACTGATCTTGCCTGAATCAAAAACCAATGTGCATCTTATCGCCGAAAATGCAGAAGAAACCATTGTAACCTATGATGACTATGCTTCAAAAAAGAACAAGTTTGGTGAAGAAATGGGCACCACAGGATCTACCAGTTTTTTTGTTTTTAGCGATGGTTTTCAGGCAAAGAATATCACTTTCGAAAATTCAGCAGGTCCGGTTGGTCAGGCTGTAGCAGTTCGGGTAGATGGAGATAAGGTTGTTTTTGAAAATTGTCGTTTTCTCGGCTATCAGGATACTCTTTATCCGCACGGACGAGATAGCAGGCAATACTATAAAAACTGCTATATTGAAGGCACCACCGATTTCATTTTTGGCTGGTCTACTGCGGTTTTTGAAGATTGCGAGATCTATTCCAAAGATGGCGGGCATTATATAACAGCCGCTTCAACGGAAGAAAATACTGAATACGGGTTTGTTTTCATTAATTGTAAACTTACCGGCGATGCATCAAAAGAAGGTGTATATCTAGGAAGGCCCTGGCGCGATTATGCCCAAACCGTTTTCATAAATACCGAAATGGGCGATCATATTAAAAAAGAAGGCTGGCATAACTGGAGTAAACCCGAAGCCGAGAAAACTGCCTTTTATGCCGAATATAATTCTAAAGGCACGGGAGGTAATTCTAACGAAAGGGTTTCCTGGTCAAAGCAATTAAGCGAAGAGGAGGTAGAGAGATATTCTGTAGAAAATATTTTAAAAGGAGAAGATAACTGGCAACCAAAAACAATAAAAAATGAGTAAAATGAATCTAAGACTTAAACTATTTACGCTGGCAGTAGTAGTATTAACATTTTCCTGTAAAGAGAATAAGGAAAACAAAGCCGAAGAAACCAGCCAACAAGAAGAAACTGACAATCAAAACGATCAAAAAACCTATGCCGAAATTTCAATCAAAAAGGGAGGCAACTGGGAAGGTCGTGAATATATTGACGGAGAATTTGAAAATGTCTCCCATGTAGAAGTGCCCGAAGAACATACCGATCATTCGTGGTATATAAGGTATGAAGGACCCGGCTGGGAAAACTCCCAGGTTGGATACAGGCTTTATCTCGACTGGAGAAATGCGATAGATATTTTTGGAAAAAAGACCGATACTATGGTTTTACATAAAGTTGGTCAGGATGGTTTTGATTCTTATCACGACGAAGCCGATTGGGGAATGGATATTCTTAAAGCAGGAAAATCCCTTGGCATAGGAAGCTACGGCCGTTATATGAACGATACAGTAGCCCATTTCAGAGTAGTTGAAAATACCGTGGCTAAGGTTTCAAATTCAGAAAATTCTTCTGAAGTAAAAATTGAATATTCAGGTTGGAATACAGGCGATAAAACTATAGATCTAACTTCAACATTAACGATTTATCCAGAGGATAGATTTACTAAAGCAGAACTTGCTCCTTCTGAAGCTATTTCAGGTTTAACCACCGGAATCGTAAAGTTTGAGAATATTGCTTTAATGCAAAAGGAGAGCGAAAACGGTGAATGGGGTTATATCGCTACTTACGGTGCACAAACCTTAGTAAATGAAGAAGATCAATTAGGTATGGCGATATTTTATAAAACTAAGGAAGTTAAAGAAATTATTGAAGGCCCGCATGACCACTTAGTGGTTTTTGAAGAACAGGAAGCGCCGGTAACCTATTATTTTCTAGCAGCCTGGGAACAGGAACCCGGAGGAATTACCTCCAAAGAAGGGTTTGAAGCCGATTTAAATCAAAAGCTGGAAACTTTAAATAGTGAGGGAAAACTAGAACAATGATCAAATTAAAACCATATAAATTAAGCTTATTAATCTGCGGATTTATAATTACAGGCATTTCAAGTCTTTGTGCTCAAAACGATGAGGTTTCAGAGGTTTGGGTTAGTGATCAGGGTGATGGTACCTTTAAAAACCCTGTGCTTCACGCCGATTACTCAGATCCTGACGTGGTGCGAGTGGGAGACGATTATTATATGACGGCTTCCTCTTTCAACGTGGCTCCTGGTTTACCGGTTTTGCATTCCAAAGATTTGGTGAATTGGGAATTAATCGGTCACGCTTTAGAACGCCAGGTTCCGACAGAACATTTTAAAACTCCGCAGCACGGGAACGGGGTTTGGGCGCCCGCATTTCGATATCACAACGATGAATTTTATATCTATTGGGGTGATCCCGATTTTGGAATTTATATGGTGAAAAGTAAAAATCCTGAGGGCCCGTGGGAAGAACCGGTTTTGGTTGAAGAAGGCAAAGGCCTAATAGATCCTGCGCCGCTTTGGGATGATGATGGGAAGGCCTACCTGGTTCACGCCTATGCGGGTAGCCGCGCCGGTATTAAAAGTATTTTGGTGGTAAAACCAATGAATGAGGAGGGCACAAAAACTACCGGCCAAGGAAGAATAGTTTTTGATGGGCACGAAAATCATCCTACGGTGGAAGGTTCCAAATTTTATAAAAAAGATGGCCTTTATTACATTTTTGCTCCAGCCGGGGGAGTTTCAACCGGGTGGCAATTGATTTTACGCAGTGAAAATGTTTATGGACCATATGAAGAACACATTTCTTTAGCTCAGGGCGAAACCGATATCAATGGTCCACATCAAGGAGCCTGGGTAGATACTGAAAGTGGTGAAGATTGGTTTATCCATTTTCAGGATAAAGGAGCCTACGGCCGAATCGTGCATTTACAACCTATGGAATGGAATGATGGCTGGCCAACTATGGGGGAAGATCCCGATGGGGATGGTACCGGCCAACCTGTTATGTCTCATAAAAAGCCCGATACAGGCGAGCATCCAATAAAAACACCGGCCGATTCTGATGAATTTGGTGGTGATGAACTTGGTTTACAGTGGCAGTGGCACGCGAATCCGAAAGCTACCTGGTCTTTTTTGAATCCCTCAAAAGAGCAGCTTAGGTTATATACCCAGCAAATTCCAGATGATAGCGAAAACCTTTGGGAGGCTCCTAATTTGTTGCTTCAGAAATTTCCGGCGGAAGAATTTACCACTACCACAAAACTCACTTTTAATCCGAATGAAGATTTAGAAAATGAGAAAGCGGGATTAGTTGTTATGGGAATGAAGTATGCCTACATCGCTGTAAAAAGCAAAGAGGATGGACTATACCTGGTGTATTCCTTTAATGAGGATGCTGAGAATGGTGCTGAAGAAAAGGAAGAAATAATCACAAAGCTTACTGATAATACAGTGCATTTACGAGTAAAAGTTGATAAGGACGCCCAATGCACTTTCAGCTATAGTGAAAACGGCAGAAGCTTTAAAGAAATTAATGATGAAGCTTTCAAATCTGTAGAAGGGAAATGGATAGGTGCCAAAGTTGGAATTTTCGCGCTTAAAGAAGATAAAATTAACGATTCCGGGTATGCCGATTTTGATTGGTTCCGGTTTTCAAAATAAGTATTAAAATGTACTCAATGAAAAAATTAGGTTTAAGCATTTTAGCAATGCTTTTTATAAGCACAATTTCCGCCCAGCAAATGACAATGGACGAGGTATATGAAGGTGTAGAATTTGACATGCCTCGAGTACCAGAACCTGAATTTCCGGATTATTCGGTGGAAATCACTGATTTTGGAGCTGAAGCCGGTGGACTTACAAAAAACACCAAAGCAATTGCAGATGCCATTGCAGATGTTCACGATAATGGAGGTGGGAAAGTTGTAATTCCTCGCGGAATATGGCTTACCGGTCCAATAGAATTCAAAAGCAATATTAACCTTCATTTGGAAGCTGGGGCATTGTTGCTTTTTAGTCGTGATTTTGACGATTACGAATTAGTGGAAACCAGTTTTGAAGGTTTAGAGACTGTAAGAAATCAATCCCCAATTTCAGCAAGAGAAGTTGAAAATATTGCAATAACCGGAAAAGGGACTATAGACGGAAACGGCGATGCATGGCGTCCTGTAAAAAAGGGAAAGATGACTTCCGGCCAGTGGAGTAAACTGGTGAATTCAGGAGGTGTGCTTTCTGAAGATGAAAAAATGTGGTTTCCTTCAGAGAAATCCAAACGGGGCTATGAAAGCAGTAGTAACTTCAACGTTCCCGATTTAATCGATGAGGATGAATTGGCTTCTGTAAAAGATTTTTTACGCCCTGTGATGGTGAGTATTAGTGCAAGTAAAACCATTTTACTGGATGGCCCTACCTTTCAAAATTCGCCGGCCTGGAATATTCATCCCCTAATGAGCGAAAATGTTATTATCAGGAACCTGAATGTGCGTAATCCCTGGTATTCTCAAAATGGGGATGGGCTTGATTTAGAGTCTTGTAAAAATGTCCTTATTTACAATAACACTTTTGATGTTGGAGATGATGCAATTTGTTTTAAATCTGGTAAAAATGAAGATGGTCGTAATCGTGGAATGCCTACTGAGAATGTGATTGTAAAAAACAATATTGTTTATCATGGGCACGGTGGTTTTGTAGTTGGAAGTGAAATGTCTGGTGGTGTGAGAAATGTTCATGTCTCTAAATGTACGTTTATAGGCACAGATGTTGGGCTTCGATTTAAAAGTACCCGTGGCCGTGGAGGAGTGGTAGAGGATATTTTTATCAGTGATATCGATATGATCAATATTCCTACTGAAACTATTCGGTTTAATATGTTTTACGAAGGAAATTCCCCTGTTTTAGAAGAAGATCAAAATGCTGAAGATGAAGCTCGTGATGAAAAACTGGTGCCGGTAACCGAAGAAACCCCATCTTTTAAGAATATTTCAATGAAAAATATTCGGGCAACTGGTTCTAAAAAAGCGGCCTTTTTTATGGGCTTACCCGAAATGAGCTTGAAAAATGTAAGTCTGGAAAACGCTGTTTTTGAAGCTGAAGAAGGTATTACTGCAATTGATGCCGACGGGTTGAAATTAATTGATGTGAAAGTACTTTCAAAAGATGCTGCCCTTACCATTTACAACAGTAAAAATGTAGATGTAAAAGATTTGAAATTTGGTGATAACCACCAACCTGCTGTTCGTATAATGGGTAGAAGTTCTGAAAACATTAATTTGAGTAGAAGTGATTTTTCAGATTTAGATAAACAATTAGAGCTAAGAGATGAAGTTTCTGAATCTGTAATTAATCTTGACTAATGGAATACCTGGAAAGAAAACAGTGCAGAATTTGATATTCATTTATGTAAATATTACATTTGTGTAATCGATTACATTTTTTCAGGTATGTACAGGATGCCTTACATTTGGGAAAACCTGATATTGTAATCAGCGTTAAATTTTTTAAGTAATCAAAAACTTTTAATTATGACTAATTCAGAATTCAGATTTGCACATCACCCAGATGATGTAAAAAAGTATACAACAGAAGAACTTCGGGAACATTTTCTAATTCCGGAATTGTTTAAAAAAGATGAGATCAATCTTACCTACACGATGTATGACCGCTATATTGCTGGAGGAGCTTTTCCGGTAAGCAAGAAAATAAAATTAGATACTATAGATGACCTTAAAGCCGATTATTTTTTAGAGCGTCGTGAACTTGGGGTAATCAATGTGGGCGGAAAAGGAAAAGTGACCGTAGACGGTGAAGTTTATGAACTGGGGCATAAGGAAGCCCTTTACGTAGGCCGAGGAAATAAAGAAGTTTTCTTTGAGGCTGCCGATGGGGAGCAACCTTATTTCTATTTAAACTCTGCCCCGGCACACAAAGAATATCCCTCTAAGAAAGTTACCCTGGCCGAAGCCGAGGTAGTAGAACTGGGCGATAGTAAAACTTCCAATAAGCGGAAAATAAATAAATTATTAGTGAACAGTATAGTGGATACCTGTCAGCTCCAAATGGGAATGACCGAACTTAAAGAAGGCAGTGTATGGAACACCATGCCTCCTCATACCCACACCCGTAGGATGGAAGTGTACTTTTACTTCAACCTGGAAGAAGGACAAACGATCAGTCATTTTATGGGACAACCGCATGAGACTCGTCATATTTTTATGAAAAATCACCAGGCGGTAATATCACCTGAATGGTCTATTCACGCCGGAGCTGGAACTTCTAACTACACCTTTATTTGGGGTATGGCAGGAGAGAATCTTGATTATGGCGATATGGATAAAGTAAGCCCGGAAGAATTAAAATAAGTCAAAAATGATAGAAGAATTGTTTAGTTTAAAAGGAAAAACAGCTTTAGTTACTGGTTGTAAACGCGGAATTGGTTTTGCAATGGCCGAAGCTTTGGCCGAAGCCGGTGCAGATATTTTAGGAGTTTCTGCCTCTTTAGAGCCGGAAGGTTCTAAAATTGAAAAACGAATTAAAGAAATTGGTAGGAGTTTTAAAGGTTACCAATGTGATTTTTCCGATAGAAAATCTCTTTACGAATTTATTGAAAAGGTGAAATCAGAGAATAGTCAAATTGATATTTTAGTAAATAACGCGGGCACGATTATGCGAAAACCCGCCGCTGAACATCCCGATGAATATTGGGATAAGGTGATAGAAGTTAATCAAAATGCGCAATTTATCCTTACCCGCGAAATAGGAAAAGAAATGGTAAAACGCGAAAGTGGAAAAATTATTTTTACCGCTTCACTGCTTACTTTTCAGGGCGGGATTACTGTTCCTGGCTATGCGGCTTCAAAAGGAGCGATTGGTCAGCTTACTAAAGCTTTTGCTAACGAATGGGCTTCGAAAGGAATTCAGGTGAATGCTATTGCTCCCGGTTATATCGCTACAGATAATACGCAGGCTTTAAGAGAAGACGAAGATCGTAGCGAATCTATACTTTCACGTATCCCTGCCGGGCGTTGGGGTGAGCCAAAAGATTTTAAAGGGCCAACCTTATTACTGGCTTCTGCTGCTGGAAATTATATGAATGGATCGGTTATGTTAGTTGATGGTGGCTGGATGGGTCGATAAGATCCCTTTTGCCGAAGATCCTCAAAATAAAAAAATATGAGTAAAGAAAAATTTATAAAAGACAATTTTCTCCTGGAGAATAAATATGCGGAAGAACTTTATACTAAATATGCTTCAAAGCAACCAATTATAGATTATCACTGCCATTTATCTCCAAAAGAAATTGCTGAAGATAGGGTTTATGAAAATATAACCCAGGTATGGATAGCCGGAGACCATTATAAATGGCGGGCAATGCGAACTTTGGGGATAGAAGAAAAATTTATCACCGGAGATGCTTCAGATAAGGAGAAATTTATGGCCTGGGCTAAAACAGTGCCACATACCTTAAGAAATCCTTTGTACCACTGGACGCATTTAGAATTGAAACGATACTTCGGAATTGATGAATTGCTGAATGAAGATTCAGCAGAGCGCATTTATGAGGAAGTAAACAAGCAATTGCAACAGCCTGAAAATTCCTGTCGCGGACTTTTAAAGCAAATGAATGTTGAAACTGTTTGTACTACTGAAGATCCTGTAGATACTTTAAAATATCACCAGCAATTAGCAGAAAGTGATTTCGAAATAAAGGTGAGTACGGCATTTCGTCCCGATAAATCCATAATGATTGATGCTGAAAACTATAATGATTACCTGGATAAGCTAAGTGAAGTAGCTGGGATTTCAATTGATTCTTATGAAGATCTTAGAAATGCACTTAGGAAGCGAATTGAGCATTTTGATGAAAATGGCTGCAAGTTATGCGACCACGGATTGAATTTCATTTCCTCAGAGAATTTTACTGAAAATGAAGTAAACCAGATTTTTAGTAAAAAACGAGAAGGAGAAGATGTTTCAGATTTAGAAGCTGAAAAATTTAAAAGTGCAATCTTATTGTTTCTGGGTGAAACTTACCACGAATTTGGTTGGGTGCAACAATTCCATTTAGGCGCTTTACGTAATAACAACAAAAGAATGCTGCGCCAGCTTGGCCCGGATACTGGTTGGGATTCTATTGGTGATTACAAGCAAGCTGAAAATCTTTCAGCATTCCTTGATGCCCTGGATGGAAAAGATAAATTAACCAAAACAATTTTGTATAACCTGAATCCCTCAGATAATGAAGTTTTTGCTACGATGATTGGAAACTTCAACGATGGTAGTATAAAAGGAAAGGTACAACTTGGTTCCGGCTGGTGGTTTTTAGACCAAAAAGACGGAATTATAAAGCAACTTAATGCCCTGTCGAATATGGGCCTCGTAAGTTGTTTTATAGGAATGCTCACAGATTCCAGAAGCTTTCTTTCTTACCCGAGACACGAATATTTTAGAAGGGTGGTTTGTAATTTGTTTGGCCAGGAAATGGCCAGCGGAGAGTTACCCGATGATATTGAGCTTGTTGGTAAAACAGTTGCCGATATTAGTTATCACAATGCTAAAGAATATTTCGAATTTTAATGGGAGAATCAAGCGAAAATAAAGGGAAAGTAGTGACTTTTGGTGAAGTGCTGATGCGTTTATCTCCTGCTGGGAATAAAAAGCTTCAGCAAGCTGAAAGTTTAGAATTTTTCTTCGGCGGTACCGAACTTAATGTTGCGGAATCCCTTTCCTATTTTGGATTGGAAGTAAGCCATGTTTCTACTGTTTCCAACGATCTGGTTGGAGATGCGGCCCTGGCTTTTATTCGCCAGTTTGGGGTAGATGTTTCGGCAATTAAAAAAGTAGCTCATCCATTAGGACTATATTTCCTGGAAGTTGGGGCAGCAATGCGGCCAAGCCAGATTGCCTATAACCGTTTAAATGCCGCATTTGCCAATATTTCTCCCGAAGATGTAGACTGGCCGAGCATTTTTAAAGACGCTGCTTATTTTCATTGGACCGGCATTACTCCTGGCATTTCGCAAAGTGCCTATGAAACCTTAAAAGCAGGACTTGAGGAAGCAAAAAAACAAGGAGTTACCGTATCAGCCGATCCGGCATATCGAAGCAACCTTTGGAAGTATGGAAGAGAAGGGCGCGAAGTCCTGGCAGAACTTACCGGACTTTCCAATATTTTTGTTGGTGGCGTGAATGAGATCAATGAAATTCTAAAATCCGATTTTGAATTTAGCGAAGAAGGATTTATTAGCGCAAGTAAAAAGCTAATGCGAACTTATCCTTCAATCGAAAAGGTTTTCGATAAGGTGCGCACGGGTCTTAGTGCATCTTGGCAGAAAATTTACGGACAGGCCTGGACTGGAACCGAATACCTTACTACTGGGGAACTGGAAATTACCGATGTTGTAGATAGAATTGGTACCGGAGATGCTTATGCTGCAGGAATATTATATGGTTTGCAACATTTTGACGATCAGAAAACACTGGAGTTTGCCAATGCGGCCTGTGCCCTAAAGCATACTATTTTAGGAGATGCGAACCTGGTTAGTGTAGAAGAAGTAATGGAAGTTACCCGTGGAAATACCGGCGGAAGAATAAAAAGATAACATTCAGAAAAAATATGGCGAAATATACAAGAATAGATACAGTACAGGTTATGAAGGAAACGGGCATAGTCCCGGTTTTCTATCATAAGGACCTGGAGGTTTGTAAAAAAGTGATAAAAGCTTGTTATGAGGGTGGCGCCCGTGTTTTTGAATTCACCAACCGGGGCGATTTTGCGCACGAGGTTTTCGGAGAATTAAATAAATATGTTTCTGAAGAATTAGACGGGATGATTCTTGGCGTAGGCTCTGTAATAGATGAAGGGGCTACTTCTTTATACCTTCAGCTTGGTGCCAATTTTATTGTGTCTCCCATTGTACAAGCAGAAATGGCCAAAACATGTAACCGTAGAAAAGTAGCCTGGATGCCTGGTTGCGGCAGCGTTACTGAAATTTCATATGCCCAGGAACTGGGAGCAGAAGTAGTAAAAATCTTTCCAGGTGCGCAAGTTGGTGGCCCTTCGTTTGTAAAAGCAGTAAAAGGTCCAATGCCCTGGAGTAGTATTATGCCCACGGGCGGCGTTAGTCCTTCTGAAGAAAATTTAAAAGAGTGGTTCGACTCCGGAGTGCATTGCGTAGGAATAGGATCAAAATTATTTCAGAAGAATTCCGATGGAACTTTCGATTATAAGGAGATATCCAACAAGGTAAAGTCGGCTCTTGAAATCGTTCAAAAAATGAAAGCATGAGAAATTCAAAAATTTTTCGTGCTTTAAAAATTAGTCTCTGCCTTCTAGTGATCTTCAGTCTTAGTGCTTGTGATGCCATAAAAAGGGATGTTACCGTTATCAAGCTTGGGCACGGTTTAGATACTTCACACCCAGTGCACGAAGCGATGCTTTATATGGGAGAGCGTGCTAAAGAAAAATCTAACGGCAGTATAGAAATAGATATTTATCCTAATCAGCAATTAGGTTCAGAGCGGGAATCTCTAGAGTTATTACAAATAGGAAGTTTGGGAATGACGAAGGTTTCTACAGGAGTCTTAGAAAATTTTATACCCAGTTTAAAGGTTTTTGGATTGCCCTTTTTATTCCGGGATCGCGAACATCGCTTTAAGGTTTTAGAAAGCGAATTAGGTGAAAAACTTTTAAATGACGGATTGGGAAAACGATTGAAAGGTTTAACCTTTTACGATGCAGGCAGTAGAAGTTTCTATGGTAAAGAACCAATGGAAAGCCCCGAAGACCTCGAAGGCCTTAAACTGCGGGTTATGGAAAGTAACACCGCGATGAATATGGTGAAAATGCTTGGCGGATCTCCAACACCAATTGCCTGGGGTGAACTCTATACGGCCTTGCAACAGGGAATAGTAGATGGAGCCGAAAATAACCTGCCTAGCTTTTATTTATCCAGGCATTATGAAGTATGTAAATATTATATGGTTGATGAACATACCGCACTTCCAGATGAATTGCTTATAAGTACCATGGTATGGGATAAACTTTCTGAAGAAGAAAAAGTATGGCTAAAAGAAGCGGCTATGGAATCTTCGGAATATGAAAAGAAATTATGGCGGGAAGCCGAATTAGAAGCTCTGGAAGAAATTCAAAAAGCCGGGGTAAAGGTGACTTATCCTGATAAGGAAGATTTCAGGGAGATGGTTCAGCCTATGTACGAGGAATTTTCTAAAGATCCGGAAATGAAAAAAATAATCGAAGCCATACAGGCCGTAAAGTAAAGACTATGAAACTTATTCTTGATAAAATTTTAGGTTCATTGCTGGTGTTTTTAATGGCAGTGATGGTAACAGCAGTTTCCTGGCAGGTATTTTCCAGATATATCCTTCAGTCTTCAAGTTCGTTTACTGAAGAGATTGCACGTTATTTACTTATTTGGATAGGCATACTGGGTGCAGCATATATCGCGGGCCAGCAACAACACCTTTCCATAGATATTTTAGCTCCTAAATTGAAACCTAAAAACCGCATTAAACTGCGAATGGGAATCAATTTACTTATAATACTTTTCTGCCTTTTGGTACTGGTCATTGGTGGCAGTAACCTGGTTTATTTGAATTATTTACTGGGGCAAACCTCTGCGGCTCTTAATATTCCCCTTGGGGCAGTTTATACCGTTATTCCTATTAGTGGGGTACTTGTAATTATTTATAAGATAAATGAATTATTGAACCCTAAACAGTATTTAGTATGATGTTAGAAGTATTAATACTAGTAATTTCTTTTATAATCCTATTAAGTATTGGAGTTCCCGTTGCCTGGTCTATAGGTATCTCTTGTGTGCTAACCATGTTGGTTTCTATAGATTCAATGGCTGCATATACCACGGTAGCGCAACGAATGGCCACGGGTTTAGATAGTTTCTCCTTACTGGCCATTCCGTTTTTTATCCTGGCAGGGCAAATTATGAACCAGGGTGGGATTGCCACCAAACTTATAGATTTTGCTAAAGCCTTAATTGGGGCTCTCCCTGGCGGATTAATTTATGTAAACGTAATTGCGGCGATGCTTTTTGGGGCTATTTCGGGATCTGCGGTAGCGGCTACTTCTGCTATTGGAGGGATTCTGGGGCCAAGAATGGAAAAAGAAAATTATTCAAAAGAATTTGGGGCAGCTATAAACGTTACAGCATCTACTACCGGACTCGTAATTCCGCCTTCAAACGTACTCATCGTTTATTCTTTGGCCAGTGGTGGGGTTTCAATTGCGTCTCTTTTCCTTGCGGGATATATTCCCGGAATTCTAATGGGGCTGGCACTTATGCTAACAGCAGCATTCTGGATAAAAAAGAAAAAATACCCACCAGGGGAATCAAGTAGTTTTAAAAGGATTATGTTCACCTTTCTAGATGCTTTCCCAAGTTTATTCTTACTAATTGTAGTTATTGGTGGAATTGTATCAGGAATATTTACAGCAACAGAAGCTTCAGCTATAGCTGTGCTGTACACCCTAATTCTTTCCGGAATTTACCGACAGTTGAACATGAAAAAGCTCTATAATATTTTTCTTAGTTCTGTAGGAACAACAGCTATTGTGATGTTACTTATTGCAACGTCTATGAGTATGTCATGGGTAATGTCTTTTGAAAATATTCCACAATCGGTTAGTGAAGTATTGCTTGGTTTAAGCGATAATAAATTTGTTATTCTTTTAATCATTAACCTGTTACTATTATTTGTAGGAACCTTTATGGATATGACCCCTGCAATTCTAATCTTTACTCCAATCTTCTTACCGGTAATGGAAAGCCTTGGTATAGATCCGGTGCATTTTGGAATTATAATGGTAATGAATTTATGTGTAGGCCTTTGTACCCCACCGGTTGGTTCGGTGCTTTTTATAGGGGTTAGTGTGGCCAAGACATCAATACAAAAGATTATCAAGCCCTTGCTACCACTTTACATTGTAATGGCCATTGTTTTACTTCTTATCACTTTTATCCCGGCGATCAGTCTTTGGTTACCGGCCTTATTTGAATAAAATTAATTCCGAAAATTTAATTATATGAAAAGACTAAATAGAGAGAATACAGGTATTAATAAAGAGCTACCGATAAAAGTGGTTCAGTTTGGCGAAGGAAATTTTCTACGCGCTTTTGTAGATTATGTGATCGATAAGCTTAATGAGCAGGCCAATTTTAATGCCGGTGTGGCGGTGGTACAACCTATTGCTTCAGGAATGGTTTCTATGCTAAACGAGCAGGATGGCTTGTATAATCTTTTTATGCGTGGAATTAAAAACGGAAAGCAAATTCAGGAACAGCGCACTATTTCCTGTATTCAGAAAGGTATTAATCCTTATGAAAATTATGCGCAATATATGGCACTCGCAGAAGAAGAGCAATTGCAGTTTGTAATCTCCAATACTACTGAGGCAGGAATTTCTTTTGATGAGAAAGATACTTTAGAGGGAGTGCCTCATAACAGTTTTCCGGCCAAACTAACAGCCATACTATACAAACGTTTTCAGCATTTTAACGGGGATAACCAGAAAGGACTTAACATAATCCCATGTGAGCTTATCAACCATAATGCAGATACATTAAAAGAAATTATCCTTAAATATGCCGAATTATGGAATTTAGAAAAGGAATTCAAAGATTGGCTAGATCAGGCAAATAGTTTTCATAACACGCTTGTAGATCGCATAGTTCCTGGGTACCCAAAAGATGATATTGAAAATTATCAAAAAGAACTTGAGTTTGAAGATAAACTTGTGGTGACAGCTGAAGTATTTCTACTTTGGGTAATTGAAGGAGGGAAAGAATTAAAACAAAAAATCCCTTTTGATAAAATAGATGAAAATATTCTGGTTGTAGAAGATATGCAACCTTATAGAACACGAAAGGTTAGAATCTTAAACGGTGCACATACTACTATGGTACCTTTTTCATTGCTCTATGGCAACGAAACGGTTAAAGAAACTATAGATAATAGTTTTACCGGCGAGTTTATTAAAGAAGCTGTTTTTGAGGAAATAAATTCCACGCTTTCTTTAAGAAAAGAAGAACTGGAAACTTTTGCCAGTGAAGTTTTTGATCGTTTTCGAAACCCGTTCATTAAACATCAACTTACGAGTATAGCACTTAATTCAATTTCAAAATTTAAAGTACGGGTTTTACCAAGCCTACTCGCTTATCAAAGGAAAAATAACGAATTGCCCTTGCGACTCACTTATGCGATGGCTTGTTTAATAATATTTTATCGTGGCCAATGGGAAGGTAAATTACTTCCGGTAAAAGACGATGCCCAAATTACCGATTTCTTTCAAAGAGTATGGGAACAAAATAGTTATAAAGATATTGCCAGAGATGTTCTTCAGAAAAAAGAATATTGGGGGGAAGATTTAACTGAAATCCCGGGTTTTAAAAAGAATATAGCTTATGCTCTTGAATTAATTGAAAATAAAGGAATTGAAGAAGGTTTTTTAATTTTTTCTGAAGAATTAAGAGTACAGTAGTAAAAGAAGGTAATATGGAAAAGAAAGCAATAAAAGTTCATCCTCAAGATAATGTGGCCGTTGCCTTAATAGATGTCTGGAAAGATAATGTAGTTCAGGTTGAAGCCGATGAGGTGAAATTGGTGACAGATACTAAGGCCAAGCATAAATTTAGTATGGTAGATCTTGTTGAGGGAGATAAAATATTTATGTATGGAGTCTTGGTAGGTAAAGCGATGAAACCTATTAAAAGAGGTGAGGTTCTTACAGTAAATAATGTAAAACACGAAAGCAATCAGGCTTATAAAAAAACAGAAGTTACTTCCTGGGATGCTCCAGATATTTCTAAATGGAAAAACAGAACCTTTAACGGGTATCACCGTCCAGACGGGCAGGTGGGAACCAAAAATGTTTGGCTGTTTTTTCCCCTGGTTTTTTGCGAAAATAAGAATATTGAAAAGCTAAAGGATGTTTTTGAAAATGAATTGTCTTTTCATAAATCCTCCCGGCAAAGATTGTTGCTTCGCAAGTTAATTCACGGTGAAGATTCTGATGTTATGATAGATACCGAACCGGAAGAAAGTGCAATTTTTGATAATATAGAAGTAAAGTTTATTACCCATCAAGGTGGTTGCGGTGGCATTAGGCAGGATAGTGCCTCTTTGGCGAGATTATTATCAGGTTATGTGAATAATCCAAATGTTGCAGGAGCGACCGTTCTTAGTTTGGGTTGCCAGAATTTGCAAATTGATATTTTTAAAAATGCATTAAAAAGGATTAATCCAGATATTCAGAAACCGGTACTTATTTATGAGCAACAACAAATGGGTACGGTAGAGGAGATGATGGATACTATTATAAAAGAATCCTTTGATGGAATTAAAAAAGCGAATGAAATTAAAAGAAAACCCGCACCACTTTCTAAAATAAAATTAGGATTGGAATGTGGGGGTTCAGATGGTTTTTCAGGGATTTCGGCAAATCCGGCATTAGGTTATGCTTCAGATCTTTTAGCAGCCTTAAAAGGCTCACCTATTCTCTCTGAATTTCCTGAATTATGCGGAATTGAACAGGAACTGGTTAATCGTTGCGTTTCCGATGAAACTGCCGAACGTTTTATTGAACTTACCAGAGCTTATGAAAAAGCCGCAATAGCTTCAGGTTCTGGTTTTGATATGAACCCGTCTCCCGGCAATATAAAAGATGGATTAATTACAGATGCCATGAAATCGGCCGGTGCCGCAAAGAAGGGCGGTACTTCTCCAATTGAAGATGTACTGGATTATGGAGATTATGTTACAAAACCGGGCCTAAATCTATTAAACACTCCAGGTAATGATGTGGAAAGTACTACTGCTATGGTGGGTGCCGGGGCAAGCGTTGTGGTTTTTACCACCGGTTTAGGAACTCCAACAGGCAATCCTGTTGCGCCGGTAATAAAAGTTTCATCCAATTCTACCTTGGCGAGAACTATGCCCGACATTATCGATATTGATTCCGGAGGTGTAATTCGAGGAGAAAAGACTATAGAGGAAATGGGTGAAGAGATACTGGAATTTATTATTCAGGTTGCCAGCGGTGAAGTAGAATCTAAAGCCGATCAATTAAATCAGGACGATTTTATTCCGTGGAAGCGCGGGGTTTCTTTATAGATTAAATATATTGTATGGTACGAAAAAAAGCTATAAAAGCTGGAATTATAGGCTCGGGTTTTGCCGCAAAATTCCATTTCGATGCCATTCAACGAGTCTTTAGTTGTGATGTGGAAGTAGTAGGTGTGTACTCCAAAACCCCCTCGAGATCTAAATCTTTTTCTAAAGAAAGAGGTTTGAAATCCTTCTCTTCTCTTCCAGAGCTTATTCGGGCTTCAGATATTATTCATCTCTGTACACCTCCTGTTACTCACGAGAATATTGCTGTTGAAGTGCTGAAACTGGATAAGGATATTATCATTGAGAAACCACTTACAGGCTATTTTGGGGAAGGGGAAACAGATTTTTCCGGAGATGATTTTCAAAAGAAACCGGACTTAAAAAAGCTTTAGAAAGTATTAGCCGTATTCTTGAAGCTGAGAAAAAAAGTAAAGGACGTGTAATGTACGCTGAAAACTGGATTTATGCGCCAGCTATTCAGAAGGAAAGAGAAATTCTTGAAAAAACCGGAGGACAGATTCACTGGATCCAGGCTCAACAATCCCATGCTGGTTCCCATTCCCAGGATTACGGAAAATGGCACTTGTCGGGTGGTGGTTCCCTCATGGGAAAAGGTTGTCACCCCTTAGCCGGTGCTCTATATTTAAAAGCGGTTGAGGGAAAAGTACATAACGAGAAACCAATTCGACCAAAATCGGTGACCTGCAGGACCCACGCCATAACCCGCCTGGAAAATTTCAAAAATAAAGGTCATTTGCGCGATTCCTATACCGATGTGGAAGATTATGCTTTTACGCATATCGTTTTTGAAGACGGCAGCGTAGCCGATATTGTTGCGAGTGAATTGTTGCACGGCGGAGTGAAAAATTATCTTGAAGTTCACGCCAACGATCACCGCACAATTTGCAATCTCACACCAAATAATGCGATGCAAACCTACAATCCCGATGAGGATAACTTTAAGGATATTTATGTGGTAGAAAAAACCGGAACGAAACAGGGCTGGAGCAATATTTCACCCGATGAAGCCTGGTTTAATGGTTATCAACACGAAATGGAAGCGTTTTACAGGTCTTTAGTATTTGGAGAAGCAATTGAAAGTGATAGCAGTCTCGCAGCAAATGTAATTTCAACTATTTATTCTGCTTACGTTTCTGCAGAAAAAAAGGGAATTGAGGTAGCAATACAAAACTTCTAAGAAATCTTTTTTCAGGTTAATTTACTCCGGTTTTTTAAACCCCAATCAGTTCGATTTGATAATTGCAAAAATGGCCTTCCTTAAAATTAAGCAGAAACTGGTTTGATGCTTCGGTTAGAAGACTCTCTTATAATAAGTTCCGGGGTGAGTACAACTTTCTTTTCAATACTAACTTTCTTGTTTTCGCCCATTTGTTCCAAAAAAACCTGAGCAGCAATTTTTCCCATTGTCTGGGGTGTTTGATCTACGGTACTTATTGGAAGTTCCATATATTTAGTAAAAGGTTCATTACTAAAACCGGTAACGCATATATCTTTCGGAATTTTAAGTCCCATTTTTTTTAGCTCCTGAATGGCACCTAAAGCGGTATAATCACTTGCCGAAAAAATGGCATCTGGTTTTTTCTTTAATTTCCATAATTCTTCAATTGCAGATGCTCCCGATTCTATTTTACTATTGGTTTTTATTATATAATTAGAATCAACTTCCAGATTATTGTCTTCTAAGGCTTTAGTGTAACCATCGTGCCTGTTTTTATATATTTCAAGGTTTAGATCCCCAGATAAATGTGCAATTCTCTTGCAGCCCTGCCCAATAAGTTGCTGTGTTGCCAGGTAACCGGCTTTAAAATCATCAATTATTACAGAACTCACTCCTGGAACCTCTTTTTTACGGTCAAAAAATACTAAAGGAGTCCCTTCTGCTAAAGCTTTTTCAATATGCTCAGTGTTTATAGTAGTTTTTGAAACCGACATAAAAATACCATCTATTTGAGTATTGATTAGGGTATTAATTTGTTCAATTTCATTTTTATAATTTTCGTGAGTTTGGCAAATAATTACGTGATATCCGTGGGGAGTAAGTTCCTCTTCAATCCCCCTAATTACTGATGAGAAAAAACTACGATTTATATAAGGTACAATAACACCCACATTATTACTCTTACCGCTTTTTAAAGCCTGTGCTAAACGATTTTGTTTGTAATTCATTTCTTTAGCGGTTTTCAAAACCAATTCCCGTGTACTTAAACTTATTTTTGTGTTATTATTTAAGGCGCGGGAAACCGTTGCAGCACTAATATTTAGCTTTTTCGAAATATCGTAAATGGTTACTTTATCTTTCATAGTAATAAATAGGAGAAAATTAAACTGTGCAATTTGTTGCATTGCAAAAATATAAAAAAAGCTTAAAAATGGCTTTCAATTACGAAGAATGTAATTAAAAACTTTAATAGTCTATTATTTTTGATAAATTAATTTCTAAGAATTGAAATTATACGGACGTAATTAAAGTAATCGATTCCAATTGCAGGTTTTTAATCTTAAGTTCATAATTTGTTCTCGATAAATTCCAAGATTTTTATCCAATGAGGATTAAAAATTAATAATTTATCGATCTTTTTAGGGGGTTTGTTATTTATTTTATACTTTAGTGTAATCGATTACAAATATATTTATCAATCTAATTATGACTGTGAACAATAAAAGTAGTTTAAAGGTTTTTCTTTTAATCCTAATAGGGATAATGGTGTTTTCCTGTAAGAACAAAACCGAGGATAAAGCTGAAACTTCTAAAGATTCGGAAATAAGTGAGTCTGAAAATGCCTGGAAAAATGCTGACGAAATTATTGAAAATATTAAGGTGCCTCAATTCAAGGATACTGTTTTTAATGTAAGAGATTTTGGAGCGGTAGCCGACGGAGAGACAAATAATACAGAAGCTTTTGCCGATGCGATTACCGCATGTTCAGAATCGGGCGGAGGAAAGGTTTTAGTTCCTGAGGGGGAGTATCTTACGGGTCCTATTCATTTAAAAAGCAATGTAAATTTTCATATTGAAGAAAACACAGAAATTCTATTTACAAAAGATAAAAAGGCTTACTTGCCCGTAGTACATACTTCATATGAAGGAATGGAATTTATGAGCTATTCTCCTATGATCTATGCTTATAAACAGAAAAATATTGCGGTAACCGGAAAGGGAGTTTTTGACGGCCAGGCCGATAATGAAAATTGGTGGCCCTGGAGTGGCGCAGAGCGTTACGGGCATACAGAAGGTGAACCACATCAGCGTGATGAACATAATTTACCTCGCTTGAGTAAAATGGTAGAAGACGGCGTTGCAGTAGAAGAACGAATTTTTGGAGAAGGACACCAATTTAGGGTTCCATTTTTTGAACCTTTTGAGTGTGAAAATGTATTGATAAAAGATGTAAAGTTCGTTAATGCGCCATTCTGGGTAATGCATCCCACAAAATCTAATAATGTTACGGTAGATGGCGTAACTGTGGAAAGTCACGGACCCAATAATGATGGGTGTAACCCAGAATACAGTCAGAACGTTCACATTAAAAATTGCCTTTTTGATACCGGAGATGATTGTATTGCTATTAAATCTGGAAGGGATAATGACGGTAGACGTGTTGGCATAAGCAGTGAAAATATTGTAGTGGAAGATTGTGTGATGAAAGATGGCCACGGGGGTGTGGTTATGGGAAGTGAAATATCTGGAGGTGTTCGCAATGTATATGTTAGAAACTGTGAAATGAATAGCCCCAACCTGGACAGGGCAATCAGAATAAAGACCAATACTCGTCGGGGTGGAACTATTGAAAATATTTATGTAAAAAATTTAAAAGTGGGGCAGGTAAAAGAAGCAGTCTTAAAAATCAATACCCATTATGCTATTTACGATAATCAGGAAGGAGAACATATGCCGGTAATAAGAAATATATTCCTGGAAAATGTAGATGTTGAGAACGGCGGTGAATATGGTATTTTGATTAGGGGACGGGAAGAATCTCCTGTAACGGGAATTCATTTAACCAATGTAACCATTAAAAAAACAGAAACTCCATTATCCATAGAAAATGCTGACCCTATTGTATTTAAGAATACAAGCATTAACGGGAAGCAGATAACAAATGAGTAAAAGATTTTAAGTTTAGTTAGTTAGTTAGTTAGTTTTTTCATGCAGATATTAAGTGGTTTACAGTGTGTGACTATGGTATTGGGGTGTGCAGGTATCTGCATATTAAGTTGAGCATACCCTAATGCCATTTTTTTAAACTGGCTTACTTCAGTTTTAAACCCATTAAATAAAATGAACGTAAAAAAACTAATATTCATTCCACTCTTTTTTCTTATTTCTAATTTATCAGCTCAGAGTACTGAGGAAGTTTACTGGTCAATAACGGTAGATAAAAGCGGAACAGGTGATTTTACCAAAATTCAGCAAGCTATTAATTCTACTCGTGATTTAGGACCTGGTTTTGTTGAAATTCATATTAAAAATGGAATGTATAACGAGAAACTAAAAATTCCATCCTGGAAGCATAAACTTCGTTTAATTGGAGAAGATCGTGATAAAACCATTATTGCTAATAATGATTTTTCCGGAAAAAAAGACAGTATAAACGGGAAAACCCTTTCTACATTTACTTCGTACACGCTTCTGGTTTCAGGAGATGAAATTGAAATTGAAAACCTTACTGTAAAAAACAACTCTTGTGGAGAAGGTCAGGCGGTTGCTTTACACGTACAAGGCGATAAATTTATAAGCGAAAATGTAAATATTTTAGGTTGCCAGGATACTATTTATGCCGCAACCGGAAGCAGCCGGCAGTATTATAAAAACTGCTATATTGAAGGGACAACCGACTTTATATTCGGGCAGGCTACGGCCTTGTTTGAAGAATGTACTATTAAAAGTTTGCGTAATTCTTATATTACAGCCGCAGCAACAACCCAAAATCAGGATTTCGGATTTGTATTTTTAGACTGTAAACTTATTGCAGATGATGATGTGAATGAAGTTTACCTGGGAAGACCCTGGCGTCCCTTTGCTAAAACCGTTTTTATTAATTCTGAATTTGGAGAACATATCCTGCCTGAAGGCTGGGATCCCTGGCACGGTGACGAGATGTTCCCCGACAAGCAGAAGACTACATTTTATGCTGAATATAATAATTCAGGTCCCGGTGCTGACATTTCTCATAGGATTAAATGGTCAAAACAACTTACTAAAGCAGAGGTTAAAAAATACACCACTGAAAAAATTTTTAAAAGTGAGGACTCCTGGAATCCAGCGGAGTGATTTCTCATTTTTGCAATAAAAATCAATATTAAAAATGAAAACCTTCAGAAATATATTTTTGTTTATATGTCTTGCTTTCGGCTGCATAAGTTTGCAAGCACAGGAACTTAATCTTTACCTTATTGGTGATTCCACAATGTCTGATAAAAAAGACCCGGAACATAATCCGGAACATGGTTGGGGGCAGGTGTTGCCCGAGCTTTTAACCGATAAAATTAAAGTTGAAAATCACGCTAAAAATGGCAGAAGTACAAAAAGCTTTATAGAAGAAGGCAGATGGCAAACGGTATTGGAAAAGTTACGGGCCGGGGATTATGTATTTATTCAGTTTGGACATAATGACCAGAAATATAAAGCCCCAAGCCGGTTTACCAATCCGTTTACGGGTTACCGAAGCAATCTGGAGCGGTTTGTAAACGAGGCGAGAGAAAAAGGAGCTAATCCTGTGCTTTTCAGCTCTATAGTGAGGCGTAATTTTAATGAACACGGTACTTTGGTTGATACCCACGGAGAATACCCATTGGTTGTTCGAATGGTGGCCGATGACCTGGAAGTTCCGTTTGTAGATTTACAAAGAGCTACTGAAAAACTGGAAATGTTTTATGGTGTGAAAGATTCTAAAAGTTTGCACCTTCATTTCGAGCCCGGAGCGCAAGATTATTACGAAAATGGCAAAGAAGATGACACCCATTTATCCAGAAAAGGGGCACTTTTAGTAGCTACTTTGGCACTTCAGGAGATTGCAGCACAGGATTTGGCCCTTGCCAATTACATCAAAAAGGAAGTTAAGCAAAAGGAAGTTTTTTCAAAAAAAGAGTAGAAAATGACGAAAATGAGTTCAAAAAATATCTATTTCAAAGAAGCGGAAAACAGATGGAAAGCCGTGGACAAAGGTATTCAACGGCAATTAGTGAATCATAACTCTCAAATTATGCAGGTAAAAGTGAAATTTGAAGAAGGTGCCATTGGTTATGAGCATAGCCATTTTCATTCACAAAGCACTTATGTGGCGGCAGGTAAATTTGAGGTCGTTATTGACGGGAAAAAGGAAATACTGAAAGCCGGGGATGGCTTTTTAGTACAGCCTAACTTAAAACATGGCGTAAAGTGCCTGGAAGTTGGAATGTTAATCGACGTTTTTAGTCCGCTTCGCGAAGACTTTTTAGAATAAATTTCACATAAAGACCCTAGAAGCTTCGTAACTTAAGAATTGACCAAAAAATTAATAGATCAGAATGATATTTGAACAAAGTTGGCGATGGTACGGCCCAAAGGATCCGGTAAGTTTGGATATGATAAAGCAAGCAGGCGCCAACGGTGTAGTGACTGCTTTGCACCATATTCCGGTAGGTGAAGTCTGGACCGTAGCAGAAATTGAAGAAAGGATTGCCGAACTTAAAGAAAGCAATAAAAAGAATCCGTTTAAGCTGCACTGGAATGTGGTAGAAAGCCTGCCGTTGCACGATGCTATAAAACGCGGTAAACCCGAACGCGATAAGTTTATCGAAAACTATAAAATAAGCCTAAGAAATCTGGGAAAATGCGGAGTAAAAACCGTTTGCTATAATTTTATGCCGGTACTGGATTGGTTGCGAACCAATGTTAAGTTTAAGCTGGAAGATGGCAGTACAGCCTTGCTTCATGATAAAGTTGAACTCGCAGTTTTTGATTTATTCATTCTGAAAAGAGAAAATGCCGAAAGCGATTATTCAGAAGAAATTCAGAAGGAAGCGAAACAGCGCTTTAAGGCTAAAACCAGCGAAGAACTGGAAGTTTTAAAGCAAAGTATGTTAATGGCATTGCCCGGTGATGAAAAGGGTTTTACTATTGAAAAATTAAAAAATGAACTGGCCGCTTACGATGGAATCTCCGCAGAGCGATTGCGTGAGCATCTGGTGTATTTCTTGAAAGAAGTGATTCCGGTAGCCGAACAAAGTGGTGTGAATATGGCCATTCATCCAGACGACCCGCCTTGGCCGGTATTTGGCTTACCGCGAATTGTAAGTAATGCTGAAGATTTGGATTATTTGTTTGAAACCGTTCCTTCAACCGCTAACGGACTTACCTTTTGCAGCGGGAGTTTAGGAGCTTCGGCAACGAATCATTTGACCGAAATAATTTCAAAATATTACGAGCGCATTCATTTTGTGCATTTGCGTTCGGTGCAGCGCGAGAAATCAGATTATTTCTATGAAGCGAATCATTTAGAAGGCAGTGCGGGAATGTATGATCTGGTGAGAACCTTTTTTGAACTTCAGCAGAAAAACGATCGAAAACCTTTACCAATGCGGCCGGATCACGGTCACGAAATGATGTGCGACCAGAAAAAACAATTCTATCCCGGGTATTCCGCAATAGGAAGAATGCGCGGTTTAGCAGAATTACGTGGACTGGAAGCCGGTATCTCGACTACGCTCAATAAGACAAATAGTTAAATCAAAATATTATAATTTATGTTCAATTTAGACGGAAAAACAGCAATAATTACAGGAGGAAATGGAGTGCTTGGAGGCGCAATGGCACACGGTCTGGCTGCCCAGGGTGTGAAAGTTGGAATTTTGGGTAGATCTACCGATACGGTTGAAAAACGTGTAAAAGAGATTGAAGATGCCGGTGGAACGGCGATGAGCCTTGTTGCTGATGTTTTAGATAGAAAAAGCCTGGAAGAAGCCAAAGACAAGGTTTTGAAGGCATGGGGGACTATTGATATTTTGATTAACGGCGCAGGTGGAAATATGAAAGGCGCCACTATTGGTCCCGATCAAAACTTTTTTGATCTCTCCCTTGATGATTTCAGTAAAGTTAATGACCTGAATTTTAAAGGAACCGTTCTTCCCACTTACGTTTTTGCAAAGCCTATGGCCGACGCAAAAAAAGGCAGTATCATCAATATTTCTTCTATGGCTGCGCAACAAGCTATAACTCGTGTTTTAGGTTATTCTGCGGCTAAGGCGGCGGTAGATAATTTTACGAAATGGCTTGCCGTAGAAATGGCGCAAAAATACGGAGGTGGAATACGCGTAAATGCTGTTGCCCCCGGATTTTTTATAGGTGAGCAAAACCGCGATCTACTTTTAAATAAGGACAAAAGTTTAACCGCAAGGGGAGAAACTATCGTTTCAAATACGCCGATGAAACGTTTTGGAGAAGCTGAAGAATTACAGGGCGTAACTAATTGGCTGGCGAGTGATGCCGCGTCTTTCGTTACCGGCATTGTGGTGCCTGTAGATGGCGGATTTAGTGCTTTTAGCGGCGTGTAGGTCTCTAAAAGAAGATGTGGAAGTTATCAAAATCGTCATTCTGAATTTATTTCAGAAACTAAAATGTTAATAAACAAGATAATTTCAGAAGTCCTCAACTTTTAAATTCTTTCTCCCTGAATAAAAATAGAGTGTTTAATTAAAAAGATTGAATTATGACAGGTTTGGGAAAATATTCATTTGGAACAGGAGATCGATTTGGTAAAGAGGGTGTTGCTCAGCTAAAGGCTTTGCTGCAAGCCCGGGAAAATGGCGTGGAAGTAACTCCCGTGTGGAATAAGTCGCATCGGGAGCACGAAACAGTGAATTCGAAACCGCATTTGGTTAGAGAAGAGGCCGATGCTGCGGTGAAATCTCTTGATTATTCCGGAAAATATTTCGTAGATGCCGATCATATTAATCTTGATATTGTAGACGAATATCTTGCGGTGAGTAATTTCTTTACTATAGATGTTGCCGATTATATCGGGAAAGGCGCTGCAGAAAAGGAGAAAGATGAGTTTTTAAAATTCATCGCTAAATTTAAGCAGAAGGTAAGTATCCCTGGCATTTTTGCAGAATTCAAGATTTCTGGCGCAGAATTAAACCAAATCCTCGATACGTTTTTATTCGCAGCTAAAAAGGCTTCGGAAGTTTATCGATATATAAAAGAAAATAAGCCAGAGGAATTTGTGGTTGAAGTTTCGATGGATGAAGTGGAGAATCCGCAGACTCCCGAAGAATTATTTTTCGTGCTTGCCACTTTTGCTTTTTATGAAATTCCGGTGAATACCATTGCTCCTAAATTTACCGGAAGGTTCAATAAAGGAATTGATTATGAAGGTGATTTGGAGAAATTTGCTAAAGAATTTGAGGAAGATTTACTGGTGCTGGATTTTGCCAAGAAGGAATTTGGTTTGCCTGAAGATTTAAAACTAAGCATTCACAGCGGCAGCGATAAATTTTCGATTTACCCGATAATGAATCGACTGATTAAAAAGCACGGTGCCGGTTTACACGTAAAAACGGCGGGAACTACCTGGCTGGAAGAAATCAATGTTATCGCCGAAAGCGGGGAAGACGGGTTTGAATTTGCACTTTCTATTTATAAAGAAGCACTGGACCGTTTTGACGAACTAACCTCTCCTTATCCTGATGTGTTGGATATCGATAAAAGCAAAATTCCGGAAGTCAGTGATCTTCAAACTGCCGGTCGGGAAAAAATGGCAAAAATGCTGCGGCATAATCAGAAGGAAAAAGCTTTTAATCCCCATTTTAGGCAACTAATGCATTGTGCCTATAAATTAGCTGCAGAAAAAGAAGAAATCTTCTTTAAACTTCTGAAAAAATATCGCCAACAAACTGAAGAAGCGGTTACCCAAAATTTGTATGAGAAACATTTGAAGAAAAACTTTGAATAAAATTCTTTAAAATTTCGAGCAATTAAATTACTCGATCATAGAGATTCCAATACTCCGCGGCTTGTTTTCAAAACTAACAAGGGTTCACAATAATGCCTTGTAAGCTTACTCTGCAGTAGTTTACTAACTTTCTATGCACTATTGTCCCAAATTAACTAAGCATAATATATCGAAAATTGTCGTAATAAACTTTTTGAAAAACTTTTTTCACAATATAGTCGACACTAAACCACCATTAGGAAATTTTTTACCGCTCCAAATAATGAACCTCAGACAGTTCTTTTAAATTATCGGCTGCCTGCTCTGCGGTAATGTCCCGTTGGGGGCCGGCAAACATTTCGTAGCCTACCATAAATTTCTTAACCGTAGCCGACCTTAAAAGTGGCGGATAAAAACTCATATGAAAATGCCACTCCGAATACTCCTCCCCATTAGTCGGAGCTTGATGAATCCCGGAAGAATACGGAAATGAAGTTTCAAAAAGGTTATCGTATTTTATGGTAAGCTTTTTAATAATTTCAGCAAATGCTTTTTCTTCTTCAGCATTTAATTGCCCAATATGTTGATAGTGCTTTTTAGGAACGATCATCGCTTCGTAAGGCCAAACTGCCCAATACGGGATCAGGGCTACAAAATGTTCGTTTTTTGCTAAAATACGCTCATCCAGTTCCAGTTCCTGTTTTAAATAATCGCTTAGTAAACTGCTCTTATTTTTGTTCCAGTACTCTTTAAAATGCTTTGATTTCTTTAAAATTTCTGTAGGAACAGATCTCTGCGACCAAATTTGTCCGTGAGGATGAGGATTACTACAACCCATCATCGAACCTTTATTTTCAAAGATTTGAACGTAGTTTATATTTTCTTTACTGCCCAGTTCTTCAAATTCCTTTTTCCAAAGGCCCACCACTTTTGTAATATCTTCTACATCCATTAAAGGAAGAGTGAGGGAGTGATCTGGAGAAAAACAAACCACTTTGCAGATTCCGCTTTCGCTTTCGGCCTTTAATAATCCGTTATCAAAATCTTCAGTGGGCCCGTTGGGAAGAAGGGCAGGGAAGTCATTCTCAAAGGCATGAACACCATTGTAGTCCGGATTTGTTTCTCCACCCATTCTTGAATTTCCGGGACATAAATAGCAGGAAGGATCGTAAGTTTCTCGTTTTTCCTGGTTGTTTTTTTCGGTTTTTCCCTGCCACGGGCGCTTGGTTCGGTGCGGGGATACCAAAATCCATTCACCGGTTAAAATATTATATCTTCTATGTGGTTGCTTATTCAGTTCTGTGTTCATTTTTTCTTTTTTAAACTTTCGTAATTTGAGTTCCTTCATCAGGAACCACAATTATTGGCGTTAGGGTAATATTGAATTTCTGCTGGTAAACTTTTTCCACTTCGGCGATATATTCATCAATTTTATCGCTTTCAATTAAATTAATAGTGCAACCGCCAAAACCACCGCCCATCATTCGGGAACCGTAAATAAAGCTTTTGCCTTCAGAAAAATCTACCAGGAAATCCAGCTCAGTGCAGCTAACTTCATACTGATGCTGCAAACCGCGATGCGAAGCATACATTAAATTCCCCAGCTCCTTAAGATCACCGCTACGCAAAGCTTTTTCGGTTTGCTGAACCCGTTTATTTTCTTCCAAAACATACCGACAGCGTTTTAAACTTATAGGATCAATTTTTTCTTTAAATTCCTCCAGCATTTCAAAACTTACGTGTCTTAGCGATCCTACTTGCGGATATTTTTGCTGAATAATAGCTACCGCTCTTTCACATTCCTGGCGGCGGGTATTGTATTCGCTATCAGCCAGGTTATGCGAAACATTCGTGTTTAAAAGTAATAATTTACAATTCTGAATTTCCGCCGGAATAAATTCTGCTTCCAAAGATTCGCAATCCAGTTTTATAAAATGATTTTTTCTGCTCATTACTGAAGCAAACTGGTCCATAATTCCGCAGTTATTGCCCACAAAATTATTTTCTGCCCGCTGGGAAAGTTTTACGATTTCCATTTGTGACAGATTTAGGCTGAATAATGAATTTAATCCACCTGCAAAACCGCATTCCAGCGCTGCGGATGAGCTAATCCCGGCACCAATAGGTAATTCACTATTTATAATACAATCAAAACCCTGAAGTTTTTTACCGAAATTCTGAATTTCATCTATTACACCGAGTAAATAATTCTCCCAAGAATTTTTACTCTTTGTAATTTTGCCCAGTTCAAATTCTATATAGGTATCAAAGGTTTCACTATAAATCCGGCATGAATTGCTCTCATTTTTCCTGAGTTTAAAATAAATTTTCTTGTCTATGGCCGAGGGCATAACAAAACCCTGGTTATAATCGGTATGTTCTCCGATTAAATTGATTCTTCCTGGGGAGGCAACTTTTACCTCAGTTTTAAAATCCTTAAAATCTTCGGGAATAGGGTGATTATTTTCTGCTGGTTTCAATTGCAATTGCTTTTTAGAATTCAAATATAATAAATGTAAAATTTACGTTCATTTAAAATTGAATGAAATTTACAAGTCTTAAAAGCGGTTTTTATTTATCCAAATTCATTTTCTATCTTTCATTAATTAATTTCCCGGGTTTTTAAGGGGAATTTTTACATTCAATATTCTGTTTATGAAGTTTTTAGGTTTGGTATTGGTTATTGCCGGATTCTTGTTTTTTGGTTCCTGTGCTAACGAACCAGAGCAGGATGAATTCCAGATTGGTTTTTCTCAGGCAATGACTACTGACAACTGGCGTAAGGAGATGAACAGGGCAATGCAGGTAGAGACTTCTATGCATCCTGGTTTTTATCTCGAAATTAAAGACGCTCAAAATGATGTCTCAAGGCAGATTAAGCAAATAGAAGAGCTTATTTCTAATGAAATAGATGTTTTAATCGTCTCCCCTATTCAATCGGTTCCTATCACCCCGGTTATAGAAAAAGCCATGAATGCGGGAATCCCTACCATAGTTATAGACCGTAAAATTGAAGGAAGCAACTATACCGCATATGTGGGGGCAAATAATGTTGAAATCGGTAAAAATGCAGCAAATTATATTGTTTCTAATTCCAAGCCTAATCAAAAGTTAGAGCTGATTGAAATAACAGGACTTCAAACTTCTTCTCCAGCTTTTGAACGTAGCCAGGGTTTTAACGAAGTCATTTCGAATCAGGGGAACATGGATATTGTGGCGTCCATTGCAGGGGATTGGGAAAAAACTTCAGTTGGGGATAATTTGAAATCTATTTTGGATTCAGTGGGAATTATAGATTATATTTTTGCGCATAATGACCGTATGGCAATGAGTGCATGGGAGGTCGCCCGTAGCAAAAATCTTGAAGATAGTATCCAAATAATAGGAGTAGACGGGCTTTTTGGCCCAAGCGGAGGAATACAACTTGTAAAAGAAGATGTTCTCGCAGCTACCGTGCTTTACCCCACTGGTGGTGCTGAAGCTATTAAACTTGCTGTTAAACTACTTGAGGGGGACCAGATTGACAAAAATAATATTCTGAGTACTGTAGTTATAGATAAGGTGAATGTGGAAATCATGCAGAATCAGTTCAATAAAATGAACCAGCAGCAAAATGATATCGAACAGCAACAGAGCATAATCAATGAACAAGTAGCTACTTATAACTCACAGTCCAACCTTTTAAAAATTATGGTTGGCCTAAGTGTTTTACTCTTATTGCTTGGATTTTGGGCAGTTTATCTGGTATTTAAATTAAGGAAGCGAAAACGCAGGCTGGAACTAAACAATGAGAAAATAATTACACAACGAAATCAAATAGAAAAATTTGCGGAGCAGTTAAAGATTTCCAATGAAGTAAAAATCAATTTCTTTACAGCCCTTTCTCACGAATTTAAAACTCCGCTAACATTAATTACCAGCGCGATAGAAAGTATATCACAAAATCCTTATAAACAGCTTAAGGATTTTGCTTATGAAACTAACCTTATCAGCAAAAATTCGGGTAGGTTGTTGAGGCTTATCAATGAACTTCTTGATTTTAGAAAACTGGAAAGCGGGAGCTTTAGGCTTAAACCATTAAAAACTAATTTATACGAGTTTATAAGTAATATATATGAAGATTTTGAAACCGAAGCGGTAAGAAAGTCTATTGACCTGCATCTGGAGACCGACAATAAGGAGATCATGATTTATATGGATAGAGATATGATGGACAAGGTGTTTTTTAATATGCTTTCCAACGCTTTTAAATTCACTCCTAAAAATGGACAGATTAATATTAAGATAGAAGAGACAGGCGCAGATAAAGTTGGGGTGCTGTTTAAAGATTCTGGGATAGGAATTCCAAAGGAAGATTTTCAAAAAATATTTGATCCATTTAGACAGGCCGGTAATAATACCAAACCCAGTTCCGGTCTCGGACTTTATATTACCCGACAGTTTGTTGAACTGCATAAAGGCAATATTTCGGTTTCATCGCATCAGGGTGCGGAATTTAAAATTGAATTATTAAAGGGTAAAAGCCATCTCTCTGAATATGAATTTTCAGAAGATACTTCAGAAATTCGAAAAGAAGAGTCAGAAAAGGCATTAAAAAGTACTTTTATTCCGGAAGAGCTTTCGCAGTCTTTGAATGGAAATGCTGAAACTATCTTAATTATTGAAGATAATGAAGATCTATCTTATCTCTTGAAGAAAAGATTGTTGGGAGATTACCGCGTAGAACTTTCTGATGGAACAGACGCTATTGAAAAAGCATATGAAATTATTCCGGATGTGATTATTTGTGATATCAACCTTCCAGAAAAAAGCGGTTTTGAGATCTGTCAGGAACTTAAGAGGGATTTGCGTACTTCCCACATTCCAACTTTGATTCTTACAGCATTAGGCGATGAAGAATCTCGTATAAAAGCCTTAAAAGTGGGAGCCGACTCTTATATCACCAAACCCTTTAATTTTGAAATTTTAAAGGAATCATTACGTGCAGCGTTGTTTAACAGGGAGAAATTGCGGTATTATTATACCAACAAGATAGATCAGGTAAAAGACAATAAATTTGAAGATTCTGAACAGACCTTTCTTAAAGATCTGAATCAAATTATTGAAAAGAATTTAAAGCACGCTAATTTTAATGTAGAAGATTTGGCACAACAAATGGGAATTTCCCGGGTGCAACTCTATCGAAAGGTAAAAGCAATAATAGGAATTAGCATAAGCGATTATATAAATTCACAAAGATTGAGTAAAGCTAAGAGTCTTCTACAGGAAACTAATTTAAATATCTCTGAAATTGCCTATGAAGTCGGTTATGCTTCTCCCGGCTATTTTTCCACCTCCTTTAAGAATAAATATGGAACTACTCCGAAAAAGTTTAGAAACTAACCTAAACAAGTTACATCGATTTTGAATAGCATTTTTGTTTAGGTATCAAAATTAAACTTTTTGTATCATATTTTAAACTATAACGGTTTCGTTAATTTTCATGAATTCCTGTAAGCTCCTGTATAGTAAGTGCTTTACAATTTATTTCGATTTAATTAACATTTTTATAATCATTTTAAGGATTCCTAAAATACCGGCAGGAATTTTAAACATAGCTTAGTTTCACACTTAGAAATTACGATATGAGTAAGATTTTTGCCTGGTCAATTAGTGCTGCATTAGCAGGTTTTCTTTTCGGATTTGACACTGTAGTTATTTCCGGAGCCGATAAACAGCTACAGGAATTATGGGGAACTTCAGATGCCTTTCACGGATCTGTAGTTATGGCAATGGCCCTATGGGGAACCGTGGTAGGTGCTATTTTTGGAGGAATCCCCACAAATAAGTTCGGAAGAAAAAATACCCTTATAATAATAGGAGTACTTTATCTCCTTTCGGCCCTGGGTTCAGCCTTTGCCAACGATCCTATTACCTTTGCTATTTTCCGGTTCCTGGGAGGATTAGGCGTTGGTGCTTCAACAATTGCCGCACCTACTTATGTTTCCGAGATCGCACCACCTAAAGATCGAGGTAGGTTGGTATCCCTTTATCAGTTCAATATCGTTTTAGGGATTTTAATTGCTTACCTCTCTAATTATTTACTTCGTGACACCGGAGCTCAACCCTGGCGATGGATGGTAGGTGTAGAAGCAATTCCTGCATTTATCTATATCCTTTTTGTGGTATTTATTCCCAGAAGTCCGCGTTGGCTTATCTCTAAATCCAGAAACGAAGAGGCAGCTAGAATACTTCAGGATATTAATCCGAAGGCCGATCTGGAAAAAAGAATGATAGAAATTAAAAAACAATCTGAAAGTCAGATTACCGGCGAAAACATTTTTATGAAAAAGTATCGCTTTCCATTAATCCTTGCGTTCTTGGTTGCTTTTTTTAATCAGCTTTCGGGTATAAATGCTTTTCTCTATTACGCTCCTCGGATTTTTGAATCGGCTGGCTTAGAAGCCAACACAGCCTTATTAAGTAGTATTGGAATAGGTGTGGTAAATCTACTTTTCACCCTTCTTGGAGTTTTTCTAATCGACAAAGTAGGAAGGAAAAAGCTGATGTTTGTGGGCTCCATAGGTTATATTATCTCTTTATCTCTGGTAGCTGCAGCATTTTTTCTCAATTGGGGCGGACTTTGGGTCCCGATTTTTCTATTCCTGTTTATTGCTGCTCACGCCATAGGCCAGGGAGCGGTAATTTGGGTATTTATTTCTGAAATATTCCCCAACCACTTAAGGGCCTCGGGACAGGCATTTGGTTCTTCTACACACTGGGTATTGGCCGCGATAGTACCATCGTTAGTACCGGTACTTTTTACCACCATTGGTCCCGGTTATGTATTTGGCTTTTTCGCCTTTATGATGGTTTTACAACTATTCTTCGTGATTTTTATGATGCCCGAAACTAAAGGAAAAACCCTCGAAGAACTGGGCGAAGAGTTATCCCCCGGTCATAACAAACAAGCTTTTCAACAATAAAATAATCTATAATGAAAAATAAATTTATATTTCTTTCTTCCTGTCTTTTAAGCGCAATGCTGCTGTTTTCCTGTAAGGATAACAATAAAGAGTCCGTTGAGAAAACGCCTGAAGTTACAGCTCAAAGTGATACCGATTTTAGACCGGCTTTTCATTTTACTCCCAATGAAAACTGGATGAACGATCCTAATGGGATGTTCTTTCTTAACGGAACTTATCATTTATTCTTTCAGTACTATCCTGAAGGAAATACCTGGGGCCCTATGCATTGGGGTCATGCCACCAGTAAAGATATGATTAAGTGGGAAGGACAGCCTATAGCACTGGAGCCCGATGAGCAAGGTTATATTTTCTCCGGAAGCGCGGTAGTCGATACTGAAAACACATCTGGTTTTGGGGATGGAGAAACGGCGCCGGTAATTGCGATGTTCACCTACCACGATCCCAAAGGTGAAGAAGAAGGCCGTGCTGATTACCAAACCCAAGCCATTGCTTATAGTTTGGATGAAGGAAACACCTTTACTAAATATGAAGGAAATCCAGTAATTGAAAATCCAGGGCTTCGTGATTTTCGGGATCCAAAAATAACCCGCGATGAGGTCCACGACCAATGGGTTATGGTGCTCTCTGCCGATGATATAACGATGTTTTATACTTCTCAAAATTTGAAGGATTGGGAATTAGCGTCTGAATTCGGCAAAGGGATAGGAGCCCACGGAGGAGTTTGGGAATGCCCCGACTTTATCCAGATGAAGGTGGAAGGATCTGACGAGAAAAAGTGGGTTTTGATCCAGAGCTTAAATCCGGGTGGTTTCAATGGCGGCTCCGGGACTCAATATTTTGTTGGTGATTTTGATGGAAAAACCTTCACATTAGACAAGTCTATGAGTGATTTGGGTGAGGATCATCATTACTGGCTGGACTTTGGAAAAGATAATTATGCCGGGGTAACTTGGGCTAATATTCCCCAAGAAGATGACAGGCATTTATTTATAGGCTGGATGTCTAACTGGCAATATGCTAATGAAGTACCCACCGAAACGTGGAGAAGTGCCATGACGATAGCCAGAGAATTAAAGCTTACCAAAAAAGGAGATGCTTATCGTATAGTTTCCACTCCTGTAGCGGAACTTCAAAATTATACGGGTGAAAAATTCACTAAAAGTACTGTTTCAGTTGAAGGGGAAACGCAAATAGCAACTTCAGAAGAAATAGATATTTCAAATTCAGTGATCTCCTTTGAAATACAGGATTTAAAAGATCAGGAATATCATTTTAGCCTTTCCAGTAAGGGAGATGATGTTTTGAAATTTGGGTACGATCATAATACAGAAGAATTTTATTTAGATCGAAGCAATTCTGGGCTGACCGATTTCAATGAGAATTTTGGTGATAAAGTTTCAACAGCACCACGACTATCAAAAGCTTCGAATCTAAAAGTAAAGGCTGTTATAGATAATATGTCTATAGAACTTTTTTTTGATAACGGAGAAACGGTAATGACTGAAATCTTCTTTCCGGAGCAGCCTATTAAAAGCTTGAATGCTGAAGGAAATGAATTCATTATAAAGAATTTGAAAATTAATCAAGTAAATCTCAACTAATCCATAACCTATGAATTCCAAATTATTAATATTATTTCTTTTACCCCTTTCTATGTGGTCACAGGCAATAGATGTATCAGGAAATGTGATTTCTGAAGATGATCAAATGCCATTACCCGGAGTTTCTATTCAAGTGGAAGGGACAAATGAAGGTGTGATTACAGATTTTGATGGAAACTATATAATTGAAAATATTGACCCCCAGGCTACTTTAGTCTATAGTTATTTAGGTTTTCAAACTAAAAGAGTAGCTGTAAATAATCAAACAAATATTGATGTTTCGCTAATTATGGATGATCAACAACTAGATGATGTGGTGGTAACCGGATACACCTCTCAAAGGAGAACAGACATTACAGGAGCAGTATCTGTAGTAGACATGGATGAATTAAACAAGCAGCCCGAACCAAACCCTATAAGAGGATTACAGGGGAGGCTTCCTGGAGTCCAGATAACCTCGGATGGTTCTCCGAGTGGTGCAAATACTCAGGTAGTAATACGTGGAGTTGGTACTCTTAACAATACAGATCCTTTATATGTGATTGATGGAGTTCCTACAAAGGCCGGCATGCATGAATTGAATCCGAATGACATCGAATCCATACAAGTATTAAAAGATGCTTCCTCTGCAAGTATTTACGGATCTAGGGCTTCTAACGGGGTAATAATTGTGACTACCAAAAAAGGTAAAGAGGGAAGAATGCAGGTTAATCTTAATACCTATGTCTCAACCTCGACTTATGCTAACAGCCAGGAAGTACTTAATGCAGAGCAATATGGTCGTGTTCTATGGCAGGCACAGGTTAATGACGATATTGATCCCAATTCTAATAATTTAAGATACCAATTTGATTGGGATAATAATGAAAATGGAGTGGCTGTCCTAAATAGCATTATTGTACCTGAATATCTGGATGAGGAACAAACCTTACTATCAGCAGATACGGATTGGTTTGACGAGATTTCTCAAACGGGCTTTGCTCAATCTTATGATTTATCTGTTTCGAATGGAACAGAAAAAGGGAACTATCTTTTTTCCCTCGGCTACTATGATAACCAGGGAATTGTAAAAACTACGGAATTTAACAGGATTTCCGCGAGAATGAATAGTAGCTATAAATTATTTAATGATCGACTGGAAATAGGGGAAAACTTCACCTTTAATAAAACTCAAGAAATCGAAAATCCGGGGGTTCTTGATCTAGCATTGAAAGCATCCCCTATTATTCCTGTTCGAACCGCAGATGGAGAAGGATGGGGAGGACCAGTTGGCGGGATGAACGATAGGCAGAATCCTGTACGTTTATTGGAATACAATAAGGATAACGGTTATGAATATCACCGAATTTTCGGGAATGCCTACGCCGATCTTGAAATTATTGAAAACTTGCATTTAAGAACAAATCTAGGAATTGATTACAGCAACTTTTATCGTCGTTCACTTCAGAGAAGTTATAAATCGGGATATCTGCAAAACGATGAAACCGCAGTGGATATCGAAGATTGGAAAAGTCTAAAAACAACTTGGACTAACACTGCTACCTATGAATTAAAAATTAAGAAACACGACTTCAATTTGCTCGCCGGTACAGAGATGTTTAGAGACGACTATAAAAATATTAATTTAAGAAGGGAAGGTTTTATTCTTGAAACACCTGAATATATGTATCCAGATGCAGGAAGTGGAGAAGCCTATAATGGTGGTTCTGCTACTTCATACAGTTTACTATCTTTCTTCGGAAAAATAGATTACACTTTCGATAAAAAATATCTGCTTTCGGGTACCATACGTCGCGATGGCTCTTCAAGATTTGGAGAAAATAACCGTTTCGGAACTTTCCCCGCCTTTTCTGCCGGTTGGCGTATTAGCGAGGAAGATTTTATTCAGGATAACTACTCCTTCCTATCAGATTTAAAACTTCGTCTTGGATGGGGACAAACAGGGAACCAGGAAATTGATAACAACGCTATTTACTCATTATACGTTTCAGATTATGCTGGAGGTGATCCCACCTGGGAAACTTCTTATGGAACTGCTTACGATCTCTCTGGAGCCGGTTCTGGTTTATTGCCTTCTGGTTTCAGAGGAATTCAGTTAGGGAATGACAATTTAAAATGGGAAACTACTACCCAAACCAATGTTGGGCTTGATTTCGGATTTTTCGGATACAAGTTATTTGGAAACATTGATTACTACTTCAAAGAAACTGAAGATATCCTGGTATTACCTCCATATCTTGGGACAATAGGTGAAGGGGGAAATAGATGGGTGAACGGGGCTTCCATGGAGAATGAAGGCTGGGAGTTTGCACTAACTTATCGTGATAAAACAGAAGGAGATTTCAGCTATGAGATTTCAGCTAATATTTCTACAAACAGAAATGAAATAACTTACCTGCCAGAGGAAGTACAGAACAATTATGGCGGAGATGGTAGTGAAGACAATATTCTTGGAAGACCTATTAATTCTATGTATGGTTATGTTACTGACGGTTTATTCACTTCAGAGGAAGAAGTAATGAACTCTGCGGAACAGGGAGGGAAAGGCCTTGGCCGTATCCGTTACAAAGATTTGGATGGCGATGGTGTCATTACCGATGATGACCGTACCTGGATAGGAATACCACATCCAGACTTTAATTATGGGTTTAATATTACACTTGGATACAGGAATTTCGATTTTACATCTTTTTGGCAAGGGGTTGGCAATGTAGATGTGATCAATGAGCGCAAATTTCAAACAGATTTTTGGAGTGTGGATGACGTAGGATCGAATAAAGGAACCCGGCTTCTTGACGCCTGGTCTCCAGAAAATGTTAACTCTTCTGTTCCGGCTCTAACGACTATCGATGATAACGCCGAATCGCGATTTTCAACTTATTATGTAGAGAATGGAAGATATCTGAAATTGAGAAATTTACAAGTTGGATATAGCCTTTCGGAAGAACTTCTGGAAAGTATGAATTTCACCAATGCAAGATTATATGTGAGTGGCCAGAATTTACTCATGATAACTTCTTCAGATTTTACCGGAGTTGATCCTGAAAATGCAGGATGGGGTTATCCTCAACCACTTACACTAACTCTTGGATTAAACCTATCACTTTAATAACATCAAACTCTTTATTATGAAGAAAATAACATATTTACTAGGCATAGTTCTTCTAACTATTTCTACTGCCTGTTCAGATTTTCTAGAGGAAGAACCTTATGGAGTATTATCTGAAGAACAATTAACAACTCCTGAAAATGTCGATGGCTTTGTTACCTCAGCTTATGCTGCATTGGGTAATGATCATTATGACATTCCCTTCAGTCTTTGGCCTTATGGAAATGTCCGCTCTGATGATGCTTACAAGGGGGGAAGTGGTACAAATGATATACAGGTTTTTCATTTTTTTGAAGTATCGGAGAACATAAGAACAGATTTTGGTGAACTGGATGCTTTCTGGTATAATAGTTTTGTTGCTATTTCCAGAGTAAACAAAGCTTTGGCTGCATTAAATCAAATCGACGAGGTGGATTTTCCTGAGAAGTCCACAAGAATCGCAGAAATGAAGTTTTTAAGAGGACATTTCTATTTTATGCTGAAAATCATGTACAAATATGTTCCATACGTTACAGAAGATATTCCAGTGGAAGAATATGGGACAATCTCAAACCGGGCTCTTAATAATGACGACTTATGGAGTGCCATCGCAGGTGATTTCGAGGCCGCAGCACAGGTTCTTCCTTCTTCTCAGCCGCAAGTTGGGCGTGCAGATAAAACAGCAGCCTATGCATATTTGGCAAAAACACGACTTTATCAGGCGTATGAACAGGATGAAAACCATAATGTAGTAAATATTAACCAACAAAGATTGCAGCAGGTTTTAGATGCAACAGAGCAGGTAATGGGAACGCACCAACTTGAAGAAGATTTTGCCTATAATTTTCTTCCTGGTAGTTTTGAAAATGGGCAAGAAGCAGTTTTCTCCATTCAATTCTCCGACAACGATGGAACCCTGCATGGAAGACTAAATTATTCTGATGTGCTTGCTACTCCACAGGGAATTGGATGTTGCGATTTCCATAAACCAAGCCAGAACCTTGTAAATGCCTATAAGGTTGATGAACAGGGTTTGCCTCTTTTTTCAAATTATAACGAATCTAATATTGATTTTAACAGTTTGGAGAATTACAGAGTTGACCCTCGATTATATCATACTGTAGCAATACCGGGTCTACCCTGGAAATACGATCAAGAAAATATTTACCAGGAAAACTGGGTTAGGTCTCCAAGTACGTATGGTTATACAGCCTCCTTAAAAGAGAATGTAACTGAAGATTCGGAACACCTTGTGAATATTGATCCTTTTTATGGAAATTCTAAAAACAGAATTGAGATTCGATATGCTGATGTATTGTTGATGAGGGCGGAAGCTTTAATCGAACTTGGAAGACAAAATGAAGCTCTTCCTCTGATTAATGAAGTTCGGGAAAGAGCTAATCAAAGTACGACCTTAATATCTTCATACGCTACTAATACTGGGATAAGTCCTTATTTAGATGGAGAAAACATCAACTGGACTCAGGGTGTAGCCCGTGAAGCATTACGTTGGGAACGCAGGTTAGAACTTGCCATGGAAGGAAACCGTTTCTTTGATCTTGTAAGATGGGGAATTGCAGATGAAACTTTGAATAAATATTATAGTGAAGAAGCAGAAGAGGCTGTGTATTACGAGGGCGCCTCTTTTGATGAAGGTAGGGAAGAATATTTACCCATTCCACAGGCTCAAATAAACTTCAGTCAAGACGTATATGTGCAAAACACAGGCTACTAAAAATATTATAATTATGATGCATTTTTCAGATTCGTTCTAGTTCTGAAACTGAGTTTGTTCGTTCATTAAGTATTCTACCGGTGACTAAAAATTAAGTCTGGACATTTTGTCCTTTTCAAAAAAATAAGTTAATAAGATGGTAAATAGAAAAGCCGTTTGCTTCGGCGAAATATTATACGATGTTTTTCCAGACCGGGAGAGAATTGGCGGTGCACCGCTTAATGTGGCTTCAAGGCTGTCGGGATTAGGGATTTCCACCGAAATGATTAGTAAAGTGGGAGACGATGAAAAAGGCGAAAAGCTAATTTCATATCTGGAATCAAAGAATATTAAAACCGATAATATCTCCAAAGACACGGAGTTTCCTACCGGTGTGGTAAACGTAAAACTTTCAGAAAGCGGGTCTGCTACTTATGATATTGCACACCCTGTGGCCTGGGATAAAATTGAAATTTCAGAAGGGATAAAATATTCAGTGCAAAATGCTGATACTTTTATCTTCGGAAGTTTAATTTGCCGCGACCAGGTAAGTCGCAAAGTGCTTTTTGAGCTTCTACCCGAAGCAAAATACAGAATCTTCGACATTAATCTGCGTCCGCCGTATTATGAAAAGGAAGTTTTGGTAAAACTGATGGAGCAGGCAGATTTTATAAAATTCAATGATGACGAACTTTTTGAAATTGCGGATATGATGGGGTCTAAATACAATTCGTTGGAACAGAACCTGCATTTTGTATCTAAAAGAACCAATACCAGAACTATTTGTGTAACTAAAGGACGACATGGTGCTGTATTATTAAAAGACGGTAATTGCTATTATAACAGCGGATTTAAAACTAAAGTAAAAGATACTGTAGGTGCAGGTGATTCCTTCCTCGCTAGTTTAATTGCCGGGATGCTTAAAAATGAAGACCCCCAAAGCAGTCTTGATTTCGCATGTGCTGTAGGAGCTTTAGTTGCCGGGGAAGAAGGCGCAAATCCAGAAATTTCTAAAGAAAGAATTCAAAAATTTATATATCCGTAATTAAAAGGCGAAATTTTGCCCATATTTTATAAAATCTGAACTTGGATTTCTTTTTAAAAGAATATGCAGCAATTTGCCAATATTTTTATGCCCCTCTCTATCGCCCTAATTATGTTTGGGATAGGCCTGGAATTATGTTTAAAAGATTTCGGGAGGGTTTTTGCTCATCCTAAAGCTATAATTACCGGCCTTGCTTCTCAAATATTTTTATTACCCCTTATTGCCTTTCTATTAATTTTTTTCTGGCCAATAGATCCTATTTACAAAATTGGAATTATGTTACTCGCCGGCTGTCCCGGTGGTACCGCTTCAAATCTTGTCACCAAAATGCTAAAAGGAAGGGTAGCACTTTCGGTTTCGCTTACGGCTTTTAATAGTTTGATTATTTTATTTAGTATTCCACTGGTAATTGAGTTTAGTTTTGCGGTTTTTGGAAATAATGGGGCCACAGTAGAACTGAGTTTTGGACAAACCATGGGTGATGTGCTTTTAACTGTTGTCCTACCAGTAATGAGCGGAATTTTAATCAATGAACTATTTGGGCATAAGTTTGGAGAAAGTTTTCATATAGCTTTACGCTATATCTTACCGGGGATTATGCTGATAGCTTTTATTGTTGTTATTTTCTTTGACGAAAATCAAAAAGGGGTTGAATATTTAAAACACTTGAATCTTTTAATTCCCCTGATTATTTTGAATTTCGCTACAATAGTTGCCGGTTATTTTGCGGCCAGGCGTATGAAGCTGCAACATAGTTCTGCCTACACAATTGCCGTAGAAATGGGCTTGCAAAATAGTGTGCTGGCTCTTTTTATTGCCAATCAGTTACTAAAGAATAAAGATATAAGCCTGGTGGCAATTCTTTATGGTAGTTTTTCGTTGATTACAACTTTCGTGGGAGGGTGGATTCTTAAACATTACTTCGGAAAAGAGCAGAATGAGAAGGCTTAAATAAAAATGCCGGCCACATAAAGCTCAAACAGACCCTACTCAGTTTTTTGCTTCTGCAACCGACATTGTTTAATTGCCAAATTAAAATAAGTTCAAATACAGATCTATTTGCACTTATGTGTCCCGAATTTAAAGCTTTTGTTACTTAGTATTTTACGGATTTCCATAAATTAGAGATAATTGTCTGAAGATAAGCTTAATAAATATTTCTTTTTATTGAAAGAAATATTTCGAATTCTTATAGTTCAGATAAAATTAGAAATGAAACCTGAAGCAACTGAGCTCTTAAACTAGTTTTTATGAATGCCTTCTCATTTTATCTGCGGTAGTATACTTTTTCTTAAAAATATTTCTGTATTTTAAATTTAACTGCGTTTTCAGAATATTTCAGCAGAAAAAACTTAAGTTGTATCTATGGTAATACCATAACGAACCAAACTGAAAATTTACTCATGGATAAGCTTTTTGACGACGATAATATTATACTCAATTTACCGGTAAAAATAAGTTACCGGGTTTTGGAAGATGTGCTTCAGGAAAAATTAGTGGGGGAGCAGATAGGAATGGAAGATTCTAAAGGCACGGTGAAGAATTATGCCGAAGTACTCGGCGCCAATTTAGGTAAAAGTCAGGAGCCCAATTTTGACCTGACGCTTAATTTAAAGCTAAAGACACTCACCACACTTTTTAAAAATAAGGAGGTTACTTTATTAGTCCATATAAGACTGGGGTTTGATGAGGTAGAACAGGTTATAGATGTAGAAGAATACGAACTGGAAGGCCAAAGTAAAAGCTGGCTTATGGATAATTCTCTTGAGACCCTTGCCAATACTTTAATCTATAAAAAGATTAAAAACAAAATGAAGCTGGATCTTAAGCCGCATATAAATGAACAGCTGGGGAAGGCAAACCAAAAACTGGGAGACGAAATGGAAGCCGCCCCGGGAGTATTTCTTTCAGGAAATGTAAATACCTTAAAAGTAGCCGAAATAATCCCCGGCGATAGCTTGTTATTAATCCTTCTGGAAATTAGCGCATACGGTTTTATAGATGTAAAAGAAATTAAGTTGTAGGTTCAAAAACTTCAAGAATTTCTTCTAAAGCCATAGATCTTGAACCTTTTATAAGTATACTGCAATTCTTTAATTCGGCTAGTTGTAGGTGTTTTTTAATGTTCTCGGTATTTTCAAATTTTATTATGTTTGGCCTGCTGGTAGTGGTTTTTTTAAACTGTTTGCCTACCAGATATATTTCAGAAATATCAGCGTTTTCAAGGTAGTTTACAACAACCTGATGCTCGGTTTCTGAAGCCGCGCCAAGTTCTCCCATATCACCTAAAATAACAATTTTAGTAGTATTGGTTTTTGAATTATTAAAATGCTGTAAAGCTGCCATCATACTGGTAGGATTGGCATTATAAGCATCTAAATAAATCTTATTTGAATCTCGTTCAATTAATTGCGAACGATTATTCGACGGAATATAACTTTCTATAGCTTCTTTTATCTCGTCAAATGGTACTTTAAAATATAAACCTACACAAAGCGCTGCGGCCATATTTTTGGCGTTGTAACTACCGCTTAACTGACTTTTAAACCGGGTATCATTAAAGATTAATTCAGCAGAATCAGAGGAGTCGGGATAATCGACTTTTACCTGGGCTTTTCTATTATTTCCGAAACTAAAAGTATGTTTATAATTTATTTCTAACCTTTGAACTTCATCGTCAAGGTTTAAAAATATCAGTTTTTTGTGATCTTTTAGGTGTCGGTATAATTCGGTTTTTGCCTGTATCACACCATCTAAACTTCCAAAACCTTCAAGGTGGGCTTTTCCAAAGTTGGTGATAAGTCCATAATCTGGCATCGCAATATTAGAAAGGAATTCTATTTCACCGGGATGGTTAGCGCCCATTTCAATTAATCCAATTTCGGTTTCTTCATCCATGGCCAGCAAACTAAGCGGAACCCCAATATGGTTATTTAAATTGCCATGGGTTGCGGTGACAGCATATTTTTTGGAAAGAACATTAAAGATAAGCTCTTTGGTGGTAGTTTTTCCATTACTTCCAGTAATACCAATGATTGGAATACTTAAAAATTTTCTATGAAATTTACCAAGGCTTTGAAGCGCTTCCAAGGTGTTTTTTACAACTATATACTCTTTATCATTTAGCGCTGCTTCTTTATCATCTACAATAGCGCAAATAGCTCCTTTGGCAAGTGCCTGCGCGGCAAATTCGTTGCCGTTAAAATTTGCTCCTTTTAAAGCGAAGAAAATGCTTCCGGGTTCAATATTTCGGGTATCGGTAGAAATTCCTGTACTTACCAGGAATCTTTGATGGATTAATGCTGTTTTCATATCTGGTATTTTCTAAGTCTGAAATTAAACTATTTCAGGGCTAAAATTAAAGCTATAAAAAAAGCCCTAAACAAATAGGGCTTTTATCATAATTTTTAGAAGATTAGAATTTCTAATTTCTTGCTTTTTTATTGTCATCTAAAGATTTCGAACCAACTCGGGACATTGCGTTTCTAAATCCAATATAGTCAGTTGCCATATCTTGCGGGAAATATCTACGTTGTGCCGGGTCTAACCAGTAGGCGCGATCTCTCCATGAACCTCCTTTGTAAACTCTAACTTCGTCACTAATAAGGGTAGTTCTATCTCCAGTGTCATATCCACGTCCTGTTCCCGTAGTATCTGTCGTATTTGCGACATTATAAGTTGGGGAGTTATACATACGTTCAGATTCTTCGTCTGCTTGTTGAAATGATTGATAATAACGGCTAGAGCTTTTATCACCATCTCTAAAGTTACGCTGATCACTATCGGTATAGTTAGTACGCATATATGTATCTTCTTCAGTTACCGGTATTTGCGCGATGTCTCCCGGGTAAGATCTGGCAACCAGTCTTCCGGTAGCAAGCGTATCAAATTCAATTTCATCTAAGCCAACTATTTTTACAGAACCGTCTTCGTTGATAGCGTTTTTAGTATAAACGTTACCCCTGTAATAGTTGAAATCGTTAAATTCATCATCAACAATTGGGCGGTATACATCGGCAACCCATTCGGCTACGTTTCCGGCCATATCATAAAGACCAAAATCGTTAGGCTCATAAGATTTTACTTCAGCAGTAATATCGGCGCCATCATCACTCCAACCTGCAATTCCACCGTAATCTCCGGCACCTTGCTTAAAGTTGGCTAATTGATCGCCTTGTCTTTTTACATCTCCAGAACGGGTGTATTGCCCATCCCAAGGATATTTTTTTCTTCCTCTGTAAACGTTGTAATCTCTAATTCCTACTAGAGCAGATGCGGCATATTCCCACTCAACTTCAGTTGGTAAACGATATTCCGGAAGTAAAACTCCATCTTTACGCTGCACATAAGTTTGTCCGCCAAGAGCATTTCCTTCGGCATCAGTATTTTGATTATCTATCATATCCTGAGACTCATCTCCGCCCTGGCTTATTTCTGTATTACCACCGTAAGCCTGGCTTGGGGCATTTAAATAAGTTTGGGTATTAAAAGTACTACCGGCTTCAACATCGGTATAACGGGCTCCTTCTTTAGTGTAGCCACCTTCTTCTAATAATAATTCGTTTACTCTGTCGGTTCTCCATTTACTGAATTCCACGGCTTGTACCCAACTTACACCAACTACAGGATAGTTTCCATAAGCAGGATGGCGTAAATAGTTGTTTACCATTGTTTCGTTGAACCCTAATCTGTTTCTCCAAACAAGGGTATCTGGTACTGCACCATTATATATATTGCGGAAATTTTCCTGGGTAGGAGGAAAAACTTTTTTCAACCAGTCCAGGTATTCCATATACATCATATTGGTAACCTCTGTCTCATCCATATAAAAGGATTGTACATGTTGCTGAGTAGGAGTATTGTTCCAGTCGTGCATAACATCGTCCTGCACCTGTCCCATAGTAAAGGTTCCACCTTCAACAAAAACCAGCCCCGGGCCGGCTTCCTGTTCCTTATAATCTGTGTTATATTGAAATCCGCCTTCATCTGAATTAATGTCCCATCCGGTTGCCCTGGAGTTGTCTTCATAGTCCCGGGAATTATTACAGCTTAGTAAACCAACGCCAAGAACGAGGGTTAAAAAGGCTCTAAAAGCAATATTGATTCTCATATTCATCATCTCTTTTGGTAGAAATATTAGGCTTTGCAATATAGTAATTAACGCTAAAAGTACAAGTTTATTTTATGTTGTCTCAAAGGCTTTGATTTTCTTTAAAACCCTGATGTCCTATACACTTAGGTTGCGAAAAGCTCTTTGTGATTTCCCGCGTACCGTTAATGTTTATTCCCGGTAAAGCAGGAAGCAGCAAAATTAATTGTTTTTTATTTAACTGAAGGTTACTGTACTTAAAAAAGTAGCTAAAATTGAAAACATACAATATTTCACTTATTTTAAAGTTGTTATAGACCTACTCTATTTACTTTTATAACTTTTATTATACCAGATAAACTTCTGGCCTTGTTTTAATCTGCCTTTAGAATTATTTAAACTTAAGGTCTTTTCTTAACAAGATTATTAGTATATATTTGTTAATCATTAATTAATATGATGAAAAAAATTACATTCTTATTGCTCGGGTTAATTTTAAGTTCTCAATTTAAAATGACCGCCCAGGAAGAAAGGGATAGAGTTATAACAACCGCAGTTCCCTTTTTGCTTGTAGCTGCCGATGCCCGGGCGGGCGGAATGGGAGACCAGGGAGTAGCAACATCGGCCGATGTTTTTTCCCAGCAATGGAATCCGGCGAAATATGCTTTTGCTTCCAGTGAACACGCAATAGGCGTGTCTTACACTCCATACCTTAGTGATATTGTTAGTGATATCTTTCTTGGAAACATCAGTTATTACCACAGAATTAATGACAGGAGCGCCGTTGCCTCCAGTTTAAGATATTTTAGCTTGGGAAGTATAGAACGAAGAGCAAGTTTTGAACAGGCTCCTTTAGTAGTTAACCCAAACGAACTTACTTTTGATGTTTCTTATTCCTTGCGCTTAAGCGATAATATTTCTATGGCAGTAGCAGGGCGCTATTTGCATTCAGATCTAGGCTTGCAGGACGAAGAAGATTTAGGAGCAGCTAATAGTTTTGGAGTAGATGTTGCGGCATACTACCAGAGTAATCAAATGGTTTTCTCAAACTTTAACGGCGTGTGGAAAGCGGGAGCGAATATTTCAAATATTGGCCCTAAGATGAAATATGAAGATGCCGGGCAGGAAAATTTCATCCCTACAAATTTTAAAGTAGGAACCGGTTTCGACTTTATTTTTGATATAGAAAACCGTTTAGGTGCCTATATTGAATTCAATAAACTTTTAGTACCAACCCCAAGAGATTTTAACGATGATGGTGAAATTGATGCAGAAGATGATGCAGAATATAATGATATAGGTGCTATAGAAGGTATTTTTACTTCCTGGGGTGATGCCCCCGGTGGTTTTGGTGAAGAACTTCGTGAAGTTACCTGGGCCCTGGGAGCTGAGTATATGTATCGCGAAGCTTTTGCATTTAGAGCCGGTTATTTTAGCGAAAGCCTTACCAAAGGTTCCAGGAGATTTGCTTCTTTTGGTGCAGGATTTAAATATGAGCAGGTAAACATAGATATTTCCTATTTATTTTCAACTTCGCCGGTGCCAAGTCCTTTAGAAGGAACCCTACGTTTTGGTCTAACTTTTAATTTTGGCGACCAATTTCCAGTCTATTAAATTAGATTTCAGTTGATTTAATATTTGCTGCTTTGCAGGTTTCTATTATCTTTCCCTTCCAATAATTTTTATATGAAGCCATTAAAAGTCACCTCAAACTTTGAGGTCTATGATTCTGTTGAAGAACTTCCGCAGGCTATTCAGGATTTAATGAAAACAGCTGTGGAGGCCCGGGATAAAGCCTATGCGCCTTATTCTCAATTTAAGGTTGGGGCTGCTTTAGCACTAAATAATAATGAAGTTGTAACGGGAAGCAATCAGGAAAATGCTTCTTATCCCTCGGGATTATGTGCAGAACGTACCGCAATCTACTATGCCGGTGCCACTTTTCCGGAAGCTCAAATTAAAGATATTGCAATTTCAGCCAAATCTATGAAGCATATGGTAGAAGCTCCTGTGCCACCTTGTGGTGCATGCAGGCAGGCGCTGGTAGAATATGAAGTTAAACAGAAAGCTGATATTGCTGTTTATTTTATGGGCGAGACCGGAAAAGTGATGAAAGCAAACTCTATAAAAGATTTACTACCTTTAATCTTTGAAAATTCGGTCTTATAACGTTTTCGTTATTTTTGCTTAAAAACTGTTTTCCATTCTTATTGAAAATAGTATTTTTGTTATCCGCTTGGCAAACCCATCTGTCTGGCCTAAAAATTAATAAGTTAAATGAAGAAAGTAACAAAAGCCACGTATTTAAAGTGGTACGAGGATATGCTGTTTTGGCGTAAATTTGAAGATAAACTTGCGCAAGTTTACATTCAGCAGAAAGTAAGAGGTTTTTTGCATTTGTATAATGGGCAGGAAGCTATCCTGGCTGGTGCCCTTCATGTGATGGACCTGGAAAAGGATAAAATGATTACCGCTTATCGTAATCACGTGCAGCCAATAGGTTTGGGAGTAGATCCTAAACGGGTTATGGCAGAACTTTACGGGAAAGCTACTGGTACTTCCCAGGGGCTTGGTGGTTCTATGCATATTTTCTCTAAAGAACACGGTTTTTACGGAGGTCACGGTATTGTTGGAGGTCAAATTCCACTTGGTGCCGGTCTTGCTTTTGCAGATAAATACTTTAAGCGTGATGCGGTTACACTTACTTTTTTAGGAGATGGTGCTGCAAGACAGGGTTCTCTTCACGAAACTTTAAATATGGCCGTGAAATGGAATTTACCGGTTGTGTTTTGCGTAGAGAATAACGGGTATGCAATGGGAACATCTGTAGCCAGAACTTCTAAGGGAACAGATATCTGGAAACTTGGTAATGGCTACGAAATGCCGTGCGGACCTGTAGATGCTATGGATCCTGTTAAAGTTGCAGAAGCTTTAGACGAGGCAATTAAGAGAGCCAGAAAAGGTGACGGACCAACATTTTTAGAAATGAAAACCTACCGTTACCGTGGTCACTCCATGAGTGATGCTCAAAAATATAGAACAAAAGAAGAAGTTGCAGAATATCAGGAATTAGATCCAATCACTACGGTGTTGAATATAATTAAAGATAAAAAGTATGCTTCTGAAGATGAAATAAAAAAGATCAACAAACGCGTTAAAGATAAAGTGTCTGAATGTGAGAAATTTGCTGAAGAGTCAGATTTCCCTGAAAAGAACGTGATGTATGATGTTGTATACGAACAGGAAAATTATCCGTTTTTAGCACATAAACCTCAGTAAATTATGGCAGAAGTAATTAATATGCCGCGTTTGAGCGATACCATGGAAGAAGGTGTTGTTGCGAAGTGGCTAAAGCAAAAAGGTGATAAAGTTGAAGAAGGAGATATCCTTGCAGAGATAGAAACCGATAAAGCTACCATGGAGTTTGAGTCTTTTTACGAAGGGACTTTACTTCATATTGGCATCGAAGAGGGCGAAACTGCACCTGTAGATACTTTACTTGCTATTATTGGAGAGGAAGGTGAAGATATTTCTGATTTACTGAAAGGTGACGGAGATTCTAAAAAAGACGAAAAGAAAGATAAGTCAGATTCTAATGATGAAGACGAGGGCGAAGACGAAGCTGAAAGTGATGGAGATAGCGACGATGGAGGAATCCCTGAAGGCGTAGAAATTATCACTATGCCGCGTTTGAGCGACACCATGGAAGAAGGTACCGTTGCATCTTGGTTGAAAAAGGAAGGTGATAAAGTTGAAGAAGGAGATATTCTGGCTGAAATCGAAACCGATAAGGCAACGATGGAATTCGAATCTTTCTATGAAGGTACTTTACTTAAAATTGGGCTCGAAGAAGGTGAAACTGCAAAAGTTGATAGTCTACTTGCCATTATTGGACCGGAAGGAACCGATGTTTCTAATGTATCAGTAGACGGAAAGTCTAAAAAGAAATCTTCAGAAAAATCAGACAAGAAAAAAGAAGATAAATCTGAAGAAAAAGAAGAAAACAAATCTTCAGAAAAGAAAACCTCAGATTCTACAAAAGATGGTGGAAGAATTTTTGCTTCCCCGCTTGCCAAAAAAATGGCAGAAGATAAAGGTATTGATCTTTCAGATGTACAAGGTAGCGGCGGCAATGGTCGTATCGTGAAAAAAGACATCGAAGATTATAAACCTTCAGAAAAACCTGCTGAAGCTAAAGAAAGTAAAGGAGACGCAGCTGCTGCACCACAACCTTATGTGCCTGCAGGAGAAGAAAGCTTTGAGGAAATTAAAAACTCTCAAATGCGTAAAACCATCGCAAAAAGACTTGGTGAATCTAAGTTTAACGCCCCGCATTACTACTTGACTATAGAGGTGGATATGGCAAACGCTATGGCTTCACGTAAGCAAATAAACGAAATGCCAGATGTTAAGGTTTCCTTTAACGATATGGTAATTAAGGCCAGTGCAATGGCACTTCGTAAGCACCCACAGGTAAACAGCCAGTGGACAGGTGAATCTATGAAAATCGCTAAACACATTCATATGGGTGTTGCCGTAGCTGTAGAAGAAGGTCTTGTGGTTCCAGTTTTAAAATTTGCCGATCAAATGTCTATGACCCAAATTGGGAATAATGTAAAAGACGTGGCCGGTAAAGCCAGAAACAAGAAATTGCAGCCGAATGAGATGGAGGGAAGTACCTTTACGGTTTCTAACTTGGGTATGTTTGGTATTGTAGAATTTACTAGTATCATTAACCAACCAAATTCTGCAATTCTTTCTGTAGGAACTATTGTTGAAAAACCTGTAGTGAAAAACGGACAAATCGTGGTGGGAAATACAATGAAATTAACTCTTGCCTGCGATCATAGAACAGTAGACGGTGCAACCGGCGCTGCTTTCTTAAAAACGCTTAAAACTTATATGGAAAACCCGGTAACTATGTTAGCATAATCCAGGTTATACAAATAACTAATTATTAAAATCCCGCAGCTTTGCGGGATTTTTTTATCTTTAACGGTATGAGAAAAATCACACTAAATTTTGCAATGTTAGCCGCAATCCTGCTATTTTCTTCCTGCGGAAATTCGCAAGCGGTTACAAATTCAGAAGAAGTAAAAACCAGTTTAAATACAAATGTTCAACAAGCTGAAGTTGAAGAATTACTGTATTATTTGTCTTCAAATGAATTAAAAGGAAGGCAAACCGGCAAGGAAGGAATCGAGCTAGCCGCACAAAAAATTGAAAGCATTTTTAAAGAAAGTGGCATTGAGAAATATTTTGACACTTACCGTCATAATTTTGAAATAGATGGGGTAAAAGGATTTAATGTAGTTGGGATGCTGGAAGGCAACGATCCTGAACTTAATGATGAATTTATTATTCTGGGAGCGCATTACGATCATATAGGAATCCAGGATCCGGTAGAAGGCGATTCTATTGCTAATGGCGCTAACGATAATGCTGCGGGAACTGTAGCAGTTGTAGAGTTAGCCAAGAAATTCGCTGAAATTGATAATAATAAACGAAGCATAATGTTCGTATTATTTTCAGCAGAAGAAATGGGACTGGTAGGAGCAAAGAAAATTGCACAAAGGCTTAAGCAAGATGAGCTTGATCTTTACGCTTTGTTCAATTTTGAAATGATTGGAATTCCTATGAATGATAAAGATTATATAGGTTATCTCACCGGTTATGAGAATTCTAATTTCGCTGAAAAATTCAATGAATATTCTGGAAAAAAAGTTCTTGGATTTTTACCCCAGGCAAAAGAATATAATTTATTTAAGCGAAGCGATAATTACCCGTTTTTTGAGGAATTTAATGTTCCGGCACAAACAATTTCAACTTTCGATTTTACCAATTACGATTACTATCATCACGTAGCCGATGAAGCTGAAAAACTGGATATAACGCATATGACTAATGTGATTGAAAGCGTAATCCCGGGAATTTTGAAGATGACCAATACGTCTGAAAAAGAAATAAAACTAAGTAAGTAATGAAACAAATTGTTATAACAGGAACCAGCCGCGGAATGGGCTACGAAATGGTAAAACTTTTTGCTGAAAAAGGGCATAAAGTACTGGCGCTTTCCCGTAATGATAAGCCGGTTTCAGAATTGAGCTTAGACAATGTTACCACTTTTTCATGCGATGTTTCAAAGGCTGAAGATCTTGAAAAAGTTTCAGCATTTATCGATGCAAAATGGATAAAAGTAGATATTCTGATTAATAACGCCGGCGCGCTTATCAACAAGCCATTTGAAGAAATTACGGCAGAAGAATTTCAGAAAATATACAGCACTAATGTTTTTGGGGTAATTGGTTTAACTCAAAAGTTATTGCCATTTATGAATAAAAATTCGCACGTTGTAAATATCAGTACGATGGGCGGAGTGCAGGGAAGTGTGAAATTTCCGGGGCTTTCAGCGTATAGTTCAAGTAAAGCTGCGATAATCACTTTAACCGAACTTTTGGCAGAAGAATATAAAGAAAACGGACCTTCATTTAATGTTTTAGCTTTAGGTGCCGTACAGACTGAAATGCTGGAAGAGGCATTTCCCGGCCTGGAAGTTCCGCTTTCAGCAAAAGAAATGGCAAACTATATTGCTGATTTTAGCCTAACCGGGCATAAATATTATAATGGTAAATTGCTTCAGGTATCTAATAGTACGCCGTAGCCAATGAGAGAAATTCTTGAAAGATATATTCCTGAACGAGCAGTTCCTCCGGTTTTTGAAATGATTAAAGCCAATAATGTTCATTTAAAGATTGTAAATGAACGTAAAACCAGGCACGGCGATTATCGAAGAATGCCCAACGGCGCTCAGCAAATTACGGTAAATGCCAATTTGAATAAATACCGGTTTTTAATCACTTTAGTTCACGAAATCGCTCATTTACTGGCTTTCGAGAAATTTGGCAGGCAAATAAAGCCGCACGGGCAGGAATGGAAGTTTACTTTCAGGGAGTTAATGTTGCCATTTATAAGGCCGGAAATTTTTCCGTCAGGATTGCTTCCGGTAATTGCGCAGCATTTTAGAAATCCTAAAGCCAGTAGCGATACCGATGCAAAATTATCGGTAGCGCTAAAAAGTTTTGATCCTGAGAATGATAAAAACTATATTTTTGAAATTCCGTTTGGAGGAATTTTCCGAATTTATAATGGGAAAACTTTTAAAAAAGGGGAGAGGAGAATAAAACGCTACGAATGTCTGGAAGTAGATACGGGTAAAGTTTATTTGTTTCAGCCCAATGCAGAAGTGGAGTTGCTAAAAAATTAATTCCTTTTTTATGAAAAACACAAATCACTACGCAATATTAATGGCCGGCGGGATTGGTTCCCGTTTCTGGCCGGTAAGCACTTCTAGGTATCCTAAACAATTTCAGGATATTTTGGGTGCAGGGTCAACACTTATTCAAACTACTTTTCATCGCTTAGCAAAGCTTATGCCTGTAGAGAATATTATTATTCTCACGCATAAAGAATATAAAGATGTTGTAAAAGACCAATTGCCACAGGTTAAAGATGAACAAATTGTACTGGAGCCCGAGATGAGAAATACTGCTCCAAGTATTTTACTGGGCGCTTTAAAGATTAAAAAGAAGAATAAAGATGCACTGATTTTGGTTGCGCCCAGCGATCACTGGATTCAGGGTGATTTAGAATTTCAGGAAAATATAGAAGAAGCTTTTAATATTGTTGCTGAAGAAGATAAATTAATAACCCTGGGAATTGCGCCTACTTTTCCCAATACCGGTTATGGATATATAAAGTATAAAGATGATGAAGGTAAAGGTGCTAAACCGGTTTTAAAATTTACTGAAAAACCTACTTTTAAAAAGGCAGAAACATTCCTTAAAGAGGGAAATTATGTTTGGAATGCCGGTATCTTTATCTGGAGCGCCAGTTTTATCCTTGAAAATTTTAAGAAGTACCAACCCGAAACTTTTAGGCTTTTTGAAGCAGGAAATGATTCTTACAATACCGAAAATGAACAGGAGTTTTTGGATAAAAACTATCATAAAGCGCAAAATGTTTCTATAGACTACGCTATTATGGAGAATTCTGATAGCGTTTTTGTTATTCCTGCTAAATTTAAATGGAACGATTTAGGAACCTGGAAATCCTTGGAAGACGAATTACCGCAAGATGAACATAATAATACCATTGTAAACGGGCGACTTCTACCTTTTGAGGCTTCCGGAAATATTATTAAAACTCAAAATAATAAGGCAGTAGTTTTGGAAGGTCTCAAAGATTTTGTGGTTGTAGAGAATGATGCGGTTTTATTAATCTTTCCCAAAGAAAAAATACAGGAAATTAAAGGAATTCGGGAAAAGGCTATTGAGAAATTTGGAGAAGATTTAGGTTAAGTATATGGAGAATAATCAGAAACCTGAAAATAATCAGCCCCTTGCTTCACAGGAAAACTCTGAAGATTTAGGTAAAAGTGCCAAAGGGATTTGGCAAAATATAAAATCGCTTATAAAAGAACTCCTGGAAATTCGGCACGATACCGATAGGGAATCAACTGTTGAAGCGGTTAAAAAAGATATTTCATTTAAAGGGCACAATGCCTGGATCCTTATATTTTCCATATTTGTGGCTTCTGTAGGCCTTAATGTAAGTAGTACGGCGGTTGTTATCGGGGCGATGCTTATCTCTCCGCTAATGGGTCCCATCGTGGGAGTGGGAATGTCTGTAGCCATTAACGATGTGCTTACCCTTAAGAAGTCGTTCATTAACCTTGGTTTAATGGTTGGTCTAAGTGTGCTTACTGCCTATATTTATTTTCTTGTTTCTCCCGTGAAAACCGAAACGCCTGAACTTATTGCGAGAACTTATCCCACAATTTTAGATGTTCTGGTGGCTATTTTTGGCGGTTTGGCCCTTATTGTTGCTAAAACCAAAAAAGGAACTATTGCGAGTGTAATTCTTGGTGTTGCTATTGCCACAGCGCTTATGCCGCCGCTTTGTACCGTAGGTTTTGGCCTGGCCATTGGTAACTGGTCGTATGCAGGCGGTGCTTTATACCTTTTCTCAATTAACGCGGTATTTATCGCGCTTTCTACTTTTGTAGTGACTAAAGTCCTTGGATTTCCACTTGTAAAGTATGTGAATAGTAAAAAACGCCGAAGAACTGCGCAAATAGCTTCTACCATTGCTGTAATTGTAATGATCCCCAGTGTGATTTTGTTCGTTTTTTTACTTCAGGAGCAATTATTTGAAACCAAGGCCAAAGAATTTATAGCTACGGTTATGAGATATGAAGGTACTGAAACTATAAAATCTTCTTACGATTATAATGAAAAGAGTATTGAAGTATATCTCATTGGAAATCGTGTGCCGCAGGCTACAATTTCTACCTGGCAGCAACAAATAGACGATGTAGAAGCTTTAAAGGAAACTGAATTAATAATACACCAGGGCGCAGACCCCACAGGAGATATAGACCAGCTTTCCACCCAGGTTAGAAGCGGTATCTTGGAAGATCTTTATATGAAAAATCAGGAGCTTATTGAAGATAAGGATGAAAAAATTGCACTTTTAGAGAATGAAATTTCTAAGTATCGCGGTGATGGATTTTCATTCAGTGATTTAAGTCAGGAAGCAAAAATAAATTATGAAGGGATAGATGAATTAGGCTACTCTAATTTAATTACCACTAATTTTTCCAAAACCGATACCATTCCCACTTTTACGGTAGGCTGGAAGGAGAATTTAAATAACCGCCAGATCAACCAAGAAAAACAACGTTTTGAAAAGTGGTTGAAAGTTCGTTTAAAACTGGATACGCTCCAGGTAAAGTCGGTTAACTAAAGTCCTTGCTTTTGTGCTTCCCTTACTTTTTGGAATAGGTTTGAAGAATAAACAAAATCGGTTACGGCTTCGTCATCGGTTTTAAATATTTGCGATTTATCACCTTTCCAGGCTAAAACCCCATCTTTTAAAAAAGCAATTTTTTCTCCTATTTCTAAAACCGAATTCATATCGTGGGTAATAATAATGGTGGTGATATCATATTCATGGGTAATCTCCTGGATAAGTTGATCTATTACCGTGGCAGTTTTAGGATCCAGGCCGGAGTTTGGTTCATCGCAAAATAAATACTTAGGCCTGTTCACAATTGCACGGGCAATAGAAACCCTTTTTTGCATCCCACCACTGATTTCTGAAGGTAGTTTTTTCTCAGAACCTTCAAGGTTTACTCGTTTTAAAACTTCTCTTACGCGTTCCAGATTTTGCTTTTTTTTCTTTCTGTGAGTAAACATTCTTAGAGGGAACATAACATTCTCTTCAACCGTCATAGAATCAAAAAGGGCGCCACCTTGAAAAATCATTCCTATTTGCTTACTAAGGTCTTTCTTTTCGTCTTCGGTAAATTCAGAATAAGGTTTTCCGTCATATTTTATAATACCTTTTTCCGGTGTTAATAATCCAAGCATACATTTTAGAAGTACACTTTTACCGGAACCAGATCCCCCAATAATAAGGTTCGTTTTACTTTTTTCAAACGTATAATTAATACCTTTTAAGATTTCCTCTCCATCAAATCCTTTATGTAAATTCTCTATTTCTATCATTAACTTAGTAATAATTGGGTTACTGCGTAATTTGTGATAATAATAACCACACTGGTCCATACAAAAGATGTGGTACTGGCTTCACCAACTTCCAACGCGCCACCTTTCATATAATACCCGTGATATGCGGGAACTGTTGCCAGAATAAAGGCAAATAAAAATGTTTTTATAAAGGCATAGACAAGATGAAAAGGAATAAAATCTTCCTGGAGTCCTTGCACAAAAAGATCTGGTGGTACGAAACCTCCAAAAACTGCTGCCGCATAAGCTCCAAACACACCCAAAAACATAGCAATGGCGATTACAAACGGATAAAATAACATCGCGATAATCTTCGGAAAAATAAGGTAATTCAAAGAATTGATACCCATTACCTCCAGAGCATCAATTTGCTCGGTTACGTTCATAGAACCTATACTGGAGGTGATATAAGAACCCACTTTACCTGCCATAATTATAGAAATAAAGGTAGGTGCGAATTCCAGGATTATAGATTGCCTGGCCGCGTAGGCGATAAGCGTTTTGGGAATTAAAGGGTTGTTTAAATTTAAAGCTGTTTGTAAAGCAACAACAGCTCCAATAAAAAAGGATAAAAAAGCTACAATTCCCATGGAGCCAATAATCAGGTCGTCTAATTCTTTAAGAATTAAACCCCTTAAAACCGAACCTTTTGTCATTCGGTTAAAAGTTCCTTTCAGCATTAAAAAATATTCCCCAATGGAGTGTAGATAGTTCATTAAGCAATTTTTGTAAAGCTAAAATACTAAAAAATTACTCCAAAGTATTTAACGTAGAATTAATCTTTAGCCTAATAAGTTTAGTATTTTTGAGCTACTTCTATAAAACAAAATATAATGAAGCGATTTGCATTTTTATTATTGGCCACATTTTTGGCATTTCAGGGTTTTTCTCAGGCTAAAGTAGAGGAAAAACCAAAACTGGTAGTGGGAATTGTGGTAGACCAAATGCGCTACGATTATCTTACGAGATTTTGGGAAAGGTTTGGTGAAAACGGATTCAAAAAATTGGTGAATGAAGGTTATAATTTTAAGAACAATCATTTTAATTATGTGCCTACCTATACCGGGCCCGGGCACGCTTCAGTTTATACAGGAACCAGCCCGATGAACCACGGAATTATTGGTAACGGCTGGTATGATAAATTTATACACGAATCTGTTTACTGTGCCGGTGACGCTTCAGTAGAGCCGGTTGGTACTGAAGATGAAGCTGGAAAAATGTCTCCACACCGAATGAAAACTACGAGTTTTGCCGATGAAAACCGTTTGCATACCCAGATGCGCGGAAAAACAATTGGGGTGGCACTAAAAGACCGCGGTTCTATTCTTCCTGCCGGTCACACCGCAAATGCGGCTTATTGGTTTCATGGAGCCGATGAAGGAAAATGGATTTCCAGTTCATTTTATATGGATGAATTGCCAGATTGGGTAAAAGATTTTAATGATTCAGATAAAGTTGAAGCCTATTTTAAAACCTGGAATACTTTATATGATATTGATACTTATAAAGAAAGTGGTAGTGATGTTAACGAATACGAAGGTGGATATAAAGGCAAGGAAACGGCCTCTTTCCCATACAACTTAACCAGGCTGGCAGATAGTATTAATAAGTTTGAAATACTTAAAGCTACGGCTTACGGAAACGATATTACTACAGATTTTGCCTTGGCAGCGATTGATGCTGAAGAATTAGGCCGTGACGAAGATACCGATGTACTTACTTTAAGCTATTCCAGTACCGATTATATTGGACATAATTTTGGAGTGAATTCTAAAGAAATTCAGGATGCATATTTAAGACTAGATCAAAACATAGCTGATCTATTAAAGCATTTAGATGAAAAAGTTGGCGAAGGTAATTATACAATTTTCCTAACGGCAGATCACGGTGGGGTAGATGTACCTGCATATCTGGAATCTGTGAATATTCCTGCCGGGTATTTTGAAACGAACGAATTCATCGAAGAACTTGAAAAGTTTACCGCTGAAGAATTCGGGGTGGAAGAACTTATTGAAAGCGTTTATAACAGCCAGATTTTCTTTAATTATGAAGTAATGGAAGAATCCGAAATTAATTCTTCAGAGCTTCAATCTAAATTGGCGCATTATATACTTCAGTTAGATCAAATTGATAAAGTGTATACCAGAGATCAGCTTAGCAGCGGGAGTTTCACTACCGGTGCAGGTGCAGCCATTCAAAATGGATACAATCAAAAAAGAAGTGGAGATGTAGTATATGTTTTAGATCCTGCAACCATTGTGTATTCCAGAACCGGTTCTACCCACGGCAGCGGATTAATGTATGATACCCACGCGCCTTTAATTTTCTACGGAAACGGAGTGAAAAAAGGCAGCACAACACAAAGAACAGAGATAGTAGATATTGCGCCAACGGTGTCAGCTATTTTAGGAATATCTTTTCCTAATGGAACTACCGGAAAACCATTATTTATGATGTTGGATACTGAAGAATCAGAATAGTTTTTTCTGCATTTTTTTCCAACGAAGATTTCTAATAAAACGGCCTTCATCTTTATTCACAAGATAAGGTCGTTTTTCATTTTTAGCCCTTAGAAAACCTATAATACAATCCCAGAAGTAACCTAAATCCCTTTTGTTAAATGCGAGTTTAGCTGATGCGATTACCGAAATCACAATACCATACCTCAATCGGTAAAAAGCTGTTCCCTGTTTGTATTTTGAAGTTTTACTATAATTCTTTCCGGTAGGTTTTAAGTGTTTTACTCTAAGGCTATCATCGGTCTTTATTTCCCAGCCGTGGTATTGCGCGAGCAGTTCATCTACCGTATCCCAACCCATTGCCGGTTTAAGCCCGCCAATATCTTTAAAACAGGATTTTCGGTAGGCTTTTAAAGCTCCGCGAATGTGATCTTTCCCGGTAAGGTTTTCAAGAATCCATTCTCCTTTTTTCTGTATTTCACAAAATCCGCCAAGCATTCCAATTTTCGAATTTTCCTCAAAATGAAGCATGATTTTCTCTAAATAATCCTTCGGAAAAATTAAATCGGCATCAAATTTACAAATGATATCAAAAGAATCATCCAGGCTATCTAAACCGGTATTAAAAGCATTAATCACTTTGCTTCCGGGCAAATGAATCCCTTCTGAAGTGTTTTTAACAAGTGAAATTTCAGGATGTTTTGCAGCAAATCTAGTAACAATATCCGGAGTTGCATCGCTAGAGCCATCGTCGACTACTACAATTTTTTCTGCCTGGAAACTTTGATTTATCAAAGACTGAAGCGTTTCGCCAATAAATTCAGCTTCGTTATAGGCGGGAATTATAATGTTGATCTTCAAACGGCGAAATTTAGAAGTTGCTGTGATTTAAAAAATATTCAACTTAAATCCTTTCGGCATAAACTGCGTAATATCTGGGCGTAAAATATCTTAAAACAGGCCTGATTCCCAGTTTATTTACCGGATTAGTCCATTTTTTTCTATTGGTAATTTTCCACCCTGCTTTTTCCAGAAGCCAGTCGAACTGCCAGTCTTCAAATTCGTGGTAATGTCGGTCACGCATATCGGTTTTACTACGGTAAGCGCTGGAAAACCATAATTTTAAAGGGACCGTGGCGACTAATTTTTCAGCTTTAATATTTGCTAAAACATTATAGGGCGCCACCAAATGCTCAAAAATCTCAAAAGCAGTAACTACATTACAATCTGAATTTTGAACCGCTTCGGTATTTAAATCTAAGTCTTCTCCTTTGGTATTTTTTACCTGGTAATTATGTGCTTCCATAATTTCTGAAAAGGGATTTTTTACTCCCAGGTCAAGAATTTTGGCAGGCGCCGGCACATTGGCTTCTAAAAATTCTAAAGTTTCTTTATAGCGTTTGTTCGGAAATGTTTTTTCGTACATCTTAATATTGGTAAACAATCGCGTTCACGTTCATTCCGGCACCAACGCTGGCGAACATCACTACATCTCCTTTTTCAAGATGCTGATCGGCAATTTTATTTTTTACCACGAGATCGTAAAGGGTAGGCACGGTGGCCACACTGCTATTTCCTAATTCCTGAATGGTCATAGGCATTATTTTATCTGGCACTTCCTGTTTATGAAGTTTGAAAAAACGTTTTATAATCGCTTCGTCCATCTTTTCGTTGGCCTGGTGAATAAAGATCTTTTTAAGGTCTTTAATATCTTTTCCGCTGTTTTCAAGGCAGGTTTTCATCGCACCGGGAACGTGCATTAGTGCAAATTCGTAGATTTTTCGGCCGTTCATTTTAATATAGCGTAGATCTTCTGGAGCTTCAGTTCGATTAGATTTTCCGAAGTAAATATAGTTAGCTTCGTTAAAAGCATAAGTGCCCGATTCGTGAGCGAGTATACCGCCTTCTTGTTCGGTTTCTTCTACCACTACCGCACCGGCGCCATCAGAAAAAATCATTGAATCGCGATCGTGTTTATCTACTACACGAGATAAGGCTTCGGCACCAATTACAAGACATTTTTTTGCCATTCCGGCTTTAATAAATGCCTGTGCCTGTATCATCCCTTCAATCCAACCCGGGCAGCCAAATAGTACATCATAGCCAACACATTTAGGATTTTTAATTCGCAAATGATATTTCACACGAGTCGCCATACTCGGTACGGTATCGCTTTGTACGCTTTGATGTTGTACATCGCCATAGTTATGAGCAACGATTATATAATCTAATGTTTCGGGATCTGTATTAGAAGTTTCTAAAGCTTGTTGAGCCGCGATAACCGCCATATCAGAAGTGTTTAGGTTCTCTTCAAGATAGCGCCGTTCTTCAATTCCCGTTATGGCTTTAAATTTGGCAATTGTTGTTTTATTGTCTTGTGGAAATCCTGTTCCATCAAGGTTGAAAAATTCATGATTGTCAAAGTCAGCATTTGCGGTTATAACTTTAGGGATATAACTACCTGTGCCGGTAATTTTAATATTCATCTGACTTTTAAATTAAGATTAAACTTCTAATGTACTAATTACAAATATAGTGAGCTTTAAACAAAACGGAAAATAAACCGAGTTATGACCAAAATCACATAATAAAAAATGCCTGAAAATAATTCGGGAAATAATTTCCGTAGAAAATTTTCAGGCATATTAATTAAATCTTAAGCTTCCATATACTCCTCTATAGGAGGGCAGGTGCACATTAAGTTCCTGTCTCCGAAGGCTTCGTCCACACGTCTAACACTTGGCCAGAATTTATTTTCTGATACAAAATTTAACGGGTAAGCCGCCTTTTCACGAGTGTAAGAAAACTTCCACTCATCGGAAGTTAACATCGTGATGGTATGCGGTGCGTTTTTAAGCACGTTATCTTCCTCGCTATCCAGTTCTTCAATTTCCTGTCTAATAGAAATAAGTGCGTCACAGAACCTGTCCAGTTCAGCTTTGCTTTCACTTTCTGTTGGTTCTATCATCATAGTTCCTGCCACAGGGAAAGAAACCGTTGGCGCGTGGAAACCGTAGTCTATCAATCGCTTAGCGATATCTACTACTTCTATTCCTTTTTCCTTAAAGGGGCGACAATCTAAGATCATCTCGTGAGCGGCGCGACCGCGCTCCCCGGAATATAATGTTTTGTAATGCTCGTTTAAACGCTCTTTTACATAATTAGCGTTTAGAATGGCATATTCAGTAGCTTTCTGAAGCCCTTTACTTCCCAACATAGTAATGTAGCCGTAAGAAATAAGGCAAACCAAAGAAGATCCCCAGGGAGCTGAAGAAATAGCTCCAATAGCTTTTTTTCCACCGGTTTTAATCACCGGATTTCCTGGTAAAAATGGTTTTAATTGTTCTGCTACACAAATTGGTCCTACACCTGGGCCACCGCCACCGTGAGGAATTGCAAAAGTTTTATGTAGGTTTAAATGACAAACATCGGCGCCAATTACTCCGGGATTGGTCAGGCCAACCTGGGCGTTCATATTTGCACCATCCATATAAACCTGTCCGCCGTTATTATGAATAATTTGCGTAATTTCTTTAATTGCCGACTCAAAAACTCCGTGAGTTGATGGATAGGTTACCATTAAAGCGGCAAGGTTATCTTTATGTTTAATCGCTTTTTCACGTAGATCGTCTACGTCGATATTTCCGTTTTCTGAAGCTTTGGTTACCACAACCTTCATTCCCGCCATTACTGCGGAAGCTGGATTGGTACCGTGAGCTGAAGAGGGAATTAAACAAATATTTCTATGACCTTCGCCATTGGATTCGTGGTAAGCTCTAATCGTCATCAAACCAGCGTATTCTCCCTGTGCACCAGAATTTGGCTGAAGTGAAGTTGCAGAAAACCCGGTGATCTCTGTTAGCTGGTCTTCCAGTCTTTTTAAAACGATCTGGTAACCTTCAGCTTGTTCCACCGGTACAAACGGGTGAATATTTCCCCATTGCGGATTGCTAAGCGGAAGCATTTCTGAAGCCGCATTTAGTTTCATGGTACAACTTCCAAGGGAGATCATAGACTGGTTTAGCGAAAGATCTTTTCGTTCCAGTTTTTTGATATAACGCATCAGTTCAGTTTCCGAATGATAAAGATTGAAAACTTTATGCGTTAGAAAATCTGTTTTTCTTTGTAATGCTGAAGGAATCGTTTCTTCCTCTTTTAAACTTTCAATATCAGCAGAATTTTTATCTAAAACTGAAGCAAAAACCTTTAGAATATTATTGATATCGTCCTGTGTTGTCGTTTCGTTTAAAGAAATACAAACTGTTTCGGCATCAGGATAATAAAAATTGATTTCGTTCTTTTCGGCTTCAGCTTTAATTTTTTGTGCATCAGCTTTAACCTGAAGCGTATCGAAATAAGCTGAATTTAGCTGCTTTATTCCCATTTTTTCAAGTTCTTCAGCTAAAGTAACAGTAGAAAAATGGACGGTATCGGCAATATATTTTAATCCGTCAGGCCCGTGATAAACGGCATACATTCCTGCCATTACAGCCAGTAAAACCTGAGCGGTACAGATATTTGAAGTCGCTTTATCGCGTTTAATATGTTGTTCCCTGGTTTGAAGCGCCATCCTTAAAGCGTGATTTCCATCAACATCTTTGGTTACACCAATAATTCTTCCGGGAAGGTTTCTTTTATATTCTTCTTTAGTTGCAAAATATGCCGCGTGAGGTCCGCCATATCCTAATGGAATTCCAAATCGCTGCGTTGTTCCAACCACCACATCTACACCAAGTTCTCCCGGCGCCTGTAATTTTACCAAACTCAAAATATCGGCAGCAACAGCTACTTTTATATCAGCATCTTTACATTTTGAAACAAAATCAGTATAATTAAATACCTGGCCGAATTTCCCCGGATATTGCACCAGGGCGCCAAAGAATTTATCGCTAAAATCAAATTCTTCGTGATTACCCACAACTAACTCAATGCCCATAAAATCGGCACGGGTTTTAATAAGGTCTATGGTTTGCGGTAAAGCCTGTTCAGAAACAAAGAATTTATTTACTTCATTCTTCTTTTGCTTACGATCGCGAACAGCAAATAAAAGACCCATTGCTTCAGCCGCAGCGGTAGATTCATCTAGAAGAGAGGCGTTGGCTATTTCCATTCCGGTAAGATCGCTAACCATAGTTTGGAAATTCAATAAAGCTTCCAGTCTGCCCTGGGCAATTTCTGCCTGGTAAGGTGTGTAAGCCGTATACCAACCCGGGTTTTCTAAAATATTTCTTTGAATTACTGCCGGTAAAATCCCCTGGTGATAACCAAGACCAATATAGCTCTTGAATACCTTATTTTTAGCAGCTAGTTTTCCCATATGTTCGGCATACTGGTTTTCACTAAGTGCAGAAGGTAAATTTAAAGGAGATTTTAACCGAATATCGTCTGGGATGGTTTCGTATATTAATTGCTCTAAAGAATCAACACCAACGGTGTCTAACATAGCCTGTAGATTGCTTTCTCTAGGGCCAATATGGCGTAGGGCAAAAGAATCTGTTCTCATTAAAATAAAGTTGTGGTTTTGTGCTGCGAAAGTACATATTTTTAGCGTAAATTTTTAGTGTTTAGCCGTATACACTTGTTAAGATTTACGCGAGTAATTTTGTTGCGGGATAGAATAATTATTTTAGCAGGATGAAGGGTTTAAAAAATATTCTTGACTTTTATATAAACAGCAGTGTTCACTTGGCTTTGGCCGTGGTTTCGCTTAGTTTAATGAGTTTCCTGGAATTCAATATTAAAATTGATAAAAACCTGCTTTACTTTATTTTCTTTGGAAGTATTTCCGCTTATAATTTTGTAAAATATGCAGGCATTGCAAAACTTCATCATGCCAGCCTTGCCCGGAATCTAAAAGTGATCCAGATTTTCTCGTTTTTTTGTTTCCTGGGTTTAGTATATTTTACTTTTCAGCAGGATTTTGAAACACTAATAGTTTCAGGAATTTTAGGTCTATTTACTTTGCTTTATGCGATCCCTTTTGGAAGAAACAGGCGAAATCTTCGGAATATTGGTGGGATAAAGATTTTTATAATCGCCCTTGTGTGGGCTGGGGTAGTGGTGATTTTACCATTGCTAAATGTAGTATCTTTAAAAGAAATTAGCTTCACTTTTTTACAGCGTTTTTTCTTTGTGATTGCAATTACACTTCCTTTTGAAATAAGGGATTTAAAGTTTGATTCTGGACAATTAAATACCATTCCGCAACAAATTGGAATAGTAAATACTAAGAAAATCGGTTATATTTTATTGGGAATTATGCTTCTGCTGGAGTTTTTAATGCCGTTTTCTTCAGTGGTAAACTTTACAGCCCTGGGTTTGACTTTATTGGTTTCGGCATATTTTATTAAAGCAGCGGAGGTGAATCAAGGTGCCTATTATTCGGCATTTTGGGTGGAGGGAATTCCTGTGTTTTGGTTAATTTGCTGGGTATTTACTAAGATTCTTTTTTAGCAATTTCTTTTTCAATTCGGTTTTTCCAGGCTTTTTTCTCTTCTTCAGAGCAGGTTTTAAGCTTGGATTTTTTAATTAACCGGGTAAGTTTTGTGTTTCTTGAAGTGTACTTACGGCAGGGTCCGCAAAAAAGTAAATGGAAAAGCATGGAGATCTTTTCGCGTGTTCCCGCCTCGTTATACTGGCTTTTATCGCAGCAGTTTTCAGCTTTTGAACAGTCAAAAATGAAAAATTTTCGTTTCGGCATAACTTAGTACCAGTTTTTTTCAAGACAGGCGGCCAATGCGGTACGTGCCCTGTGAATGATTACCCAAAGGTTAGACGGACTAATATTAAATTCTTTACATACCGCTTCAGTATCAGCCCCATCAATGGTTTTCATTTTAAATATAGCGGCGTGTTTTTCGTTTATTTGTTCAAGGCATTCCAAAATGGCTAGACCCAACTCAGTATTTTCCATTTCATCTTCGGCCGTACGATCAAAAGTATCGGCTACCTGTTCTTCCAGCCAATCGCCATTATTTTCAGAATCTGAATAATTTATTCGAACTTCTGCCTGACCTTTTTGGGAATTAATTTTTCTGTAGTGATCTATTATTTTACGTTTTAAAATAGAAATAAGCCAGGTACGCTCTGTTGCTCTTCCTTCGAAATTATCTTTAGAATTGAGACCGGCAAGAAAAGTTTCAGAAATTAAATCGTTAGCCACCTCGCGATCGTTAACCCTAACAATAGCGTAATTAAACAGGTAATCGGAATATTTATCCACCCATTTTGTAGGATCGAGTTTATGAGTTGGCATAGGCTGGCTTCAAGGTCACTTCAAAATTAATGAAAGTAATTGAATTTATAAGTTATAGATCTTATAAGGTTTTAAAAGCCGGAAATGGATTAAAAAAGAGAAAGTTGTCTGAAAAGCTCTAATGTCGTTAAGCTCGACTTTCCAGTATATGAGAAAGCATTTACTTATCAATGATTAGATTCTGAAACCATCCCGACGTTTCGGGACAGTATGACGATTAGTTCAGACAACCTTTTTCTACTATTATTTCTTAATTAATCCGGCGCGTTTTAATAAAGCATCGGGTTTTGGTTCTTTTCCACGGAATTTCTTGTAAAGCGTCATCGGGTGATCTGTACCACCCTGAGAAAGGATATTGGTCTTAAACTTATTAGCGACTTCCCGGCTAAAGATTCCGTTTTGCTGAAAATATTCAAAGGTGTCAGCGTCCAAAACTTCTGCCCATTTATAGGAATAATACCCGGCAGAATACCCGCCCTGGAAAATATGGGAGAACGCGGTACTCATGCAATTTTCTGTAACATTAGGGAATAATTTGGTGCGTTCAAAAGCTTTATCTTCGTTAGCCTTTACATCAGTAATTGCTGAAGGATCTACCCCGTGCCAGCTTAAGTCCAACATTCCGAAACTTAATTGTCTTACCGTAGCCATTCCTTCCTGGAAATTAGCCGATTCTTTTATTTTTTGAATCAATTCCATAGGAATCACTTCGCCGGTTTCGTAATGTTTAGCAAATAACTGAAGCGCTTCTTTTTCGTAGCACCAGTTTTCTAACAACTGACTTGGAAGTTCAACGAAATCCCAATACACATTTGCTCCTGAGAGGCTTGGATATTGCGTATCTGCCATCATTCCGTGTAAAGCGTGGCCAAACTCGTGGAAAAGGGTAGTGACTTCATTAAAAGTAAGTAGCGAAGGTTGTTTTTTTGAAGGTTTGGTGAAATTACAAACTATAGAAATATGGGGGCGTTCTTCCTCACTGTCTTTTTTGTACTGCGATTTATAACCCGTCATCCAGGCGCCATCGCGTTTTCCCGGTCTTGGGTGAAAATCGGCGTAAAACAGGGCTATATCTTTATTATTTTCATCAATAACCTGGTAGGTTTTTACATCTTCGTGATATTTATCTACGTCAAAAACTTCCTGGAATTTTAAATCGTAAAGTTTATTGGCTACTGTAAAAACGCCGTCTATTACATTTTCTAGCTTGAAATAAGGTTTCAGTTTTTCATCATCGAGATTGAATAATTTTTGTTTTAATTTCTCACTGTAAAAAGCGGCATCCCATTTTTGGAGCTGATCAATCCCGTCCAGGTCTTTGGCGAAGTTTTCTAATTCGGCAAACTCGCGTTCTGCAGCCGGTTTTGCCTTTTCAAGAATTTCCTCTAAAAAGCTGTTTACTTTCTCGGGAGTTTCTGCCATACGCTCTTCCAGTACAAAATGGGCATGGGTTTTATAACCTAAAAGTTGGGCGCGCTGATATCTTAATTTAGAAATTTGTAACACATTTTCCCGGTTGTCTAACTCATCGCCGTGAAATGCTTTAGAACCAAAAGCAAGAGCCATTTTTTTTCGCAACTCCCGGTTCTCGGCATATTTCATAAAAGGGAGGTAGCTGGGATACTCTAAAGTGAAAATCCATCCTTTTTTTTCTTTGGAATTCGCTACCTGCGCAGCTTCTTCTTTAAAACTTTCAGGAAGGCCTTTAAGATCGTTTTCATCGGTAAGATGTAATTCGAATTTATTGGTTTCGGCAAGTACATTCTGGCCAAAATCCAGGCTTAATTTTGAAAGCTTTTTGTCGATATCCCTAAGTTCGTTTTGTTTCTCAATGGGTAAGTTAGCGCCGTTCCTTGAAAATGCTTTGTACTTTCTATCTAAAAGTGTTTTTTGCTCTGTATTTAAATTAAGCTCATCTTTTTTATTGTAAACAGACTTTACCCTTTCAAAAAGGGCTTTGTTAAGGATGATATCATTCCTGAATTCTGATAAAAGCGGGGATACTTCCTGGGCAATTTGCTGAATTTCCTCGTTGGTTTCAGCGGAATTCAGATTGAAAAATATACTGGTTACCCTATCTAACTTCTCTCCTGAAAATTCTAAAGTTTCGATGGTATTATAAAAGCTAGGTTCCTTAGTATTTGTTGAAATCCCGTTGATTTCTTCGCGTGCCATTTCAATGGCTTTTCTTATTGCGGGTTTAAAATGCTCGTTTTTTATTTTTGAAAACGGTGCGTGATTAAATTCCTGTAAAAGCGGATTATTATGAGTGGTCATTATCTTTTTTCTTTTTTTAATTTTATGTTCAAATTTATCCATTAAACCTCGTTTGAGTAGTCCAGATAATCTACTTAACCTAAATTTGACGTTTTAGTAATTTTTTTTAACACAAAACGTTATTTTTATCTAAAAAACTGTATATTTCAACTTTAAAATATTGAACGTTTTACAATTGTAGTAGCTTGTAAAGTTTTTTCTGGTTTAAATATTTAGAATGGTTAATAAATAATTTGTACAGATTTAGGTGAGTTTACTACAAAGAAAGCCACGTCGCAAGACGTGGCTTTTGCTTTTTATCGCTTTACTTTTTTAGCACCTTCAATTACTTTTTCTTTAAGTCCTTCTTTATAAACCAGAATTTTATCTAAAGTACATTTATCTGAAGCGCCTATAATTTGCGCTGCAAGAATACCGGCATTTTTAGCTCCGTTTAGGGCAACAGTCGCTACCGGAACTCCGCCAGGCATTTGTAAAATTGACAAAACCGAATCCCAACCATCTATTGAGTTGCTGGATTTTACCGGCACGCCAATTACGGGAAGCGGGGATAGGGAGGCGATCATTCCGGGTAGGTGGGCAGCGCCACCGGCACCGGCTATAATTACTTTAATTCCGCGTTCGTGGGCAGTTTTACCGTATTCGAATAATTTTTCGGGCGTGCGATGGGCAGAAACGATATCTACTTCTACTTCCAGATCAAAACCTTTCAGGATATCTATAGCATCCTGCATTACCGGTAAATCACTGGTGCTTCCCATTATTACTGCTACTTTGTTCATAATTTTTATGCTTAAGAATACCTCACAGGTTTCCAAAACCTGTGAGGTATATATTATTTTTTAGAAATAACTTTAATTGAATTTTTAACCTCCTCAGCAATTTTTCTTGCTTCGGCAAGGTCTTTATTTACTATGGTTACGTGGCCCATTTTTCTAAACGGGCGGGTGATTTTTTTACCGTAAATATGCGGCGTTACCCCTGGCATTTCCATTATTTTTTCGATATTCTCATAAACCACTTCACCCTCGTGATGTGCATCGCCCACTAAATTTACCATAATTCCGCCGACTTTACTTTCGGTGTTACCCAAAGGTAAATCTAAAATAGCGCGAATATGCTGTTCAAACTGGTTGGTATAACTGGCTTCAATACTGTAATGTCCGCTATTATGTGGTCTTGGGGCTACTTCGTTTACTATAATCTCGTCCTTTTCGGTCTGGAACATTTCCACGGCGAGTAAACCTACGTGTTCAAAAGCTTCGGAAACCTTAACCGCGAGTTCCCTTGCTTTTAGCGCCACGGAATCTTCAATTCTTGCCGGACAGATTACATATTCTACCTGGTTGGCGGTAGGGTGAAATTCCATCTCTACTACTGGATAAGTTTTTACTTCACCTGAAGCCGATCTTGCCACGATTACTGCCAATTCATTTTTAAATGGAACCAGCGTTTCGATAATACATTCGGCATCGGGAAGATCGTATAGAGCTTCTTTTGATTTTATAACCGAAACTCCTTTTCCGTCATACCCACCGGTAGTACTTTTCCAAACAAATGGCATATTAATTTTACTGCTTTCAAGCGCAGGAATTAATTCTTTTTTATTTGAAAAAACTTCAAAATCAGCGGTTGGGATTTGATGTTTTTTATAGAAATCCTTTTGAATTCCTTTATTCTGGATTTTCTCTAAAGTTTCAGCGGAGGGATAAGTTTTTATACCTTCTTTTTGCAATTGTTTTAAAGCCTCAACATTTACGCCTTCAATTTCAAAAGTGAGCACGTCAACTTTTCTTCCGAAGTTAATCACGGTATCAAAATCCATAAGATCGCCGGTTTCAAAATAATCACAGGCAATTTTACAGGGTGCTTCAGGGTTTGGGTCTACAACGTTGGTTTGTATATCGTATTTGCGGGTTTCGTAAAGCATCATTTTGCCTAACTGGCCGCCACCAAGAATTCCCAATTTAAAATCTGAAGAAAAATAATTGATCATACCGTAAATGTTTCAGCAAAAATAAATTTTTAGGGCAAGCTGTGCTATTATTCTTATGGAAATCTGGCAGTTTGGGTTGTTAAGAATCCTTATCTTTGCCCTTTAAAATTTTTCAGATTTGATAAAACTGCACGATTTAGAGTTTGAGCCGTATATTTCAGAAGAAGAAATTAACGTAGCCATAGATAAAGTGGCCGATAAGCTGAATAAAGATTACAAGGATGCGAATCCCATATTTTTAGGAGTGCTTAATGGTTCTTTTATGTTTGCGAGTGAAGTTATAAAGCGGTTTAATGAAGATTGTGAAGTTAGTTTTGTAAAACTTGGTTCTTACGAGGGTACCAGGACTACGGGAAATGTAAAAACACTACTAGGTCTAAATCAGTCATTAAAAGGTAGAAAAGTTATTTTACTGGAAGATATTGTTGATACCGGTAATACTTTGGAGGAAATAAATAAAATTTTACTGAAAGAGGAAGTTGATAATTATGAAGTAGCAACCTTGTTTTATAAACCTGAAGCTTATAAAAAAGACTTTAATATAAAGTATATAGGGGTTGAAATCCCGAATAAATTTATTGTAGGTTATGGCCTGGATTATGATGGTTTAGGCAGGAATCTTACGCAAATCTATAAACTTAAAGAGAACAACATGACAAATTTAGTTTTGTTTGGCCCTCCCGGCGCCGGCAAAGGAACTCAGGCAGACATTCTAAAGGAAAAATATAAGCTAATTCACATTTCTACCGGAGATGTTTTTAGGGACAATATTAAAAGCGAAACCGAAGTAGGATTGCACGCTAAATCTTTTATGGATAAAGGGCAGTTGGTTCCTGATGAGGTGACGATTAAAATGTTGAATGCTGAAGTTGATAAAAATGAAGGCGCGAACGGATTTATCTTTGACGGTTTCCCGAGAACTGCAGCACAGGCAGATGCTTTAGCTGAATTGTTAAAATTAAAGAACACCGAAGTAACTGCAATGATCGCTTTAGAGGTAGATGATGAGGTTTTGGTTGAACGTCTGTTAGAAAGAGGAAAAACCTCTGGAAGAAAAGACGATGCCGACGAATCGGTGATAAGAAACAGGATAAAGGTTTACTATGATGAAACCGCGATATTAAAAGAATACTATAAAAAACAAGATAAATATTACGGCGTAGACGGAGTTGGTTCTATAGATGAAATCACTCAACGATTAAGTGCCGTGATTGATAAGCTACAGGCGTAATCTTCAATGAAAGTTTGAAATTACGGAATAGTTAGGGGTTTAAACTCCAGGGCTGGCCAGTAGATTTGATTAAATAATAAAAATATGACTGAAGGGAATTTTGTTGATTATGTAAAGATTCACGTGGCTTCCGGAAAAGGAGGAAGTGGATCTTCACACCTGCACCGCGAAAAATACGTTGCGAAAGGCGGGCCCGATGGTGGTGATGGTGGCCGTGGTGGCCATGTAATTGTGAAGGGGAACAAAAACCTTTGGACACTCTATCATTTAAAGTTTAAAAGACATATTCGCGCTGAACACGGTAGCAACGGGAGTAAGCAACGCAGCACGGGTGCAGAAGGTTCTGATGAATATATTGAAGTACCTTTAGGAACGGTAATTAGGGATACTGAAACCCAGGAAATTATTCACGAAATCACCGAAGATGGCAAAGAATATCTTATTGCAGAAGGTGGAATGGGTGGACGTGGAAACTGGCATTTTAAGAGTTCTACCAATCAAACTCCAAGATATTCCCAACCGGGAATAGATGGTACCGAGGTAGACATTACCCTGGAGTTAAAAATTCTAGCCGATGTTGGCCTGGTTGGTTTTCCTAACGCTGGAAAATCTACTTTGCTTTCTGTGATTACCGCTGCAAAACCGAAAATCGCGGATTATGAATTTACTACCCTTAAACCCAATTTAGGAATTGTAGAATATCGTGATTTTAAAACTTTTGTTGTTGCAGATATCCCGGGAATTATTGAAGGTGCTGCGGAAGGTAAAGGAATTGGCCACCGGTTTTTACGCCATATAGAACGTAATTCAACCTTATTGTTTTTAGTGCCTGCTGACGCTCCAAATATCTCTGAACAATATGAGATTTTGTTAGATGAATTGCGAAGATATAATCCGGAGATGTTGGATAAAGACAGGCTTATCGCTATATCAAAAAGTGATATGCTTGATACTGAATTGAAACTTGAAATGAAGCATGAGTTAGATAAAAATTTAGGTGCACCTTACCTGTTTATATCTTCGGTAGCGCAACAGGGTTTAACCGAACTTAAAGACAGGTTATGGGAAATGCTAAATAAGGAGACTTCTTAAACCCTCACATAGGGTTTGGCATTATCTAACGGAATAAAAGCCTACATTCTTTTTCTTAAGCAGAAAGTTTAAACACAACAACTTTGGATTTCTGTTAATCTTTAGATTTCCTGAACGGTTTTTGATTAAATTTAAGCAGCGTGGATTAATTTCTACGCTGCATTTTTTTGTGAAAAAGTTAAAAATTGATTCTTATGAAGTTAATAAAGTTGTTACTTATTTGTGCCCTAATTTCATCCTGCAATACCCCAAAAGCGGTTTACGATTATGATGATACGGTTAGTTTTAATAATTATAAAACCTACCAGCTTTTCCCGGATTTCCAGTCGGGCCTGTCGCAGTTGGACGAAACCAGGTTAATTACCAGTTTAAAAAATGGAATGGAAGAGAAAGGCTTCTCCACTTCTGAAGAGCCCGGTCTATATGTGAACATTTATTCCCGTGAGTTTAAGGACCAAAACCGAAGTAGTATTGGTGTGGGAATTGGGGGAGGTGGTAGAAGTGGAGGAGTAGGAGTTTCCGGAGGAATTCCTATAGAAAATAATTCTGTAATTCTTGAACTCACGATAGACTTTATAGATGTGGCCGAAGATTCTTTGATTTGGCAGGCTGTTGTAGAAACCAAGTTCAATCCAAATGCTTCTCCAGAACAACGCCGGGCAATGTTTGATAAAATCGTAGAGAAGGCTTTAGAAGGTTATCCTCCGAAAGATTAAATTGCAGTTTTCTATTAAAATTAATGTAATAAAAAAGCCCCGGAAATTTCCGGGGCTTTTCACATTTTGGTTGGTTAGTTAGTGGTCAACCTATGGAAGATTAATTAATCTTCCATTTCTTCAGAATCTGTATTGTTTTCATCATTCATTATGGTGAATTCACTACGTCTGTTCTTAGCATATTGTTCTGCAGTACAGCCAGTAGGTTCGGTACAGTCGTTAAGCGGCATGCTTTCTCCATAACCTTTAGAAGTTAACCTGCTGCGGTCTATGCCGTTTTCAACAAGATACTCTAAAGTAGAAGCTGCACGTCTCTCAGACAATCCCATATTGTATTGATCTGAACCTCTAGCATCAGCGTGAGAGCCAATTTCTATCTGAAGTTCAGGATACTTGTTCATAATAGTTACAACTTTATCAAGCGTTGGTTTCGATTCGTCTTTAATTGTTGCTTTATCAAAGTCGAAGTAAATGTTTCCAACATCTCTTAATTGTTGTCTACCGGTTTCAAGGTTTGTTTCTCTATCATCGTAATCAACAACCGGAGGAACATAATCTTCTCTTGTAAACACATAAAGGTTATCTGATCCTCTTCTATTAGAAGCAAGATATCCTTTTTGATTTTCTTCATCTATAATAAATGCGAAATCATCGTGACCACTGTTAACGGTGTTACCCAGGTTTTGAACTTCAGAAAAATCTCCTTCAGCTCTAAATACATCTAAGTTACCAAATCCCTGGTGACCATCTGAAGCGAAGTAAAGTACTCCTTCTTCACTAATGTAAGGGAATTGCTCACGGTGTGGAGTGTTAACTACAGTGCCAAGATTTTGAGGCTCGCCGTAAGTACCATCTTCATTTACATCTACAACGTAAATATCAAAAGAACCTTCAGAACCCGGCATATCGCTGGCAAAATAAAGTTTGCTGCCATCTGCACTTAGGCTCGGGTGCTCAGTAGAATATTCGTCACTTGTAAAAGGAAGCGCTTCAATATTGCTCCATTCACCATCTAGCATTTCTGCACGGAAGATTTTAATGTGACCTACTCTAATTCCTTCTTCATTTTTCACTCTTTTCTCACTGTTACGGTCAAAGTACATTACCTGACCATCTTCACTGAAAGTTGCAGAACTTTCGTGCTCATCGGTATTAATTTCATCAGAAAATAAAACAATATCACTTAATTCTCCGTCTTCAGACATTTCAGCAGAATAAAGATCTAAGGTTGGTTGCTTGTTCCATGGGTAAACCGGACGCTCCTGGTTTCTTGTTGAAGCGAAAGTAATTCGGTCTCCATAAAACGCGATACCAAAGTCAGCTGAAGCACTATTGTTCATAATTTGCTCAGTTGTATAAACGTGAGGAGCAACTGTGTCTAATTCACGTGCAAAATCCTCGTAGTTTATATCGTCTCCGGTATAATCGCTCATGTTCTCATCAGCTTCTTCCTGTTCTCCAATAGCACGTAAAGAATGTGCAAATCGAAATTTATATTCAGGCTCGGTGATATCATCGTGTCTAAGGAAAAGTGTGCGGTAAACTTCCGCAGCACTTTCCATTTGATTTGTGTAGAAGTAAGCATCTCCAAGGTTTTGTAATACCTCCTGATCTTTATCTACAACTTTTTCATAAGCTTCTGCAGCGTCAATGTATGCTCTTTGAGCAAACAATTTTTCTGCTTTCTTTATTTCGGCACTTTGCCCAAAAGCGGCAAGGCCTATAAAAAGAATAAAAAGTGTACTATATAAATTTTTCATATTATTCGGTTTTTAGAAGAATCTAGGTGATTTGTCATATCCTTTGGTAAGGCCAAACAGGTCAAGATCAAATAATAGCATGATCTCGTGAGTTCCACCTAAATTATAGTTGGCGAAGTCTGAGGTAAAGTGATCGTAAGCATACCCTACACGAAGTGATGGGGTAATTTTAAAGTTCACCAAACCTGTGAGGGTTTCATTAAATCTGTAACCAACACCGGCTTCCAACCTGTCATATAACAAAACGTTTGCAGTTACATCTACTGCCAACGGAGCACCTTGAACACCTCTTGCCATAAAAGCAGGCTTCAATTTAAGATCTGGGTTTAGTTGAAAAACATATCCACCGGTTAAATAATAGTGAATTGCTTCTTCTCCTAAAGCCGCTAGGCCTTGTTCGTTTTCAATGTATTTAGAGGTAAACAGGTTAGGAGCAGATGCACCTAAATAGTAGTTATCTCCAAACCAGAAAGCACCAACTCCAAATACCGGGAAAACTTCGTTAACATTTTCCAAGGCAGGATCTGTAGGATCGTTTACTGCTAAACCTGAAAGGTTTGCATCAAAAGTAGTAAGACCACCTTTAAGACCGAATGAGATTTTGCTTTCTCCACCCGTTGGGATTACATAAGCAAAATCGGCAGTTATATTGTTTTCTTTTACAATACCACCAATTTCATCGTGAACTACGGTTAAACCAAGTTCTACCCTTTCACTTACAGGAGTGTGGGCAAAGAAGTTGGCGGTGCTTGGAGCACCGTCAACATTTTGCCATTGAGATCTGTAAATACCCCCCAGGTTAAGCATACCGGGATCATCGGTAGCATAGGCCGGGTTTATTACACTCATATTGTACATATACTGAGTGAACAGCGGGTCTTGCTGAGACATCCCCTTGATTGAAAAAAGGATAATGCCTGCGAATATTAAATATTTGATTGTTTTTTTCATTTCTTTCTAATGTTTATCCTTTTATATTATCTGTTCAAGTATACTTTACCCTGACGAGGCTCTGTGCTTCCGTCGTTAAAGTCTACCACATAGAAATATACACCTACTGGTAATACATCGTCTCCAAGACTACCAGATTGGTTAGAAGTTCCATCCCAGGTAGGAGTAGAGGCATTGCCTTTGTAAATTGCATTACCCCATCTGTTAAAGATTGTAATATTGAAGTTTGGATATTCTCTTTCAATATTTTCAATCACGAACCTGTCGTTTCTACCATCTCCATTTGGCGTTATCGCTTCAGGGAATAGTAAAGCACAATCTTCCAGAGTAACCGTAACAGCTAATCTTTCTGAACTTTCGCATCCATTATCTGAAATAAGCGTCGCGTAGTAAGTGGTACCATCAGTTAGGGTAGCATTGTTGCTAAGAGCAGTCATACTATCGGCTGATTCATACCAGGTTATTTCACCGCTTTCATTGATCTCGGCAGAAAGGTCTGCAATTGTTGGATTATCAAACTCACATAGTTCATAATCTGAACTAATAGTTGGAGCAGGAGAATCTACAATATTAACAGTAAGTACTGCTGCTTCAGATTCGCATCCTTCGTCTGATGATTGAGTTACATAGTAATCTCCATCTACCAACAGGTCTTCTTCGCTAACCATCATAGATAGTTCAGCATCAGAATACCAGGTTAAGTTAGTTCCATCTGCCTCAAGTCTTGTTGCAGTTTCACCGTCTATTGCACAGAATGCAATCGCTTCACCGGTTGTTGGAGCGTCAGGAGCGTTTCCTAAAGTGATAGTAATAGTTGCAGAATCGTCTCCACCACACTCATCACCTTCAGCTGTTACACTGTAGATAACTTCGTAGGTTCCAGTTTCAAACTGGGAAGGATCCATAATTCCGTCTGCTATAACGTCACCATCTAAGGTGAATTCACCATCCATATCTGCATCTGCAGAAATCAATGAGAAAAGATCTTGTTGACCGTCGTTACTACAAACTGTTACATCCATATCTTCACCTGCATCAGCACCTTGAAGGATTTCTATAGTAAAGGTAGTACTGTCTTCACCTTCTACACATGCTGTTGTTGAATCCACAGTATAAGTAATCTCATATGAACCGGCATCCATCATTGATGGACTAAAGATTCCATCTTCGTACCCTTCGAAATAACCATTTTCGTTCGCTTCGTCGGATATTAGGCTGAAAAGGTCTATGTCTTCTGTAGTATCGCATATAGTTAGGGGGTCAATTTCCCCTGCCTCGGCTTCTTCTGTAGCAACTATATTTACCGAAAGGTCTACGGAATCGGAACACTCTCCATTCTCAACTGTAAAAGTGGTCGTAAGTGTATTAATTGGATTTTCTTGAAAAGATGCTCTTAATTCTTCAATAGAAGGATTAAAAATTCCTTCTGCCTCAGAATTTTCCCCAAGTAAATTTCGGAAGTAATTTCTTACGTCCGAAACGGTTGGGTTCTGTATTACTTCATTTATACAAAGCTCAACGCTTCTATTTTCACCAAGCTCAATGCCTTGGATAACTTCAATTTGAAAAGTTGTAAAGTCTTCCCCTTCTACACAGTCAATATTTTCGTTAACTGTGTAAGTAATGGTATATATACTGGCTTCAAATGTTGAAGGTGAGAAAATACCATTTTCAATTGGTTCGCCATCAACTGTAAAAGTACCTCCTGCGGTTCCTGTAATCTCATTATTAAGATTTACATCGTTGTCTGTGCTACAGAAAGTATAATTTTCAAAATCTCCTGCATTTGCTTCTTCAATTTCATTAATAGTTATTGAAATCTCAGAGGTGTCTTCGCAATTTTCATTAGAAACCCTGTATGTAGTAACAAATGGTTCTGAGAAATCTCCGGCATTGTAGTAGGCGAAAAGCTCTTCTACATTAGCATCAAAATCTCCGCTCAAATCTACATCTTCCTCTTGATTTTCAAGTAAGGTGATTAAAAAGTTTTGAGCTTCCCCAGGATTCGCGATAAGCTCTTCGATTTCGGTTTCACAATACGATAGTGTTAAGTCGCTTCCTGCATTAGGACCTTCAAAAATACTAATCGTAAATGAGGTAGAAGCTTCACCCTCTACACATGCAGTATCTTCATTAATTGTATAGCTAACATCATAATCACCTTCTTCCATCACTGCAGGATTAAATATCCCTCCTTCAATAACTTCTCCGTTTATTGTAAAGAAACCTCCTTCAATGCCGCCTGTTTGTCCTGCTGATAATTGTATTTCATCATCTGTAGTACATAGTTCTATGTCACCAAATTCTCCCGCATCAGCTTGTTGTAGAGGAGTAACCTCTGCAGTAAGCATAACTGAAACAATTCCACAATCTCCAGTATCTACGGTATATTCGGTTTCGAAGATCCCAAGGCCGTTTTGGTTTTCAAATTGTGTCAAAATTTCTGCTGGGCTTGGATCAAAATTTCCTCCTGTCTCAAGACTAGTGTTGTTATTTACAAGATTGGTAAAATAGGATCTGATCTGTGCCTCAGATGGATTTTCTAAAACTTGATCTTCACATATAACTACGGAAACAGGATTTAATTCTTCCAGATCCTCACCCACAATAATATCAAATGTTGTGAAATCAGATGTTCCCTCAATCACACAATCAGCGGAATCATCTACACTATAAGTAATAGTATAGGTTCCTGCACCGATAGATGGATCAAAGTTACCATCTTCATTAAGAACTCCTTCCTCTGCGGTAAATGTTCCGCCCGGGTTGGCATTTTCATCTAAAAGAGAATCATCTAAGACAATCTCACCTGTATCAAAACAAACTAAAGTAATGTCGTCTATTTCACCTGCGTTAGCATCACCTGATTCAATGATATCAAGCGTGATATCTACGGTCACATCTCCACAACTAGTTTCTACAGTATATACAGAATTAAAAGTTTGGAATCTATTTTGTTGAAATTGTCCCAAAATTTCTTCTGGACTGTTGTTGGTGAATATACCGTTTGTTGGTAACTCTGTTCTACGTGAAATTAAATTCCTTAGATATGATCTCACATCGTTAACAGTTGGGTTTGCAAGTAAATCTTCGCTACAGATTGTGTTAAAGATATCATCAGGTTGTTCTGCCAACTCCTCACTAATAGTTATAGTGAAGGTTGTGAAATCAGATGTTCCCGGGTTAACGCAATCGGAAGAATTTTCATCAACTGAATAGGTGATAGTATAAGGTGTTCCTGGAGTTGCTAAAGATGGATCAAAATTCCCGTCTTCATTTAGGACATCCTCTTCTGCAGTAAATACTCCGTTAGGAGTGGCTGTATTATCAAGTAAGCTATTGTCAAGTGCTACAACATCAGTTGCAAAACATGCAATGTCAATATCATCTATTTCGCCTGCTTCTGCATCCCCATCTTTAATAATCGTTAACTCAATATCGGTGGCGCTACAATCTGTTGTATAAGTTGCTTCAAATGTATCAAAACTTAAACTTGGATTAAAAAAGAATGATAAAAGGTCAGCTTCAAGTTCGTCTAAACCTGGTTCGAAAGTCCCATCGGTATCAACAGGTTGTCCTAAAATACCCTCTAAAATCGTTTCTAAGTCATCTTCACTTTCTAAAAGTTCTTGGATTTCAGACACGCAAAAAGTTTCACTAACGGTACTTACCTGGTTGGACTCCTCTACCTCAATAGTAAATTCTGTGGCATCGGAAGTATTAGGAGTTATACATGGATTTGCATTATCATCTACCGAATAGGTGATAGTGTAGGTTCCTGGTCCAATTGAAGGGTCAAAGTTGCCCTCATCATTTAATACTCCTTCGGCTGCTGAAAAGCTACCATTACGAGTTGCAGTTTCATCAAGAAGAGATTCGTCAAGAACAATAATATTCTGAGCATCACAAGCGATAGTAAAATCATCTATTTCCCCTGCTTCTGCATCTTCTGATTCAAAGATATCGATAGTAATTCCAACTGTTACCTCACCACAGTTTGTATCTACTGTGTAGGAAGAGACAAATCTTTGGAAGCGGTCTTCTTGAAATTGATCAAAAATATCTTCAGGTGTATTGTTAGTGAAAGTTCCGTCTAAAGGTAAATCTGTTCTGCTTGAAATTAAATTTCTTAGATAGGTTCTCACATCATTTGCGGTGGGATTACCTAAAAGATCATCACTACAGATTACAGTTGAAATATCATCAACTTCCTGAGGATTGTCATTTATAGTAATTTCAAAAGTAGTTGTACTCTCGGTGTCTGGTGTGATACAGTCTGCTGATTCATCATTTACCGTATAAGTAATAGGGTAAACACCAGGTCCAACGGACACATCAAACTGATTGTTTTCTACTCCTGTACCAGAAAATGTTCCTCCTCCAGTTGCATTATCATCAGTATTTTCAAGGGTTTGAAGATCAAAACTTTCTTCAGTTGCACAAGTAAGTGTGAAATTATCGAACCCTCCTGCGTTTGCATCTTCAGTATCTGTAATTTCAACGGTCACTTCTGTAGACTCGCATTCTTCGCTGGAAGTATAGGTGTTTGTAAAAGTCCCAATAGGATTATTTTCGTATTGATCTACTAAATCTTCAAAATCGCGGGTAAAGCTTCCTCCTTCAACATTGCCTAATAAACCTCTATAAAAGTCTTCAAAATCGGCTGCTGTAGGATTTGGAAGTATTTGTGATGTACAAACCTCTGCTGATATAGGAGTATTCTCTATTGGTTCCCCTAGAGTAACCATTACGGCTGCTCTGTCTTCAGAAGGAGTTTCACAAGGAGGAAGTGGGCTTCCTCTTTCGTTTACTACCTGTCCTACATAGTAGGTAGCTCCATTAATAAGTTCTGTATTATCGGCTAAAGGTGAATTAGCGTTTTGCGAACGATACCATCTTATGGCTTGAGTATCATCATACGTTCCTGCAGCTTCCAGGTCAGCAACCGTTGCATCTTCACAAAAAGACTGTTCGGTGGCGGCAGTGGGAGCTTCTATTTGGTTCGGGTTGAATCCAACCGCGGTTCTTAACGATGGACAACCAGGTACGTTAGTTCCTGGAACTTGAGCTACATAATAGCTTCCGCCAGGTAAAAGATTATCCCCATCAGCCATAGGCGATGTTCCGAATTCCGAATCATAAACCTCAATGTTGTAGCCTCCTATAGTTTCATCAAATAACTCAGCCAGGTCTTCTGCATTAAAATCGGCAGGAGTACAAGATGTTATTTCAAAACCATTTGCTTGATTATTGGTGACATCATTTAAGGGTCTTTCAACAGACTCTACAGTTACCGTAATAGCTATACGCTCACATTGTCCAGATTCTCCACCTACGTAATAAATTTCTCCGTCTACTAGAAGTTCGTCTTCCGGAATAATTTGAGTATCATTTTCATTCTCGTCTGTTTGGTATACCGGATAACCATCCGTATTAAGTTCGCTAACTGTTTGTGTAAAACAAACGGTTTGTGTTTGAGAGAAACTAAAATTGTCCGGGTCGGGACAATCGGCTTGCCCAAATGAAGGCAAGGTTCCAATTAACAGTACAAAGGCGAAAAGGAACCAATTTGTTCCCTTCCTCCCAAAAGTAAAATTTTGCATAGGCTAGGTGTTAAAATTCAATTATTAGTATTAGGTTTAAATAATTTTAGCAGCACAAATATTAAAATAATTTTTAACATTGTGAGTTAAACTAAGCAGTACTTTAACAAATTTTACCATTTATTTTGGTTCTATATTTTTTTGTTAAACGTTACTTGAAGCTTTAGATCGATATTCGCGATAAATTTATGAAAAAATTAATAGGATGACTAACAAATTCTTAATATTCGGTATTATTCTCTTCTCTTTTTTGACACCTGTTTGGGCGCAGTCTTCCATTGAAACCGGGGAAAAATATCTTAAAGAAAACCAAATCAATAAGGCTAAAAAGGTTTTTGAAGAGAATAAGGATAACGCAAAGGCCGTAGAATACCTTGGAGATATCGCCAGTTTTGAAAAAAAGTGGGATGAAGCTATAGATTATTATGAAAAACTGGTGGAAAACCAGCCTAACTCTTCGGGCTATAACTTCAAGCTCGGTGGTGCCATGGGGATGAAAGCCATGGAAGCTTCTAAATTTAAAGCAGCCTTAATGTTGGGCGATATTAAAACCTACCTGAATAAAGCTGCCGAATTAGATGAAAATCATGCCGAAGTCCGTAGGGCGTTGGTGGAACTTTATATGCAATTGCCCGCGATTATTGGTGGTAGCAAAGAACGAGCACAACAGTATGTAAAAGAACTTCAATCAATTAATAAAGTAGATGCATACCTGGCCCAGGCTTATATTCATAAAATAGAAGAAGACCGGGAAGCAATGAAAGTAGCGGTAAATAAAGCCTTGGAAGCTGCTAGTAATGATAAAAGCCTGGTAGAACGTAATTACCAGAATTACGAATTAGGTGAAAGAGCAGCTTTGTTAAATTTGAAACCAGATTTGGCTGTAGATTTCCTCGAAAAGTATGTGAGAAATTACAATTATCAAGATCTAAAATCTCCGGCTTGGGCACATTTTCATATCGCAAAAATTCAGGCTTCTAGGAACAATCAGGATAAAGCTTTGTCGCATATAAATAAGGCCCTGGCATCAAAGTTTAATTTTCCTGAAGCCGAAAAACTTAAACAAGAAATATTAGAGATGTAGGCTAAAGGTTTCCTAAAGTCTTAACTATATTTGCAGCTAGTTAATAGAGTTTAAAATTGCCATTACTGGCGCGAAAAAGAATCTCATGAAACTTCATTTTATAGCAATTGGCGGAAGCGCTATGCATAGTCTTGCCATTGCCCTTCATAAAAAAGGAAATAATACTACCGGAAGCGACGATGCTATCTACGAACCCTCAAAATCGGCATTGGAAGAAGAAGGTTTACTTCCCGCAGAATTAGGTTGGTTTCCTGAAAAAATAACACGTGATTTGGATGCAGTAGTGTTGGGAATGCATGCCAAGAAGAATAATCCTGAGTTGAAGCAAGCCGAAGAATTAGGCCTGAAGATTTATTCGTATCCAGAATTGCTTTTTGAGATTTCCAAAGAGAAAACCCGCGTGGTAATCGGTGGGTCGCATGGGAAGACTACGATTACGGCTATGATATTGCACGTGATGCACTATCACGGGAAGGAAATTGATTATTTGCTTGGGGCACCGGTTCGCGGAATTGAAAACACTATTAATTTAAGTGATGAGAATGATTTTATGCTCATTGAAGGCGATGAATACCCGGCTTCAGCTATAGATCTTAGGCCTAAATTTCATTTGTATCAGCCTAATATAGCTTTACTTAGTGGGATCGCCTGGGATCATATTAATGTCTTCCCTACATTTGAAAATTACGTGGAGCAATTTCAGATTTTTATAAGTTCGATTGTAAAAGGTGGGATTCTGGTTTATAATGAAGAAGATGAAACTTTAAAAAATCTTGCTGAAAATACCGAAAATCAAATAAGAAAGCATCCATATTTTACTCCGGAATATCACATAGAAGATGGCGAAACAATTCTGGAAACTTCAGAAGGGGATATGCCCCTGGAAATCTTCGGAAAGCATAATATGAATAACCTCGCCGGTGCAAAATGGATTTGCCAGCATATGGGAATTGATGAAGACGATTTCTATGAAGCGATGGTGGAATTTAAAGGGGCCAGCCGCAGATTGGAAAAGATTTATGAAAATGAGAACGGAATTATTTTTAAAGATTTTGCGCACAGCCCATCTAAAGTAAAAGCCAGCACACAGGCGGTAAAGGATCAATATCCTGGAAAAAAGCTTATTGCCTGTTTGGAATTACATACTTTCAGCAGTCTCAATTCAGAATTTATTCAGCAGTATAAAGATACTTTAAATGAAGCTGATGAAGCTATTGTTTTTTATTCTGTGGAAGCAATTTCGCAAAAGCAAATGCAATCAATTTCTACTGAAGAAATAAAAAATGCCTTTAATAACCCAAACCTGGAAGTGGTTTCTGACACTTCAGCCTTAAAAAATTTATTAGAATCTAAAGATTTAAAAGATTCGGTATTACTTTTAATGAGTAGTGGGACTTTTGGAAATTTAGAGCTTGAAGAATTGAAAGCTTTATTTTAGTATAAACACCTCATTTTTAATTGTCCTGGTGGAGATAAGAAATCATTTTTTATCTTTATAAAACTATGGGGCAGGAAAATCAAATTGGTTTTGGAATTAAATCCTGGGCAGAAGATGATCGGCCCAGGGAAAAACTTCTTCAAAAAGGGAAACTCAGTCTTAGCAACGCCGAGCTTATCGCCATATTAATCGGTTCGGGAAGTCGCAACGAATCTGCGGTGCAATTAAGCAAACGGATTTTAGCTTCCACCGGGAATCAACTTAGCGATCTCGGGAAACTTTCAGTAAAAAAACTTTGTGAATTTAAAGGAATTGGCCCTGCAAAAGCAGTTAGTATTGTCGCTGCATTGGAACTTGGCCGCCGCCGGAGGACAGAAGAAGCATTGGAGAAGAAGAAAATCACCTCCAGCGCTTCGGTTTTTGAACTGATGCAGCCTATAATTGGGGAACTTTATCATGAAGAATTCTGGATTATTTATCTCAATAATTCCAACAAAGTTATTGAGCAATTACAACTCAGTAAAGGCGGTATTACCGGTACGCTTGTAGATGTTCGCATCACCCTAAGAAAAGCACTTGAAGTTGGAGCAACATCTATAATCCTGACGCATAACCATCCGTCGGGAACCTTAAGGCCAAGTGAAGCCGATAAACAACTTACCCAGAAGCTTAAAACAGCGGCGCAAAGTTTAGATATTAAGGTGCTGGACCATCTTATTGTAACCGAAAAATCATACTTTAGCTTTGCAGATGAAGGCGTACTTTAAATTGATTAGATGCTACTAATTTATACCCAGAAAATCACCCCGCGAATAGTTTACATTTTTAAACATGTTTGCACCAATGTTCTGGGGATATCCATAAAATTTACTACTAAAATTGAAGAATTTATCGCCCATGAGGGGATGAAGCTTTCTTATGGGAAACAAGCCCTGGGGAACGAATTGTTTGTGCAAAAAGTAGATCTTTTGCTAGAGCAGGGTTTAAGCGAGGTAGAGATAAAAGTACAACCCTGGGGAGATAATTATTGCTTTTTTCCGGTTTCAGAAAACAGTGCTTTGCCTTTTGATATTTTTGCGGCTTCGTTCTTTTTGTTAAGTCGGTATGAAGAATATCTGCCGCACGTAAAAGATGATTTAGGGCGTTTTCCTGCTTCAGAAAGTGTTGGGTTTCAAGAAGGATTTTTAAAAACTCCCGTAGTAGATATTTGGGCTTATAAATTTAAAGAAATTCTGATGGAAAGATTTCCTGAAATTTCACTTACCAACCGTGAATTTCATACCAGGGCCGTGATAGCGGTAGAACACGTTTTTAATTTTCAGAATAAAGGGTTTTTGCGCAGTTTGGCGGGAATGCATTTAGATATCATAAAACTTCAGTTTAACAAGGTTTTAGATCGCATTCAGGTGCTTATGCGGGTAAAAAAGGACCCTATAAATATCTTTGAAGACCTTATTGCCTTTATAAAAGAATACAAGGTTCCTTTGCTGTTTATGTTTCAGCTGAGTGATTTTTCTATTTACGATCGTAATATTAATTACAACCGAAACCCATATCGTTCTATTATAAAATATGTGGGAGATTATGCAGAAGTAGGTTTGATGCCCGGCTATTTTGCGCTCGAAGATTTTAAAACTTTACGGAAGGAAAAATTACGTATGGAAAATACGGTACATACGCCTCTGGACAGTGTGATTAACGTGAAATATAATTTGAATATTCCTGAATTTTATAATTTCCTGTCAGAGCTTGAAATTCCGCAGGATTACTCTATGGGCTATCCTGAAACTGCCGGTTTTAGAGCTGGTACCTGCAGTCCGTTTTTGTTTTACGATATTAATACTGAATCTACCCTTGCTTTAAAAATTCATCCATATGTGTTCAATTCAAATATCGTAGAACATACAGATTTTGGCCAATTAACCAGCGATATAGGGAAAATGCTTAGCGAGGTAAAAAAAGTGGGAGGAAGTTTTAAAGCTATATTTAAAAATCAGGATTTTTCTGAATATTCTAACTACCAGGCTTATTACGCATTGTTAAAACAGATTTATGAAATTAGGTAATATCAATCATATTTTTTTCGATTTAGACCATACTTTATGGGATTTTGACCGGAATTCTGCTCTCGCTTTTGAACGGGTTTTTAAATTCAGAAATATTCCGCTGGAGATAAATGATTTTCTTGAAATCTATATGCCGGTAAATTTTAAGTACTGGGAGCGTTATAGAAATGATCAGGTCACAAAAGAAGCCTTACGTTACGGGCGTTTAAAGGATAGTTTTGATCTTTTAAAATTTGAAGCCGATAAGGATTTAATAAATGATATTGCGATAGATTATATAGAATATCTACCCGACCATAATCATCTTTTAGATGGTAGTAAAGAGGTGCTGGATTATCTTCATAAAAGTTACGAATTACATATTATTACAAACGGTTTTGAAGAAGTACAGCATAAGAAACTAAACAACTCCGGGATAAGTAAGTATTTTACTACAATTACTACTTCCGAAGAAGCCGGGGTTAAAAAACCGAATAAATTAATCTTTGAAGCCGCTCTCAAAAAATCTTCAGCTACACCCGAAAGCAGTATTATGATTGGCGATAATTTTGAAGCCGACTGCACCGGTGCACAAAATTGTGGTATAAAACCCATCTTCTTTGATTACTACGGAAACAAAGAAAATATCGATGTAATGCATATAAAAACGTTAAATGAACTAAAGACCTATTTGTAATAGTAATCTTTTGTTAATTTCGTTAGTGCAACCTAATGCCGTGCCTAATGAAATTACTTTTAAAATTTCTTTTAAGAAGTATAGGCGTAATGCTTATAACGGGCGGGTTATGCGGTTGCGTAAAAGATGTGGATCTTGACCAAAGAGAAGAAATTAGTTTAAGTCCCGATGTACAAATAGATCTTCTTATCTACGATATAGATCAATCTCAATTCAAAGATCCTTCTACGGGAAATCTTAAAACCCATATTAGTGATACAGTTCGCTTAGAATTCCTGGACGACGATTATATTCAGGAAGATCTTACCACAGTAGAATTTTATTTCAGGCATATAAATACTTTTCCCCGCGAGATTGAAAGTAAGATCAGATTTTTATCCGATGGTAACCGGGAACAATTTGCGGTAAACTATACTATAAAACCGGGAGTTGATGGTAATCCCGTAACTACAGAACAATTTGAATTTATTGAAGAAGATCGTATACATTTAGTACGTAGAACTATAAAAATGGTTGTTGAATTAGAGGTGCAACCGGGATCAGCGAAATTTGAGGGGGAATTAGATTTCGCTTCCAAAGGCCTCTTTTCGTTTGAATTTTAATGATGTGGAGACTTATAGGATTGTTTTTAGTTATTTCAGGAACGGTTGTAGGCCAGAACAAACCGCTGCTGTTTAATGTAGACGATTTGCCCCAGACTTTAATGAGTAATCCCGGCGCTCAAATAAATTTTACCGGCCATCTTGGGATTCCGTTTTTTTCTCAAATTCATCTTTCCGCCGGTTCCACGGGAGCGGATCTCTACGATGTTTTTGCCAATGATGGCACAAATATTAATACCCGAATTCAGGAAGCCATGCGCAATATGGATTCCAGGGATTATTTTTCTGTAAATCAGCAATTGGAAATATTTTCTATGGGTTGGAAATTAGATGGAAAAAACTACCTCTCTACGGGTATTTATCAGGAATTGGATGTGTTTTCTTATTTCCCCAAAGATCCCGCGATACTGGCCAATGAAGGGAATAACGATTATTTAAATGAACCTTTCGATTTTAGTGATGTCTCTTTTACCGGTGAAATTATGACGGTCTATCACCTGGGAATTAACCATAAATTTGATAACCGACTTACGGTAGGAGCAAGAGCAAAATTTTATTCCAGTATTTTTAACGCCGAAAGCACCGGCAATACGGGTAAGTTCACTACGTATACCACTCCAGAGGGGAGAAATGTCTACAATCACGAAGTTGTAGATATGAATATTTTAATAAATACCGCAGGTTTTGCTCCTTTAAAAGAAGAGGAAGGGATGACCGTAGACCAGGCCACAGCCGAATTATTAAGTCGGTCTTTTTTTGGGGGAAACGTGGGTTTTGGACTGGATTTGGGCCTTTCTTATATTCTTCACGAGCAATTTATTCTTTCAGGTTCAGTGCAGGATCTGGGGGCAGTTTTTCACCGCGATGAAGTAGAGAATTACAGGTATTTTGGAGCTTATGAAACCAGCGGGATAGAACCACTATTCCCTGAGTTAGATGCAAATGATGAAGCATTACCTTACTGGGATGATTTTGAAGATGAAGTAGATAGAAATCTTAGAGATGAAACCACCAATGAATCTTACACCACCTGGCGACCTATAAAGGCAAACTTTGCTATGGAATACGGTTTTGGCCCTGCGTTTTTACCTTGTCATTACCTAAGCGTGAAAAAAGGAAGGTATATGAATTTGCTGGGAATACAACTTAGGGGAGTAAAACGGCCCAAAGGCTTTGTGTACTCATTTACGACCTATTGGGACAGAAAAATTAATAACAATCAGCGTTTTAAAGTGTCTTATTCTTTAGACGATTATTCTTTAACTAATATTGGCTTGATGTATACAAGAACTTTTAATAAATTTAATGTTTATCTGGCAGCCAATAATTTACTGGCCTTCCCTAATTTGGCAAAAGCGCACAGTGCATCTCTGCAACTGGGAATGCAACTTATTTTTAATGATTAATATTAGTTAAATGAAAAGAATAATTTTTATACTCACTTTTTTTGTCTGTTCATTTCCAATGCTCGCGCAAGATCTCGATCAATATAAATATGTAATAGTTCCTGAAGAGTTTGAGTTTTCTAAAGAAAAGAATCAATTTCAGTTAAACGCACTCACTAAATTTCTTTTTGAAAAATATGGGTTTGAGACATTGATGAAGAATGAAGAAAAACCTGCCGATCTTCAGGAGAATTATTGCCTGGGACTCAACGCTAAAGTGAAAGATAATTCCGGATTATTTGTTACCAAACTGGTAGTTCAGTTAGAAGATTGTAGAGGTAACATTGTTTATGAAACCCAAGAAGGACGAAGTAGGGAAAAAGATTATAAAACGGCACATCACGAAGCTTTGCGAAATGCTTTTAGTGATATTGAAGAATTAAATTACAGTTTTAATCCGGGTGAAGTTTCAGCTGCTGCACCTTCCAGTGATAAACAGCCACAAGCAGCAGAAAAAGCTGAAGTAGCACAAAGCGAACCCGAAACCAGGGCTCCTGAAGCTACTGAAGACGTTGAAACTCCAGCAACAGCTCCCACCGAACAAGCTGAACCCGCCGAAGTAGTTGTTGAAAATCCTATGATAGATAATGAGTCGGCAAAAGAATTGGAATTTGAAAAAGATGGCACTTCTTATTTTCTAGAAAAATCTGATTCAGGATATTCCTTTTTCCAGGAGAATTCCGAAGAACCTTTTGCGGTTTTAGCCAAATCAGGTGGAGAAAATAGCTTTTTATATAAATCCCTAACCCGCCAGGGTGTAGCTTATTTTGGCGAGGATGGTAATCTGGTAGTAGAATATCTAAACGAGGAAAATAAGTCGGTGAAACTTGTTTATAAAGCTTCGGCCAGTCAATAATCATACTTGCTTTTCCATCGTTTTTTAAGAAATTCCCGCTGCGCATTTTCCCGCGGATTGTTCCCGGGATCATAGAACTTCGTATTTTTTATTTCATCGGGTAGGAATTCAGCTTCTACAAAGTTGTTTTCATGGTTGTGGGCGTATTTGTAATCTTTACCGTACCCAATATCTTTCATTAATTTGGTTGGTGCATTTCTAATAGATAAGGGCACCGAAAGATTCCCAGTTTTCTTTACTGCACTTTGCGCCTGGTTAATAGCCATATAAGCCGCGTTGCTTTTAGGTGAAGTGGCCAGGTAAGTTACACATTGGCTCAGTACTATTCTCGCCTCGGGAAAACCAATGGTGGTTACCGCCTGAAAGGTGTTATTCGCAATAACCAAAGCTGTTGGATTGGCATTTCCAATATCTTCACTGGCTAAAATTAGTAATCTACGGGCTATGAATTTTACATCCTCGCCGCCTTCAATCATTCTTGCGAGCCAGTACACAGCGGCATTGGGATCACTGCCACGAATAGATTTAATAAATGCCGAAATTATATCGTAATGCTGTTCCCCGGCTTTATCGTAAAGCACTGTGTTTTGCTGAACACTGTTAAAGACCAAATCATTAGTAATTTCAATGTTGCCCTGAGAAGAAGTAACTAAAAGTTCAAAAATATTAAGCAATTTTCGGGCATCGCCGCCGCTTAACCTGAGCAAGGCCTCGGTTTCCTTTAATTTTATATTCTTTGAAGCAATAATTTTATCTTCCCGCATTGCTCTTTCCAAAAGCGCCACTAAGTCTTCTTTGCTAAAGGGTTTCAGAATATAAACCTGGCAACGGGAAAGTAATGCCGAAATAACTTCAAAACTGGGATTTTCAGTAGTAGCACCAATTAATGTTACCCAACCTTTTTCTACTGCGCCTAAAAGGGAATCTTGCTGTGATTTGCTGAAACGATGAATTTCATCAATAAAAAGAATAGGATTTTTAGTGGTAAACAAACCATCGCTTTTCTTAGCTTTTTCTATTACTTCCCGAACGTCTTTTACACCACTGCTAACTGCACTAAGTGTAAAGAAAGGTCTGTCAGAAGTTGAAGCGATGATATTGGCTAAAGTGGTTTTTCCCACACCCGGAGGTCCCCAAAAGATCATTGAAGGAATTATACCCTGTTTAAGCTGATGTCTCAAGGCTCCTTTGGGTCCAATAAGATGCTGCTGACTTAAATAATCGTCTAAGGTTTGTGGTCTTAATCGTTCTGCTAATGGTTTGCTCATCTGACAAAATTAGTAATTTGAATAACACTTTGTCATCTATTAACAAATGGATTCTTTTTTGTACTATTAAATCAAACTAATTCTTTTGAAACAGTCTAATCCATTTGTTTTTACTACCGGCGTTTTGGGGTATCCCATCCTTTTTGTGCTGCTTATCTGGATAGTTTTCTGGTTTGAAATTCGCTTTGGGATTAGTTTTAACAATTTTGGCGTACGCCCGGGAGAAGTTAAAGGTTTACGCGGAATTTTATTTTCACCGTTTATTCATGGAGATATCAAGCACCTTTTTAATAATACCATTCCTCTTTTTGTGCTTTCCATGTCCCTTTTTTATTTCTACAGAAAAATTAGCTGGCCGGTTTTAATTATTGGTTTGCTTCTTACAGGAATTCTTACCTGGAGTATTGGGCGACCTGCCAACCACATTGGAGCCAGCGGCATAATTTATATGCTTGCCACATTCTTGTTTTTTAAGGGAATTTTCTCTAAATATTATCGCTTAGTCGCACTTTCCCTAATAGTGGTTTTTCTATATGGCGGGATGCTCTGGTATGTCACACCGATTGATCCTGAAATTTCCTGGGAAGGGCATCTTTCCGGATTGATTTCCGGATTTATTTTATCTATTGTTTACAGGAAAAATAGCATTAAATCACCTAAATATGAATGGGAAAAACCTGAATATAAAGAGGAAGAAGATTTATTTATGCAACATTTTGATGAAAACGGGAATTTTATAGAAAGGCGTTTTGAAATTGAAGAGGAAGCTACGGATCCCCGAGACGGGGAGGACGATACCCAGTTTAATAAGAATTCTGATAAAATAACCTATCGCTATTTTTATAAAAAATCAGAAGAAAAGAAAGAATAAATCATAACTTCACGCTCTCACTTTTAAGAGCTTTGCCTTTGTCTTATCGCTTCATATAAAAAGACTCCGCAAGCCACAGAAACATTTAAAGATTCAATTTTCCCGAACATAGGCAGTTTTGCTTTCTTATCTACACTTTTTAAAATTGAATTTGAAACTCCTTTAGCCTCATTACCCATAACTATCGCGGAAGGCTGATTAAAATCTACATCATAAACGGTATCATCTGTTTTTTCTGTAGCGGCAACAAGTTGCACCCCTGAAGATTGTAAATAGAAAACAGCATCTTTTATATGATTCACCTTTACAATAGGAAGGTTGAAAACTCCGCCGGCCGATGTTTTTACGGTATCGGCATTTAATGGGGCACCTCCTTTTTCAGGAATAATTATGGCATCAACTCCGGTGCATTCGGCGGTCCTTATAATTGCTCCAAAATTGCGGACATCAGTAATTTGGTCTAACAACAGGAAAAGGGGAGTGGGTTTTTCTTCAAGAATTTTTTCGATAGTTTCCTCAAGATTTCCAAATTTAATTGGGGAGATGGTTGCTACCACACCCTGGTGATTTCCTTTGGAAAGTTTATAAAGTTTCTCTTCGGGAACAAAGGAAATATTATAACTGCCTTTTTGAAGAAGATGATTTAGGTCCTGGAATAACGGTCCTGAGAGACCTTTTTGTACATAAACCTTATCTATACTCTTTCCTCCCTGGATTGCTTCTATAACAGCTCTAATTCCAAAAATACGCGTAGTTTCTTCCATAGGGCAAAGGTATGCTTTGTTATGAAATTTAAATAAAGTTATAGCATAAAAAAAGCCACCCGGTTGGGTGGCTTTTTAATTATTTAAAAATGGAAATTAATCTTCGTCTTCAGAATCGTCCTCTTCTTCAAGAACTGTTATTTCACCTTCAGCACCTTCGGTTAATTCACCGCGTGTAGCTTCAAATTGGTAGAAAATAACATCTCCAACTTCAAGATTAAGACCACTGTAATCAAAATCACTCATGCTTACAGATCCTTCCTCAGTAGCAAGATCTAAACCTTCAATCATCATATATTCAGCATCTTCTCCATTTTTCACCCAAAGATTTACTTCATCTATGGGGGCAGAAGTAGTGCTAACACTATATTCTAACTCAACGTCATCTAATTTGTTGATTGGAGCTTCTTCTGGATTATCATCTCCAAGAGCTACAGCTTCCACTACACTTATTGTTGCTGGGTCATCAGATACATTACCATTAGAAAGGTTGGCACGAACTCTTACTGAATAAGTAGAGTCTACGGCAAATGATCCAAGATCAGCAGCATTAAACGTAGCCATATCTCCAGAAATATTGGCGGTAGTCAAAGTACTTCCGTCTTCAATAATTTCCACAGATTCTACTGTGACACCTTCGTCGGTAAATAATTCAATACTTAAATCCTGATCGTAATCAAATACTGTAAGGCTTTGGGTTTGTAGGTAGGCATAGCCACCTACATCCCTTGGGTCTTCTCTATATCCGTTATCATCTGGTTCGCAAGACGATAAACCAACTACTGCAATTAGGCAGAAGCTTATATATTTCAAAATGTTTTTCATTTTATATTTTTTAAAGTTATTGTTCAAATTACCAATTACTCTTCATCCCAGAATAAAGGAGTTTGTTGATCATCTCCACCAATAGCATCTGAAGCAGCACTCCAGTTTGCGTTGTTTAGGTTTTGCTCGTTAACTGGATAAGTGTAGCGCAATGGCACTTCTTTTCCTGTATCTTCAGGAAGGTTGAATGAAGGAGCATCAAATCTTCTCCATACATTCCATCCCTGGAAAGGATTGTCATACATTGCTAACCAGAACTGAGTGGCAAATTGCTCGTCAGAACCATCATAAGCTACATCACCGTCTGAAAGGTAATCTTCGATTTCCCCTTCAGAAACACCCCAATATTCCATAGAAGCAGTTATTGCAGCTTCGTAGTGCTCTTCAGCAGTACCACCTACTGCAAAGTTATTATCATCACTGGCAGCATCTGCAAGAAGGAATCTAACCTCTGCATAGTCCATTAGAATTCCTGGGTGAGTAGGTTCTCTAAATGCCTCTCCTACGTGAGTATAATTTTGGAAAGAATTACTTCCTCCATACGTACCCCCTATGTATTCACCACTTGATAAATTATCATCAAGATAAGCTGATCTTCTAGGGTCATCTAATTCATTCAATGCATCCACAGCGGTGTTAGCTGCAACATAATCTGAACGGCCACTCTGAACTAAATCTTCCCAAAGAGGATTGGTGTTGGGTGGTGCTGCTTGGAATTCTAAAGTAGCATTATCTGCATTGCTTTCAAAAACTCCATCAGAATATGCATCTTCGGCAGTTTCTTGAGCAAGCATTTCGTAACCATCAGCGTCTGAAATTTGCATAGCAAGTCGCAATTGAAGTGAATTTGCAAATTTTTCCCATTTAGCCATATCTCCTCCATAAATGGCATCTGTAGCGCCAGCAAAGCCCTGTCCTGCACTTAAATTACCGCTGGCAGCATCTATTCTTGAGATTAAATCTTCATAAATAGTTGCGGCATCATCATAAGCTGGGTCAATATTCTCTGAGGTGCCAAAAGCTTCAGAATAAGGAATATCGCCGAAGGTGTCGACAAGAATTTGCCAGGCATAAACCTCTAAAACTTCCATTTGAGCAATTCTGGCTGTTTTTTCACCTTCACTAAGTGTTTCATCTTCCTGAACTTTTGTTTTTGCATCTTCCAGGTTGAATATAACCCATCTATATAACCTATTCCAGTGGTTTTGTGGAATACCCCGGTTGGTTAAATCATAGTTGGGTTCATCTAAGTAAGTTGTAGAGGTCCAATATTGGGCTACGAATCTAAAAATGTTTAGGTTAACATTCGGATTAGCCATTTGGCTGGTTAACTCTACAGTAGCATTAGTGAACAAGAAATCTGCTGCTACATCTGTCGGATTTTTTGGATCTTTATTGAGATCTTCATATTGCTCATCAGTTTGGCAAGACCAAAGTGTTGCGAGAGCAATAAAAGTTAATATATATTTTTTCATTTTAATATTTATTAAAAGTTAAGTTTAAGACTTGCACCTATTTCCCTAAATGTAGGGTATGCCCCGGATTGGTATCCCTGAACGTTACCGGCACTAAGTCCTGATTCTGGATCGGAATATGGAATATTTTTGTGAATAATCCATAGGTTTCTACCAATTAAGGAAACAGAAGCTCTTGTAAATGGTAGTCTTTCTATCATTTCTTCACCAAAAGCATAAGTTAGATTAGCCTCTCTAAGTTTTACGAAAGAAGCATCATAAACATGACCTGCATTTGCATCTCTTGCATATCCATAAGGGTTTGCATAAGTAGAGAAGTCTGCTCTTGTACTGTTTGGTTCTCCATTTTCGTTAACTCCTGGTAGCACAATACCTCCACCATTAGCTAATGTATTTCTCATTGGATTACCTAAATCATTGGTCCCAACAGATTGGTCGTAAACACCTGTTGCTTGACCATACCAGGTATCAAGAGAGAAAATATCTCCACCTTTTTGAACATCAATAAGAAAACCTAAGCTAAGGTTTTTGTATTGGAATGTATTTTGTACACCCCCGGTCCAGTCTGGAAGAATATTACCAATAATCTCGTTAGAGTTTGGTGTTGTTAAGTAATATCCATTAGATCCAACAACTTTATTACCACTGTCGTCATAGATATAGTCTGTACCTCTTATAGTACCATAAGGCTCACCAGGAGTTGCGTTAATAGAAACTCCCCCTTGTAATCCAGCTAACTGAAGGTTTTTAATTCCCTGTGCAAGATTTAATACCTCACTACGGTTTCTCGCCCAGTTAATATTCATATTCCAGTTAAAATCTTCCGTTCTAATTGGATTTAGACGTAAAGAAGCTTCAAAACCTTTGTTCTCAACTGTCCCTGCATTGAAGAAAATTTCTGTAAAGCCGGAAGCCATCGATACTGGTACCGGGGTAATTTGATCTTCAGTTTGAGAATTGTAGTAAGATACATCAAATCCAATTCTTCTATCTAAGAAATTAGCTTCAATACCTACTTCGTAAGACTTTGTTCTTTCCGGTTTCAGGCTTTCATTGTTTAAGGTTTCATTGTTTCCTGCAACGCCGGCTCCTCCGAATGGCGTACTAAGCTCATAGGTGTTAAGGACACTAAAAGGAACAGCATCGTTACCTACTTCAGCATAGTTAGCTCTTAATTTTGCAAAGCTTAGCCAATCTGCTTCCACTACGTTTGAAAGTAAGACGCTTGTAGAAATAGATGGGTAGTAGAATGTATTGTTTTCCGCCGGTAGGGTAGAAGAACGGTCTCTTCTAATTGTACCTTCAACAAAATAAGTGTCTAAGTAACCTAAACTGGCTCTTGCGTATATACCATCAATCATTCTCGTTTCATCATATTCGTCTGGTGGTAAAATTGGATCTACACTATTACTTAATGCATAAAAACTAGGAGCATTAAGGCCACCGTTAGTTTCGGCTGTAATTGTGTTCATTTTATTCCTTCTCAGGTTCCAACCAAGGTTACCGTCAAAGTTTAATCCATCAGTAATATCAGTATTGGCATTTAAAATAAGATCGTAGTTATACTCTGCAGCTCTACCGTTGTAACGAGAGTAACTTGAAACTCCAACACTTCCTACATTTCTTCTTTCTTCCTGTATTTCATCGTAGGTGTCAAAAGAAAAACGTCCTAAAACGCTAAATACATCATTGATTTCATAATTAAGATTGAAGTTACCAAAATACCTGTTACGGGTATCTGTCTGGAAGTTTTCGTAACGTGTCCAATATGGGTTATCCGAATATATTGGGGTACGGTTAAGTGGGCTGTTAGGGTTCCACGTGATATTCTGTCCTGTTTCAAAATAAGCATCTCTCTGAGCGTAAACATCTACGTTAGCCTGATTCCACTGTCTAAAAGACTGCATTGGGTTTTCCGAATCGTAACCTGTACCATACCTACCTTTACCGTCGGTTTTAGTATAAGTTATATTGGCACCTGCGCTAAATTTATCAGTAAATTCGTGTGTTCCACTAAATTTGATAGTGTTTCTTTTAATTCTACTGTTTGGTAGATTTCCCTGATTGTTTAGGTTAGTAACACCTAATCTAAACGAACTGGTTTCACTTCCACCATCTAAAGCTACAGAGTTTATAGCGGTATAACCTCTTTCCCAAATATCATTTGGAGTATTTTCAGCGGCTTGCCATGGGGTAGCTTGCTGATAAGTGCCTAATTGTGGGTAAATAGAATTCCATTGGTGAATTAATTGTCCATCAAATGGAGCACCAAATGAGGCATCTTCAGTAAAAGGAGTAAATGGAATGTTAGGATCAAAACCATCAGGAAGATCTAAATTTCCATAAGTGTTGAAAAATGGAGTGTCATAAAATGGTCCATATCCCGCACCATATTGATCCTGGTAAACAGGAAGAGTGTTGTCATCTACTGAAGTAGTCATAAAAGTAGAATTGATAGAGATACCAATTCCTTCTTTCTTAGAGCCTTTTTTAGTTTCAATAATAATAGCTCCGTTTGCAGCTCTTGCTCCATAAAGTGCAGTTGCAGCGGCACCCTTTAAAACGTTAATAGACTCAATGTCATTTGGGTTAATGTCTGAGGCAGCATTACCATAATCATAACCACCACGTCCCTCTTGTTGATCGGTTGTGTTTGGTGTGTTATTACTAATAGGAGTACCATCAATTACAAAAAGTGCCTGGTTGTTTCCTGTTAAGGAAGCGTTACCACGAATCACAATGTTTGTAGATCCACCCATTGTACCAGAACTTTTAATAGAAAGTCCGGCTACCTTACCAGATAGTGAGTTCATGAAGTTTTGTGTTGGTACATCAGAAACTTCGGACCCCTGAACTTCCTGGGTTGCATATCCTAAAGATTTCTTTTCCCGTTGAATACCTAAAGCGGTAACAACAACTTCATCTAATTGGGCAGAGTCTGTGGTTAATGTGACATCTATAGTGTCATTATTTGCTACAGTGTATTCTGCGGTTTCCATTCCAACGAAAGAATAGACCAATACGTCACCTTCAGAGGCTCCAATGGAATAATTTCCGTCAAAATCGGTTTGGGTACCAGTGTTGGTTCCCTGAATCAAAACGGTTACACCTGGAAGGGGTAGCCCATCTTCATCGACTACCGTACCGGTAATCGTTCGTTCTTGTGCAAAAGTAATTTGCACAGCTAACACTAATAATAGTGTTAGAATACTACTAAACTTTGTTCTCATTTTTAAATTTGTTTGAATTAGCCAAGGCCAAAAGTGCTAATAAATGGTTAATAAAACAAACTTTTGATTTTAAAAATGGAGCTGTATTTTAAGTAAATGTTAATGTTTGTGCATAGATCGGTTAGAGTCAAGGGTTAAAGCGACACGATTGAAATGTTAAAAGATTAGAAAGTTCTTGGGATTTGTTGTCAAAGTTTGTTTAAAATCCAAAAAAATCCTTTTAGAAGAAGATGAGCTTGTTATAGTCCCGGTTATTTTTGTTCATCTATACCTATTAATATATAGATGTTTAAGCCATTCAGATTATCCTTCTGAAAATTAATTCATTATAGTTTGATAAATTTGTTTTTATTTCTACATTTGCAAACCCTAAAAAACAGGGGATTAAATTTATTAATAATTAGGTAAAAGAAATTATGCCAACAATTTCACAATTAGTACGAAAAGGAAGAGCCCAGATAACCAAGAAGAGTAAATCGGCTGCTTTAGATTCGTGCCCTCAAAGAAGAGGAGTGTGCACACGTGTGTATACTACTACACCTAAGAAGCCAAACTCGGCTATGCGTAAAGTAGCAAGGGTAAGGTTGACTAACGGAAAAGAAGTTAACGCTTATATTCCAGGTGAGGGTCACAATCTACAAGAGCACTCGATAGTATTGGTTAGAGGTGGAAGGGTAAAAGATTTGCCAGGTGTTAGATATCACATTGTTCGCGGTGCATTAGATACTGCGGGTGTTGAGGGTAGAAGCCAGCGTAGGTCTAAATACGGAGCAAAACGCCCTAAGAAGTAATTAAAAACTTTTAATGTAAAGAAATGAGAAAAAGACAGGCCAAAAAAAGACCGCTTTTACCAGATCCAAAATTTAACGATCAGCTTGTAACACGTTTTGTGAACATGATGATGTGGGATGGTAAAAAATCGGTAGCCTTTAAAATTTTCTATGATTCAATCGCAATTATAGAAGAAAAGAAACAAGACGACGAAAAAACCGGTTTGGAAATTTGGAAAGACGCTCTTTCTAATGTTATGCCTCACGTTGAAGTTAGAAGTAGACGAGTTGGAGGTGCAACCTTTCAAATCCCAATGCAAATAAGACCAGATAGAAAAGTATCAACTGCTATGAAGTGGTTAATTTCTTTTGCGCGTAAGAGAAACGAAAAATCTATGGCGCAGAAATTAGCTTCTGAAGTTCTTGCTGCTGCCAAAGAAGAAGGTGCTGCAGTTAAAAGAAGAGTAGATACTCATAAAATGGCTGAAGCTAACAAAGCATTCTCTCACTTTAGATTCTAAGAAAAATGGCACAAAGAGATTTAAAATTTACCAGAAATATAGGAATTGCAGCTCACATTGATGCGGGTAAAACCACAACAACGGAGCGAATCCTTTATTATACAGGGATAAGCCACAAAATAGGAGAGGTGCACGATGGTGCAGCTACTATGGACTGGATGGAGCAGGAGCAGGAAAGAGGTATTACAATTACTTCTGCCGCTACGCACTGTAAATGGATGTATAGAGATCAGGAATTTACGGTAAATATTATCGATACTCCCGGTCACGTTGATTTTACCGTAGAGGTAGAACGTTCTTTACGTGTTCTTGATGGTGTGGTTGCGTTGTTTAGTGCTGTAGATGGTGTTGAGCCGCAATCTGAAACCGTTTGGAGGCAGGCAGATAAATATAAAGTCCCGCGTTTAGGATTTGTAAATAAAATGGACCGTCAGGGAGCTGACTTCTTTAATGTGTGTAAGCAGGTTAGAGAAATGCTTGGTGGAAACCCTGTGCCATTGCAAGTTCCTATCGGTGACGAAATAGATTTTAAAGGAGTTGTTGATCTTATTTCCAAAAAAGCAATTATTTGGAATGATGAAGATCACGGGATGACCTATGATACTATAGATATTCCGGAAGAACTAATGGAAGATGTGAATAAATACAGAACTCAGCTTGTAGAAGCTGTAGCAGAGTATGATGAAGCATTGATGGAAAAGTTCTTTGAAGATGAAGATTCAATTACTGAAGATGAAATTATTGCTGCATTAAGAGCTGCAACCATAGATATGTCTATCATACCTATGATGTGTGGTTCTGCCTTTAAAAATAAAGGTGTTCAGGCAATGCTTGATGCGGTAATGAGATATATGCCGTCTCCGGTAGATGTTGAAGCTATTGTAGGAACAAATCCTGATACTAATGAAGATGAGAGCAGAAAGCCACATGTTGACTCTCCTTTCTCTGCATTAGCATTTAAAATTGCTACCGATCCTTTCGTGGGTCGTTTGGCATTCTTCCGTGTTTATTCAGGAGCTTTAGATGCAGGTTCTTATGTGTTAAATAATAGATCTGGTAAAAAGGAACGTATTTCTCGTATTTACCAAATGCACTCTAATAAACAAGAGCCTATAAATAGAATTGAAGCTGGTGATATTGGTGCAGCTGTTGGTTTTAAAGATATTAAAACTGGAGATACACTAACTGATGAAAAAAACCCAATCGTTCTTGAATCTATGACTTTCCCTGAGCCTGTAATTGGTATCGCGGTAGAGCCTAAGACGAAAGCCGATGTTGATAAAATGGGTATGGCTTTAGCTAAATTAGCTGAAGAAGATCCAACGTTCCAGGTTAAGACTGATGAAATTTCAGGACAAACTATTATTTCTGGAATGGGAGAGCTTCATATTGAAATTCTTGTAGATCGTTTAAAAAGAGAATTTAAAGTTGAAGTAAACGAAGGTCAGCCTCAGGTTGAGTACAAAGAAACAGTAACAAAAACTGCAGAACACAGAGAGGTTTATAAGAAACAATCTGGTGGTCGTGGTAAGTTTGCGGATATTGTTTTTGAAATGGGGCCTGTAGATGAAGACTTTGAAGGTAAAGGACTTCAGTTTGTAGATAGTATTAAAGGTGGACGTATTCCTAAAGAATTTGTTCCTTCGGTAGAAAAGGGATTTAAAGAAGCCATGAAAAACGGACCAATGGCCGGTTTCCAAATGGATACTTTAAAAGTAATCCTTAAGGATGGATCCTTCCACCCTGTAGATTCCGATCAACTTTCTTTCGAATTGGCTGCTAAAATGGGTTATAAAGCCGCTGCTAAAAAAGCCGGTGCTGTAGTTCTTGAGCCAATTATGAAAATTGAAGTAGTAACTCCAGAAGAAAATATGGGTGATATCGTTGGTGACTTGAACCGTAGAAGAGGTCAGGTAAGCAACATGTCAGACAGGTCTGGTGCTAAGATTATTAAAGCAGAAGTGCCTTTAGCTGAAATGTTTGGTTATGTAACAACATTAAGAACATTATCTTCTGGTAGAGCAACTTCAACTATGGAATTTTCTCACTATGCTGAAACTCCTTCTAATATTTCAGAAGAAGTTATAAAAGCAGCAAAGGGTACAAACGAATAATATTAGGAAAATGAGTCAGAAAATAAGAATAAAACTAAAATCCTACGATCATAACCTGGTAGATAAATCTGCAGAGAAGATCGTGAAGACTGTAAAAACTACAGGTGCGGTGGTAACAGGACCAATTCCTTTGCCAACTCACAAGAAACTTTTTACTGTTTTACGTTCTCCTCACGTAAACAAGAAAGCCAGAGAGCAGTTTCAATTAAGCTCTTACAAAAGGCTTCTTGATATCTACAGTTCTTCTTCTAAAACAATTGATGCGTTGATGAAGCTTGAACTACCTAGTGGGGTTGAAGTAGAGATTAAGGTGTGATGAAACTTGGTTTTTCCGGTTTTTCCGGAAGGCCTTAGTTGAATACATCCCGGACTCGATTCGGGATCTCTTGAGTAAAACTCAAGTTTACATGTCCTAAGCAGTTGGCGAGGGAAAAACGGAAGAAAGGTACATTCAGGGCGAAAGTATTTTTCTGCCCTGAATTTTTTTAAATAAATAAGTAATAATCAATAATTAATTATGTCTGGGTTAATAGGAAAAAAAATAGGCATGACCAGTATTTTTGACGAGAACGGGAAAAATATTCCCTGTACCGTAATAGAAGCAGGTCCATGCGTAGTTACCCAAGTCAGAACCAAAGAGGTTGACGGGTATGAGGCACTTCAAGTTGGTTTCGATGACAAAAAGACTGCAAACAAAGCTGCTGAAGGGCACGCTAAAAAAGCAGGAAGCGTTGCAAAACGTAAAGTCGTTGAATTCCAGGGCTATGAAGCAGATTATAAATTAGGTGATGCTATCACGGTAGAGCACTTTAACGAGGGGGAATTTGTAGATATTGCAGGTACTTCTAAAGGTAAAGGCTTTCAAGGGGTTGTAAAGAGACACAACTTTGGTGGTGTGGGTCAAGCGACTCACGGTCAGCATAACCGTTTAAGAGCTCCGGGTTCTATTGGTGCAGCGTCTTACCCTGCACGGGTTTTCAAAGGAATGAAAATGGCCGGTAGAATGGGTGGAGAGAGAGTAAAAGTAGAAAACCTGAGAGTTTTAAAAGTGGTGGCAGATAAAAACCTTTTAGTAGTAAAAGGATGTGTGCCAGGTCACAAAAACTCATACGTAATCATTAGCAAGTAATGGAAGTAGCAGTTTTAGATATTAAAGGAAAAGAAACAGGCAGAAAAGCAAAGCTTTCTGATTCTGTTTTCGCTATAGAGCCAAACGATCACGCAGTTTATCTAGATGTTAAACAATATTTAGCTAATCAGCGCCAGGGAACCCACAAAGCTAAAGAAAGAGCTGAGATTACTGGGAGTACCCGTAAGATCAAAAAACAAAAAGGTACCGGTACAGCACGTGCAGGTAGCATTAAGTCACCAATTTTTAAAGGTGGTGGACGTGTTTTTGGACCAAGACCAAGAAACTATGGTTTTAAATTAAACAAAAATTTAAAACGTTTGGCAAGAAAATCGGCTTTATCAATAAAAGCAAAAGGAGAATCAATTTTTGTAGTTGAAGACTTTTCTTTTGATGCGCCGAAAACAAAAAGTATGATAGATGTTTTGAAAGCCCTTGGTATTCAGGACAAAAAATCACTTATAGTGTTGGGTGACTCAAATAAAAATGTATATTTGTCGTCACGTAATTTAAAAGGACTTGAGGTTGTAAATTCCTCAGAATTAAGTACATACGGAATTCTTAATGCTAAGAATATCGTGTTGCTTGAAGGTTCTTTAGAAGGAATTGAGTCGAATTTAAGTAAATAAGCCTTATGAGTATCTTGATAAAACCAATTATTACAGAAAAAGCCACCGGGGATAGCGAGTTGAATAACCGTTTTTCTTTTGTGGTAGACAGTAAGGCGAATAAGATTGAAATTAAGAATGCAGTAGAAGCTGCCTACGGAGTTTCAGTTGAAAAAGTTCGTACCATAAATGTTCGTCCAGATCGCAAAACCAGATATACAAAATCTGGTATGATTACTGGTAAAACCAAAGCTTTCAAAAAAGCATTGGTACAGGTGACGGAAGGTGAAACTATTGATTTATACAGTAATCTTTAAGATTAAAAAATGTCAGTTAGAAAATTAAAACCAATCACCCCTGGTCAGCGTTTTAGAGTAGTTAATGGTTTTGACGCCATTACTACTGATAAGCCGGAGAAGAGTTTAATAGCTCCGTTAAAAAAATCAGGTGGGAGAAACAGTCAGGGAAAAATGACTATCCGCTACAAAGGTGGAGGTCATAAAAGACGTTACAGAATTGTAGACTTTAAACGCGATAAGCATGGAATTCCTGCTACCGTTGCGAGTATAGAATACGATCCAAACAGAACTGCCTTTATCGCATTGTTGAATTACCAGGATGGTGAGAAACGATACGTTATTGCTCAAAATGGGTTACAGGTAGGTCAAAATATTGTATCAAGCACAGATTCGGCTGCTCCAGAAATTGGAAATGCAATGCCGTTATCTAGTATTCCGCTTGGTACTGTAGTTTCTTGTATAGAGTTAAGAGCCGGTCAAGGTGCTGTAATGGCAAGAAGTGCTGGAGCTTTTGCTCAATTATTAGCAAGAGAAGGAAAATATGCAACCGTAAAACTACCTTCAGGGGAAATTAGAAGGGTGTTAGCTACTTGTATGGCAACAATTGGAGCTGTATCAAATAGTGATCATCAGCTTCAGGTTTCTGGTAAAGCTGGTAGAAAACGTTGGTTGGGTATTAGGCCAAGAACAAGACCAGTTGCAATGAACCCTGTAGATCACCCAATGGGTGGTGGAGAAGGAAGAGCTTCCGGTGGTCACCCACGTTCTAGAAAAGGTTTACCTGCTAAAGGTTTCAAAACCCGTTCAAGAACAAAAGCGAGTAATAAATATATTGTAGAACGTAGAAAGAAATAATAAGATATGGCACGTTCATTAAAAAAAGGACCTTACGTTCACTATAAGTTAGATAAGAAGGTTGCTCAAAATGTTGAGTCTGGTAAAAAAGCTGTGATCAAAACCTGGTCTAGGGCTTCAATGATTACTCCAGATTTCGTTGGGCAAACTATCGCTGTTCATAACGGGAAACAATTTGTACCTGTATATGTAACAGAGAACATGGTAGGGCATAAATTAGGAGAATTTTCACCAACCCGTTCCTTTAGAGGGCATTCTGGTGCAAAAAATAAAGGTAAAAGATAATTGAAGCTATGGGAGTTCGTAAAAGAGAAAGAGCAGAGCAAATAAAAGAAGCCAAAAAACAGGTAGCTTTTGCAAAGTTGAATAACTGCCCTACTTCGCCTAGAAAAATGCGCTTAGTTGCGGATTTAGTAAGAGGAGAGAAAGTAGAAAAAGCGCTTCAAATATTAAAATTCAGTTCAAAAGAAGCTTCTGGACGTTTAGAGAAATTATTGCTTTCAGCAATAGCCAACTGGCAATCTAAAAATGAAGATGCAAGTATTGAAGATGCTGAATTATTTGTAAAAGAAATCCGTGTAGATGGAGGAGCGATGCTTAAGAGGCTACGTCCTGCACCACAGGGTCGCGCACATAGAATTAGAAAGAGATCCAATCACGTTACTTTGGTGCTTGGAGAAAACAATAATACACAAAGCTAAGTAGAGTATGGGACAAAAAACAAATCCAATCGGGAATCGCCTTGGTATCGTAAGAGGATGGGAATCCAACTGGTACGGAGGAAATGACTACGGCGACAAATTAGCCGAAGACGATAAGATTAGAAAGTACATCCATGCTCGTCTTTCAAAAGCGAGTGTATCCAGGGTAATTATTGAGCGTACGCTTAAGCTTGTAACCGTTACTATCACCACTGCCAGACCAGGTATTATTATTGGTAAAGGCGGCCAGGAGGTAGACAAGCTTAAAGAAGAACTTAAGAAAATTACCGACAAGGAAGTTCAAATTAACATCTTTGAGATTAAGAGGCCAGAACTTGATGCGCATTTAGTAGCATCTAGTGTTGCAAGACAAATTGAAAATCGTATTTCTTACCGTCGTGCAATTAAAATGGCTATCGCGGCTGCTATGAGAATGAATGCTGAAGGAATCAAGATTCAGATTTCCGGACGTTTAAATGGTGCTGAAATGGCACGTTCAGAAGCATACAAAGATGGTAGAATTCCTCTGTCTACTTTTAGGGCCGATATTGACTATGCTTTAGTTGAAGCTCACACTACTTATGGTAGGTTGGGTGTTAAAGTGTGGATCATGAAAGGCGAAGTTTATGGTAAAAGAGATCTTTCTCCACTTGTTGGAATGTCCAAGAAGCAAGGAGGGAAACCTGGAGCCGGGCGAGGTGGTAACAAATCACGTCGTAGAAAGTAATTTTTTAAAGTAAAGAAAAATGTTACAACCTAAAAGAACAAAATACCGTAAACAGCAGAAGGGCCGTATGAAAGGCAACGCCGGAAGAGGGCATAGACTCTCTAATGGTACCTTTGGAATTAAATCTATGGATTCTAGTTTCATTACTGCCCGCCAAATTGAAGCTGCACGTATTGCTGCTACCCGATATATGAAAAGGGAAGGTTCTATCTGGATTAAAATATTTCCAGACAAGCCTATCACTAAGAAGCCTCTAGAGGTTCGTATGGGTAAAGGTAAAGGTGCCGTAGAATATTGGGCTGCTGTTGTAAAACCAGGAAGAATTATGTTTGAAATTGGTGGAGTGCCAATGGATGTTGCAAAAGAAGCTTTAAGGCTTGCAGCGCAGAAACTTCCGGTAAGAACCAAATTTATTGTAGCTAGAGATTATCAAGCTTAATATTATAAAGTTATGAAACAATCAGAAGTAAAAGAACTGTCTGTGGCAGAATTACAAGAAGAGCTTGGGAAATCTAGAAAAGCATATTCAGATTTGAAAATGGCTCACGCAGTTTCGCCATTAGAGAACCCAATACAGCTTAGAGCTGTACGAAGAACTATAGCGAGACTTGCTACAGAGTTAACTAAAAGAGAACAACAATAAGTGTTATTCTGCTGAAAGATGGAAAAAAGAAATTTAAGAAAAGAGCGTATAGGCGTTGTTACAAGTAATAAAATGCAGAAATCTATAGTGGTTTCTGAAGTTAAGAAAGTAAAACACCCTATGTATGGAAAATTCGTTTTAAAAACGAAAAAATACGTAGCGCACGACGAAACAAACGACTGCAACGAAGGAGATACAGTAAGGATCATGGAAACAAGACCTTTAAGTAAATCTAAATGTTGGAGATTAGTAGAAATAATTGAAAGAGCGAAGTAATGGTACAACAAGAGTCTAGACTAAGAGTAGCAGACAATACCGGGGCAAAAGAAGTTTTGACCATACGTGTATTGGGCGGTACAAAGAAAAGATACGCTTCTGTTGGGGACAAAATAGTTGTCAGCGTTAAAGAAGCTACACCTAACGGAAATATCAAAAAAGGTGCAGTTTCAACAGCAGTTGTTGTTCGTACCAAGAAAGAAGTGCGCAGGCAAGACGGGTCTTATATCCGTTTTGATGATAATGCCTGTGTATTACTAAACCCTACCGGAGAAATGCGCGGAACTCGTGTATTTGGCCCGGTTGCGAGAGAACTTCGTGATAAGCAATTCATGAAAATTGTATCATTGGCACCAGAGGTGCTTTAATACATTAACAAGATGAGAAAGCTTAAAATAAAGACTGGAGATACTGTAAGAGTTATTGCCGGAGACCATAAAGGTCAGGAAGGTAAAGTTCAAAAAGTTCTCATAGATAAGAATAAAGCCATCGTGGAAGGTGTAAACACTATCTCTAAACATGAGAAGCCAAGTGCATCTAACCCACAAGGTGGTATTGTAAAGAAAGAAGCTCCTATTCATATTTCTAACCTTTCTTTGTTAGACAAAGATGGTAATACTACCAGAGTTGGATATAAAGAAGAGGATGGAAAGAAAGTAAGATTTTCCAAAAAATCTAATGAAGTAATTTAGTTATGGCATACGTACCAAGACTTAGATCAGAATATGCAGAGCGAGTAAAGCCTGCATTAAAAGAAGAATTTAGCTATGCTAACGTAATGGAGATCCCAAAACTTGAAAAAATAGTTTTGAGCCGTGGCGTTGGTGCAGCTGTAGCAGATAAAAAGCTAATTGACCATGCTGTAGATGAACTTTCTACAATTACCGGTCAAAAAGCGGTGCAAACCATTTCTAAAAAGGATGTTGCTTCATTCAAACTTCGTAAAGGAATGCCAATTGGGGCAAAAGTTACTTTACGAGGATACAGAATGTACGAATTCTTAGATCGTTTAATAACATCAGCACTTCCACGTGTTCGTGATTTTAACGGGATTAAGGCAAATGGTTTTGATGGTAGAGGAAACTATAATTTAGGTGTTACTGAACAAATCATCTTTCCGGAGATCGATATTGATAAGGTAAACCGAATTAATGGTATGGATATCACCTTCGTAACTACTGCAAAGACCGATAAAGAAGCGAAATCATTGTTAACCGAACTAGGATTACCTTTTAAAAAGAATTAATTATGGCTAAAGAATCAATGAAAGCCCGTGAGGTGAAGAGACAAAAAATGGTAAAAAAGTATGCTGAAAAGCGCGCTGCTCTTAAAGAGGCAGGTGACTTTGAAGGTTTACAGAAATTACCAAAAAATTCTTCTCCTGTACGTTTGCATAACCGTTGTAAGCTAACTGGTAGGCCAAAAGGTTATATGAGACAGTTTGGTCTTTCTCGTGTAATGTTTAGAGAAATGGCTAATAAGGGATTAATTCCTGGAGTTAGAAAAGCTAGTTGGTAAAATTATAAATTGGTTGAAGGTTCTCCCGAGTGACGGGACGAAAACCACATCCGCAAATTAAGATAGATGAATACAGATCCTATTGCAGATTATTTGACAAGAGTTAGGAACGCTGTGGCTGCAAACCACAGGGTGGTAGAGATACCAGCTTCTAACCTTAAAAAGGAAATTACAAAAATATTATTCGATCAGGGATATATTCTTAGTTACAAGTTTGATGATGATGCTAGTGCCCAGGGAACAATTAAAATTGCCCTTAAGTATGACAAAATCACAAAAGAGCCTGTAATTAAAGATATCCAGAGAATAAGTAAACCTGGTTTACGTAAGTATTCCGGCGCTGACGAATTGCCACGTATCTTAAATGGTCTTGGTATCGCTATAGTTTCTACTTCTCACGGTGTAATGACCGGGAAGCAGGCTAAAGCCGAGAAAGTTGGTGGTGAAGTATTGTGTTACGTTTACTAATACTTAAAAGACTAAAGAAATGTCAAGAATAGGTAAAAACCCAATTACAATTCCAGAAGGTGTAAATGTAGACCTTAAAGACGGCGTTGTAACGGTAAAAGGAAAATTAGGAGAACTTAAGCAGGAAATTAACGACATTGATGTGAAAATTGAAGATGGCGTAATTACTTTTGAACGTTCTTCAGAGAAAAGTGATCAAAAAGCAAAACACGGTCTTTATCGTGCTTTGGTAAACAATATGATTGAAGGAGTATCTAACGGATATACAAAATCTTTAGAATTGGTAGGAGTTGGTTATAGAGCTTCTAACCAGGGACAAAAATTAGATTTAGCCGTTGGGTTTTCCCATAATATTGTAATAGATTTGGCACCGGAAGTGAAAGTAGAAGCAATTTCAGAGAAAGGGAAAAACCCAGTCGTGAAATTAACTTCTTACGATAAACAACTTGTGGGCCAGGTAGCTGCTAAGATACGCTCCTTTAGAGCACCAGAACCTTACAAAGGTAAAGGTATCAAGTACGTTGGAGAACAATTACGTAGAAAAGCAGGTAAATCAGCTTAATAAAGTTTAGATATGGCAGTTTCAAAACAAGATAGACGAAATAAGATTAGAAAGCGTGTTCGTAAGTCAATTACGGGTACCGCTAGCCGTCCAAGATTATCTGTATTTAGAAGTAATAAAGAAATTTATGCTCAAATTATAGATGACGTAGAAGGAAAAACACTAGCTGCAGCCTCTTCAAGAGATAAAGGCGTATCAGTAGAAGGTGATAAATCCAAACAAGCAGAATTGGTTGGTAAAGCCCTTGCTGAAAAAGCTTTGAAAGCCGGTGTAGAAACCATTTCTTTTGACAGAGGTGGTTACCTGTATCACGGAAGAGTTAAATCATTAGCAGAAGGTGCTCGAGAAGGAGGACTAAAATTCTAGAAAATTATGTATCAAGATTATAAAAACGTAGAACATGTAAAACCGGGCGGACTTGAATTAAAAGACCGTTTGGTAGGAGTACAACGTGTGACCAAAGTAACCAAAGGTGGTAGAGCTTTTGGATTTTCTGCTATTGTTGTAGTAGGAGATGAGAATGGTGTTGTAGGGCAAGGTTTAGGAAAATCTAAAGAAGTTGCCGATGCTATCTCTAAAGCTGTGGAAGATGCAAAGAAGAATTTAGTGCGTATTCCTTTACATAAAGGAAGCCTTCCTCACGAGCAAAAAGGTAAGTATGGTGGAGCGAGAGTTCTTTTACTACCTGCTGCAACTGGTACCGGGATTATAGCCGGTGGTGCAATTCGTGCCGTACTGGAAGCTGTTGGTGTGCATGACGTACTTTCTAAAAACCAGGGGTCTTCAAACCCACACAACGTAGTAAAGGCTACTTTTGATGCGCTGCTTCAATTAAGAAGTGCAGATACAGTTGCTAAACAACGCGGTATTTCATTAGAAAAGGTTTTTAAAGGATAAATCAAGGAGAAAGATGGGAAAGATAAAAGTTACAAAAGTAAAGAGTGCAATTAACCGATCTAAAAACCAGAAACTGGTTTTAGAGTCTCTTGGTCTTAAGAAAATTGGCCAGACGGTAGAGCATAACGATACGCCAAACATCCTTGGTATGGTAAATAAAGTTAAACATTTAGTTTCCACTGAGGAAACAAAATAATAGATTCACATGGAATTAAATAACTTAAAACCTGCAAAAGGTTCAGTTAAGAGTAACAACAAGCGTGTTGGCCGTGGAGAAGGATCAGGTAAAGGTGGTACTGCCACCCGTGGTCACAAAGGGGCTAAATCTCGTTCTGGTTACTCCAAGAAGATTGGTTTTGAAGGTGGGCAAATGCCACTTCAACGTCGTGTTCCAAAATTTGGTTTCACTAACAGAAATCGTGTAGCATACCAGGGTGTGAACCTTGATACTTTACAGCGTTTGGTTGATGAAGGTAAAATTAAAGATACTGTAGATGTTGATGCCTTGATCGAAAACGGTCTTGTGAGCAAAAACAAACCAGTAAAGATATTAGGTAGAGGTGAATTAAAGGCAAAGTTGAAAATATCTGTTCATAAATTTACAGCCACAGCAAAGGAAGCTATAGAAGCTGCTGGAGGTGAAGTTGTTACTTTATAATAGATAGCCAAATGAAATTCATCAATACTATTAAAAATATTTGGAAGATCGAGGAACTAAAAAATAGAATTTTAGTAACCCTCGGTCTATTATTAGTTTATCGTTTTGGGGCACAGGTTGTGCTTCCCGGGATAGATGCTTCACAGTTATCTAACCTGGCATCCCAAACAGATGGAGGTCTTTTAGGCCTCTTAAACGCATTTACAGGTGGTGCTTTTTCTAACGCCTCTGTTTTTGCATTGGGAATTATGCCATATATCTCGGCTTCTATTGTAGTGCAGTTAATGGGTATTGCTATACCTTATTTGCAAAAACTACAAAAAGAAGGAGAGAGCGGTAGACGTAAGATCAATCAGATCACCCGTTGGTTAACTATTGCAATTACATTAGTGCAGGGGCCCGGTTATATTTATAACCTTTTTGCTACACTTCCACAGCAAGCCTTTTTATTAGGCGATACTGTTACATTTGTAGCTTCTGCAGTAGTAATTCTTACTACAGGAACCATTTTCGCAATGTGGCTGGGTGAAAAGATAACCGACAAAGGTATTGGTAATGGTATTTCGCTATTAATTATGGTAGGTATTATTGCTACTTTACCACAAGCATTTATTCAGGAATTTGCTTCCAGAGTATTTGAATCTAACGGTGGACTTATTATGATTCTTATTGAATTGGTAATTTGGTTTGCTATTATTCTAGCTTCGGTAATGTTGGTGATGGCAGTACGCCAAATCCCAGTACAATATGCCAGAAGAACCGCCTCTGGTGGTTACGAGAAAAACGTATTTGGATCGAGACAGTATATTCCACTTAAGCTGAATGCTTCAGGGGTTATGCCAATTATATTTGCGCAGGCTATTATGTTTATCCCGGCTGCTGTAGCAGGATTATCAGATTCTGATGCTGCCCAAGGGGTTACCGCTGCCTTTAGCGATATATTTGGATTTTGGTATAATGTAGTATTCGCATTATTAATTATTGTATTTACTTACTTCTATACCGCGATTACTGTACCTACCAATAAAATGGCTGATGATCTAAAACGAAGTGGGGGATTTATTCCCGGCATTCGTCCAGGAACTGAAACCGCCGAGTTTTTAGATAGAATTATGTCTCAAATTACCTTGCCAGGATCTATTTTCCTTGCACTTATTGCTGTGTTCCCGGCGATTGTAGTGCAACTCTTAGGTGTGCAACAAGGATGGGCATTGTTTTTTGGGGGAACCTCGCTTTTAATTATGGTTGGAGTTGCAATAGATACTATGCAGCAAGTGAATTCTTACTTGTTGAATAGACATTACGACGGATTAATGAAAACAGGTAAAAACAGAAAAGCAGTAGCTTAATTATGGCAAAACAACCGGCAATAGAACAAGACGGAACAATTATAGAAGCATTATCTAATGCAATGTTTCGTGTAGAATTGGAAAATGGTCACGTTGTGACAGCTCATATCTCTGGTAAGATGCGTATGCACTACATTAAATTGTTGCCTGGAGATAAAGTAAAACTGGAAATGAGCCCTTACGATTTAAGTAAGGCTCGTATAACATACAGATACTAAAAGTAATTTGAGCTATTTATAAAATTTTCAGTACTTTTGCAACCTGAAAAAATTATGAATGCTGAAATCCTGATTTTGAGCCTATTTCAAAATCAGCGAATTGAAAAAAACTAAAGAGATGAAAGTTAGAGCATCAGTAAAAAAAAGAAGTGCCGACTGCAAAATTGTACGCAGAAAAGGGCGCCTTTACGTAATTAACAAAAAGAATCCTAGATTTAAACAAAGACAAGGCTAATTATGGCAAGAATTGCAGGGGTAGATATACCTAAACAAAAGCGAGGAGTTATAGCATTGACCTATATCTTCGGAATTGGTAGAAGCAGGGCTCAAAAGATCCTTAGCCAGGCCAAAGTAGATGAAAGCAAAAAAGTTTCAGATTGGGACGATGATGAAATTGGTCGTATCCGTGAAGCTGTTGGAGAATTTACAATCGAAGGAGAATTACGTACAGAAGTTCAAATGAGTATTAAGCGTCTAATGGATATTGGATGCTATAGAGGTATTCGCCACAGAAGTGGTTTGCCACTTAGAGGTCAGAGAACCAAAAATAACTCAAGAACCAGAAAAGGTAGAAGAAAAACAGTTGCTAACAAGAAGAAAGCGACTAAATAGTAAGTAATATGGCAAAGAAGACAGTTCAAAAAAAGCGTAAAGTAACCGTGGAGTCCGTAGGGCAAGCACACGTTACGGCTTCTTTCAATAACATTATTGTTTCCCTTACTAATAAAAAGGGTGACGTTATTGCTTGGTCATCTGCAGGAAAAATGGGTTTTAGAGGTTCTAAAAAGAATACTCCTTATGCTGCCCAGTTAGCTGCAGAAGACGCGTCTAAAGTAGCTCACGAAGCTGGTTTGCGCAAAGTTAAAGTTTACGTTAAAGGGCCGGGGAATGGTAGAGAATCTGCTATTCGTTCGCTTCATAACAACGGGATTGAAGTAACAGAAATTATTGATGTTACTCCATTACCACACAATGGATGTCGTCCTCCTAAGAGACGTAGAGTTTAATAAATAGTATAATAATAAGAGAGGAGTTAAGATTATCGAAGGACAGAGACCTTAATTCATAATCCCTTTCTTCTAAATTTAAAATTAATGGCAAGATATACTGGTCCAAAGACTAAAATAGCCCGTAAATTCGGTGAAGCTATTTTTGGAGACGATAAATCTTTTGAAAAAAGAAATTATCCTCCGGGACAACACGGTAACAACCGTCGTCGCGGTAAGAAATCTGAATATGCTATCCAGTTAATGGAAAAGCAAAAAGCAAAGTATACTTATGGTATCCTTGAGCGTCAGTTTAGCAATATGTTTAAAAAAGCTACCAGAGCGCAGGGAATTACCGGTGAAGTTCTACTTCAACTTTGTGAATCACGTCTTGATAACGTAGTTTATAGAATGGGTATTGCCCCAACTAGAAGCGCTGCAAGACAATTTGTATCTCACAGGCACATTACAGTAAATGGCGAGTTGGTAAACATACCATCTTACCAATTGAAAGCTGGTGATGTTGTAAGTGTTCGTGAAAAATCAAAATCTTTACAGGCTATTCAAGATTCACTAGCTAACAATAGCAGTGTTTACGAATGGATTACCTGGAATAACGAAACAAAACAAGGAACTTTTGTTTCAGTACCCGGACGTATTCAGATTCCGGAAAACATAAATGAACAATTCATCGTCGAATTATATTCGAAATAATAATTCACAGAAGTCGTAATATGGCAATACTAAATTTTCAGAAGCCCGATAAAGTTATAATGATTGATTCAACCGATTTCGAAGGGAAATTTGAATTTCGCCCTTTGGAACCCGGCTATGGATTAACCGTTGGTAACGCTTTAAGGAGAGTGCTTTTATCTTCGTTAGAAGGTTATGCAATCACTTCAATTCGTATAGAAGGCGTAGATCACGAATTCTCCGCTATTCCTGGAGTTGTGGAAGACGTAACAGAAATTATCCTGAATCTTAAACAAGTTAGGTTCAAAAGGCAAATTGATGAAATAGATAACGAAGCCGTTACCATTTCTGTATCTGGAGAAGAACAAATTACTGCCGGTCACTTTCAAAAATTCATTTCAGGCTTTCAGGTACTAAACCCAGATCAGGTTATTTGTACTGCAGATAAGAAAGTAAACCTGAATATGGAAATGACCATAGAAAAAGGTAGAGGTTATGTTCCGGCCGAAGAAAACAAAAAAGCCAACGCACCTCTTGGAACTATATTTACCGATTCTATTTATACACCAATAAAGAACGTGAAATATAGCATTGAAAACTACCGTGTAGAGCAAAAAACCGATTACGAAAAATTGGTTTTTGAAATCGTAAGCGATGGTTCTATACATCCAAAAGATGCACTTACTGAAGCTGCAAAAACACTTATCCACCACTTTATGTTATTCTCAGACGAGCGTATCACGCTTGAAGCTGATGAAATAGCACAAACTGAAACTTATGACGAAGAATCCCTTCACATGAGACAGTTGCTAAAAACCAAGTTAGTAGATATGGATCTTTCAGTAAGAGCTTTAAATTGCTTAAAAGCGGCTGAAGTTGATACCCTGGGAGACCTTGTTTCTTACAATAAAAATGACTTGATGAAGTTTAGAAACTTCGGAAAGAAATCTTTGACAGAGCTTGAAGAACTGGTAAGTAACAAAGGACTTAACTTTGGTATGGACCTTTCAAAATATAAATTAGATAAGGACTAATATATAAGTAGTTTTCCATAAAAGCCGGCAAAAGATCGCGCTTTGGGAAAATGAATTAAGAACAAAACAATGAGACACGGAAAGAAAACAAACCATTTAGGTAGAAAGACCGCTCACAGGAAGTCTATGCTAGCCAATATGGCCTGCTCTCTTATAGAGCACAAGAGAATCAATACCACCGTAGCTAAGGCAAAAGCTTTAAAAGTTTTTGTAGAGCCTTTGGTAACTAAGTCTAAAGAGGATACAACCCACAATCGTAGGTTAGTATTTAGTAAACTTCGCCAAAAGGAAGCTGTAGCCGAATTGTTTCGTGAAGTAGCTCCTAAAGTTGGTGATCGCCCGGGTGGATACACAAGGGTAATTAAGTTAGGTAACCGTCTTGGAGATAATGCCGATATGGCCCTTATCGAGTTAGTTGATTACAACGAAACTTACAACTTAAGTAAAACAGAGAAGAAGAAATCTACGCGTAGAGCGGGTAGAAAGAAATCATCTGATGCTACTCCAAATGCTCCAAAAGCAGAAGGAAAAACAGAAGAGAAATCTTCAGAAAATAAAGAAGACAAAAAAGAGGAATAGAAATGAATCTTTTAAAGTTCTAATTTTTAAAAAGGATAAACTCTCAGGGTTTATCCTTTTTTTATATATTAAAACCAAATACTAATTTCCGCGTAGACGGAAATCCCAACAACACAACAAATAAAGCAAAATGAAATATCAAACCCGAAAAAAAGCGATTATCTTACTGGAAGACGGTACCATCTTTCACGGTAAGGCTGTTGGAGACAAAGACGGTAAAGCCGTTGGTGAAGTTTGTTTTAATACCGGTATGACCGGTTACCAGGAGATCTTTACAGATCCTTCTTATTATGGCCAGCTTATGGTTACCACCAATGCCCACATTGGTAATTACGGAACTTTAGCCGAAGAAAGTGAATCTGATAAAGCTAAAATCGCCGGACTAATCTGTAAGAATTTTAGTTATACCCATTCCCGTCCAGCGGCGGACAAATCACTTCAGGAATTTTTAGACGATAGTAATCTTTTCGCAATTTCAGATGTAGATACACGAGCCCTTGTAACTTATATTCGGGAAAATGGTGCAATGAATGCAATTATTTCTACTGATGTTGATAATATTAAAGGCCTTAAAAAAGAACTTGCTGAAGTTCCTGATATGAATGGTTTGGAACTTGCTTCTAAAGTTTCAACTAAAGAACCTTATTATTTCGGGAATGAAAATGCGACTTATAAAATCGCCGCGCTTGATGTTGGTATTAAAAAGAATATTCTTCGCAATTTTGATCAGCGTGATGTGTATGTAAAAGTTTTTCCATACAACGCGACTTACGAAGAAATGAGTGAATGGAATCCAGACGGTTATTTTCTTTCTAACGGGCCCGGAGATCCTGCACCTTTAAATAGTGCTATTAATCTTACAAAATCGATTATAGAAAAAGATCATCCATTGTTTGGTATATGTTTGGGACACCAAATAATCGCCATTGCTAATGGTATTAAAACCTATAAAATGCACCACGGGCACCGTGGAATAAATCACCCGGTAAAAAACCTTAAAACAGGAAAAGGAGAGATTACTTCTCAAAATCACGGTTTTTCGGTAGACAAAGCAGAAACTGAAGCCAATACTGAAGTAGAAATCACCCACATTTGCTTAAACGACGATACGGTAGGTGGAATAGCCATGAAAAACAAGAATTGCTTCTCGGTACAATACCACCCGGAAGCAAGTCCAGGTCCTCACGACGCCAGCTATTTATTTGACGAATTTATGGATAGAATAAAAGGAGCAAAAGCCTGATTTAGTTTATAAAATTTATTAGCAAAGCCCAAAATTTAAAGATTTTGGGCTTTTCTTTTCTTAAAAGTTAATTTATCCTAAATTGCGGCCTCATTCATCAAAAACTCATCAATGAAAAGATTACTACTACTCAGCTTTTGCATTCTCTCATTTCTATCCATTAATGCACAAGATCAGGCTTCGGTTGAAGAAGGACTTTTATCAATAAACATATTAACTCCCGGCTTAGAATATGAATACGGACTTACAAATTCTACAACTCTTGATTTAAGGGCTGGAACAGGTTTCGCATATTGGGAAAACACCTATTTTGGAGAAGATTTTGGTATTTATCCCATATTTAATGTTCAATATCGTCATTATTATAATCTGGAGAAACGACTGGATAAAGAAAAAAATATAAGTAATAACAGTGCAAATTATATTGCTTTAAGCGCGGCTATCGAATCTGGAAAACCCATTATAGGAGGTTTAGAATATAGTGAAGCTTATTTTGGAACAATTGGTCCTGTTTGGGGTTTACAGCGTTATTACGGTAGTGGCTTTAAATTAGATCTAAACTTAGGAGCGGGTTATGGTTTTAATGAATCAGGAGAGTCTTATCTTTCTTTATTAATCGGGTTTAGACTTGGATGGCTTCTTTCAAATTAATCGCCTTCTGTTTTCTATTTCTTTTTGTTTCTAAATTGCAGGCGCAAAAGCACCCGGTGCTTTACGCCGGCTTTGAAGCTTATCGGCATACCGGTTTTGAAGATAATAGCTTTGGGAAGTTTTCAGTAGGATCTCAAATCTATCAAATTAAGTTTCTTGCTCCTGAAATTGGTTTCGATTATGGTGGAGGCACGCTCCCAGAAAGAACTGTTTTTGGTAAAAATTTTAATATTCAAGATCCAAGAAAAGGACTTTTGAGGCAGCGCTTTAAATTTTCAGTATTAATCCTAAATCCGAAACTGAAGTTTGGCGAAGAAGATGCCTATATTACTTTTTCTCCAAAATATCATATTGGTACATTAAGAGGAGAAGCTGCTTACCTCGAGTATAGTGACGATAATAGATATATAGGTTTAAAAGAAAGTGAGAATTCTAAGATAGATCTTTCCTTTTGGAGTTTTGCCATTGGTTTTGAAGGTTTGCAAATTACTTCAAAATACTGGTTTGCTCTTTCACTTCATTATACTTTAGTGAATGCCAATGATGTTTGGGATACCATGGGGTTTTCTGCAGAAGATGCCTTTATGCAATCGGCTTCAACGTCTACTATAGGTTTGGGTTTCCGGTTTTATTATAATCCCTTCGGTTCAGAGAACGATTAAACGGTAAAACTTTTTAATTAATTTCAGCACTTATGAATTTGCTAAATTTTAGAAATTCCATTCTGTTTCGATTTTCGGTAAATCGGTAAAAAATCTTACTATTTCCTGAGATTCTTTTAAACACTTTCTTTTAGAAAACCATTTCGTGTTTCCATAATGTTATAAATGCTTTAAAACTACCTGTTTCCCTCGATTTTTTAGGCTTCAATTTGTATCTTGCATTCAAATCAATTAACTAATTAAAAAAGATTATGAGTGTAATAATAAATATTCACGCCCGTCAGATTTTTGACTCAAGAGGAAATCCAACAGTAGAAGTAGATGTTTTAACTGAAAATGGAATTTTAGGAAGAGCAGCAGTGCCTTCAGGAGCTTCTACTGGTGAGCACGAAGCTGTAGAACTTCGTGATGGTGGCGATGATTATATGGGCAAGGGTGTGACCAAAGCCGTAGAAAATGTAAATGATATAATTGCTGAAGAATTATTGGGTTATTCTGTTTTTGAACAAAACCTGATTGATAAGGCTATGATTGAAATAGATGGTACGCCGAATAAGGCAAAACTGGGAGCAAACGCAATTTTAGGAGTTTCTCTTGCCGTAGCTAAAGCTGCAGCAAACGAACTTGGTTTGCCATTGTACCGTTACATAGGTGGCGTAAGCGCTAATACGCTTCCGGTACCAATGATGAATATTATTAACGGTGGTTCGCATAGTGATGCGCCTATCGCTTTTCAGGAATTTATGGTAATGCCGGTAAAAGCAGAAAGCTTTTCTCACGCATTAAAAATGGGAACTGAAATCTTCCATCATCTTAAGAAAGTATTGCACGACCGTGGTTTAAGTACGGCTGTTGGTGATGAAGGTGGTTTCGCTCCGAAGTTGGACGGAACAGAAGATGCTTTAGAAACAATTCTAAAAGCTATCAAGAATGCCGGTTATAAAGGTGGCGACGATGTAATGATCGCTTTGGATTGTGCTGCAGCTGAATTCTATGAAAACGGGAAATACGATTACAAGAAATTTGAAGGTGAAGGCGGAAAAATAAGATCTAGCGAAGAGCAGGCTGAATATCTTGCCGAACTTTCTGAGAAATATCCTATCATTTCAATCGAAGATGGAATGGATGAAAACGACTGGGATGGTTGGAAAGCCTTAACCGATAAGATCGGAGACAAAGTTCAGTTGGTTGGGGATGATCTTTTTGTAACTAACGTTGAAAGACTTTCCAGAGGAATTGAAGAAGGGATTGCAAACTCAATACTTATAAAAGTGAACCAGATTGGTACGCTTACTGAAACTATTGCAGCAGTAAATATGGCACACAACGCCGGCTTTACTTCAGTAATGTCTCACCGTTCTGGAGAGACCGAGGATAATACTATTGCCGATCTTGCTGTAGCTTTAAATACCGGCCAAATTAAAACCGGTTCAGCTTCAAGAAGTGACCGTATGGCAAAATACAACCAGTTAATTAGAATTGAAGAGGAACTTGGTGAAGTAGCCTATTTTCCAAAGCGTAAAGCTTTTAAAATCTAATTAGAGGATTCTAATAAAAATCAAATCCCTTTTGAAGAAATTTCAAAAGGGATTTTTTTTTGAGATAATTCAGCAAAAAACCTTTCAAAATCCCTTCTTTCAGTGAAAATCTTATCGCTGCTTAACGCAAAATTAACAGTAGATTTCTTAAATTAGCAACTCTCGAAAATAAGTTGAATCAAGTATATAAAATTTAGATATGTCAAAAGTTGCGACGATTGAAATAGATGGGAAGAAATACGAATTTCCTGTTGTAGAAGGAACTGAAAACGAACAGGGAATAGATATAAAGAAACTGCGAGCTGAAGCAGGCGTAATTACTCTGGATCGTGGTTATAAAAATACAGGTAGCTGTGAGAGTGCCATTACTTTTCTTAACGGGGAAGAAGGAATTTTAAGATACCGAGGCTACTCCATAGAGTCCCTGGCAGAAAAAGCCGATTTTCTTGAAGTCGCTTATCTCCTTATTTTTGGGGAATTACCTACTAAGACTCAGCTAGATAAATTCTATGCTGATATTAAGGAAGAGTCTGCAGTAGATGAAGAGATGAAGAAAATCCTTGACGGTTTTCCAAAATCGGCTCACCCAATGGGCGTTCTTTCTTCTTTAACCAGTGCACTTATTGCTTTTAATCCATCTTCAGTAAATGTAGATTCTGAAGAAGAAATGTATAAGGCTATAGTGAAAATTCTTGGTAAGTTCCCGGTTCTTGCGGCCTGGACACTTAGAAAGAAAAACAGCCTTCCCCTAAACTATGGTGACGATTCTCTTGGGTATGTAGAGAACCTTCATAAAATGATGTTCGAAAAACCAGGAAAGAGCTACAAAGTAGATAAAGAGGTTATTGATGCATTAGATAAATTATTAATTCTTCACGCAGATCACGAACAAAACTGTTCTACTTCTACGGTAAGAATGGTAGGTTCTTCTCACGCAGGGCTTTTTGCTTCAATTTCAGCAGGAATTTCCGCACTTTGGGGACCACTTCACGGTGGTGCTAACCAGGCAGTGATAGAAATGCTGGAAAGAATTAAAGAAGATGGTGGTGATACCAAGAAATTTATGGCAAAAGCTAAAGACAAGGAAGATCCTTTCCGTTTAATGGGCTTTGGCCACCGTGTTTATAAAAACTTTGATCCTCGAGCTAAGATCATCAAGAAATCTGCAGACGAAGTTCTTGGTCAACTTGGTGTAGACGATCCGGTATTGGACATTGCTAAAGGACTTGAGAAAGAAGCTTTAGAAGATCAATATTTTGTAGATAGAAAACTATATCCAAACGTAGATTTCTATTCAGGGATTATTTACCGTGCATTGGGTATTCCGGTAGAAATGTTTACCGTAATGTTCGCACTTGGTAGACTTCCGGGCTGGATTGCTCAATGGAGAGAAATGAGATTGATGAAAGAACCTATTGGTCGTCCACGTCAAATTTACACCGGTGCAAACCTCCGTGAATTTAAAGAAGTTGAGAAAAGATAAGAATATCTTCTACATATTAATAAATTCGGAAAAAGCTTCATCATCGTATGAAGCTTTTTCTATATTTGGTAAAAATTTTACTTGTGAATTTGAATATCAATAATGAGACTTCCCGTCTTAAAGCGGTGGTTTTAGGTACAGCAGAAAGTAACGGCCCCGTTCCATCTCTTGAAGAGGCATACGATCCCAAATCAGCCGAATTCATCAGGATGGGGTCTTATCCCAAAGAGGAGGATATGAGAGAGGAAATGGAAGCTGTTGCCGGAATACTGGAGAAATATAAAGTACAGGTTTTCAGGCCAAAAGTTATAAAAGATTACAACCAGATCTTTACCCGTGATATCGCTTTTGTAATAGAAGATAAATTCGTAAAATCTAATATTTTACCAGATAGAGAGCAGGAGATTGAGGCTATTAGTCATGTAATTGAACAGATAGATCCTTCAAAAATACTTCAGTTGCCCGAAGAAGCTCATATAGAAGGTGGCGATGTTATGCCTTTAGGTGATTACATTCTGGTTGGAACATATCGTGGTGAAGATTATAAAGATTATATCACGGCGCGAACCAACGTGCAGGCGGTAGAAGCTTTGCAGGAATTATTTCCGCATAAAAAAGTGGTTTCTTTCAATTTAAGGAAGTCAAATACTGAACCTCGTGATAATGCTTTACACTTAGATTGCTGTTTTCAGCCTGTAGGAAAGGGCAAGGCTATAATTCACAGGAATGGTTTTCTCGAGGAAGATGAATATAATTGGCTGGTAAATCTTTTTGGAAAGGAAAATGTTTTTGAAATTTCCCGCGATGAAATGTATTATATGAATTCCAACATTTTTTCTATTGATGAAGATGTGGTAATTTCAGAAAAGAATTTTACAAGATTAAACTCTTGGTTAAGGGAGCAGGGCATTACCGTAGAAGAAGTGCCTTATGCTGAAATCTCAAAGCAGGAAGGACTTTTGCGTTGTTCCACCTTACCGTTAATTAGAGAATAGATTATGAGACAGATTACAGATACAATTTTAATGGTTCGCCCGGTAGCGTTTAGGATGAACGAGCAAACCGCGGTAAATAATTATTTTCAAAAAGACCTTACTGCCGATAATGTAAATGAACGCGCCCAGGCAGAATTCGATGAGTTTGCTTCAAAACTTAAAAAAGTTGGAGTGAATGTAATTGTGGTAGACGATAAGCAGGAAGACGATACGCCAGATTCTATTTTCCCGAATAACTGGGTTTCTTTTCATGAAAACGGCCACATTGCTCTATATCCTATGTTTGCTGAAAACAGGAGAAAAGAGCGCCGAATGGAGTATTTTGCCAAATTGGAAGAGAACGGTTTTAAGATCACGCAAGTAGTGGATTATACTTCGGCTGAGGAACACGATCTATTTTTGGAAGGCACCGGAAGCCTATTGCTGGACAGGGAAAACCAAAAAGCTTATTGTGCTTTATCACCTCGTGCCGATGAAGACCTTTTGATAGAATTTTGCGAAGATTTTGAATTCACGCCGGTTATTTTTAATGCCAACCAAAGTGTAGACGGAAAAAGAAAAGCAATTTATCACACGAATGTGATGATGTGTTTAGCTGAAAATTTTGCAGTTATCTGTCTTGATACAATAGACGATAGCAAAGAGCGAAAAAATGTACTGAAACATTTAAAAGATGACGGTAAAGAAGTAATTGCAATTACTGAAGCGCAAATGCATGAATTTGCCGGGAATATGCTGCAGGTGCAGGGTGCATTTGATAAAAAATATCTTGTAATGAGCGTCAAAGCTCATACAAGTCTAAACCAGGATCAAATTAATAAAATTGAGAAACATTGCGAAATTTTAAGCAGTGACCTTGATGTGATTGAAACCTGTGGTGGAGGCAGCGCCCGTTGTATGATGGCCGAGGTTTTCTTGCCAAAAGCTTAGTTTTACATATTTTTCAGAAAAAATAATTAAAGATTTTCGTCAAGCTGAATTTATTTCAGCTTCTAACATGATGTAGAGTATAAACAACTTAGATCCTGAAACAAGTTCAGAATGACGATTTTGAAGTTCCTACCCTTTTTTTCAAGGGGAGGTGGCCACAGGCCGGAGGGGTTTAATATTTCTTATACAACTCCCTTAAAAACAAAACCATTATCCCTGCGGTAAAAAGTGCAAAGGGAAGCGAACTTATTATTAAAAACTTCTGCATTGCGGTGAGGACATCGCTTTCGGGTTTTATGTTTCCCAGCAGAATTATTGCTTCGGAAAATATTAGGATCAAAACCGCCCAGATCAACCGGAATTTTTTCCTTGGATGTTCCTTTCCTTTATCACTAAACATACTCAGTACATAAATGGCTGAATCTACTGAAGTGACGAGAAAACTAATCAGTAAAATTATCGTCACGATATTTGTGAAATTTGATAGCGGAAAAGCTTCGAAAAAACGAAATAAGGAAGTAAAGACATTCTCAAATTCGCCATTGTATGAGTTCATATTTTCAATTAAATCAAAAGAAGCAGAACCAAAAACACTGAACCAGAAGAAACTACCTAGCGATGGGATAAGCAAAACCCCCAGGATCATTTCCCTTATACTTCTACCTTTAGAAATTCTGGCGATAAAAATTCCGGTAAAAGGTGCCCACGCCAACCAGAATGCCCAGTAATAATACGTCCAGTCGGTTAAAAATTGCTTTCCAGGATTGTACTTTCCAAGCGCCAAACTCAGGGGAACAAAATCTATTATATAATTATAAAGCGATTCAAAAAACTGACTGAAAACATTAAATATATCTACCTGAAAAAATACAAAAAACATCAAGACGACGGTTAGGTAAATATTCCAGTTTGAAATTCGTTTTATACCTTTTTTTATTCCGGCGAATGCCGAAATAAAGGCTAACAGACAAACTATAAAAACCAGAAGAATTGTAATCCACAATGTACCCGCCGGTTTTGAAGTGAGATGGCTAATACCACCTTCAATTTGTGTAGTGCCTAAACCAATTGCGGCTACCAGTCCAAAAACCGTGGTAAGGATAGTGAGTAGGTTTACGCTTTGCGATAGGTATTTTATCTTTTTAAGTTGGGGTAAACTCGTACCTAAAAGAATATCAGATTTTCTTACAAAAAGAGCGTAGGCAATAAGCAAGGCAAAAATCCCGTAGAAGGCCCAGGCGGTAAAGCCCCATTGATAAAAAGTATATTCAAGGGCGATTACTTCGGGAGTAGAGCCCGTTTCAATTGGTGAATTCAAAAACATAAAAACCGGTTCCTGTACCGCTCTTAATAGAATCCCGGCACCCATTCCCGCGCTATATAACATTGCGATCCAGGATAGTCGGTCAAATTCCGGTGGAGAATTTCCCAGTTTTAGTTTTCCGAATCTTGAAAATGCGATAAATATGAGGAAGAAAACGCATAATATGCCCAGCCATAGATAGAAGCCGCCAAAATACTCTCGCACCCAAAGGGAGCCGATTTCAATTAATTCATAAAAAAGTTCAGTAAAGAAAAAGATAAAAAGCGCAAGAAAAAATAAAACTCCCGAAGCAAAATAAAGCAGGGGATTTCTTAGAAAAGCTCGAAAAAGTTGCTTCAAAATTTATTGCTTTTCAGGTTATAATTGATCTTCCGCAAGCAGTTTTTTCAAATTTAAACAATTCTGAAAGAATTAGGCTATTTGTTTTTTGGGTTCGCCTTTAGCAATTTTATTCAGCATTCCTTCAAAGATAAAGTAGTGAAAAGGATACATCGCATACCAGTAAAACCGGCCCCAAATTCCTTTAGGTCTAAATGTGGCAGTTTGATGTAATACATTTTCTTTATCTATGCAAAACTCTAACCAGGCCTCGCCTGGAACTTTCATTTCGGCAAATAGTAAAAGTCTTCTTTCCTCTTTATCGGCTAAAAGTACACGCCAGAAATCTAAGGAATCTCCGGACGCAATTTTATTGGGATGTGTTCTACCGCGGCGTAAACCAACTCCACCAAAAAGCTTGTCTATATAACCACGAAATTTCCATAACCAGTTTCCATAATACCAGCCGTTTAAGCCGCCAATAGCCCAAATGCGTTCCAGAACTTCATCGGGATTATCTACCTCGGCCGATTGTTTATCCAGGAGACAACCATATTTGGGCACCTGTATGTATTTGTTTAATTCCTTACGAAACCGACCGCTGCTTAAAGAGTCTTTCCAGCTGGAAATCACCTGGTTTTGTTCAATTTTATAAAACGCCAGTTCAATAGCTTCGGTATAAGAGATGGGGTCAATTTTGAGTATTTCCTGTAACCGGGTATCGTTGGTTATGACTTCAACCCGCATACTATCTACCAGGTTTTGCGCAAGTTTGTATGATGTTGAGGTCACAAAATATAGCCAGTATGAAGAAAGTTTTGGCGACATTACCGGGACGCTTAAAATCCATAATTTTAGTTTACGAACTTCGGCATATTTCAGCATCATTTCTTTATAAGTGAGTACATCTGGCCCGCCAACATCAAAAGATTCATTATAGCATTCTTCTTTTCCAATTACACCGGTTAGAAATTTAATAATATCACGAATAGAAATTGGCTGGCACTTGGTTTCTACCCAGCTGGGAGTGATCATTACCGGTAATTTTTCGCATAGGTCCCTAATAATTTCAAACGAAGAACTGCCCGAACCTACAATAATCGCCGCCCTTAAAACAGTAAGGTTAAAATCTCCTTTATAAAGGATTTCTTCAACTTTTTTTCTTGATTTTAAATGTTTAGAAAGTTCTTCTTCGTTGATAATTCCGCTTAAATAAATCACCTGTTTTACCGAGGTGCCGGCCATAATTTTATTAAAGTTCTCTGCGGCTTGTGATTCCTGGGTGTCAAAATTATCCGTGGAACCACTCATAGAATGAATAAGATAATAAGCTACATCTATATTCTTTATTATATCCGGTGCTTCTTCATCTTTTAAAAAATCGAGTTCTACGATTTCCACTTTTTCCAGTAATTCCTCGTTAGAGGTAAAACGGTTTTTATTTCTAACAGCGCAAATTACCTCATGCCCCTTTTGTAGAAGTTCGGGGAGCATACGCATCCCAATATAACCGTTAGCACCCGTTAAAAGAATTCTCATAGAAAGATTTTAAGCTTAAAGTACCAATTAAATTAGTACTTTTCATTTTGATTAGTAAAACTTTATAAAATGAATAACGTCCTGAAGATAGTGCTTTTAGTAATTGGAATTGGAATGATTGCTTACGGATTATACCGGTTAATTACACCTGAATTCGCTCTTGATGCCGGGCCTCTGCAAATTGAAGCTCACGGAGATAATACACAATCTTACGCAATGATAGGTTTTGGCGTTCTAGCCCTTATAGGCGGGCTCGCTTTTGGGAAAAGATAGTCTTAGTTTAAGGCTGAATTCAATACAGTTATTACAGAAGAGCTTATATACTCAATCCCAATAGCGATTACAATAAACCCAATAATTCGTGAAATAGCGTTAATTCCGGAAGCTCCCAACATTTTTACAATGTAATGTGAACTTTTTAAAACGAGAAAAGTTGCTAAACAAACGCCAAGAATGGCACAAATGGTAAGAATTTTTTCAGAAATTATCGTGTAATCCTCATACATTCCAATAAGTAGCGAAATGGAGCCGGGTCCGGCTAGCATTGGGATCGCTAAGGGAGTAAGAGAAACACTATCCCTTTGAAAAGCATCGTCTTTTACCCTTTCCTTTTCCATTCCTTTGTGTTTAGAGAATGAACCTGTAAGCAAAGCAAATCCTGAAGTTACGATTATAAGTCCGCCGGCAATTCTAAGCGACTCAATGCTAATTCCGAAGAAATGCAAAATAAATCTCCCGGTAAAAAACGAGATCGTCAGGATTACAAAAATATTAATAGCGGTAAGCAGGGAGGTTTTAGATCGTTCTGGTGCAGAGTATTCCTGAGTTAATCCTACAAAAATCGGCACTGTTCCAAGTGGATTTATAACCGAAAATAATGCCGCGAAAACATAGATAAATAGTTCCATTAATTTTTTCGGCAAAATTGCATCAGAAGTACCGATTAAAAATTAAGCCGGGATTAATCTTAGATTATCAAAATAGGTAAATAGAGAAGATCTTGTAAAGTTTAGGTTAAAGGTCTCCTACCTGCGTAAGTGCATTATCAGCTTTATAATCCAGGATTTTCTTAAAATACTTGTGTATTGCAGGCGTGTCGGCTTTTACCTTAATTTTAGAATGATCCCGGTAAATAGAATATTCTTCGGCTTTGCCTTTGTATAGATGAAGTTTATAGTAAGGAATAACCAGTGCATAAGTTTCCAGTAAAGAGCGAAACATAACGATAATTCCCTTAGGCCGCATTTCCACATTACAGGTGTTGGCATTGTTGTCTAAAACCAGGAGATTATGAATATCAATACTGGTATCGGTAATATGCAGTTTTGGCGAACCTGTGCCGTTTAATTTCATTCGAGCCAGCAGCGTAAATGGCTTGCCAACTTCCTTGTCTATTTTCTCTTTGGTTTTTGACCGGTTATAGGAGATATTTAATAACATAGCTTTTTGTTTAAAGATAGGTAATTTATAGGCAAAAGCCTATTTTCTGTTATCTTTGCAGGGCTTAAAACTATAAACAGAAGTAAGAAATGAACATCCAAAGTACCCTCGCTGCACACGTTAAAGATGCTGTCAAAAAAATCTATGATGTTGAAATTGAAAACCTTGAATTTCAGCCTACACGTAAGGATTTTGAAGGCGATATCACCTTGGTGACATTCCCAATGTTGAAAATCTTAAAAACCAATCCCGTAAAACTGGGTGAGGAAATTGGAAATTATTTAGCCGAAAATGTTACCGAGGTTTCCGGTTTTAATGTAGTTAAGGGCTTTCTAAACATTGTTTTAAGCGACGCCTATTTCCTTGATTTTTTCAATGAAATGAAAAACAGGGAAGATTTTGGTATACTACCCGCTGCTGAAGATGCACAGGGAATTATGGTTGAATATTCTTCGCCAAATACCAATAAACCGCTGCATTTAGGACATATTAGAAATATTCTTTTAGGTTTTTCTGTTGCTGAAATTTTAAGTGCTGCTGGTAATAAATCTTACAAAACACAGATCATAAACGATCGCGGAATTCATATTTGTAAATCTATGCTCGCCTGGGAACGTTTTGGCAATGGCGAAACTCCTGATTCTACAGGTTTAAAAGGTGATAAATTAGTCGGGAATTATTACGTAAAGTTTGACCAGGAATATAAAAAAGAGATTTCCGAATTAATGGAAACCAAAGGAATTTCTGAAGAAGCTGCTAAAGCTGAAGCCCCAATTTTCGTTGAAGCTAAACAAATGTTGCTAAAGTGGGAAGCCGGTGATCCTGAAGTGGTTGCCCTTTGGGAAAAAATGAACCAATGGGTTTATGATGGCTTTGAAAAAACCTACGATGCTTTAGGCGTAGATTTCGATAAAAATTATTACGAAAGCGATACTTACCTACTTGGGAAAGATGTCGTAAATCAGGGGCTTGAAAAAGGCGTTTTTTACAAAAAAGAAGACGGTAGTGTTTGGATAGATCTTACCGATGAAGGCCTTGACGAAAAGATCGTTTTAAGAAGCGATGGTACCGCGGTTTATATGACGCAGGATATTGGCACCGCCATTCAACGAGTGAAGGATTTCGATATTAATGGAATGGTTTACACCGTAGGTAATGAGCAGGATTACCACTTTAAAGTTTTGTTTTTGATCCTGAAGAAACTCGGATTTGACTGGGCAGATTACCTGTACCATTTAAGCTACGGAATGGTAGATCTACCTAGCGGAAAAATGAAAAGTCGGGAAGGCACCGTAGTTGATGCCGATGATCTTATTGCTGAAATGACCGAAACCGCCAGGAATATTTCTGAAGAATTAGGGAAATTAGATAGTTATAACGAAGCTGAAAAAGAGGAGCTCTACCGAATGATTGGTTTGGGTGCTTTGAAATATTACATTTTAAAAGTAGACCCCAAAAAACGGATTTTATTCAATCCTGAAGAATCTGTGGATTTTCAGGGAAATACCGGGCCGTTTATTCAATACACTTACGCCAGGATTCAGTCTATAATAAGAAAAGCCGATTTTGATTTTAAGAAGTCCATAGAAGATTATCAGTTCCACGAAAAAGAACGCTCGTTAATTAAACAGCTTCAGTTATATCCTGAAACGATTCAGTTAGCGGCAGAGAACCATAGTCCGGCTCTAATCGCAAATTACACGTACGAATTGGTAAAAGAATTCAATTCGTTTTATCAAAATGTAACGATTTTAGGAACAGAAGATCTTTCAGAAAAAACATTAAGAGTGCAGTTAGCAAATAGCGTGGGGAATGTTATAAAATCTTCCTTTGGCTTATTAGGAATTCAGGTTCCGGAAAGAATGTAGAATTAACCATTAAATAGTGAAATTGGAGTGAAATAAAAAGTTTTCACTTCAGGCTCAAATCATTAAATTTGCAATTCGTTGAAAATACAAATCCAAAACCCCGGAGTTATAACCGGAGGTTGAATTGAAAAAGTTTTAAAAATATCGGGGCTAGCCTCGGCAGAATTATACCCTTTTTGGGAAATTAAACCACAGGAAAATTATGTTTGATAGTTTAAGTGATAAGTTAGATAATGCCTTACACGTTTTAAAAGGGCACGGCCAGATTACCGAGGTAAACGTTGCCGAAACTTTAAAAGAAGTGAGACGTGCTTTGGTTGATGCCGATGTGAACTATAAAATTGCCAAAGATTTTACCAATACTGTAAAGGAAAAGGCGCTTGGCCAGGATGTTTTGACAGCATTGAAACCGGGCCAGATGATGGTTAAACTGGTGAAGGATGAACTTACCCAGTTAATGGGTGGGGAAGCTGAAGGTATTAATCTTTCTGGCGATCCTTCTATAATCCTAATGTCCGGATTGCAGGGTAGTGGTAAAACTACTTTTTCGGGAAAACTGGCGAATTATCTTAAGACAAAAAAGACCAAAAAACCACTTTTGGTGGCCTGTGATGTTTATCGTCCCGCTGCGATAAATCAGTTGCACGTGGTTGGTGACCAGGTTGGTGTTGAGGTTTTTTCAGATGAAGGAAACCAGGACCCTGTTGCTATTTCTAAAGCTGCAATTGCGCACGCCAAGCAAAATGGCCATAATGTAGTGATTATTGATACCGCCGGTCGATTAGCCGTTGATGAAGCGATGATGACCGAAATATCAAATATTCACGAAGCTATCCAACCCCACGAAACTTTATTCGTGGTTGATTCTATGACGGGTCAGGATGCGGTGAATACTGCAAAGACTTTTAATGAAAGATTGAATTTTGATGGGGTTATCCTTACAAAATTAGATGGTGATACCCGTGGTGGTGCGGCAATTTCCATTAAATCTGTAGTAAATAAACCTATTAAATTTATTGGTACTGGGGAGAAGATGGATGCACTGGATGTGTTCTATCCAGACCGTATGGCCGATAGGATTCTTGGAATGGGAGATGTTGTTTCTCTTGTGGAACGTGCGCAGGAACAATATGACGAAGAGGAAGCGAGAAAACTTCAGAAGAAAATTGCCAAAAACCAGTTTGGTTTTGATGATTTCCTGAAGCAACTACAGCAAATAAAGAAGATGGGGTCTATGAAGGACCTTATGGGAATGATTCCGGGAGCAGGAAAAATGCTAAAGGATGTAGATATTGATGATGATGCCTTTAAAGGAATTGAAGCAATAATTCATTCAATGACTCCGGATGAAAGAAGCAATCCTAAAATTATAAATTCCAGCCGAAAGAAACGAATCAGTAAAGGTTCGGGAACTACGGTACAGGAAGTGAACCAGTTGTTGAAGCAGTTCAACCAAATGGGTAAAATGATGAAAATGATGCAAGGTGGCGGTGGTCAGAAAATGATGCAAATGATGAAGGGAATGAAGTAGATTCCTGGGGGCAGTTGTTGCAGTCTCAGTAGGCAGTTTAATTGTACTTTTAAATATGGATTTTAAGTCGCTACGTGTTTATGAGATTGAATTTGAACTTGCTATGGAGATATTTGAATTTCCGGGAAATTTCCTAAAGAGGAAACTTTTCACTTACTGATCAAATAAGAAGAAGCTCATGCTCTGTTTGTGTAAATATTGCTGAAGCTTATAGGAAAAGAAGGTACGAGAAACATTTATAAGCAAAGTAACTGATAGTGATGCTGAAAATGCCGAGACTCAAGGCTGGTTAGAGTTTGCTTATGCTTGTAAGTACATAGATTTAGATACAAAAGATAAATTGATTAAGAAGAGCCAGGAAGTTGGAAAACTTTTAAACTTTATGATTAATAATCCCGGGAGATTTGGAGCTGGCACTGAGTGAAAAACTGCCAACTGCTACTGCCAACTGAAAACTGAACATGACTATATTAGACGGAAAAAAAACCAGCAACGATATTAAGGATGAAATTGCTGCTGAGGTTGAAAAGATTAAGAAAAGAGGTGAAAAAATCCCTCATTTAGCTGCGATAATTGTCGGGAACGACGGTGCCAGCTTAACTTATGTAAACGCCAAAGTAAAGTCCTGCAAGCGCGTAGGATTTGAATCTTCTTTATACAGGTTGCCAAATACGGTAAGCGAACTGGAATTACTGGATAAAATTGAAGAATTAAACCAGAATGACGATATAGATGGTTTTATTGTTCAGCTTCCTTTGCCTCCGCAAATAGACACTCAAAAAGTATTAAACGCCGTTGACCCCGATAAAGATGTAGATGGTTTTCACCCGACCAACTTCGGAAAAATGGCTCTGGATATGACCTCTTTTATTCCTGCAACACCGTTTGGAATTTTAGAATTATTAGAACGCTACGATATTCCTACCAAAGGAAAACATACCGTGGTTATTGGTAGAAGTTATATAGTGGGAAGACCTATGAGTATTTTAATGGGAAGAAGTGGTTTCCCGGGAAACTCAACGGTTACTCTAACTCATGAATTCACTAAAAACATTACCCAGATTACTTCTCAGGCAGATATTATTATAATTGCCGTTGGAATTCCTGATTTCCTTAAAGCCGAAATGATAAAAGATGATGCCGTTATCATTGATGTCGGAATTACCAGAGTGCCTAATGATGAAGTCGAAAAAGGCTATGTGATTAAAGGAGATGTAGATTTTGAGAATGTAAGCAAACGAGCTTCCTATATTACGCCGGTGCCCGGTGGAGTAGGCCCAATGACGGTTTCTATGCTACTTAAGAACACCTTACTTGCTACAGAACGTCATAAGAAAAGAGCAAAAGAGAACAGTAAAGCCAGAACGGTTTAATTTAGTTTTCAGTAATAATAAAAGTCCTGTCAAATTCTTCAGAATTTAAGATTTGACAGGACTTTTTTATTTTTCTTAATTCAAAAATTTAAGGAACTTATTCTTCTTCGAGTTTCCAATCCAAATATTTATGAAGGTCGGTTTCAATAAACCTTATGGTTATTGTTAATAGTGCGAAATCATCTATATAACCAATTCCGGGTAGAAAATCGGGGACAATATCTAGTGGATTTAATACGTACAATAATGCAAAGGCAATTGCCGCTATAGAAAACCAGGGGACATGGTTATAAACCCCTTTGCGGTAGTCTGTAAGCATCCCAAACATCACTTTTCCCAGTTCGGTATATTTTCTTAAGGCACCTGAATTGTTAATTTTATCATCGATTTCTTTTTGGTTATCTACGGCAATATCAATATCACCATCTTTAATCTGTGTAGCTCCTTTTTTAAGGTACTTCTCATCAATTTCTTCTTTCTTTTTACTAAACATATTCATAATTCTTCATTTTTGCGATTAGTAGTTATTTTTTAAAGTCGATCGTGGGCATTTCCGTATTCCTTCTTATAAATTTTCAGTATTAATAAAAACAGCGAAATAAGTAAAGGCCCAAAAATTAATCCTATAAAACCAAATAGCTGAACCCCAACAATTACCCCAAAGAGGGTGATAAGTGGGTGTACGGCTGCAAGTCTATCTAGGATATAAAGTCTAATAATATTATCTGTAGAGCCAACAACAACAAACCCGTAGATTAACATTGCAATGGCCTGCCAGTTATCTCCCTGGGCTATTAAAAGTATTACAACCGGGAGAATACCTATAGCGGTCCCTATAAATGGAATCATAGATCCTATGGCAGTTATAACAAACCAAAAGAAAGGATCTGGCACGCCAAAAATCAAGTATCCAATAAGTGCAATAATTCCCTGGAATATAGCCACCAGCGGAATACCCAATGCGTTAGATTTTACCAGTTGGTCACTCTCTTTTGCTATTATCTCCAAATTATCATTCCCCAGTGGGATATACGAAATAAGCGAAGATTTCATAGAATCCCTTTTAACCAGCATATAGTAAAGCATAAAATACATTATACCAATAGCAATAAAGGCATTAAATGTACCGCCTGCCAGGCTTTGCAGGTTTCCAGACATCCAGTTTGTAACCGATGAGGTATCTATAGATTCACTCAAACTATAGCCTACATAAGTTTCAGCTTCAGTAAGTTGTTCTTTTACGGCCCTAATTACACGTTCAGAATTTGCAACAGCTTTACTAATTTTTGAAGTAAGCATAATTACAATTAATATAATAGGCACAAGGATTCCTACAAAAGATCCTGCCATTAAAAGCGCTGCTGCTACCGGAGGTTTCCATCCCCTGGCCAGTAATTTCTTCATCCAGTTGCGCAAAAGAACATATAAAGTAATCGCCCCTAAAACCCCGGAGAGGTATGGGATAATTTCTTTAAAAATTAAAACCGTTAAAAAGAGAATGAGCATTAGTACGAAAATCTGCCGTACCAGTGCCGGTTTTAATCTATCCATATTTTTGTACTTGGTTGGTTATTTTGCAAATAGTTGGTCTTTATTTTTAAACGCTTTGAATTCCAGTGCATTTCCGCTGGGGTCTTTAAAAAACATAGTAGCTTGTTCGCCAACCTGCCCCTCAAAACGAATGTACGGTTCTATCTCAAATTCTATGTTTTTTGAACGTAGTAAATTAGCAAATTCCTGAAATACGTCCCATTCCAGGACCACCCCAAAATGCGGTACAGGCACATCTTTCCCATCTACCGGGTTGCTGTGTGCTTTTTCGGTCTCTTCTGCTGGTTTGTAATGAATTACTAATTGATGTCCGAAAAAATTAAAATCAACCCAATGATCACTGCTGCGGCCTTCGCCACAACCCAGGGTTTCTTTATAAAATTTTCTGGATTTTTCTAAATCTGATACCGGGATAGCTAAATGAAACGGTTGTACCTTCATAAAACTTAAAAGAATTACATTATTATACGCTATTAAAATTAACATGTAATCTTAACATGCGGGCAAGCCACAGCGCTAATAATGTGTTAAGATTTAATCTTTACGAGGTCTTTTACCAGATCGGGGTTTTGCATTGGATATTAGAGATGAAGCTTTAAGCCGGGATGCTTCTTCAGTCTTGCTGGATTCGTCTACCATTTTGTTGATGGTGTCAAGTTCCTCCTGTGTAAGATCACGCCATTTTCCCACCGGAACGTCCAGGCTAACATTCATAATTCTAATGCGTTTAAGCGCAGTAACTTCATAGCCTAAAAATTCACACATTCTACGAATTTGTCGGTTTAGGCCTTGTGTAAGTATAATTCTGAAGTCATTTTTTCCTAATTTCTCTACTTCGCATTTCTTGGTGGTAGTTCCCAGGATAGGCACTCCATTGCCCATTCTTCGAATAAAATCTGAAGTAATGGGTTTGTTGACTGAAACTATATATTCTTTCTCGTGGTTGTTCCTGGCGCGTAAAATCTTATTTACAATATCGCCATCGTTGGTAAGAAAAATAAGTCCTTCGCTGGGTTTATCCAATCGGCCAATTGGGAAAATTCGTTTTGGATAATTTATATAATCAATAATATTATCTTTTTCCACACGGGTATCGGTAGTACAAACAATGCCTACCGGTTTATTGAACGCGATATAAACATTAGGTTCTTTTTTTTCTGCTTCAGAAACTGCTTTTCCGTCTACTTTTACCACATCATCGTGGCCAATTTTAGTTCCCATTTCAGGAACAGCTCCGTTGATGGTCACCCGGCCCTGATCTATGAGTTTATCGGCGGCACGGCGTGAACAATAACCAATTTCACTTAGGTATTTATTTATTCGGGTAAGCTTCGGTTCAGACATAAAAAAGATTGTGTTGCAAAGATACAAGAATTCGCCGCGAAACTAATTTTTTAAAAAATAATCAAGGTGCAGGCAACCTTTTGTAACTTTCCTGCGTCTATGTAAATAGAAGGCCTTTTAATTAGAAAATCGGGTGAAAGTAATTCAACTCTTTAAAAACGAAACTCAATTAATAAAGCGTGCGGCTAAAAAAGACCGTAAGGCGCAGCGCGAATTATATGAGTTGCATTCGGGAAAAATGCTTAGTGTTTGCCGGCAGTATATAAAAGATATACATCACGCCGAAGAAGTTATGCTAAACGGATTTCTAAAAGTTTTCACTCACCTTAACGATTTTGAATCTAAAGGAAGTTTTGAAGGTTGGATAAGAAAAATTATGGTGCGGGAATCAATTTCTTTTTTGAGATCACGAAAGAAAATTGTTTTTAGTGACGAAGAAATTACTGATCCTGGTTTTTCTGCCGAAATGGATACAGCGCTAAACGTGGCTCATATTCAAAACATCATAGACAATTTGCCGGAAGGCTACAGGATGGTTTTTGTTATGTATGCGGTAGAAGGATATAAGCACGCCGAGATTGCGAAAATGCTGAAGATAACCGAAGGGACTTCAAAATCGCAGTTGTCTAAAGCGAGAAAAATGTTGCAGGAGCAGTTAAAAACACAAAATACATCGGATTATGGAATTAAATAAATTCGAAGAAAACGCAAGGGAAAAAATGGGAAAAAGGCAAATTCAGCCTTCTGTCCAGAGCTGGGAAAAGTTAGAAGCTAAGTTAAATGCCGAAGAAAACATCACTTCTCAAACCCCCTGGAAATATATCGCGGCAGCGGTCGCAGTTTTACTAATTGCAGGAACATTTATGAGGAATAATAATTTCTCAGAAAGTCCGCAGGTTGTTGAAGAACCGGTAAACGAGATTATAGAAAAGCCGGAAGTAAAACAAGAATTCACACAGGAAAATAATACGCAAATAGCTTCGGAAGAAAGTAAAGAAGGGGAGGAAGTTTCAGTTGAAAAGAATGGGAAAAATGAAATTGCAGCAAAGGCTGAAACGTTTGTAAAAGAAGAAATTGCTAAAACACCAATTTCCGAAGAAAATAAGTATGAAGAAGCCATTGCTTTAGAAACAATAAGCCTGGAACCACCAATTTCAGAAGAAAAATTAATACAATCTAAACTTGAAGAAGTAATTGCTGCAACTGCCAAAAACGAGGAAATTTCTGAAGATGAAATAGACGGCTTGTTAGCTCAAGCGGCTTCAGAAATAAGCAGGGAACGAAACAACTCACAATTTTATAATTCGAATACTGAAATAAATGCAAATGCGCTTTTAGCTGAAGTAGAAGACGAAATTTACCAGTCTTTTAAAGCAAAAGTTTTTGAAGTTTTAAAGGAAGGTTATTTAAAAGCAAAAACTGCGGTTGCCAATAGAAACTATTAATCATTTAAAATCCCACAAACGGGTCATTCATCAAACATCAAAAACAATTATTATGAAAACACTTACTTTTTACGTCACACTTTTAGTATTCAGTTTTGCGCATCAGCAGGTTGCGGCGCAGGAAGTTGCTTCTGCAGAAACAGAAATATCTTCAGAAGAAAAAGCCAGGGAATTTTTTGAAAAGCAAAAGGCTGAAATTATTGAAAAGGAGAAAACAAAACTAAAATACCAGATTGAGCGTATAAACGGGGAGCTGGAAAGAGGTGAGCTCACCAAAGAAGAAGCCGAAAAACAGAAGAAGGAATACGCTGAAAAGCACGCTAAAAATATTGAAAATAAAATAGCGATCCTGGAAAATGAAATGGAACTCAGGGACAGAAATGATGATACTTCAGAGAATTATATAGCTATTGGCGGTAAGGGAAAAGCCTTGGATATCAATATTAATAAGAAAAATAAGTACGATAACCGCACCACGAGCGATTTAGTTGTTGCCGTTGGTTTTAATAACGCCCTGGAAGAAGGTCAGTCTCTAAACGATTCAGATTTTAAATTGGGCGGCAGCCGGTTTTTTGAACTTGGCTGGGCGTGGAAAACACGCGTTTTTAAAGAAACAAACTGGTTACGTTTGCGCTATGGGGTTTCATTTCAGTTCAATGGGCTAAAGCCTACTGAGAACCGAATATTTGTTGAAGATGGAGACGAAACCTACCTGCAGGAATTCGCATTAGATCTTGATAAATCTAAATTTAGAATGGATAACCTGGTAGTTCCGGTTCATTTTGAAATTGGTCCTTCTACAAAAACCGAAACCGAAGATCGTTTGCATTTTTCTACCTATAAAATGCTGAAAATTGGCTTTGGAGGTTATGCCGGTTTCAATATTGGAGAACGTCAAAAACTCAAGTATAAAGAGGATGGCGATAAGGTAAAAGAGAAATTAAAAAATAATTATAATACCAACGATTTGGTTTACGGGGTGAGTGCCTACCTGGGTTGGGGTGGTGCTACACTTTATGGGAAATACGATCTAAATCCAATTTTTCAAGACCCAAATAAGGAATTACATAACTTTTCTCTAGGACTTCGGTTTGATGTGGATTAATGAAGCCGCATATTTTAAAGCCATGGGCGCATATAATGTGCCTGGTTAGATTATCTCGCTGAAGATCGGGATCAAATCTTAGTTACTAAAATATTTGAATTAGCCGCTTTTTATTTAGTAATTTTGCTCTCCGTTAATAAACCTCATAGATTACCAAACCTATGAGGTTTAGAGGCTTAAATAAGACCGATTTGATCTCAAAATCCACTATAGATAATGTATTTGAAACCGCTCGTGTAGAAGAGGTGATTGGCGATTTTGTTCAACTAAAAAAATCGGGATCTAATTTTAAAGGTTTAAGTCCGTTTAGTGATGAACGCACACCGAGCTTTATGGTTTCTCCAGTAAAGCAAATCTGGAAGGATTTCTCTAGCGGAAAAGGAGGAAATGTGGTGGCGTTTTTGATGGAACACGAACATTTCACTTATCCTGAGGCTATAAAATACCTAGCCAAAAAGTACGGAATTGAGATTGAAGAAACCCAGCAAAGCGACGAGCAAAAGCAGCAGGCCGATGAGCGGGAAAGCATGTATTTGGTTTCAGAATTTGCCAATAAACATTTTCAAAAAAACCTTCATAAAACCGATCCGGGAAAAGCCATTGGTTTAAGCTATTTTAAAGAGCGTGGCTTCACCTTAGAAACAATCAAACAATTTGAACTCGGTTATTCATTAGACGAGTGGGACGATTTTACTAAAGAAGCCCTTGCTGAAGCGTATAAGTTAGAATATCTGGAAAAAACGGGGCTAACCATTGTAAAAGGCGAAAAGCAGTTTGATAGGTTTAAAGGAAGGGTGATGTTCCCAATTCACTCGATGTCCGGCAGGGTTTTAGGATTTGGCGGAAGAATTCTTAGCAACGAGAAAAAAGCGGCCAAATACCTGAATTCACCCGAAAGTGATATCTACCACAAGAGCAAGGTTTTGTACGGAATTAATTTCGCTAAACAGGCCATCGCGAAAGAAGATAATTGCTTTTTGGTGGAAGGTTATACCGATGTGATTCAGTTCCATCAAAGCGGGATAGAAAATGTAGTTTCTTCCTCTGGAACAGCATTAACACCAGATCAAATTCGTTTAATTAACCGATTAACGAAGAATATTACCGTACTTTTTGATGGTGATGCGGCGGGAATTAGAGCTTCACTTCGCGGAATAGATCTTATCCTGGAACAGGGGATGAACGTTCGGGTATGCACTTTCCCTGCGGGAGAGGATCCCGATAGTTTTGCGAAAAATAATTCAGATGAAGCTCTAGCTGAATATTTACAGAAAAACGCCCAGGATTTTATCAGTTTCAAGGCTTCGCTTTTAATGGAAGAAGCGAAGAAAGACCCGGTAAAAAAAGCTGAATTGATAAGGGATATTGTAAACAGTATATCAAAGATTCCGGATACTATCCAGCAGGAAGTTTATTTGCAGGAATGTTCCCGGATTATGGATATTTCTGAAAATGTCCTCTTTTCCAGTCTGGCGCAACTCAATGCGAAAAGTGGAAGAACTTCACCACAAAACCAGCAAAATAAATCTTTTAATGTAGTTAAGGAAGAGCCGCAGCCCAAAACAGCTAAAGTAGATGAGCAATACGAGCTTGAAAAAAAGATTATTAGTCTGCTGCTTCAGTATGGAACTGTAGAAGAAGAATTTGAAGATTTGGTTTTAAAAGAAAAGGAAGATGGGGAGCTCGGTTTAGAGAAGGAAATACAGAGAACAAGGGTTTTTGAGAAGATTTTTTTAGATCTCCAGGAAGATGAAATTGCTTTTACCAATCCTAAATTCAGGGATATTTATACTGAATTAATGACTCGTTTAAACAGTGAAGAAAAATTTGAGGTTAAGAACTTCATCAACGATATAGATCCTGAGCAGGCTTCAGAAATCACTTCGATTTTAATGGAAGAGGAGCAGTATAAATTGCACGAGTGGGACCGCCAGAATATTTTTGTAAAAGCAAAAACCGAGACTATTTCGCGGCACGTTAGCGAAACCATTCTTTCTTTACGTAGGTTTTTAATCAATCAGAAGATAAACGAACTTTCAGAAAAAGTGAAAACTCCAGATGAAGAACAGAACACCCAACATGTGCTGGAAGATGTAAAAGATTATCTTAGTTTGAAGAAGGTTCTCTCAGAGAAACTTAACCGGGTTATGTAGTGTTTATTTGCAATAATCTTGATCTCGTAATGAGATCAGCAATATTATCTACCTGTAATTTTTTAAGCAGCCTGGTTTTATAAGTGCTTACCGTTTTCTCATTAATCGAGAGCGCTTCAGCGATATCTTTATTTCGTTTTCCGGAAGCGATAAGGTTTAAAACTTCAGATTCACGAGTGGAGAGTTTCTTAAATTTTGCGATTAAATTTCTTCCAGGAGACATCCCTGCATTGAGTTTTTCGGTAATTTTTTTATTCAGGTAAATTCCACCCCTTGCTACCTGGTAAATCGCTTTTTCCAATTCATCTGGTTTTGCAAGTTTAGAAATATATCCTGCGGCTCCTGCTTTTATAGCGCTCAATGCATAAACTTCTTCAGGATGACCCGTAAAAACCAGAATTTTTACTTTAGAATAATCGGTTTTAATGGTGCGAAGTGCGTTAATCCCGTTTATTTCCGGAAGGTCTATTTCTATAATCAAGACATCCGGTTGGCTTTCGCTTAAAAATCCGTACAGCTCCATCCCGCTATGGACGCTGCCTACTACCTCAAGCGCCGGATTGTTTCTAAGGATACCCCTGATACCCTCATGCACCACAGGGTGATGATCTGCAATTAATACTGTACTCATAATAAAAGGTTGGTTAAAAAACACGCCAGGGTAGGACAAGCGCGTATATACTATTAAAAATAACCGATTTTCTCTCTACTTTTATCTTTTGAGTACATTAATCGATAAAATGATTATTTTTTAAGATTAACGGGGATATCGCACACGGGTATGGGTTTCATTTTGTGTAAATTAGCACTATGCCGACTTTTATAAATTTTGAAAACTTCGTGTTTCCTTCCATCAAAATCATCAGCAGTTTTTCCATTTTCGGCTTCTTTCATCGCCCATTCCAATTCAGGATAAGAGGCGCCAATTTGATCTTCATCGGTACGGCTGTCTCCAAAAAGTCCGTCGGTTGGTGCGGCACTTACAATGGCAGAACCAATTCCTAAAAATTTTGCAATTTCAGTAACTTCAGTTTTCATAAGATCGGCGATTGGGCTTAAGTCTACACCACCGTCTCCGTATTTTGTAAAAAACCCTACTCCAAAATCTTCTACTTTATTACCGGTTCCTGCAACGAGGTAGCCATGTAAGCCGGCAAAATAGTATAAAGTTGACATTCTTAATCTTGCCCGTGTATTTGCCAAAGTAAGATCTAAAGTGTCTGAAGCTTCAACCTGCGGAGCCGCTTTTTTAAATTCGTCAAAAACAGGAGTTAAGTCAACTTCCAGGTTAGTGACATTAGCATAATGTTGCTTTAACCAATCAATGTGCTGTTGAGCCCTGGTTACCTGGTCTGTATGCTGGTGAATTGGCATTTCAACACAAAGCGTACGCAAACCGGTTTTCGCACAAAGTGCTGAGGTTACTGCCGAGTCAATTCCGCCGCTTATTCCAAGCACAAAACCGTTCATTCCGGCATTTGTAGCGTATTCCTTTAACCAGTTAACTATGTGATCTACCACTTTTTCAGTTTGCATAATTTTGGGTGATTAAGTTTGTAAATAATACCTTTGCACACAAATCTACTATTTAAACATAATTATTAAAAGGGCAGGGCGTTAAAGCCTTCATAAAGAATGCCTATGTATAAAAAAATAATTTTCCTGCTTTGCACCATTGTTTTGGTTTCGTGCAATGAAGATGCTAAAATTGAAAAAGAGATCGCAGCAGTGCCGGTAGATTTTGAAGTGATACGTTTTGACCGTGAATTTGCCGAAGCTACGCCCCAAAAACTTATGGATTTAAAACAGGAATATCCGTTTTTGTTTCCGCAGCAGTTTTCAGATAGTGTTTGGATTGAAAAACTTAATGATACCATTCAGAAGGAAATAAATATTGAAGTAGGCAAGGAATTTTCTTCTTTTGAAAATCAAAGGGCCCAACTCCATAGTCTTTTTCAGCATATAAAATATTATTTTCCGAAGTTTGAAGCACCAAAAGTATTTACGGTAACTTCTGAAGTTGATTATAAAAATAAAGTAATTCTTCAGAATGATTATCTATTCATTTCCCTTGATACTTATTTGGGGGAAGAGCATCATTTCTATGTTGGGATACAGGAATTTTTAAAGAAGAATTTCAGAAAAGATCAAATAATCCCTGATGTTGCAAACGCTTATGCTGAAAAATATGTAGAAAGGCCAAAGTCCAGAACTTTCCTTGCACATATGGTGTATTACGGGAAATTATTATACTTAAAAGATAAGTTTATTCCTGAAACCCCAGACTCTGAAAAAATAGGGTATACCGAAGAAGAATTTAGCTGGGCGCAAAAAAACGAAGCGCAAATATGGCGGTATTTTGTAGAAAATGAATTGTTTTTTGATACCGATACCGAACTTTATTCCCGGTTTTTATATCCTGCACCATTTTCAAAATTCTACCTACAACTGGACGCCGAATCTCCCTCCAGACTTGGCCAGTATATAGGCTGGCAAATTGTGCGCAGCTATATGGATAAAACCGATGCATCTTTAGAAGAGATGATAAATACAGATGCCGAAACGATATTTAATAAAGCGAATTTTAAACCAAGAAAGTAATGTCAGAATTTAAGAAATCAGAAATAAATATAGAGGTAGTAACCGATGAAAATCGTGTGCCTGAAGGAATTACCTGGAGTGCCGAAGACGGGAACGTTTATAAAGAAGATGCCAAGGCGTTAATGCTTTCTGTATGGGACAGCAAATCGCAGGAAACACTGCGTATAGATCTTTGGACCAAAGATATGCCGGTGGATGAAATGAAGAAATTCTTTCACCAAACCCTGGTTTCTATGAGTGATACTTTTAACCGTGCCACCCAGGACGAAAAAATGACTGCTACAATGAAAGATTTTTGCGATTACTTTGCTGAAAAGCTTGAAATCACTCAAAAGTAAACTATCTTGAGGAGACCTGTTTTTAGGGATAATCTTTTAGCGAATAACTTTGGAAAAACTCATTTTTGTATACAACGCGTATTCCGGTACCCGACACGTGGTGCTGGATGCGCTGCATAAATTAATTAGGCCTAATGCTTATGCCTGTAGTATTTGCAAAGTTACCCACGGAGTCTTTTCTGAAAATTCCCGATGGAAAAAATACAGGCAGGCTTCAGAAGTTGAAATGGAATTTTTGCATATAGATAAATTTCAGAAGCGGTATGCTTCCAAATTCGGGTATAAATATACTTTTCCTATAGTCTTGTGGGAAGATGAAGGTGAAATGGGGATTTTTATTTCTACAGAAGAATTAGAGCGAATTAAAAACGAGAAAGATCTTATTAAGATTGTAGAAGAAAGACTTTTAATTGATTAACCAGACGAAGAAGAATTCAGCTCAGTATTTATTGCTTCAATATAATCCAGAATCTCCTCCTGCCCTAATTTTGAAGTGGCAGAGCTAATAAAGAATTCGGGCATTTCTTCCCAGCTTTCCAGCATTTTTTCCTGGTAAAAATTAATATTTCTTTCCAGGGCTTTTGGTTTCATTTTATCGGCTTTGGTAAAAATGATACAAAAAGGAACATTGTGCTCACCAAGCCACTGCATAAATTCCATATCTATAGGTTGGGGCTCGTGGCGGCTGTCTATAAGTACAAAAGCACAAACCATTTGGGCTCGTTTTTCAAAATAAGCCGTAATAAATTTCTGAAAAGTCCTTTTTGTAGATTTAGAAACTTTTGCATAACCGTAACCGGGCAAGTCTACCAAATGCCAGTTCTTATTGATCAAAAAATGATTAATAAGTTGGGTTTTTCCGGGTTTGGCCGAGGTTTTAGCAAGAGCTTTCCTGCCGGTAAGCATATTTATTAAAGAAGACTTCCCAACATTACTGCGGCCAATAAAAGCGTATTCCGGCAGTTTGCTATCGGGGCATTGGTCTACCCGCGTATTGCTCACCACAAATTCAGCCGACTTAATTTTCATCTTAAAATGTTTAAAAGTAATATTTGAAAGAGACTTAAATGAGATTTTAAGTCTTTAAACTGTCTTATTTAAAATTCCGTTTTTTCAGCCAGTCGTGAAGCAACTCGTTAAAAATATTAGGATGTTCCATCATCGCAGCGTGACCGCATTTATCTACCCAGTAAAGATCGGCATCGGGAAGTAAGCGGTGAAAATCTTCAGCTACTTCTGGCGGAGTAACATTATCATCTTTTCCCCAAATTATACAGGTTGGTGTTTTCATTTTTGGTAAATCCTTGGCCATATTATGTCGAATGGCACTTTTTGCAATAGCAAGGGTTTTTACCAGTTTATTACGATCGCTTACCGTTTCGTAAACTTCGTCTACCACTTCTTTTGTTGCAACTTTAGGATCGTAAAATACATCCTGGGCTTTTTTCTTTATAAATTCATAATCACCACGGCGCGGATAGCTCTCACCCATGGAATTTTCATAAAGTCCGGAGCTTCCGGTAATTACTAAACCCTGTACAATTTCGGGATATAATTTAGTGGCCAGTAAAGCAATATGTCCGCCAAGGGAGTTTCCCAGGAGAATTACTTTATCGTACCCTTTATAATCTACAAATTCTTTTAAATATTTAGCAAAAGTCTGTACGCTGGTTTTAAGTAGCGACATGGAATAGAGGGGCAGTTCTGGAATCACCACTTTATAACCATGCTTCGGAAAATATTCTGTAACCCCATCAAAGTTACTTAAACCGCCCATAAGTCCGTGTAAAATAACTATCGGGGTTCCTTCTCCTTGCTCCAGGTACGTAAACTTTCCCTCTTGCCTTAAATTATTCTTCATTGATTGGCTTTGCGGTTAGCAATCGCAAATATAGCGATTTCATTACAAGTATAATCATTTTTGAGAAATAGCAAAGCCATTTAAGAAATGCATTTCTTCCTTCATTTTTAAAATTTTTAACACCAAAAACGCAATAAAAACCAAGCCTCTGAAACCTAAACAAATAGCGCTATTTGATAGTCTTTCAGCTAAATACAGTGGAGAAACTTATCAACAAAGTGGTAGAATGTGGTAAAATGTGGTAAAATTTTCAATATATTTGACTCTATAAAGTATACAAGTGGTAAACCTCATTGGAACATACGAATGTAAAGCAGATGCCAAGGGCCGGTTAATGGTTCCTTCAGCATTAAAAAAGCAGCTTGCGCCTATGTTGCAAGATGGTTTTGTGCTAAAGCGTTCGGTTTTTCAACCTTGTTTGGAATTGTATCCAATGCAGGAATGGAATGTTTTAATGCAGAAAATTAACGGGCTCAACCGCTTCAAAAAGAAGAACAACGATTTTATTAGAAAATTTCAGGCAGGTGTGAAGATGGTGGAAGTAGATTCTAACGGGAGACTTTTAATCCCGAAAGATCTTGTGGGATTTGCCGGGATCAATAAAGAGATCGTGCTTTCTTCCGCAGTGAATATTATAGAGATCTGGGATAAGGATAAATACGAAAACACCATTGATGAAACTTCAGATGATTTTGCTGAATTGGCTGAAGAAGTGATGGGAAACGATGATTTAGATGCAATATCATAATCCGGTTTTATTAAAAGAGTCAGTAGACGGCCTTAATATTAAGGAAGATGGTGTGTATGTCGATGTCACGTTTGGTGGTGGTGGTCATTCCCGGGAGATTTTAAGCAGGCTCGGGCCAAAAGGAAAGCTTTTTGGTTTTGATCAGGATAAAGATGCTTTACAAAACACCATTGAAGATTCTCGGTTTACGCTAATTCACGAGAACTTCAGGTTCTTGAAAAGATTTTTGAGGTTTTACGGAATTAAAGAAGTAGATGGAATTTTAGGTGATTTTGGAGTTTCCTCGCATCAGTTTAATGAAGCTGAAAGAGGTTTTTCAACCCGTTTTGATGCGCGCCTTGATATGAGAATGAACCAGGGAAGCAAATTGAGCGCTTACGAAGTGATTAATGAATATGGTGAAGAGCAACTTAAAATGTTGTTTTACGATTATGCCGATTTAAAGAATGCACCAAAACTGGCAAGCTTGATTGTTGAGGCAAGAAAAGAAAAGCCAATAGAAAGCAGTGAGCAGCTAAACGATTTGCTGAAACCGCACCTTTTTAAAGGAAAAGAAAATAAGATCCTGGCGCAGATCTACCAGGCAATTCGTATAGAAGTAAACCAGGAAATTGAAGCTTTAAAAGAGTTTTTGAAGCAAACCGAAGAGCTGGTGGTGAAAAACGGGAGAATTAGTCTTATTTCTTACCACTCACTGGAAGATAGATTGGTGAAGCGATATATAAGAAGCGGATTGTTTGAAGGTGAACCCGAAAAAGATTTCTACGGAAATATTTCAGTTCCCTTTAAAAAAGTGGGCGGACTTATAGTGCCTTCGGCGGAAGAAATTAAGGAGAATAACAGGGCAAGAAGTGCCAAGCTAAGAGTAGCTAAGAAATTATAGTTTTTTGAAACTTTATGAAAAAAGGTTTTTACAACATACTACGGGCTAATTTTCTTATTAGCAGGGATGCGGTAAACAACTGGCGCTTTATAGTTTTTTGTACGCTACTCGCTATTATTATGATTGCGAGTTCGCACAGTGCAGAAAGGAAGGTGCATAAAATTGCAAAACTTCATACAGAAGTAAGAGAATTAAAAAGTGAGTTTGTAGATCGCCGTTCAGCGCTTATGCGAATTAAAATGGAATCTACAATTACACAAAAAATGAAAGACAGGGGAATTCTCCCTTCCGAGAATCCTCCCTATAAAATAAAAGTGAATATAAAGGAGTAATGGCTACATCTGAAAAAGGCATATTGAATAGATTATACGTGGTTGCGGCCTGTATGTTCATTTTCGCCGTTGGGGTAGGCGTGAAGCTGCTGGATATTCAGTTTGTGGAAGGCGACCATTACCGTAACCTGGCTGAAGAACGCACAGTGCGAAGTTTTAAAATTCCTGCCAGTCGAGGAAATCTTTACGATGCCAAGGGTAACCTTTTAGCGACTTCAGTTCCTAAGTATGATATACGGTTTGATGCGGTAACCGTTTCAGATAAAAATTTTCAGGAAAATATAGTTCCACTTTCCAATAATCTTACTGAAATGTTCGGGAAATCGGCTGCTTATTGGTCTCAATATATAAGGCAGGCAAGAGCTAATGGTCAGCGTTATTTACCTATTGCTAAAAATCTTGGCTATTCAGAATATATGAAAGTGAAAAGCTTTCCAATGTTCAATTTGGGAACTTATAGAGGCGGAATGATTGTAGAGCAAAGAACGGTTCGTGAACACCCGCTTGGTAAAATGGGAGAGCGAACGGTTGGTTACGAACGCCAGGACGAAAACGGATATTTTACCCGGGTTGGTCTTGAAGGGGCGTTTAGTTCTTATTTAAGAGGAACCGATGGCCGCCGATTAAAACAAAAAATTGCCAAAGGCCAGTGGAAACCTATAAGCGATAATAACGAGGTAGAGCCAAAAGATGGGTACGATGTGATCTCTACCATCGATGTGAATATTCAGGATATTGCGCATCACGCGTTGCTGAAACAACTTGAATATTTTGAAGCCGATCACGGTACTGTGGTAGTAATGGAAACCAAAACTGGTGAGATCAAAGCAATGTCTAATCTTGGTCGCACCGAGACCGGATCTTATTTTGAAAAAAGAAATTATGCGGTTTACGAATCCCACGAACCGGGTTCAACGTTTAAACTAATGGCGATGACTGCTGCGCTGGAAGATAATGTAATAGACACGAGCTCGGTTATAGATACCGAAAACGGCGTGGTAAGATATTATGGAAGGCCCGTGAGGGATTCCCGACACGGGGGCTATGGGAAGATTTCTGCTGCGAAAGCTTTTGAAGTTTCTTCCAATACCGCATTTACAAAAATTATCACCGAAGGTTATAAAGATAACCCGGCCAAATTCGTAGATCGGTTATACGATATGGGTTTAAACAGTAAAATAGGCCTGGATATAAAAGGAGAGGGATCGCCAAGAATTCCACATCCCAACGATAAAAACTGGAACGGTTTAAGCCTACCGTGGATGGCCTTTGGATACGGAGTTTCAATAACACCTTTACAAACCTTAAACTTTTACAACGCGATTGCCAATAATGGCGAAATGGTAAAGCCAAGGTTTATTAAAGAGGTGAAAGAGTGGGATAAAAGTATTTTAAAGGTTGAGCGGGAAGTAATGAATCCAAGGATTTGTTCCCCTGAAACCGCTAAAAAACTTCAGAAAATGATGCAGCAAACCGTTGAAAGAGGTACGGCTGCAAATATTTATACGCCTAACTTTTCTATGGCCGGAAAAACAGGAACCTGCCAGGTAGAATACTGGATAGAACCGGGAAGATATATTTCCTCTTTCGCGGGCTATTTTCCTGCCGAGGATCCTAAATATTCCTGTATTGTGATTATTCATAAGCCTAATAAAAGCAAAGGCTACTATGGAAATATCGTTGCAGCACCGGTTTTCAAACAAATCGCGCAAAAGATTTATACCGATACCCCGGTGATGGACACGCTGCCTTCGCTTGATATTCAAAATGATAAAGTTACAGATGATTTTGAGGCGTATTTCGCAAAAATAGATAATGAAAAAATTGTGATGCCAGATGTAACCGGAATGCCGGCTATGGATGCGGTTTCACTCTTGGAAAATCTTGGCTTAAAAGTGATTTTCCAGGGAACGGGAAAAGTTAGCGGGCAATCAATTTCGGCAGGACAGAAAATAAAAACTAATCAACGAGTAAATTTAAATATAGGTTGAGAGTCTTAAAAGACATATTATATAAAGTACAAATTGATGCCGTGGTTGGAAATACTTCGGTAACTATAAACAAGCTTCAGTTTGATTCAAGAAAGGTTGAATTAAACGATGCTTTTGTAGCTATTCGCGGAAGTATTTCAGATGGGCACAAGTTTATTGAGCAAGCCATAAATCAAGGAGCACTCGCAGTAATTTGCGAAGAATTTCCGAATGAAATAGTAAATGGGATTACCTATATAAAAGTAGGGAATGCCCAGCAGGCTTTGGCTTATATGGCAGCTAATTATTACGATAATCCTTCAGAAAAATTAAAACTTGTTGGCGTTACCGGAACCAACGGAAAAACCACCATCGCCACACTTTTATATAATTTATTTATAAAAGCGGGTTTTAAAGTCGGTTTACTCTCTACGGTAAAAGTAATGGTTGCTGAAAATTCTTATGATGCGGTTAGAACTACTCCAGATTCTATTACCATTAATAGGTATTTAAAGCAGATGAATGATGAAGGTGTGGAGTTTTGCTTTATGGAAGTGAGCTCGCACGGAATAGATCAGCATAGGACCACAGCCCTTGAATTTGCCGGCGGAATTTTCACCAATCTTAGCCACGATCATTTAGATTATCATAGCAGTTTCGCTGAATACCGTGATGTGAAAAAGCGATTTTTTGATGAATTACCGGCTTCAGCATTTGCACTGACTAACACCGATGATAAAAACGGGCAGGTCATGCTTCAGAACACCAAAGCGCAAAAATATACTTACGCTTTAAAATCTTACGCCGATTATAAAGCGCAAATTCTGGAAAATTCATTCACCGGATTATTACTGAAAGTAAACGACCAGGAATTATGGACGCGCCTTATTGGAAGTTTCAACGCTTACAATGTTTTGGCAATTTATGCCACTGCAGAGCTTCTGGGTCTGGAAAATTTAGAGAGTTTAAAAATTATCAGCGAGCTTAATTCGGTTAGCGGAAGGTTTCAATATATCATTTCAGAAAAAGAGAAGATTACCGCGATTGTAGATTACGCTCATACGCCGGATGCTTTAAAAAATGTACTGGAAACTATAAATAGCATCCGTACAAAAAATGAGGAGCTTATTACTGTTGTAGGCTGTGGTGGTGATCGCGATAAAACTAAAAGACCAAAAATGGGTCACATCGCCTCTGCTCTAAGTACTAAAGTGATTTTTACAAGCGATAACCCAAGAACCGAAGATCCCGAAAAAATTATTGAAGATGTAGAAGCCGGGGTGGAGCCACAGAATTACAAGAAAATAATGTCAGTTACCAATAGAAAGCAGGCTATTAAAACCGCCTGCCAGATCGCAAAGGAGAACGATATCATTCTAATTGCCGGGAAAGGTCACGAGACCTACCAGGAAGTAAATGGAGAACGTAAAGATTTTGATGATCTGAAGATAGTAACCGAATTTTTGAAACACTTAAATAAGTAAGCCCACTTTTCCACAGGAAGAGTAACCAGAAAATATGTTATACTATTTATTTCAATATTTAGATGCAGAATACCAGGTGCCCGGGGCGCGCTTATTTGAGTACATCTCCTTTAGATCGGCGATGGCTATAATCCTTTCATTAGCAATTTCTACGATCTACGGAAAAAGAATAATCAACTATCTACAGGCAAAACAAGTTGGGGAAAGTGTACGGGATTTAGGTCTTAGAGGACAAAGCGAAAAAGCAGGAACTCCAACAATGGGGGGCGTTATTATAATTTTTGCCACGTTAATTCCGGTTTTACTATTTGCCAAACTTGAAAATATTTATGTGATCCTGCTTATAGTAACTACTCTTTGGATGGGAGCTATAGGTTTTATAGATGATTACATTAAAACTTTTAAAAAGGATAAAGAAGGTCTGCAGGGGAAATTTAAAGTTCTGGGCCAGGTTGGTTTGGGGCTCATTGTAGGTGGAACGTTGTTTTTTCATCCGGGAGTAACGGTAAAAGAAGAAACTAATGAGCCGGCACCAGAGCAACAGGAACTGGTAGATAGTTTTCAAAAAGTAAGGGAAATGGGGCCGGAAATTAAAACCACCACCACCACCATTCCTTTTGTAAAAAACAACGAATTCGATTATTCCAGTTTGATTAGTTGGATAGATCCGGCTTTAAAGAATTACGCGTGGTTAATTTTTATTCCAATCGTGATTTTTATTGTGACTGCGGTTTCCAACGGCGCCAATTTAACCGATGGAATTGACGGTCTTGCGGCGGGTTCTTCAGCGATAATTGTGCTTACGCTGGGGATATTTGCCTGGGTTTCTGGTAACATTATTTTTTCAGATTATCTCAATATCATGTACATCCCCGACTCGGGTGAGATGACGATTTTTATAAGTGCCTTTGCAGGATCTTTGGTAGGTTTTTTATGGTACAACACATATCCGGCGCAGGTTTTTATGGGAGATACCGGAAGCTTAACTATTGGCGGAATTATAGCCGTACTCGCAATCGCCACAAGAAAAGAATTACTGATTCCAATTTTATGCGGAATCTTTTTAATGGAAAACCTTTCGGTGGTTATGCAGGTGGGTTGGTTTAAACTAACCAAAAGAAAATATGGCGAAGGCCGAAGGATTTTCCTGATGTCTCCTTTGCATCATCATTATCAGAAAAAAGGATATCACGAAAGTAAAATTGTAGTGCGCTTCTGGATAATTGGAATTTTCCTGGCCATTGTAACGATAATCACGCTAAAAGTAAGATAAGGAATAGTGAAAACTGAAATTCAAAATACTAACAATTCCGGTAAAAAACTGGTGATCCTTGGCGGCGGCGAAAGCGGTGCAGGGACTGCCATTCTTGGAGTTAAAGAAGGTTTTGATGTTTTTGTTTCAGATAAAGGGAAAATTAAGGAAAAGTATAAATCGATTTTTGAAGGATTAAAGATCGATTGGGAAGAGGAAACTCATACTGAAGCTAAAATTTTAGACGCTGATGTAGTGATGAAAAGTCCTGGGATACCGGATTCTGTTGCTATTGTAAAACGGCTTTTAGAAAAAGGAATTCCGGTGATTTCAGAAATTGAATTTGCTGCAGCTTTTACTTCAGCAAAAATTATTGGAATTACTGGCAGCAATGGGAAAACCACCACTACAAAATTTGTGTACCACATTTTAAAAAATGCAGGCATAAATGTGGGAATGGCCGGAAATGTGGGCGACAGTTTTGCAAAGCAAGTCGCCGAAACCACTCCCGACTGGTTTGTGCTGGAATTAAGCAGTTTTCAGTTAGACGGGATTAAAGAATTTAGGCCTGATATTTCGGTGTTAACCAATATCACGCCCGATCATTTAGACCGCTACGAGCACAAACTGGAGAATTATGTTTTTTCAAAATTCAGGATAGCCGAAAATCAAACTGGAGAAGATTTTTTCATCTACGATTTAGATGATGAACTTATTACAGACTGGTTAATAAAAAATCCTGTAAAAGCGCAAAAATTGCCGTTTTCCCTTCAGCAAAAAGTTGAAAACGGTTCATTTATAGAGAACGAAAATATTATTGTTAATATAAAAAACAACCAATTTAATATGCCAACAACAAAATTAGGTTTACAGGGTAAACATAATACCAAGAATGCTATGGCTGCGGCCACTGTTTCCCAGTTATTACGAATTAGAAAAGAAACTATTCGTGAGAGTATGGAGAGTTTTCAGGGGGTAGAACACCGCCTGGAAAAAGTGCTGAAAATTAATAACGTCCAGTACATAAACGATTCTAAGGCAACAAATGTAAACGCTACTTTTTATGCTTTGGAAAGTATGGAGAGCGAAACCGTTTGGATTGTTGGTGGAGTAGATAAAGGAAACGTTTACGACGATCTTTTACCGCTGGTAAATGAGAAGGTTAAGGCAATTATTTGCCTGGGAGTAGACAACCAAAAACTGATGCAAAATTTCGGGAATTGCGTAGATACCATTGTTGAAACAGAATCAATGAAAGAAGCTGTAAGAATGGCTTACAGTCTTGCTGAAAGAGGAGATTCGGTTTTACTTTCTCCTGCCTGTGCAAGTTTTGATCTTTTTGAAAATTACGAAGACAGGGGGCGTCAGTTTAAAGATGCAGTTAGAGATCTTTAATTAGAAATACCGCAAAATTGGTGTTAGTTCGTCATCCTGAACTTGTTTCAGGATCTGGGACGTTTAGAAACTAAAACACGTTAGAAGCTGAAACAAGTTCAGCTCGACGTAAAAAGTTTGGCAGAATAAGAGGAATATTATTAAGAATTAAATGAGCAACATTTTTTCAAATCTTAAAGGCGATAAGGTTATCTGGGCTACGGCTGCGTTGTTGGCAATATTTTCATTTTTGCCGGTTTACAGTTCCAGTAGTAACCTTGCGTATTTATATGGAGATGGCAGCACTTTCCAGTACGTGGTGGTGCACTTTTTCCATTTGCTTTTAGGCTTTTGTTTGCTCTTTGCAGTGCATAAAATTCCCTATCATTATTTCAGGGGACTTTCAATATTGTTTTTGCCGGTTGTAATTGTGTTGTTAATTTATACCGTAGCCCAGGGTACAATGATAGACGGGGCGTATGCGAGTAGGTGGATTCAAATTCCGGGCTTAGGGGTTTCATTTCAGTCATCTACATTGGCATCGGTAGTTTTAATGATTTACGTGGCGCGTTACCTCTCTAAAAAAACCAATGAAAATCTTACTTTTAAAGAGTCAATTTTGCCGCTTTGGTTGCCCGTAGGAGTGGTATTATCCTTAATTTTGCCGGCCAATTTCTCCACAACTGCCATCGTTTTTGCTATGGTGCTGGTATTGATGTTTTTAGGCGGATATCCTATAAAATACCTTGGAATTATTGTAGCGGCGGGCTTGATTTTGTTAACGATGTTCATTCTTACCGCCAAAGCTTTTCCCGGACTTTTACCTAATAGGGTAGATACCTGGGCAAGCCGAATTGAAAGCTTTTCTAACGATGAAGATACTGAGGCCGATTATCAAATTGAAAAAGCGAAAATTGCCATAGCCACCGGTGGCGTTGCCGGAACGGGAATTGGTAAAAGTGTACAAAGAAATTTTTTACCTCAATCTTCTTCAGATTTTATCTATGCTATAATTGTTGAAGAAATGGGGTTAATAGGCGCTTTTGGGGTAATGCTCGCGTATTTGCTATTGCTTTTTAGAATTGTGATCGTAGCCACAAAGTCTAATACCGTTTTTGGAAAATTACTGGTTATGGGCGTTGGTCTGCCAATAATTTTTCAGGCCTTGATCAATATGGGTGTTGCGGTGGAGTTGTTTCCGGTTACGGGGCAAACTTTGCCTTTAATAAGTAGTGGTGGAACTTCCATTTGGATGACCTGCATGGCGTTGGGAATTATATTGAGCGTAAGCGCCAAACGTGAGGAAATGAAAGAACGCGAAGAAGCTGAAAAGGAACTGGATAATGAAAATCCTCTAGATATTTTAAGTGAAGCGATCTAAGAAATTTTAAAATGATGAAAAAGGATTTACGTGTAATATTATCTGGAGGCGGCACCGGCGGGCATATTTACCCGGCCATTGCTATTGCCAACGAGATACAAGCACGTCATCCTGAAGCAGAGATATTATTTGTTGGTGCGAGTGATAGGATGGAGATGGAAAAAGTACCGCAGGCAGGTTACAAAATAGAAGGTCTTTGGATTAGTGGAATTCAGCGAAAGTTAACTTTTAGCAATTTAATGTTTCCTTTTAAGCTCCTAAGTAGTTTAGCAAAATCCCGAAGAATAATCAGGGATTTTAAACCCGATGTGGTAATTGGAACCGGCGGATTTGCCAGCGGACCACTGTTAAAAGCAGCAAACTCAAAAGGAATTCCCAGTCTTATCCAGGAGCAGAATTCCTTTCCGGGAATTACCAATAAGCTTTTGGCAAAAGAGGCGGGTAAAATTTGCGCTGCTTATGAAGAAGTGAAACGATTTTTTCCTGCTGAAAAGACTATAATAACCGGAAACCCGGTAAGACAGGATTTGCTAAAGATTGATCAAAACAGGGAAAAAGCCCTAGCGCATTTTGGTCTTGATAAAGATAAAAAAGTAGTACTGGTTTTAGGAGGAAGCCTTGGCGCAAGAAGAATAAATCAATTGGTGGAAGCCAATTTGGAAAGATTTAAAAAAGAAAATATTCAGCTTATCTGGCAAACGGGAAAGTTGTATTATGATGAATATAAAAAGTATAATTCAGGTTTGGTGCAAACGCATTTATTTCTGAATGAAATGAACCTGGCTTACGGTGCTGCCGATGTGATTATTTCAAGAGCCGGTGCAGGAACGGTTTCAGAATTAAGTATTGTGGGGAAACCAGTGTTTTTTGTGCCGTCGCCAAATGTAGCAGAAGACCACCAGGCCAAGAATGCAATGGCTGTAGTAAAGATAAATGCCGCGATGATGCTAAAGGAAAATGATTTGGAAGAAAAATTTGAAACGGAGTTTTTCGCTTTAATGGCTTCAGATGAAAAACAAAAAGTTTTGGGAGAAAACATTAAAAAGCTGGCTTTGCCGAATGCGACCGCCAGGATTGTAGATGAAGTTGAAAAATTGATTAATAATTAAACAAATTAGATTCTGAAATAAATTCAGAATTACGTGAGATTTAAAAAACAGAATGCAGGATTTAAACCACATACAAAACATTTATTTTATCGGCATTGGCGGTATTGGAATGAGTGCGTTGGCGCGTTACTTTAAATTCCAGGGCAAAAATGTGGCCGGTTACGATAAAACTTCAACTTCGCTTACCAGAACGCTGGAAGCCGAAGATATTGTTGTGGTTTATGATGAAAAAATAAATTCGGTTCCTGCTGAATTTCAAGATAAAGAAAATACGCTGGTGGTTTATACACCCGCAGTTCCGGAGGCACACGAGCAGTTGGCCTATTTCAGAAATAATGAATTTACGCTGAACAAAAGAGCTGCCGTTCTTGGTTTGATCTCGAAAGGAAAAACCACTTTGGCCGTAGCGGGAACTCACGGTAAAACTACAACCACCGCAATTTTAGGCCATTTGCTTAAAGAGACCGGTGCAAAAGTCACCGGATTTTTAGGTGGAATTAGTGAAGATATTCAAAGTAATTTGATCCTGAAAGGCGATGATGTAATCGTGGTTGAAGCCGATGAATTCGACAGGTCTTTTCTTCATCTTTCACCAAATATCGCTGCAATCACATCTATGGATGCCGATCATTTGGATATTTACGGTAAAAAAGAAGAATTGGAAGACACTTTTAGGCAATTCGCGAAGCTAGTTCCTGAAAATGGAACTTTATTCATAAAAAATGGCTTGCCAATAGAAGGAAAAACTTTTGGAATAGAAGACGATGCAGATTATTCCGCACAAAATATAAAGATCGAAAATGGCACCTACCATTTTGATCTTAAAACTCCCAACGGAGTTATTGAAGGTTTTATGTTTAATCTACCCGGCAAGCACAATGTGCTAAATGCTATAACCGCCCTGGCGATGGCTATCCAATTTGGATCCCCAATCCCCAAGCTGGCCAGGGCGTTATATGGTTTTAAGGGTGTGAAACGGAGATTTTCGTATAAAATCAAGTCAGATAGATTAGTGCTTATCGATGATTATGCCCATCACCCGGCAGAGATCGCAGCCGTTAACCAGGCGGTTAGGGAAATGCATCCCGGTAAGAAAGTATTGGCGGTATTTCAGCCACATTTATTCAGCAGGACCAGGGATTTTGCAGACGATTTTGCTGAAAGTCTTGCCTTGTTTGATGAGTTACTGTTGTTGGATATTTATCCGGCAAGAGAATTGCCAATTGAGGGTATTACTTCGAGCTGGATTTTAGAAAAAGTAAGTACTAATTCAAAGAAATTAATTCAAAAAGAAAATATTATTGATGAAATAAAAAGATCAAATCCCGAAGTAGTGGTGCTTATGGGCGCCGGTAGTATTGGGGAGGAAGTGGAATCTATAAAAAATGCTTTGCAGGATGAAGCTTAAGCTAAATTACATAAAACTGCCCGTTTTGCTCATATTAGTGGGATTTCTGTTCGGTTTTGCCGAAAAACGGAATAATTCCCGGAAAGTGAGCGAGGTAAAAGTGCAATTTGTAACGGGTGAAAACCTGTATGTTACTGAGGAAGCGGTTAATAAGTTGTTGATACAAAATGATGTGGCCGCGGCGGGCATAGACAAAGAAATTTTAGATTTGAATAGGGTAGAAAGCCTTTTGAATAATCACGATATGATAGAAAATGCTGAAGCTTATTTAAGTCTGGATGGGAAACTCCAAACTAAAATAAGTCAGCGTAAACCCATTGGTAGAATAGTGGGAAATTCTTCTTTTTATTTAGACAGAAATGGGCACGTAATGCCGCTTTCATCATACTATGCAGCAAGAGTACCACTGGTTTTGGGCGTAGATTCCAGCAATGTAAATACAGCATATCCGCTGGTAGATTATATTCAGAAAGACGAATTTTTAACGCGCCATATTACCGGCGTTAAGCGTTTGCCCGGCGATAAATTTGAACTAGAAATGAGAAAACTCGACTTTAAGGTGTATTTCGGGAAAGCCGAGAACATAGCCTTAAAGTTCAACAATTTTAAAGCATTTTATAAGAAGGCTTTACAAGACGAGAAATTAGAGACCTACAAAAAAGTGAATTTGCAATTTGGAGATCAGGTTGTTTGCACTAAAAAGTAAATTATGGAACACAACGAGATAGCCGTAGGATTAGATATTGGTACCACAAAAATTGTGGCCATGATTGGACGTAAGAATGAGTATGGAAAGGTGGAGATCGTAGGTATTGGGAAATCCAAAAGCCTTGGTGTGCACCGTGGTGTGGTAAATAATATTACCCAAACTATCCAGTCTATACAACAGGCTATTCAGGAAGCTGAAGCAGATTCAGGATTAAAAATCAGCGATGTAGTGGTCGGTATTGCCGGCCAGCATATAAGAAGCCTTCAGCACAGCGATTACATTACCAGGTCAAACCCCGAAGAGGTTATTGACGCCGATGATATTCACAGCCTTTGTAATCAGGTTCACAAGTTGGTGATGTTGCCGGGCGAGGAGATTATCCATGTTTTACCACAGGAATTCAAGGTAGACGGCCAGGCAGAAATTAAGGAACCTATTGGGATGTATGGCGGAAGATTGGAAGCCAATTTCCACGTAGTGGTTGGCCAGGTTTCTTCCATAAGGAATATTGGAAGATGTGTGAAAAGCGCAGGATTAGAACTTTCTGCAGTGACTTTAGAACCATTAGCTTCAGCTAATGCGGTATTGAGCCAGGAAGAAAAAGAAGCCGGGGTTGCACTTATTGATATAGGTGGCGGGACAACCGATTTAGCCATTTTTAAAGACGGAATAATAAGACATACCGCGGTAATTCCTTTCGGTGGAAATGTGATTACCGAAGACATCAAGGAAGGATGTTCAATTATAGAAAAACAGGCTGAATTGCTTAAAATTAAGTTTGGGTCTGCCTGGCCGGGAGAAAATAAAGACAACGAGATTGTTTCTATCCCCGGTTTACGCGGAAGGGAACCTAAAGAAATTACCTTAAAAAACCTTTCAAAGATAATTCACGCCCGGGTTGTAGAAATTATTGAACAGGTGTACCTGGAAATTAAAAACTACGGCCATGAAGAGCAAAAGAAAAAATTAATTGCCGGAATGGTCTTAACAGGTGGTGGCGCACAGTTGAAACATATAAAACAACTTGCAGAATACATCACCGGGATGGATACCCGAATTGGATATCCTAACGAGCACCTGGCAGGAAATAACGATACCGAAACTACCAGTCCGGTTTACGCAACAGCTGTAGGATTGGTAATGAATAGCCTGGAACATGGTGAAAAGAAGTTTCAGGAAGAAGTAGTGCTAAAAAGCAAAGAAGAAAGAGACCGTGAAGAAGAGGAGTTGAAACAGGATTTTGAGCAAAATCCGCCGGAAGGTGATAATTTAAAACAAGATCCCGAAGCTCCTAAAAGACCGCCCAAAAAGAGCATTTTTGATAAATGGGCAGAGAAGTTTAAAGATTTTTTAGATAACGCAGAGTAAAAGAGAGAACCAGTAAAACAGAATTTATGAGCAGTACAGAATTCGACAACATTGCATTCGATTTGCCGAAGAATCAATCGAACGTCATTAAGGTTATTGGTGTAGGTGGAGGAGGCAGCAATGCCATAAACCACATGTTCCAGTTAGGAATTAAAGGAGTAGATTTCGTGGTGTGCAATACAGATGCACAAGCCCTTGACAATAGCCCCGTTCCTAATAAAATACAGTTAGGTGTAAGCCTAACCGAAGGTTTAGGAGCCGGTGCTAACCCGTTAATTGGGGAGCAGGCAGCCGTAGAAAGTTTTGATGAAATTAAACAAATGCTTGATGTAAATACCAAAATGGTATTTATCACCGCAGGTATGGGAGGTGGTACCGGAACAGGTGCGGCTCCTGTAATTGCGAAACAAGCTAAAGATATGGATATCCTAACGGTTGGGATCGTGACCATTCCTTTTCAGTTTGAAGGGAAAATGAGGAATGAGCAAGCGCAACTGGGGGTAGAAAAACTTAGAAGTCACGTAGATTCTTTAATCGTAATCAATAATAATAAACTTCGGGAAGTGTATGGAAACCTTGGATTTAAAGCCGGGTTCTCTAAAGCCGATGAGGTTTTAGCTACCGCTTCCAGGGGTATTGCTGAAGTTATTACACATCACTATACGCAAAACATTGACCTTAGGGATGCAAAAACCGTATTAAGCAACAGCGGAACTGCGATTATGGGATCGGCCCAGGCCACTGGTGCAACCAGAGCTCAGGATGCTATAAGCAAAGCACTGGATTCTCCTTTATTAAATGATAATAAGATTACCGGTGCCCAAAACGTATTACTGCTAATCGTTTCGGGTGGCGAGGAAATTACTATTGATGAAATTGGAGAAATCAACGATCATATCCAGGCAGAAGCCGGTCACAGCGCCAATATTATTATGGGTGTTGGTGAAGATGAAGCTTTAGATGATGCAATTTCGGTAACAATTATCGCTACGGGGTTTAACGTAGAGCAACAAAATGAAATTGTAAATACTGAAACAAAAAAAATTATCCACACCCTGGAGGATGATCAAAAAGCTGAACAAAAATTAGATCCGAAGAAAAGAGGTTTTTATCCAAAATACAATCAGCAGATTGAAGAACCGAAGCAGGAAGAGGAACCAACCGCACAGGAACCTGATAGTACAATCGTCCATACTTTAGACGATAGTGTAGAGGAAGTAGATGAAGTTGGTAATATCCAGGTGAAAGAAGACGAACTATATAAAACGCCAAAATCAGCGCGGGATATGGAAGTTTCTTATGAAGAAATAAATCCTGATGATTTTATCATTAATGATACTTCAGAAGAAATTAAATCTATGGAAGTGAATGAGCCGGAAGAGGTTCAAAATGATAATGAAGAGCAAATAATGTTCACTTTCGATTTTCCTATTAATCAGGAGAAAAAAGAAGAACCAAAGAAGGAACAACCAAAGCGGGAAGAGCCTAAAGCTCAAACTCAACAGCCAAAACCAGAGCAAAAGGAAGTTAGACATCAGCTTGAAGAAGATGAGTCTAAAAATATTGAAGTAAACGAACCTGTAGAGATCGTACCTGTAACCGAGAGTTCTACTCGCGGTGTGAAGCGTTACAGCCTGGACGATTATATGGAGTTTGAGCAATCTTTAGACAGATCTAAGCCCCAGCCTAAGAAAAAAGAGGAGCCAAAAGATGAGACTATTGCTTTTGAGAAAAAAACGCTAAAACCGGAGCCTCAAACTCCTGAGAAGAAACAGGAAGAAAATGGAGGCGAAGAAGACCCGTTTAATAATCCTATTTCTGAAGTTTTAATAGAGCGCGCAGCCGAGCGCAGGGCGAAAATGAAAGAGTTTAATTACAAGTTTAGAAGTAATGCCGCCCAAATTGATGAAATTGAAAAGCAACCTGCTTACAAAAGGCAGGGAGTAGACCTGGATAAAAATCAACCGGGGGAAGGAAAATTGTCGCGAACTACCTTAGGTAAAGACGATAATGATGATCTTCATTTTAGAAGAAACAATTCCTTTTTACATGATAATGTAGACTAACACCAATCTTTTTTATATTACTGTTCATAAAAAAAGGTGCCTCGCAATGGGCACCTTTTTTGATTTATAAAAACCTCTTATTTATGTTTTCTTCTCGGCTTCAATATCTTCGGTATCCTTTCTTCTTTTTATGAGAGAAATTCCTGAAATAAAGAAAATAAATCCAATAATGGACAGCGCCCACGGGCTTAACATAAGAGCAATACTTCCAAAAATTCCCAGAATTCCCATTACCAGTGCAATAGCACCGCCAACAGTTAAGATAATTCCTAAGACTTTAATCATAACTAAAATGTTTTGGTTAGGAGATTAAAGGTAACCAAATGTTTGAAAATCAAAGCGCGATTAACATTTCTTAAAGAAACGAGCTAAATAGCTAAGGTTCGGCAATCCATTTTTCTATTTCTGAAATTGCTTCAGTTTCATCGCCCCAGCCCTCAATTTCCAAAACCTGGGATTTATCATAATAAGTAAACCAGCTTTCCAGGATCTTAATTACTTCAGGATAATCTGAACTAAAGGTTTTATAATTTTCAATACTAATAATTTGATCATTTAGTTCGGCGGGAATAGCGATAATCTTAAAATCCAATTCATTTTCGTCTATTAGTTTAACTACCGCAATAGGAATAATTTCTACGATGCTACCGGTTTTTTGACTTTCACCAAGTACCAGTACGTCTACCGCATCACCATCCCCTCCTTGCTCGGGATCTGAAAATGTTGAAGGAATAAAACCATAATTTCCGGGATATGGCAGGAAGTTTATAATACGATCTTTTCCATCTCTTTGGTCTACCAAAAACTTCTTTTTGCTCTTATGATATTCAATCTTTTTATTGGTTCCCGCCGGAATTTCAATCACTGCCCGGTAATTTCCGTTGCTTGTTTTTGTTGGCAATTTCCCTAAATCTTCTGGGGTTTTACAAGATGAAAAAATGAGAAATATGCCCAAATAAATAGTGAAGCGGAAAATTTTCATCTTCTAAATTTTAGTCCCAGTAAATCATAAAGTATTTGATTTTGGCCTCATCCGGAATTTGAGAAGCTCTAATCTTGGAATCGGTATCGTACCTTAAATCTGAAGGTAATTCCTTTTTATCTATGGTGATGTAAGCATTAATTTCATCAAGAAAAACCACGGCCGCGTTAAGCGTATTTTCAATTCTGGAAATATTATAATCTTCCATAATATCCTTAAAAGTGCTGGCTGTACTCAAACCGCTTTTGGTTTCATATCGTGGATCAAGAACTCTTATATACCCGATAGTACTGGTAGAATCAAATTCCTGCAGTGGTTCTAAGATCATTAATGGTTGACCTCCTTTTTCAAAAACCTTTATTTCACTGGTAGCTCGAAATTCTTCGGCACCACTTTTTTGTTTTACAAGAGAATCTTCAGAAAAAAGGGAGTCTAACTGGTTAATTTTAATATCCCGGTTAACTGGGCCCACCTGGTTGGCAGTAATTAAAAAAGGATTGTCTTCATCTTTTTGACAGGAGGTTAAACCTAAAGTTAAACCAAGAATAAGTAGCAAAGATTTTTTCATTTTTGAGATTGAATAGTGATGATATTTATTTTAATAATTTGTTGAGTACGCCCATTACGCCTCTTATAAATGTTGCACTGGTAAGCACTTTAATTACTGCTCCCTGAGTTTTATTGGTGGTCTTTCGGGAAGTTTTACTACTGGCTTTTTCCCTTTCTGAAGCTTCAGCTTCAGCCTTTTCTTTAGCTTCTTTAGCTTCGGCTTCCTCAATTTTTTTATTCAGAAGTTCATAAGCGCTCTCACGATCTATTTCTTCGTTATATTTTGGACGTAATTTAGACTGAAAAATAAGTTCTTCAAGTTCGGTATCGGTCAAAATATCCATCCTGCTCCTTGGTGCTCTTAACATGGTGGCAGATAGAGCAGAAGGCCGTCCTTTTTCGTCTAAAGCCGAAACCAGCGCTTCGCCAATACCTAACGAGGTAAGTTGGTTTTTGGTATCGTAATATTCTGAAATAGGATAATTTTCAGCCGATAATTTTATCGCCTTTCGATCTTTAGCGGTAAATGCTCGTAGCGCATGCTGAATTTTTAAACCCAACTGGCCCAATACTTCGGAAGGAACATCGGTAGGATTTTGAGTGACAAAATAAAGGCCTACCCCTTTAGATCGAATTAATTTTACAATACTTTCTATTTGATCCAGCAATGGGCCTGAAGCTTCCTTGAAAATAAGATGAGCTTCATCTATAAATAAAACCAGTTTAGGTTTGTCGCTATCGCCTTCTTCGGGAAAAGTGGTGTAGATCTCTGCGAGTAAACTCAGTATAAAAGTTGAAAACAACTTCGGTTTGTCCTGAATATCGGTAAGTCGCATGATATTTACATAACCCTGGCCGTTTTCGTCTTTTCGGGTAAGATCAGTTACATCAAAAGAGCGTTCTCCAAAAAAACGTTCGGCACCTTGTTGTTCAAGAGCTACAATTTTTCTAAGAATAGCGCCGGTGGAGGCGCTTGAAATTCTTCCGTATTCGTTTTCTATAGTTTCGCGCCCTTCATTGGTGACATATTGAAGCATTTTTTTTAAATCCTTCAAATCTAATAATGGTAATTGATGATCGTCGCAGTATTTAAAAATAATAGCGAGAATCCCTTCCTGGGTTGGGGTAACATCCAAAATTCGAGATAAAAGAATAGGGCCAAATTCACTAAGCGTAGCCCTTAAACGAACGCCATCCTGTTCTGAAATGGTAAGAAATTCAACCGGCGATTTCGAAGCTTCAAACGGAAAACCTATTTTTTGATGTCTTTCGTGTAGAAATTCTTCTCCGGCAGATGGTTTGGCGATCCCACTAAGGTCTCCTTTTACATCCATCAATAAAACCGGAACGCCTTTTTGCGAAAGGTTTTCAGCCAGAATTTGCAGCGTTTTTGATTTACCCGTTCCCGTAGCCCCGGCAATTAGTCCGTGGCGGTTCATAGTCTTTAGCGGAATTTTAACCGCAGCATCTGCAAAAGTTTCCCCATTTAGCATCGCCGCACCCAAATGGATATAATCCCCTTTTGGCTGGTAGGCATTGCGAATATGATCTACAAATTCTTGTGTTTTATCCACGTTTCAAATTTCCTTAAAAATAAGAATTGTTGCGAATAATCGCCGGGTTTCAGTGAATTTACTTTAAAACGAAAAATTATTTCACCGGATTTTCTAAAAGTTCTATGCTTCCCTTTGTGGCATTTATCTTCGCTTTCAATCCGTTAGGTACGGTAATATTATCGTCTATATGGCCAATCATCGCTCCCGAAAAAGCGGGAATATGTAAAGGTTTTATATAATGATCCATCACTTCTTCCATGGTCAGGGAGCCATAACCCGAACCGCCGGGATTGCAGCTAGTACATTTTCCAAAGACAAATCCGCTGATTTTATTCAGAACTCCGCCTAACTGCAACTGACTCATCATTCGGTCTACGGCATAAATTTGTTCGCCTACATCTTCTAAATACAGGATATTGTTTTCCCAGTTTGTAGGGAAATATTCTGATCCCATAATTCCGGTAAGAACCGAAAGATTTCCACCTATTAATCGGCCGGTGGCTTCGCCGGGTTGAATAGTTCTAATGCGGTTTTTAGTTTGGGCCAGGTGATCGCCTTTATCTGTAGGATTTGTAAAAGTGATTTTCTCGTTATCGAATAATAAACGTTTAAAATGATCAAAACTGAAGGTATTCCAGGTAGAAACGGCTAAAGGACCGTGATAAGTTACAAGCCCGGTTTTTTCGAAAATCGCCAGGTGTAGTGCCGTGATATCGCTATATCCAATAAAAATTTTTGGATTGTTCTTTATAGCTTCGTAGTCTAATTTATTTAAAATTCTCGCTGCACCTGATCCTCCTCGAAGCGCCATAACCGCTTGTATGGAATCGTCGCGAAACATATTGTTGAGTTCTTCGGCACGTTCTTCATCGGTTCCCGCAAGGTGCCCGTAGCTACTTTTTACAAACTTGCCGAATTTCACTTTTAAGCCCATCGCCTCAAGGCTTTCTTTAGCAATTAGATAAGGTTCTGTTTCAAAAATCGCGCTGGAAGGGCTTACCACACCAACCGTATCGCCCTCTTCTAATCCCTGTGGAATGATCACTGAATTATTTGAGGGGGCAATTTTATCAATTTCGGTAATATTCGTCAGTGGAAAAGCTAAACTTCCTATTCCTATATTTTGAATGAATTTTCTACGTTGCATTTGTGAAGATTTTAAAGATTTAAAGTTAGTAATTATCACGAATGTTGAGCAGGACTTTTTCCATTTCAGCCTTAAGTACAGGAGTAGGTACAATGTAATTGCTATTCATAAAACTAAAAATCAGGATTTTTCCGCTTTTGGTTTTTAGGTATCCGCTAAGGCTATGATTGTTTTTTAAGGTCCCGGTTTTAGCAAAAACATATGGCTCCTCGGCTTTGTAATAATTCTTTATAGTTCCGGAATGTCCGCCGGTGGGCAGCATATCTAATAATTCTTTTTCGGGTACTTCGGCTTTTATTTTCGTTAGTAATTTTACGATGCTTCGGGGAGTAAAAAGATTGTAGCGTGAAAGCCCGGAGCCATCATACCACATAGGTTCATCGGGAAGATCTTTAAGGTGATTTTTCTTCATATAATCTATGGCGATATCAGATTTAAGTGTGTCAGATAACTTTCCTGCGGCCATTATTAGAATCTGTTCAGCAATAAAATTATCGCTTACTTTCAGCATTTCCTTATATACACTATCGCTGGGAATACTATATCGTGTTTTATCAAGCTTTTTATTTATTTCTGAATTCTGAACCAGGCTAACCGGTTTTTGTAGCGTATCATTTAAAAGTTTCAGGAGAATTTCCGAAGAATATTTAAAAGGTACAGATTGCGAAAAATCTGATTGCTTTTGTTGATTATTAAAGAGGAAGCTATTCTTGACAATATCGCGTCTAAGGCGAGCTGAAACGAGGCTATCTTTTGAACTTACCAGCGAATCTTTAAAAATTGGAGGAGAAACCACGGGAAACTCCTCATTTTTTTCAAATTTAAAACCTACCATATTGCCATAAATAGGAAAGGCAGTCCGCTCTGCCGAGTAGTAGGCATTATAATCGTCCCAGGCCCAGCCGGGCCCCTGATATTTTTCAGTATACGTTGGCGCTACATATGCTAAATGATTTTTATTATTCTTTAAAAATTCAAAAACTGTAGAACTTGGTAAATTTCCATTTAAAAATGTTGGGTCCCCAGTGGCCTTAAAATAAAGGGTATCGTTTTCAATAGCATATTTAAGAGCCGGAATGGAATCACCCAGGATTTTTAGGCCTGCGTAGAATGTAAATAATTTGGTGTTTGAAGCTGGCGTAAAATATTTATCGGCATTGTGGCTATAAATGGTTTTATCCTTTTCAGGATCGACAAGCATAAATCCTGCAAATCCCTGTTTAAAAACCGTAGATTCATTTAAAATTTTATCTAAGGGCTTGCTTATTTTTCGCGTGGTGGAACATGAGGAAAGCGCAATAATAATGAGGAGAAAGAAAGTGTTTTTCACTGATAAATTAAAAGTCGGGTAGATTTTCACAATTATAAAATTTTAAACAGGTTTACTGATTTTTAAAAAATTAGCACAAAGTTAATTTAATTACCAAGAAGTTAATAAAAGTTTAATTTTTAAGTCCACAAATTTGCCCAGTTCTGGCGCTTTTCGGTATATTTAATTTATAATTGAGAAAACTTTAACACAAAAGGAATGAGAAACAAATTAACGATTATGGCCTTGCTGGCATTTTTCCAGATTAGTGGAATGCTGGCTCAGCAAAATGAAGTGACCGGGACGGTTACTGTGGCCAGTGACGGAATGACACTGCCGGGTGTAAATGTCATGGAAAAAGGAACCCGAAACGGTACCGTAACCGATATGGAAGGGAATTATTCTATTGAAGTAGCTGCCGACGCAGTGTTGGTATTTTCTTCTTTGGGTTTTGAGCGCCAGGAGCAAGCGGTGAATGGACGGGATATAATTGATGTAATTATGACTGAAGATCTAGAAGGCTTGGATGAAGTAGTAGTTACAGCACTTGGAATTACAAGGGATAGAAAGTCTCTAGGTTATGCGACCCAGGAAGTTGACGGAGAAAACTTCACACTTACCAACGAGCAAAACGTTCTTGGTTCTCTTTCCGGAAGGGTTGCCGGGGTTCAGGTTACAGGGGCTTCCGGATCAAGTATGGGTGGAACCCAAAAGATAAAAATTCGCGGAATAAATTCCTTGAGCGGAGGAGGTGAACCTTTACTGGTCGTAGATGGAACCCCAATTTCTAATGCAAATTTTGCTGGAAGTTCTGGGGCCGATTACGGTAACCTGGGCCAAGATATAAACCCAAACGATATTGAATCTGTAAACGTATTGAAAGGACCAACCGCTTCTGCTCTATACGGTATTAGAGGGCAATATGGGGTAATCATGATTACCACTAAAGATGGAGGTAAAGGTATAAAGGATACAAGGGTGCAATTAAGTACAAATGTATCTGTAGAAAAAGCTGGTAATTTTATGCCGGTTCAAAATATGTATGGTGCAGGTTCTTCGCAGAGTTTTAGTACCCTACCAAATGGTGACCCTTACGTGGCGCTTGGGGTTGATGAAAGTTGGGGTCCACGAATGGATGGTACCCCTGTAAGACATGCCTGGAGTTTTTATACTCAAGATCCCGGTTATGGGGAATTAGCACCATTTAGTCCGCAGCCTGATAATATTAAAAACTTTTACGAAACGGGTCACAATATAAATAATAACGTGAGCGTAAGTGGGGGAAATGAGAATACTTCCTACAGACTGAGTGTTAACGATACTCGTATTGAGGGGGTTGAGCCAAATACCTACCTAAAAAGAAATAATATTGGTTTAAATACTAGCCTTGATATAAATGATAAAATTACGGTTAATTCTAATGTGAATTATGCACGTAACGATGCGCAAAGACCTCAACAGGGTTCGGAGTATGGAACTGGTTATTTTGTGCAATGGTTTCAGAGAAATGTAGATATGAACAAGCTTGAAAACTATCAGTACTCTGATGGAACTTTTCAACACTGGAATTTGCGTTCCCCAAGTTCAACTACGGGAGAGATTACCAATTTCAATCCTCTTTATTGGAACAACCCATATTTTGAGGCTTATGAGAATACCAACAATGACCGAAGGGATAGGTTTTTTGGGAATATTGGTGTGACTTACCAGGTTTTGCCGGAATTGGAAATTAGCGCAAACGTACGTTCAGATATGTATACCCAGAATATCGAAACCCGAAGAGGGTTTGGGGGAACAGGGGTTCCTGGATATACGGTTGGAAAATACCAGAACACTGAAATGAACTACGAATTGTTAGCTCAGTATAATAAAGAGTTCGGAGACTTTTCAATTAACGGTACATTAGGAGGGAATATTTTTGATAGAAGATATTCTTACGTTTACCAAGGTACGCAAGGTGGCCTAACCACTCCAGGTTTCTACAATATTGATGCTTCCATAGACAGACCTACAACGACTTCCTACCTTTTAAGAAAGCAAATCAGAAGTGGATTTGCCATGGCTTCTGTAGGATACCAAGATACCTATTTTGTAGAAGCGAGCATAAGAAACGATAATTCTTCAACTTTGCCGGAAGAAAATAATTCTTACTGGTACCCATCTTTTTCCGGAAGTATGGTTTTTAGTGAATTTACAGATTGGAAACCCCTTACATTTGGTAAATTGAGAGCAAGTTATGCTCAGGCTGGTTCAGACTTAGCCCCTTACCAAACCAGTAATTTTTATACTGTAGGAACGGTATATAATAATATAAATACCTTATCCGTACCAAACTCTTTACCTAACCCAAACATTCTTCCTTCATTTGCACATTCCTATGAAATAGGGGTAGATCTTAGGTTTTTAAATAACCGCTTAGGACTTGATGTTACCTATTATGAACAAAGAAATAAAGATCAAATAATAGATTTGGATATTTCAGGAGCAACGGGATATAGTTCCAGGGTATTAAATGCAGGTGAAATTACAAACAATGGTATAGAATTATCCCTTACAGGAACTCCTGTTAAAACAGATAACTTTAGGTGGGATGCCACTTTAAATTTAAATAGAAACAGAAGTGAAGTTGTAGAACTTCATCCGGGTATAGATGTATACCAGTACGGTTCAACCACCTATTCATCAGTAAACAGTTATTTAAATTCTTATGAAGGCGAGCCTTTTGGTAGTTTAATAGGTCAAGCTTACCAACGAGATGAAGCTACAGGACAGATTTTGCTGGATGCCAATAATATGCCCTTGTATACTGATGCCACCCATAACTTTGGTAGTGTTTTGCCAGATTTAACAGGTGGTTTTCAAAATAACATTCAATTTGGTAATTTCAACCTTGCCGCTATGATAGATTTCCAAAAAGGAGGACAGTTCTTTAGCCGATCAAAAATGCTGGCAGTAAGAACAGGACAGGATCCAGTAACAGTAGCCACGAATTCTAACGGAGCAAATGTAAGGGATCCGCTTGAAGAAGGTGGGGGAGTTGAAGTTAGTGGAATATCAGCAGACACAGGAGAAGAGGTTACCGCCTTTGTAGATGCACGTTCTTATTATCGTAACGTTGTTGGTAGAAGGATTTATGAAGAATGGCTATACGATGCTTCTTATATTAAATTAAGGGAAGTTAGGTTAGGTTATACTTTTGGTCCTGGAGTGATGGAAAAGCTTCCTTTTGAAGCTGTAAATCTTGCCTTTATCGCACGGAACCCCGCAATGCTTTGGCAGAACGCACCGGAAGGAATAGATCCTTCAGAGATTTCTACCGGTAGTCAGGATATTAGCTGGTACGAATCTGGACAGTTAATTTCGGTAAGGTCTTATGGCTTAAACCTAAATATTACATTTTAAATAAGAAACGATGAAAAGAATATATATAATATTACTCAGCAGTTTATTTATTTGGAGTTGCAACAAGTTTGACGACGAGATAAATACGAACCCAAACCGGCCTAGTGAAGCTTCTGGCACCCAATTAATTGCAAGCGCTCAATTATCTCTTCCAGGATTAAGTTCATCCCCAAAAGGAGCTTTTATGGCACAGTATCTTGCAGAGACCCAGTATGTTGGTCAGTCGCTTTATCCGCAGGAAAGTACAAGTTTTTATTCCTGGTATCAAAGCCCGTTAATTAATTTACAAACGGTTATAGATTCAGAGGAATTGAATGGTAATGATGGCCCTGTAGCAAATCAAAAAGCAGTGGCGAAAATCCTAAAAGCATATTATTTCTGGAATATTACTGATAGGTGGGGGGATGTACCTTATTTTGATGCTCTTCAGGGTGGTGATAATTATACTCCGACATACGATCCTCAGGAGGAAATTTATAATGATCTTTTTTCGGAACTACAAGAAGCGGGTGATATGATTGTTTCAGGAAGTATAAATAATGATATAGTCTATAATGGTGATATGGCGAAATGGGAAAAGTTTGCCAATACCTTACGAATGCTAATGGCCTTAAGGTTATCTGAAGTTGACCCGGATAAAGGAAGTACTGAATTTAATGCAGCAGTTAACGACGGTGTTTTTGAGTCTAATAGTGATAATCTTGTATATCGTCATTTAGCAGACGCCGATAACCAGAGTTACTGGTTTGGACAAGTGGTAAATCAAAATCGGGAATGGTGGGCACTTACTGAAACATTAGTGGAAGAAATGAAACCTGTTGACGACCCACGTTTAGCTGTTTATGGAGAACCAGCTAGAAGTTCAGGGGAATATGTTGGTTTAGAGTTTGGAAAGGAAGAGGTGACCGGTACGGAGACCGAAGAGTATTCTTTATTAGGTTCAGATATTTATGCACAAGATGCTCCCGTTTATCTTGTGACTTACGGGCAGGTATTATTTGCTATGGCTGAAGCTGTAGAACGGGGTTGGATTACAGGAGATGCTGAGGAGTATTATAATATGGCAGTGGAGGCTTCTATAGAACAATGGACCGGAAATACAGATGAAGTGGATGAATTTTTAAATAATCCGGAAATAGCTTTTGATGCAGATAATGCAATTGAAAGTATTTCGAATCAACGTTGGGTACACCTTTACATGTTTGGTTATGAAGCCTGGTCAGAATGGAGAAGAACAGGTTACCCAAATGATTTGGTAGAGCCAAATGGTATGGCAGTTCCAACTCGTCTAAGCTATCCAGATAATGAAGCTTTTAATAATGAAGAAAATTACTACGAAGCCATAGATAGACAATTTGGCGGAGATGATAGTATCTATGGAAATGTGTGGTGGGACGAATAATCGCTGAATATCCATAATAATTTCAAATCTCCCGGCCGGCCCGGGAGATTTTGGTTTAAGTATGTTTTAAAGAAATTCACTTCAAAAGATTTATGCGAACAGTACGGGGAAAAACTAAAAACCTTAATTTTAATCCGGTACCTAAAAATCAATAAAAAATGGGTTTTAAAAATATACGCTTCCTGATATTTCTAATTGGCTTTTTAACTGTTTCAGTAAGCTCAGCGCAGGAAAAAGAACTTTATAAAGAATTATATAGTTCCTATGAAAATTTCAAAGAAAATTCTATTGAAAAACGCCGGTTTACGCAGGCGGAAATTCAACCTTTAATTGAAAAATTTCAGGAAAAAATCAATTTTGAGGTGGTACAAGTTGGAGAATCAATAGAAGGCAGGCCACTTCAGTTAATTTCAATTGGAGAAGGGGACATAGACGTTTTTCTATGGTCACAAATGCACGGCGATGAATCTACGGCTACAATGGCTATTTTCGATATTCTTAATTTCCTGGATTCCGAAGAATTTTCAGAAAAAAAAGAAAGAATGCTGAAGAAGGTAAGACTTCACTTTTTACCCATGCTGAACCCCGATGGCGCACAGCGTTTTCAGCGTAGAAACTTACTGGGGGTAGATATTAATCGCGATGCCGTACGTTTACAGTCGCCTGAAAGTAAAACTTTAAAAAGGGTACGTGATAGCCTAGATGCAGATTTCGGGTTTAACCTGCACGACCAGAGCACTTATTATAATGCAGAAAGAACTCCAAAACCTGCAACTATTTCTTATCTGGCTCCCGCTTACAATTATGAAAAGTCTATTAATGATGTTCGTGGTGCGGCAATGCAGGTAATTGTACAAATGAATAATATTTTACAAGAATACGCCCCGGGACAGGTTGGAAGATATAACGACGATTTTGAGCCGCGTGCTTTTGGAGATAATATTCAAAAATGGGGGACCAGCACTATTTTAATTGAATCTGGCGGTTATCCCAACGATCCTGAAAAACAGGAAATAAGAAAGTTGAATTTTGTTTCTATTCTTGCCGCTGTTTTCTCTATTGCTGAAGAAGATTATAAAAACGCTGATATTTCTAAATATGAAGAAATCCCGAATAACGACAGGAAGCTTTTTGATTTAAAACTTACCGGACTTACTTACGAGTTATTGGGGGAAGATTATATTTTAGATTTCGGAATTAACCGGCGTGAAGTTCAAGACGAAAACCTGGAATATTATTATGATGCCTATATTGCAGATAGGGGAGATCTTTCTACCTTTTATGGCTATGAGGAATTTGATGCTTCAGGATATGAATTAGTGCAGGGAAAAATTTATCCAGAAACTTTTGAAGATTTAGCTGAATTTCAAAGGCAAAATATTTCACAAATACTTCGCGAAGGATACGCTTATGTAGTTTTAAAAGAACTTCCCGAAGAAAATTTTACCGAATTGCCCGTTAATATCGTATCTAAAGATTTTAAAATTTCTGAAAATCTGCAACCTCATTTTTTTCTTCAAAAAGACGAAAATTTAGAATACGCGGTTATTAACGGATTTCTAATAGATCTTTCTAAAGAAAATTTCGGGCTAGAAAATGCGCTTATTTTAGAATAAAAAGTAATTAAGCCTGAAGCACAGCTTAAAAATAAGAGATTACGTATCTTTGCAGGCTATGATTACAGAAGAGACTAAGGCATTGGTAGACGATGGGATTATGCTTCCGTTAATGGAAGAATTTTACACCATCCAGGGGGAAGGATTTCATAAAGGAACAGCCGCTTATTTTATTAGAATTGGAGGTTGCGATGTGGGTTGCCATTGGTGTGACGTTAAAGAAAGTTGGGACCCGTCTATTCATCCACCCACGCATATTGGAGAAATTGTAGAAAAAGCGGTGGCAAGTAGTAAAACCATTGTAATTACAGGCGGGGAACCCTTAACCTGGGATATGACGAGGCTTACCGGTGCGCTTAAAGCAAAAGGTTGCGATATTCATATTGAAACTTCCGGAGCTTATAAATTAACCGGGCAATGGGACTGGATTTGTTTATCGCCCAAGAAAATAAAATTGCCTACCGAAGAAATTTATCCGCTAGCCCACGAGCTGAAAGTGATTATTTTTAATAAACACGATTTTAAATTTGCCGAAGAACAGGCAGAAAAAGTTAGCGAAAATTGCATTTTATATTTGCAACCGGAATGGAGTAACAGGGAAAAAATGATGCCGCTAATTGTAGATTATGTAATGAAAAACCCTAAGTGGAAGGTTTCACTTCAAACCCATAAATATCTTAATATTCCATAGAATTAAATTTCTTCAGAAGTATTACGTCATCCTGAACTTGTTTCAGGATCTAAGTTGATTGAAAACAATAAAAATTCCGAAGTAAATGCGTTGGTAAAACCTAAAATAAGTTCAACTTGACAATTAAAACTTCCAAAATTCCATAAAAAAACGGCTGTTTGAATTACAAACAGCCGTTTTTCATTAATAATCTATATTGATATTATCCCGCCGGTGAGAAAGGCACTTTAATATATTTATCGGCCCAACCCATTAAAAGGTTTGCGCCTGCTTCATCTTCTTTCTGCTCTATAGCCATAGAGAAATTCTCAATTTTCTGGCTGGAATTTCTAACAGGAACTTTAATTCTTACGTAATCTTGCTTATCGGTATATTCATAAGCGCCCCAGGTATGCGTAGATTTATTTAAAATAATAGTCCATTCTTTTTCCTCTGGTATTGTGTAGATGCTGTAGGTACCTGCCTTTACAACTTCGTTACCAATTTCCATGTCTTTGTAAAAAGTAACTTCAGTAGCTTCATTGGCTCCGGTTCTCCATACTTCGCCGTACGGCACCAGCTTTCCAAAAATTTCACGATCCCTGGTTTGAGGACGGCTGTAAATTATACGCATTACAACTTCGTCATTTTGGTCTCGGTGGACTATCATATCCATCGGGCTGGTATCTAACTTTGGAAAATTAGGCCCGTTGGTGCTTTCTGTTTCCTGTGCATTTACGTTCTGGAATCCTAGAAATCCTATTAAACATAGCGTAGTTAAAAGTATTTTCTTCATTGTGTTTGATTTTTAGGGTTAAAGATAGTTTACTGTTATTTCTTAAGGTGTTAAAGATTTATTTAGTTGCTGTTAAAATATTGAATTTTTACAGATGTAAAGTTTGAAAGCTTTTTCACCCCAGTTTGCTTACTTCTGAATTCTAATTTCACAACTAATATTTTCATATTATACCAATATACAGATATGTGTTTATATAATGTAATCTCTGATGCATATTTGTATGGAATTATTAAAGCAAATGTTATGTGTGGAATTTTAGCAGTAATCGGAAAACGATTATCAGAAGAAAAGATCGGCGGGCTATCAAAAAGAATGTCGCACCGTGGTCCAGATGAAAGTGATGTACATGTAACCGAAGAAGGTTATGTACTAAGTCACGAAAGATTGTCTATTGTAGATCTTGAAACCGGAAAACAACCTATCCAGGGAACTTCAACGGCCTGGATGATTCATAACGGGGAGATCTATAATCACCAGGATTTGCGAAATAATGAATTAAAAGACCATACTTTTAGAACAACAGGAGATTCAGAAGTAATTGTTCATTTATATGAAGAATACGGTGTTGATTTCCTTGATAAATTAGATGGTGTGTTTTCTTTTGTAGTGGTAGACGGTAAAGATTTTATCGCTGCAAGAGATCCAATTGGGGTAAAACCGCTCTACTACGGTACAGATGATGAAGGTTCTATCTGGTTTTCCAGTGAAATGAAAACTTTGGTAGATCAATGCAGCAGTTTTGCAGCTTTTCCTCCAGGGCATTATTACACACCGGAAACCGGTTTTGTAGAATATTATACACCAGATTGGTTTGACTATAAGAAAGCAACGAAAGAGTTAGATCTCTCAAAAATACGAGAAAGCTTAATTGAAGCAACCCGAAAAAGGTTAATGGCAGATGTTCCGTTGGGAGTTTTATTAAGCGGAGGTTTGGATTCTTCTTTAACATCTTCTATCGCAGCAAGATTAATGAAAGATAGCGGCCAAAAATTACATTCTTTCTCTATAGGTTTAGATGAAACTGCGCCAGATTTAGTTGCAGCCAGAAAAGTAGCCGAATTTCTTGGCACCGAACATTCTGAATTTCACTTTACCGTAGAAGAAGGTATTGATATCCTGAAAAAACTGGTATGGCATTTAGAAACTTACGATGTAACGTCAATAAGAGCCAGCACGCCAATGTATTTCCTTTCTAAAGGAATTAAAGAAAAAGGCGTAAAAGTAGTTTTAAGCGGGGAAGGCGCCGATGAGATCTTTGGAGGCTACCTTTATTTTAAAAACGCCCCTACGGCTGATGATTTTCAAAAAGAAACTATTAGAAGGGTACAAAGACTTGCCACTGCAGATTGCCTTAGAGCAGATAAATCTACTATGGCTCACGGTCTTGAAGCCAGGGTACCATTTTTAGATAAAGCTTTCTTAAAAACCGCTATGGAAACAGAAGCTGTTCACAAGCTGCCAAAAACCTATGATGGTGTTGAAAAATACATTCTTAGAAAAGCATTCGATACTCCAGAGCAACCATTTTTACCAGATGAGGTTTTATGGAGACAAAAAGAACAATTTAGTGACGGAGTTGGCTATAGCTGGATAGACGAACTTATTGCTTTCGCTTCAGCAAGAGTTACAGATGAGCAAATGGCAACAGCTGCAGAGAAATATCCGTATAATACGCCGGCTACTAAAGAAGCTTATTTCTACAGAGAGATATTCCACAGTCATTTCCCGCAGGAAAACGCTGCAAAAACAGTAAAAAGATGGATTCCGAAATGGCAGGAAGACCTTGATCCAAGTGGAAGAGCAAACACTTCTCACGTGGCAACAAATGCTAAAAAACAACTCGAAGAATTGGCCCAATTATAGAGTAAACAATCGTGTGGTTTGTTATGCCCGAAATACAGCATTAATTTTGCTGTATTTTGGGCTTTTTTTTGCACAAATTGTTAATAACTTAAAACCCTTGTGAAGCTTCTTAGCCTATTAAAAATGTGCGTTTTGTTATATTTGTTCGTTATTCAAAATAGACGAATTTAATTAGCAAAATATATGAGCGAAGAACCCAAAAAACACAGTTATTCGGCCGATAGTATCCAGGCTTTAGAAGGGATGGAGCACGTGCGCCTTAGGCCTTCAATGTATATTGGGGATACCGGTGTAAGAGGTTTGCACCATTTGGTGTACGAGGTGGTAGATAACTCTATAGATGAGGCTATGGCCGGCCATTGTGATACAATTAGAGTAACCATTAACGAAGATGGTTCTGTAACCACAGAGGATAATGGAAGGGGAATCCCAATAGACCTTCACAAAAAGGAAGGCGTTTCTGCCCTGCAGGTGGTAATGACAAAGATTGGTGCCGGGGGTAAATTCGATAAAGATTCTTATAAAGTTTCCGGTGGTTTGCACGGGGTTGGAGTAAGTTGTGTTAACGCACTTTCATCTTCCTTAAAAGCAACGGTTTATAGAGATGGCCAGATTTGGGAACAGGAATATGAGATAGGAAAACCGCTTTATCCCGTAAGACAGGCTGGGGAAACCGATTTAAACGGTACTGTAATTACTTTTAAGCCAGATACCAGTATCTTTCAGCAGACTGTAGATTACAGTTATGAAACTTTATCCAGTAGGATGCGTGAATTGGCATTTTTGAATAAAGGAATTCAAATTACACTTACCGATAAGCGTGAAGTTAATGAAAAAGGAGAATTTCTTTCTGAAAGATTTTATTCTGATGAAGGATTAAAAGAGTTTATAAAATTCCTTGACGGAAATCGTGAGCCAATTATCGCTGATGTAATCGCCATGGAAGGCGAAAAGAACGATATTCCGGTTGAGGTAGCGATGGTTTACAATACCTCGTTTAGTGAAAACCTGCATTCTTACGTAAATAATATTAATACCCACGAGGGGGGTACGCATTTATCTGGTTTTAGACGTGGTTTAACCACTACGCTTAAGAAATATGCCGATGCGTCGGGACTGTTGGATAAACTGAAATTTGAGATCGTAGGAGATGACTTCCGTGAAGGATTAACCGCGATAATTTCAGTAAAAGTTGCCGAACCTCAATTTGAAGGACAAACCAAGACAAAACTTGGAAACAGGGAAGTGACTTCGGCGGTTTCTCAGGCAGTTTCAGAAATGCTTGAAAATTACCTGGAAGAAAACCCGAATGATGCCAAAACCATTATTCAGAAAGTAATTCTTGCTGCCCAGGCCCGGAATGCGGCTAAGAAAGCGCGTGATATGGTTCAGCGTAAAACCGCGATGAGTATTGGTGGTTTACCCGGGAAACTATCGGATTGTTCTGAACAAGATCCTACGCAGAGTGAAGTATTCCTCGTAGAGGGTGACTCGGCAGGCGGTACCGCCAAACAAGGTAGAGATCGTAGATTCCAGGCAATTCTTCCGTTAAGAGGTAAAATTCTGAATGTTGAAAAGGCGATGACGCATCGCGTTTTTGATAACGAGGAGATTAAAAATATTTACACTGCTCTTGGGGTGACTATTGGGACTGAAGAAGATAGTAAAGCCTTAAATACCGATAAGTTAAGATACCATAAAGTAGTGATTATGTGTGATGCCGATGTAGATGGTAGTCACATTGAAACGCTAATTTTGACTTTCTTCTATAGATATATGAAGGAATTGATAGAAGGAGGGCATATTTATATTGCTACGCCGCCTTTATATTTGGTTAAAAAAGGAAGTAGAAAACGCTATGCCTGGAGTGAAGAAGAACGTGACGAAATTGCTGAAAGTTACAGCGGTGGAGTGCAAATTCAACGTTATAAAGGTCTTGGAGAGATGAATGCCGAGCAACTTTGGGATACCACTATGGATCCTGAAAGACGAAAACTAAGGCAGGTGAATATTGATAACAGCGGTGAGGCTGATAGAATTTTCTCTATGTTAATGGGAGATGAGGTACCGCCAAGACGTGAATTTATTGAGAAAAATGCTAAGTATGCAAATATTGACGCATAATTGGTAGCTATATAAAAATGAAACCCGTAAGCGCGCTTACGGGTTTTTTTATGGTGTGCCGTGCATGGCATATCACTTGACGGTGCAAGTCCGTTATGGGGGTTTATAGCTACCTATCATTAGCCAAAGGCAAGGGTGTCCATCGTGAGGTGGAATCTGAAGGAAGCCTGCGGCAAAGTTCCGGTCCGAGGAACACGAACATCATATAAGGCATAGCTGATCTGGATGAGCTTGCCATACAAAGCGAAGTCCTAAAGCTATACGGAGATCAGGGTGTAGATGATGCGGATATATGGAATGAAAGTGATATGTCTTACCGCGGGAGATCTCACAGACATAGGTGAAACAGTGTATGAGCCTATGGTTGAAACAAGATTTATT
>NZ_FUZC01000030.1 GCF_900168115.1 Salegentibacter salinarum
GTACTATGACGTTTGCTGAATTCTCACAATAAATCTTGTTTCAACCATAGGCTCATACACTGTTTCACCTATGTCTGTGAGATCTCCCGCGGTAAGACATATCACTTTCATTCCATATATCCGCATCATCTACACCCTGATCTCCGTATAGCTTTAGGACTTCGCTTTGTATGGCAAGCTCATCCAGATCAGCTATGCCTTATATGATGTTCGTGTTCCTCGGACCGGAACTTTGCCGCAGGCTTCCTTCAGATTCCACCTCACGATGGACACCCTTGCCTTTGGCTAATGATAGGTAGCTATAAACCCCCATAACGGACTTGCACCGTCAAGTGATATGCCATGCACGGCACACCATAAAAAACCCGGATACCCTATACTGGAAATCCGGGTTTTTTATTTAAATTTATTTCTTTTTCCCGTTATAAAGTGATTTTATAATTCCGTCGGCCAGCCCTATTTTAGGTACAAAAATATTATCGGCTCTTGCCCATTTCATAGAATTTAAATAAATCCTGGAGGCCGGGATAATAACATCGGCCCGGTCACTTTTAAGCTGAAGGTCCATTACACGTTCCTCGTAACTTAGGGAATTCAGTAATTCGTTATATTTTTTTATATAAGCCAGGCTTAAAGGCTTGCCTTCTTTTTTACCGCTAGTTTTAAAAATATTATTGATGTTTCCACCAGAACCAATCAGATCTATATCTTTATAAGGTTTAGTAGTTTCTCTCACCCATTTTTCCATTTCTTCCCAGGCACCATCTTCCACTAAATTATTTAAAAGACGTACAGTTCCTACTTTGAAAGATCTGGATGCTACGGTTTTTCCACCACTGTAAAGGGTATATTCTGTGCTACCGCCACCAACATCAACGTACAAATAATTGCAATCGTTTTTGATAAGTTCGTGTAAATCTGTGGCAGCAATTATTGCAGCTTCGTGATTACCATCTATAATTTCAATTTCTACGCCGGTTTTTGCTTTTATTTTTTCAACTACTTCTGCGCCATTTTTAGCTTCCCGCATTGCGGAAGTTGCGCAGGCTTTATATTTTACAATTCCGTGAGATTTCATTAAAAGATTAAAAGCCTGCATGGTATCTACCATACGTTCTATATTTTTTTCAGAAATAAAGCTTTCTTTAAATACATCCTCTCCAAGCCTAATAGGAACCCTTACCAGTGAGGTTTTTCTAAAATCGGTTTCCTCCCTGCCCTTTTGCTCTGTAATGGTGGAAACAAGAAGCCTAACGGCGTTGGACCCTATATCTATAGCTGCGTAGTTCTTTTGTGTAATCACGAGATAAAATTTTCTGTTTTACTCACAAAGTGAGGTTTATAAAGATTTGAGGTTGAGGCTATTTATCTATTTTCGTTTTTAATATGCTGTTCAGACTTACTGCCCGGTAGTTTATTTGAGTAATAATCGTAAAGTTCAAATTGAGAACGAAGTTTTTTAGAACTGCTGTTTCGATAGGCGTTATCTTGTTTGGCGGTAATCATCCTGGCTTTTACATTATCGTTCCAGCTAATATCAAAGGTTTCAATAATTTCCTGTTTAATTTCTTCATCATAAATTGGGCAGGAAATTTCAACACGAAGGTCAAGATTTCTGGTCATCCAATCGGCTGAAGAAATATAAACCTTTGAATTTCCACAATTTTTAAATATAAAAACCCGTGGATGTTCCAGGAATTTATCTACAATACTTATCACTTCAATATTATCACTTAAACCTTCCACGCCCGGAATAAGACAGCAAACCCCGCGTACAATAAGTTTGATCTTCACCCCCGCCTGGCTGGCCTGATACAGTTTATCTATCATAGGATAGTCTGAAAGGCTATTCAGCTTAAGTGCAATGCCAGAAGGTTTTCCTTCTCTGGCATTTTCAATCTCCTTTTGAATCAAGCCGACAAAAGTATTTCTACTGTAATGTGGAGAAACTATTAAGTGTTTGTATTTATTGACCTTATAATTGATCTCGAAGAAGTCGAAAACTTTATTAACTTCTTTCAAAATTTCAGGATGAGCAGTAAATAAAGTATAATCGGTATAAATACGTGATGTAGATTCGTTAAAGTTCCCGGTGCTAATAAATCCGTAACGTTTCATCTTACCTTCTTCTTCCCGCTCTATCACACAGGCTTTACAATGAACTTTAAGCCCCGGTACACCAAAAATAAGTTGTACCCCTTCGGCCTGCATTTGTTCTGCATAGCGAATATTGGCAACTTCATCAAAACGCGCTCGTAATTCAATTTGTACAATTACTTTTTTCCCATTTTTAACTGCATTAATTAGTGAACTGGCGATATGGGAAATTTTCGCCAATCTATAAATAGTGATTTTGATGGTTTTCACTTTGGGATCCAGTGCAGCCTCCCTTAAAAATTTAACAGTATAGGCAAAACTTTGATATGGAGCATACAAGAGAAAATCTTTCTTTGCTATACTCCCAAATAAACTGGTTTGCAATATAAGCCCGGGAATTGGTAAAGGTTCAATTGGTTTATACAATAAATCTTCGCGGCCCAGGCTGGGAAAATTCATATAATCCCGCCTGTTATGATAGCGCCCACCGGGAATAATACTATCGGTAGATTCTATGCCCATTTTATTCATTAAATAAGACAAAGTATCGTCTGCAATATTCATATCGTATACAAACCTTACCGGTTCCCCTTTAATTCGGTCTTTTACGCTACTGGAAATCTTTTCAATAAAACTTTTACTCAGGTCACTGTCTATATCCAACTCGGCATCCCTGGTAATTTTTATCATATGGGCCGAAATACTTTCATATTCAAAAATGTTAAAAATAGTCCCCAGGTTATACCGAATTAAATCGTCTAACAGAATAATGTACTGGTTTCCATTTTCTTCCGGAAGCACCACAAAACGTTCTATGCTACGCGGAATTTCAATTAGAACGTATTTACGGTCTTTCTCGGTTTTATCCAGCACTTTTGAAATTCCTTTTTGAGGTTTTTCCTCCTTCATCACCATTTTTACGGCCAGATATGCAGCACTGTCTTTTAAACTTGGAATTTCAGGGAGATCATTAAGAATTATGGTTACTAAGGCCGGACTTACTTTAGAAAGAAAGAAGTTTTTAATGAATTTTTGCTGGGAAGCAGAAACCTGTTTCTCATTAATAATATGAATCTTATAATCTTTTAACTGATGTTGAATATCATCTAGAATCTTCAGGCTTTCAGCTTGTTGTTCAATTACAATTTGGGTGATTTCTTCCAGTAGCTTACTGGCTTTAATTCCACCCAAAACACTTTTCCCGGCTTTTCCAGCAAGGTCAATTCTTTTTACGGTGGCGTACCTTACTTTAAAAAATTCATCTAAATTATTAGAGAAAATTCCCAGAAATCTTAATCGTTCTATAAGGGGCACGGTTTCATCTTCGGCTTCCTGTAATACCCGGGCATTAAATTGTAACCAGCTTAGTTCCCTGTTTAAATATTTTTTTTGCGGCATAAATTAGCGTAAGTTTTTTGGGAATAATTGTAGCAAAGTTTTGCCGGTTTTAATGTCTTTCCAGGAATCTAAATCAAAATCTATCACACAAAGCCCCGTGGTAGGTAAATTATCTATAGGTTTATCACCAAGACGATTCACCAGGCCCGTCATTGCAGGATTGTGACCAAACACCATAAGTTTTTCTACATTATTTGGACAGGTATTAATCACCGATAATAATTGATTTTCATCAAAAGTATAAAGTTCTTTTTTTACGGTAAATCTATCATCTGGTATTTGCAATTCGTCTTTAAAAAGATTTGCCGTGGTATTTGCCCGCACTGCGGGACTGCTCCATAAAGTTAGATTCCCGCTTTGAAATTCCTTAAAAGTTTTCAATACCACCTCGGCATCATTATAAGCGCGCTTTTTAAGCGGTCTTTTGTCATCTGGTAAATTATTTTCCCATGATGATTTGCCGTGTCTAACTAGAATTAGTCTTTTCATAATTTCAATTTTAAGGTGCTAAACGGTTTCTTTCCCAGGTATCCTGTTCTATAAATTCATAGATAATCCTATCGTGCAAACGATTATTTCTACCCTGCCAGAATTCAAAGCTTCGTGGTGTTACCAGGTAACCGCCCCAATGTGGTGGTTTATCTACATCTTTATTTTGATATCTTTCTTCTATTTCTTTTAATTGCCCATCCAGTTCTTCGCGAGAGCTTAAAACATTACTTTGGTTAGAAGCCCAGGCGCCTAATTGACTTCCTCGAGGTCTTGACCCAAAATAAGCAGAAGATTCTTCTTCTGAAGTTTTCATTGCCACACCTTTAATAATTACCTGTCGCTCTAATGCAGGCCAGAAAAAGGATAAACAAACCCTTGGATTTTCTTCAATATCCCGGCCCTTTTCAGAATTATAATTGGTATAAAAGCTGAAACCGATTTCGCCAAAAGATTTTAAAAGTACAATACGGCTCTTTGGAAATCCTTCAATTCCACAAGTGGCGAGGTTCATAGCATTTACTTCTGCTATTTCAGGATGTTGTTCTGCCTCCTCAAACCAGGCGGTGAAAAGTGGCAGGGGAAATGACGGGATATTATCTTCTAAAAGTTCGCTTTTTCCATAGCTTTTTCTGTAATCATCAAGGCTCTTTTGCATTGTGTTTTGCTTTGCTGCAATTTACAAGTTTTAGGCTGAAGGGGGAAAAATTTTGAGATAAGATTCTGCTTTTTATAGTTGAAATGCACATAAGAAAAAGAAAAAATTATAGACGAACTGCACTCATTTCTATATCCTGCAAATAAGTACGACCAAAAACACTGATGAAATGCATTCTATTACATTTTATCTAACAATAATGCAGTATAACTAAAAACATTAATAATAATACATACAAAGGGAGATATCGTTTAATTTTGTTCAAAACATTTAACCAAGCAGCAGTTTTAAATTGAACTAAAATTAAATTAAAAATGAATTTTTCTAAGAATTTTTTACAATTTAAAAACCACATTGTTACTAAAATATTTATTGCTATTCTTGCTGTAAGTTTAGGAAGCTGTACGGCGGGAATGACGAATCCAGATAGCTATACCCGAAATCACGTAGTTTATGCCGTGGATTTTAACCCTCATAATTTAAATGAACTTCAAATTTCAAAAATGGATGAAGGGAAATGGATAGATCACGAAACTAGTAAAAACGGGAAAAGCGCGCGTTATACAATTGAAATTGAAAACGGATTTCTAACTGTTATCTCTAATAAAAATAAAATGGATGTGCCTACTTACCAAACTTGGATAGATTATGCAAGACAGGAATTAGGTTATACGGTACAGGATGAATATGATATTTTTACCACTATAGAAGATGGTTTTATCTATGAAATAGACCTGGAAGAACATCCTTTAATCGAAGGTGAGGAACATAGAATTTTAATGTACGAACAAAACTAACTATTTACCACAACTTTTTTAGAGTTAACCACCTTTAAACAGGTGGTTTTTTTATGCCTAAAATTAAAGCTTATCCCCGATTTTAAATTCCTTAAATGGGAAATGAAAGTTTTAATTTGAAATTTTAAACCCCTGATTTCCCGTATTTTTTACTTCAAAATTACCGTTCACCGAAATTAAACAGGCTTTAATCTAAAAAAAAAGCAAAATTGTCTTTATAAAGTTTATTCACTGTAATTTTACCCTAAGATTAACATTTAAAAATAGGTCATCCCCCACACTTTCCTATAAAAAACTTTCCCCAAAGGTTTTCAAAAAATGTAAATCTCACATTCGTAAATGTTTTAATAAAACACCCTGATTTGATCCATTCCCTATGGATCAGTGACCCTTTTATGCCAAAATTTAAAATAATCTTCTCATTGAAAATGAGAAACAGAACTATAGAATTATGAAAATAAATCCAACTTTGAAACTCGTTATTCTTGTATTATTTGCTAACGCATTTATCAGCAATGCACAGCAAAATTACACTATCACAGATTTTGATCGATTAATTGGACAAGAATCAACTCAAACACGAAATCAGCAAAATTTTGATTATCAGGAAGTTGAAAACCTTAAAAATCTTGTTTTTGAATTAAATCCCTTAATAGTTGTTCAGGAAAATGAACACGCAAAAATGGGTGACGGGCCGGCCAAACTGGTAATTGTACCCTCAAACTACTTATCAAATATATCATCTCTTAAAACCGAATTGCAAAGCCTTGAGTTAATTCTAATTAAGCATTCTTCAGATAATTCAGCCGCTACTTTAGATCTAAATTCTCTTAAGAGTTCTGCATTAAAATATGTTTTAATTGAATGTGATTTTGAGTGTAGTGTAGCTAATATTCAAGATATGCTAAAAAACACTTCTAACGTAAAAGTTCTTTACAGGACTACAACAGAGCAATAAAATATTGCCCTCATAAATTCAGGATTATGGAAAAAAACTACTTTAGAAATCAGTTTACCTATACAAGATTCGTATTAATAGCATTTACATTGTTATTCTGCACTGCGGCTGTAAATGCACAGGTATATAAGGAATTTCAGCAACGAACTTCACAATATTCTACCTCAAAAAAGATCTATAATATAAAGGGAGATTTTACTATGATTGGTAATACCAACCTTAGCCTTTTACTCTATGGAGATAATACAAACAACAGTAATAATTTCATGCAGTTTGTAGATGAAGACGACGATTCTTCAACCATAAACTCATCTGCAGCAATTCTTGAACTTTCCAACGAAAATGGGGCAAATCCTGAGTGTTCCAATATAGTTTACGCCGGACTTTACTGGTCAGGTCGCACCAGCAGTCCCGGAAAGACCAATGCTAAAAGAAACATCAAAGTAAAAGGTCCAAATAATTCTTATTATCAAACTGTTAGCGCAAACGCAAATGACATTCTTTTTCCTGGACCCTCAAATATGTATGCCGCTTATGCAGAAGTAACCGATTTAGTGAAAAGTAATGGAACCGGTGAATACTGGGTTGCCGATATGGAACTCACTGAAGGTAACGGTGGTATTACCGGTTATTACGGCGGCTGGGGAATGATTGTAATCTATGAAAATTCACAAATGGACTGGAGGGATGTTACCGTTTTTGATGGTTACGCCCACGTTGAAGGAAATGTTGTGGCTAATTACGAACTTCCTGTTTCGGGATTTAATACCGCACAATCAGGGCCAGTAAATATGAAAATGGGTATCATGGCCGGCGAGGGTGATGTAGGAATTTCAGGAGATTATTTTCAGATAAAAAAGAATAGTGACCAGACCTGGTTAGGACTTTCTCACGAGCAGAACAGCGCTAACAATTTCTTTAATTCTTCTATTCAAAATAACGGATCTTCCAGATCCCCAAATCATACTAATAATACCGGAATAGACATTAGCATGTTCAATATTCCAAATGTTGGAAATTCAGTTATAGATAATAACCAAACCAGCACCACCTTCAGGTATGGTTCTACACAAGACACCTACTCCATTTTTTCTATTGCAATGTCTGTAGATGCATATATTCCTGAAATTGAAGGAATTTCCTCTTTAACTGCAATAAACGGAAGTACAGCAGGCAATCCTCCATATAACGCAGAGCCTGGTGATGAATTAAGTTATAAGATAGAATTAAGAAATAAAGGAACAGAAAATGTGGAAGACTTAAAAGTGGTCATTCCAGTTCCTTATAATGCCGATTATCTTACTAATAGTCTATCAACCAATTTTTATTTCTCTCCCAGCCCTCAGAATAATGAGGTGTATTTTGACCCAACTTTAGGTGCAACCGGATCAATAGTTTGGGAAATAGATGAATTACCGCTGGCGAATAATACAAATGATATTTTAGCCGATCTCACTATAAAGTTTGGAGTAACCAAAAATTGTACTATTCTTTCAAATGCCTGTCCGGGTTTCGATCTCATAAGATTTAACGGAAATATTAGCGGTCACGGAGCAATAACCGGTACTACTTTTGAAAATAAAGATCTTATCCAGGGTTATGAAACCGAAGGAACCTGCCAGGGCCAACCTATTACCGCTCCTTTTGAAGTGGCCATAGACGCCACCAATTTTCGGGCTGAGAATTGTGGAAATTCAGATGAAGAAAGAAAATTTGTTTATTGTAACCGGGAAGATCCAATAGAGATTGCTGAGATCAATTCAGGTTTTCCTAACGGAACAAGATTCTTTAACGAATCTCCTGTAACCAGTAATAGTACCGAATATACTACTAATAATCCTATTCCAAATAATTCGGGGTCTACTGAATATTATGCAGTAATCCCGGGGAGTGAGGATTGTGCAATACCTTTTACTATAGAAATTACAACTATAGCTTCGGTTCCGGAAACTGAACCGGTTACCTATTGTCTTAACGAGGAAGCAGTTCCATTAAAGGCAACCGCTACTAATTCTGATTTAACTTTATTTTACTATACCGGCGAAGAGGATACCTCTCCCGAAATTCAGATCATCCCTTCTACTTCCCAATCTGGCGAGTTCACATATTATGCTGCAGAAGGAGAATCTGCAAGTTGTATTAGTCCGAATAAAGCTCAAATCACAGTTTCTGTAATTGGCCAACCTGAAATTACAGCACCACAAAATCAAACACTTCAAACTTGTGGTAATGATTTTATAGACGATTCTATTCCGGGCTTGTCAAATCAATTTACAACTATTTCTCAGCAAATTTTTACAGATTTAGGTGGAATTATTTCTTTTACTGAAGAGATTGAAAGTATAAGCTATAAGGATATTTTACAACAACAATCACCTGCGGTTTATCAGCGAATCTTCAGAATTAGTTATGAATGTGGAAATATAGAAGTTCAGCAATCGCTTACGTTAGAAAACATCAAAACTCAGCTGGAGCCTGTCTACACCAAAGAAAATCCCACTTGTGAGAATGAAAATGGAATATTGACTATTACCAATTTTAATGAAGATTATGAATATTTCCTGAATTCAAATTCAGGAAATATTGAACTAAATACTACACCTACTTCATTATCTCCGGGTGTATATATAATATCTGTTGCTTTAAATGATTGTGTTTTTACAACAAATAGTTTTGAGATTTTACCTGCACCAGCTATACCTGAAAGTCCTGAAATCACTACGGTAGATCAACCCACCTGTAGTGTTGAAACCGGTAAGATTACAGTGACAGCAATTGAAGGATTTTTATACAGTCTCGATGGCGAAATTTACCAGGAGTCAAATATTTTTGAAGACCTAGCTCCCGGCATCTATGCGGTATATGTTCAAAATGAAGAAAATTGTATCTCACATCCCTCCAAGGACATAATTATTAACGAAAACTCGGGAAGTCCGGCACAACCGGAAGTTAGTATATCTCAACAACCAACTTGTGAAAACACTACCGGAAGCATTTTAGTGACCACTGTTCAGGGAATAACTTACAAACTTTTAAACGGAAATAAAAACGAATTAAGCAACGCAATAGAAAACGCAGAATTCAGCGATCTAGACTCCGGAACTTATTTTGTGCAGGCCAGCAATGAAGATTGTGCATCGGTTTCTGAGGCTCTTGTAATTGAAGAAAACCCGGGAAGTCCTGCACAACCACAAGCCGTTGTTTCTCAACAACCAACTTGCGAAGACACCACCGGAACTATTTCGGTAACTACTGGGCAAGGAATCACGTATACTTTGCTGAATGAAAATCAGAACGAAGTAAATAGTACTTTAGAAAATAACGAATTCAGTAATCTAACCGCCGGAACTTATTTCGTAAAGGCAAGCAACCAAGATTGTGAATCAATTTCAGAAGCGCTGGTAATTGAAGAAAACGCAGGTACCCCTACAAAACCGGAAGCAAGCGTTGCTCAGCAACCAACTTGCGAAGACACTACCGGAACTATTTCGGTAAGTATAGTTCAAGGAATTACTTATACACTACTGGATGAAAATGAAAACGAATTAAGCAACTCATTTGAAAACGGTGAATTCAGCAATTTAACCGCTGGAACTTATTTTGTACAGGCAAGCAACGATGACTGTAATTCAATTTCTGACGCGTTGGTAATTGAAGAAAACTCAGGTGCACCGGCACAACCGGAAGCAAGTATTTCTCAGCAACCAATTTGTGAATACACTACCGGTACCATTTCAATAAATACGATTCAGGGAATTACTTATACCCTTTTTGATGAAAATCAAAATACAGTTAACAGCACAATAGAAAACGGAGAATTCAGTGAGCTACCTGTCGGTACGTATTTCGTACAGGCCAGTAATGAAGATTGTGAATCTGTTTCTGAAGCTATGGTGATTGAAGAGAACCTGGGAAGTCCGGCGCAACCGGAAGCCTTTGTTTCTCAGAAACCGACTTGTGAAGAAACTACCGGGACGATTTCGGTAAATACTGTTCAGGGAATTATTTACACGCTTTTAGATGAAAATCAAAATGCAATTAACAACACAATTGATAACGGAGATTTCACCAATCTAAACGACGGAACTTATTTTGTACAGG
>NZ_FUZC01000019.1 GCF_900168115.1 Salegentibacter salinarum
GACGTCTAAGGATGTGTATCTGGAAACAATGGAAACGCATCCGCACGAAAGGAAAGATGCTTATCAAGCTTGGCCTGAACAAGTGGAAAGCGTGGGAATATGCCAACACGAGGAAAAGCTACTGGCATACAGCTAACAGCTTTATCCTCAAAAGGACTATTACCATCCACAGACTGAGACAGGCTGGTTACACTTCTCTTCTGGACTATTACCTTAAAGTTAGAACGTAAATTAGGGAACCGCCCAGTACGGAACCGTATGCTGGGTGGTGTGGGAGGACAGGTAGGGAAATAATCCTTACCTTTCTACCCGATCGTGACTTTAGAATATCTACAATTAAGAGGGGGTTTAATAAAAGTTTCTAAAAGAAGGGAGTTATTTTTTGCTTCATTTTTCAAGTTAAAACCTCCTAAACTTGCGTCAAGTGAGTTTATTTGTATTTTTGAAGCCTAAATTTGTGCGGATGAATTATATATTATTTGACGGTTCTGCCAGGAACCGCTTACTCCCTTTTACCTTTACGCGGCCTGTAGCCGATATTAGAGTTGGTATTCTTACAATTCGGGAAAAATGGGAATTCCTTTTAAAATCTACCACTTCTACAGTTACTGAAGATTATTTAGCCGGAAAATGGCCTATGGTAGAACTGGAAGAAAACATAATGATAAATGCTTCTTTTCTTCCAAATCCTGAATTTTTACAACAATTACAAAATCTAAAGCCTAACCAGGCAATTTTTCATAAGGAAGATATTGTCGCTTTTCACGCTTATAAAGATCAGGAAGTGGCTTTAGGTGATTATGAGCAAAAAGAGTTGGCCGATGGAGTAATTCAAATAAATAATTCCTGGGATATTTTTTCAAAAAACGGGGAGGCCATTGAAGCTGATTTTGAAATTATAACCAAAGACCGACAATCCCAACCTATTCACGATTCTAATTATGTGAAAAACCCGGAAAGGATTTTTATTGAAGAAGGAGCCGAGGTGGAGAATTGTTCGTTAAATGCTTCGTCCGGTCCAATTTATATCGGGAAAGATGCAAAAGTACTGGAAGGAAGCCTTATAAAAGGGGCCCTCGCGGTTTGCGAAGGTGCTTTGGTGAAAATGGGTGCTAAAATTTACGGTCCCACTACACTTGGTCCTGGATGTCGTGGTGGTGGCGAGATAAACAATGCTGTGCTTTTCGCGAATTCTAATAAAGGTCACGACGGATATTTAGGAAATTCAGTTTTAGGGGAATGGTGCAACTTGGGTGCTGATACTAATAATTCCAACCTGAAAAATAATTATGCTGAAGTGCGTATTTGGGATTACGAGACTGAAGGTTTTGCTAAAACGGGATTACAGTTTTGCGGATTGATGATGGGCGATCACAGTAAATGCGGAATAAATACGATGTTTAATACCGGAACTGTGGTTGGCGTGAGTGCAAATATTTTTGGGGCAGGATTTCCACGAAATTTTGTACCCAGTTTCAGTTGGGGTGGCAGTGCCGGGATGACGGTTTACAAAACCCAAAAAGCTTTTGAAGTGGCTGAAATTGTATTGAACCGCCGAAACGTAGAATTTTCAGAAGATGATAAAAAAATCCTGGAACACGTTTTTGAGGAAACCAGTAAGTGGAGGAGAGGTTAAATGCTCGTTTTTTAATTAGAACATTACTTTCCAAAATATTATTATAAAAATCAATATAGAGACAGTGGAGAATATCAATAATTTCCGCTGTCTTCTTTTATTCTCCAGTCTTATCTTCCTTCTTATTTCAAGGATTTCAGCTGAATTTACTTCTTCAGATTTAATCCCCTTAATTCCTGAGCCGGTAGACTTTTGAAACTTATCGGTTTTCGATTTTCTTTCTCGACGATTATTTTTAAAAATTACATTGGCACCGCTTGAACTTCCTCCAAAACCCATATCCTTTAAATTAAGATAATATAAACCTTCATTCTCCTTTCAATTTAAGAAGTTTTCCTAAAAAAGGTAGCTTCATAAGTATTGCTATTCCCAACATTATCGGTTGCAATAATTTTTAACTGATTTTCGGTATCGGTTACAACAGCATCGCTAAAATCGTGGGTTAGCGTGTTGTTTTTATATTCATATTCCATTAGGATAAATTTCCCATTTACCGTTGCCCGGTAGCTTTTAATGCCGGATAGGTCATCGCTTATTTTTACCTGTAAAGTATTATTGCTGGAAATCCACTGACCATCGCTAAAATTGGTAGGCCATATCTTTGGCGGCGTAACATCTGATGCAAGGGTATATTCTCCAAAATTTCTTGTACCGGTGGTAAAGCGGTTTGCTTTTTTGTAAGTTGAAGAATAAGTGGGCCTGTTTCCATATCCTAATCTCGCGATAAAAAGTTTTTCTTTTTCTTCAGCTGTATATTCGCTTACATCAAAACCTACTGTGATATTTTTATGAAGAGGAGTATGGTCGTGATGCACTTTCACTTTATTTTCTCTAAATTCAATATCCAGGTAGGTGTCATTATAAAGACTTCCTTTTGGAATATAAATGTCCATGCCATTAGCTTCGGCAGCGAAGGGCTGATTTGCCTGAGCAAAGTAATCGGTTTTATCTTCTTTTTTAGGCGGAATATCGTTGCGCTGCATGCCCTGGATAGGAATCCGTATCACTCGCTGGTTTCCGGCAAAATCGCTCACCTTAATCGTGTAGTTGTAATTAAGGCTATCCTGAATATGTAGCTCTCCTTTATTTACTACATCTTCATAAAGACTTAACGGATTTCCGTCTTCAACAAAGAGTTTTTGAATACGTTTTCGGTTTTTACTATAATATTCATAATCGATTAACTGATTAAGATGACGGGTTTCAGCAAAAGAAAAGCGCTTAAAGGGTAAGGTGAATACACGATCTCCATTTAGCTTAGCTTCAATATGATAAACTCCATTTCGGTTAGGTGCTCCATCTTGCTGATCTACCGATGAAACTCCAAAACCAATATTTCCACAAGCATCTATTTCATTTGCAATATAAGTTCCATCTTCGAGTGGGGTAAGGTTTATTTTTTGTCGTTCCCGTGAATTATTTACGTGCGCTTCTTCGTCTAAAGGATAGGCATAAACTCCGTCAATTATCGGGGCACGATTATCTTTAATATTAAATCCAAACATTTTTGGGTTCATAGGGCGTTGGCTCCCATCCCGAATTTCAAAATGCAGGTGAGGGCCGCCACTGCCGCCTGTATTACCGCTAAACGCGATTAGTTCGTTGGCTTCAACCTGTAATTCCCCCGCTTCAGGAAAAAGCTCTATCTCGTAAGTTTCGTTAGCGTACTGCCGCTTTTTTACAAAGGCTTCAATTTCAGGCGAAAATTCTTTTAAATGGGCGTATACAGTGGTATAGCCGTTAGGATGTTGTATATAAAGTGCTTTTCCGTAGCCATAATGTTGAATATTAATTCGGCTAACATATCCTTTAGCCGAAGCAACTACATTTAAGCCTTGTCTTTGCTGGGTTTTAATATCCAATCCACTATGAAAATGATTAGATCTTAATTCCCCAAAAGTACCCGAAAGAACAAGTGGAACTTCAAGTGGTTTCTGAAAATAATCTTGCGGAAGCTGCGCCTGGGCGAGGATTGCAGTGCTAAAGAATAAAAGGATTACAGCTAAAATAGATTTCATATTAATTTTTTATTTGGGGTATAACCTGGCGGTAAAGTTAATCAAAGTTTAACCAAAAATTAAAGCCTTAGTGCTTAGAAACTTAGCAATAGTCCTGCCGATTTTTAAAAATAGACGAAAAAACAATTGGCATATTAGAGCGCGAATGTTAACTTTGTGGGGATAAGCATTACATTTGGCTTTTATGAGTGAATTGACAGAAATCGTTGATAGCCTTGAGAATAGGATTAGTAAACTGCTTCATAAGTACGAAAATTTAAAGCAGAATCACCGTTCTTTAGAGGAAGAAATGAGCGCTGTTAAAGAAGAAAATCTAAGATTAACCCAAAAAATTGAAGGCTCTAATCAGGAAATTCAAAACCTCAAAGCCGCCAATGCAATGCTGGGCAGTACAGAATTCAAAACAGAAACCAAGCTTAAATTAAACAGCTTAATAAGAGAAATTGATCAATGCATTGTTCAATTATCTGAATAATAAATATGGCCGATAAACTTAAAATAAAACTTTCTATTGCAGATCGTGTGTATCCTTTAACTATAAATCCCCAACAGGAGGAAGGTTTACGCAAGGCGGCGAAGAAAATTGAGGCTATGATTAAGCAATTTGAGCAAAGTTATGCCGTGCGGGATAAGCAGGATGTATTAGCAATGTGTGCTTTACAATTTGCCGCCCAAACCGAGCAAAAAGATATAGAAAGATCTACCGATTCGCTTAAAGCAGAAGATAAATTAAAATCGCTTAACGATTTGCTGCAGAAGCACTTGGTGTCATAAACGTTCTTTAAATAAATAAAGGTTACTGCCTGTATTAGTGATATTTTGATAAACTCAACAGAGATTCTTTAAAGAGGGTGAGTCTAAGTTGTAAAAGCGCGCCGCTCCCGTTTTTCGGGATGAGCGGATTCTTGATCAGCTTGTTAGCCCTAAACTTGTTTTTAAGGAGTTTAATCCAAAAACCTATCTAATACAGGCTTTTTTTATACATAAATTTTAAATATGGAGATATTATTAAATATAGTTATTGGGGTAGTTGGTATAGCAATTGGATTTGCCATTGCCAAGCAGTTGGAGCGAAAGAGAGCTTCACAAACCATTAAGAACGCCAAGAAAACTGCGGCTAATATTCTTAAAGAAGCAAAATCTGAAGGAGAAAGTATCAAGAAAGATAAGATACTTCAGGCCAAAGAGAAATTCATTGAATTAAAATCTGAGCACGAGAAAGTAATTCTTAATCGTGACAAAAAGATGAATGATGCCGAAAAACGCATCAGGGATAAGGAATCACAGGTTTCGGGAGAACTTTCTAAAAACAAGAAACTCAATAAAGATTACGAAGATAAATTAGCCGATTATAATCAGCGTGTAGAATATCTTGAAAAGAAACAGGATGAAATTGATAAACTTCGCAACAGCCAGATTCAGCAGTTAGAAGTGATCTCCGGTCTTTCTGCTGATGAAGCCAAGGCACAACTTTCTGAAGCGCTAAAAGACAGTGCAAGAACAGATGCTATGGCCCTGATCCAGGATACCATAGAAGAAGCTAAACTTACCGCACAGCAGGAAGCCAAGAAAATTATTATAAACACCATCCAGCGTATAGGAACTGAAGAAGCCATTGAGAATTGCGTTTCTGTGTTCAATCTTGAGAGTGATGATGTAAAAGGTAGAATTATTGGTCGTGAAGGTAGAAACATTAGGGCACTGGAAGCCGCTACCGGTGTAGAGATTATTGTTGATGATACTCCGGAAGCTATTATACTTTCCTGTTTTGATTCTGTTAGAAGGGAAGTTGCTCGATTATCGTTGCATAAACTGGTAACTGATGGTAGGATTCACCCTGCCAGGATTGAAGAGATCGTTAAGAAAACCCGTAAGCAAATTGACGAGGAAATTATTGATATTGGAAAACGTACGGTCATTGACCTTGGAATTCACGGTTTAAACCCTGAATTAATCAAGTTAGTCGGCCGAATGAAATACCGTTCATCTTACGGACAAAATTTATTACAACACTCCAGGGAAGTTGCTAAACTTTGTGGAGTGATGGCTTCTGAGCTTGGAATTAACCCTAAATTGGCCAAACGTGCCGGATTACTCCACGATATTGGTAAAGTGCCGGAAACCGAAACAGAAGTGCCTCACGCGATCCTTGGAATGCAATGGGCCGAGAAACACGGGGAAAAACCGGAAGTTTGTAATGCTATCGGTGCTCACCACGACGAGATAGAAATGAATTCTTTGCTTTCTCCAATTGTTCAGGTTTGTGATGCTATTAGCGGCGCAAGACCGGGAGCGAGAAGACAAGTGCTTGATTCTTATATTCAGCGTTTAAAAGATCTTGAAGAAATTGCTTTTGGATTTGGTGGTGTTAAGAAAGCCTATGCTATTCAGGCAGGACGTGAACTACGAGTAATTGTGGAAAGCGAGAAAGTAAACGATGAAAAAGCTTCAAATCTTTCTTTTGAAATTTCACAGAAAATCCAAACCGATATGACTTATCCTGGTCAGGTTAAAGTGACTGTTATTAGAGAAACCAGGGCAGTAAATATTGCTAAGTAGATATATTAGATAATATTTAAAAATACCTTATACAAAGTGTGTTTGGAAATCCTTATTTACGTCATTCTGAATTTATTTCAGAATCTAAGATGTTAGACCCTCTGAAACCAGTTCAGGGTGACGGTGTAAAAGCTTCCAGACACCCTTTTTACTTTTAACTAATTAAGCTTTATAATCATCATCATCGTAGATATTCTCGTAAGAATTTCCTTTGGTGACAAAAAATTCGCCGGTTACATACCGGTAATGTTCGTCTAAAGCAGCAATTTTTTCTAAATCTTCTTCATTTAAATTAAGTCCGGCGCTGGCAAGATTTTCAATAATCCTTTCTTCATTGGTAGACTTTGGAATTACCGCGGTTCCGCGCATTTCATTCCATTTTATTAATACCTGGCCTGCACTTGCCCCGTGTTTTTTAGCAATCTTTTTTATTACCGGGTTTTCAAGTAATGAAGGTTCGTCTTTAGCTTTCATTCCATCAGGACGGTCGCCGCTTCCCAGGGGAGAGAAAGCCGTAAGGTGAATATTATGCTTACTGCAAAATTGCAATAATTCATTTTGCTGCAAATAAGGATGTAATTCTACCTGATTTATTTCTGGATAGTCTGAAGTTTCTTCCATTAATCCCTCCAGGTTCATTGTGCTGAAATTTGAAACCCCAACATGCTTTACCAAACCTTGTTTTTTGGCTTCAAGCATCATTTTCCAGGTTTCAATTAGTGGTACTTCTTCTAATGATAAATATTGGTCATCGTTTTGGGGAAAATCCACCTCGGGTTTAAATGCCACCGGCCAGTGAATTAGATAAAGATCTAAATAATCTAATTGCAGGTCTTTCAGTGTTTTTTTCAATGCAGGAATCACATCTTCTTTTTTATGGGCGTTATTCCAAAGTTTTGAAGTAATCCATACCTCTTCCCGTTTTATCTTTCCCTCAGAAGAAACCTCAGCGAATGCTTCACCTACAGCGTCTTCATTGCCGTAAGTGGCGGCGCAGTCTATATGTCTGTAACCGTTATTCAATGCGATTTTTACCGCATTTTTCACTTCATCTTTTCCAGATTTCCATGTACCTAATCCTATGGCCGGCATCTCATCGCCATTCTTAAATTTTAATGTTTTCATTTTTGAATTGGTTTAAATTTTTCTTCGCAATTTTTAAAATACAATGGCCTTAAAATAATAATAAATACAGGCTTTTTGATGATTTGAAACCTGTTTAACCGAACTTTAATATAAGTTATCGCCTTGGGTGAAATTGTTCCATAACTTCTCTAAGATGTTTTCGGTCTACGTGCATATACACTTCAGTAGTGGTAATGCTTTCGTGACCTAACATTTGTTGAATAGCGCGTAAATCGGCCCCGTTTTCCAGTAAATGTGTTGCGAATGAATGTCTAAAAGTGTGCGGACTTATCTTTTTCTGAATTCCGGCTTTTTCGGCAAGTCTTTTTATAATAGTAAAGATCATTGCCCGGGTGAGCGGGTTGCCTCTTCGGTTTAAAAATAAGGTATCAGAAGCATCTTTATTGATCTTTTGATGAATTCTAACCTCGTCTTTATAAATATTGATATACTTCTGTGTGTATTCTGAAACCGGTACAAAACGTTGCTTATTTCCTTTACCGGTTACTTTTATAAAGCCTTCTTTAAAGAAAAGATCTGAAATCTTTAATTCTGTAAGTTCGCTAACTCGCAAGCCACACCCGTATAAAGTTTCAAGGATGGCACGGTTACGTTCCCCTTCAGCCTTGCTCAGATCTATAGTTGCGATAAGCAGGTCTATTTCTTCAGTAGAAATGGTATCAGGCAATTTTCGGCCTATTTTAGGCGATTCTATGAGGTCTAAAGGATTGTCTTTGCGGTAATCTTCAAAAACCAGGTAATTAAAAAATCCGCGTAAACCAGAAATTATGCGTGATTGGGAACGGGCATTAACATCGCCGGCAATTTCATAAATAAATTGCTGTAAGATTTCTTCTGAAATTTGAATAGGTGAAACTTCTATATTTTTAACGCTTAAAAAGTTAATAAGTTTCACAACATCCAGCCTGTAATTGGTAATGGAGTTATCTGAGAGTCCGCGTTCTATGCGAAGATAGTTACAATAATCCTGTAATGCAGAGGCCCATTTCATACGTTAAAGATAATAAACAATTTGCCTTAATCTTAGTAATACTTTAGGCTTACATAACATTTTATTAAGAAGCCTGTTCCTACATTTGCCCTTGTAACACTAACAAAAATGAAAGTAATGAAAAAGTCGATTTTAATTGCATTAATTACCGTATTTGGTTTTACTACCGCGGCAAGCGCACAGGAATTCGTGTATTTTGGAGCCAAAGGTGGTGTAAATTTCACCAATATGTCTTCAGACGGATTTGAGGATGAGAAAAGCCGAACAGGATTTCACTTAGGTTTACTTTCTGAAATTCCTTTAAGCGAACGTTTTTCCCTTCAGCCAGAGGTGCTTTATGCAACTCAGGGACTGGAAGCAAATAGAACTTTCGCCGGACAGAATTTTAATGGAGAGTATCAGCTTGATTATATTCAAGTACCTGTTTTAGCTAAGATCTATCTTATTGATGGATTATCAATCGAAGCAGGGCCTTCTTTTAACTTTTTGGTAGAAGAAGAGTATGACTTTGAAAGTAGTATGGGTGATGCAGAATTTGATACTGAAGCCGGAAGTACTTTTGAATTTGGAGGGGCAATTGGTGCTTCTTACAAATTTAACAACGGGTTCTTCTTATCTGCGAGATATACTCAAGGATTTACAGATGTATTTGATAGCGATAACTGGGATGACGATGCTATTAAAAATAACGGGATCCAGGCAGGTATTGGACTAATGTTTTAATACAGCATATTAACACCTATGAATAGAAAGCGGGAACTTAATGGTTCCCGTTTTTTTTATACCTGAAATCCTGTAATTCGCTACTAATGTTTGTACTAATTGCTGCTTACAATAACTTTACGTAAGTAACCAAAAATGTATAATTATGAAACGACTAGTACTTGTTATTTGTTTTGCTTTATTGGGGGCCACTGTTATGCAGGCACAAAGCGGATTAAGAATTGGCGCAAATGTTGGCTTACCAGTTGGAGATATAGAAGAAGTTAGTAATTTCCAGGCAGGGGCAGACTTAGCTTATTTGCTTGGCGTGGCAGATATGCTATATATAGGTCCTAAAATAGGCTATACCCAATTTTTTATGGAAGAAGATAATTTTGGAGGCTTTGAAGTAGACGACCCTGCATTTCTCCCTATCTCCGCATCAGGACGTATTTCACTCGTAAGAGGTTTCTTTTTCGGAACCGATTTAGGCTATGCGGTAGGTTTAAATGATGGTAACGATGGTGGCTTTTATTATCGGCCACAAGTAGGTTATAATTTCGGAATTATAGGCCTTGTAGGATCTTATACCGGAATTAGCGCAGATGACGGTAGCTTTGGTGCCATAAACCTGGGAATTGAATTCGGATTGTAACTAAAATTAATCAACCAGAAATTACCCTTCTTAAAAATTGAATTTCCCTAAAAGGATCTTTCTTTTTTCTGAAGGGTTTTTTATAGATCAACTATATCTTATTTTTTACCTTTACGGGTATAACCAACTAAGCGGTAAAAAATGAAAATAATGATTATTAACGGTCCCAACCTAAACCTTTTGGGCACCCGTGAACCTGATACCTACGGAAATAAAAGTTTTGACACCTATTTTTCTGAACTTCAGTTTAAATTTCAAAAAACCGAACTTTCTTATTACCAAAACAATGTAGAAGGGGAGCTCATCAATAAACTTCACGAAGCCGATAAAGATTTTGACGGGATTGTTTTAAATGCAGCCGCTTACACACATACTTCGGTTGGATTGGGAGATGCGGTTAAAGGCATAAAAACTCCGGTAGTAGAAGTGCATATTTCTAATACCCATTCCCGGGAAGAATTCAGGCATAAGTCTTATATCGCACCTAACGCTAAAGGGGTAATTCTTGGTTTCGGACTTTTAGGATATGATTTGGCTATTCAAAGTTTTTTAAATAAAAAATAATGAAAAGAGCCTATCTAAACTGGAGTAGTGGAAAAGATGCCGCACTAGCGCTATACAAAATTCAGCAGGAAGGAGAATATTCGGTGCAAAAATTAGTTACTACGGTAAATACGGAATTTAACCGAATCTCTATGCACGGTGTGCGAATAGAATTACTCCTAAAGCAGGCAGAATATTTAAACCTGCCACTTCAGCAGATAGAATTGCACGGAGAGGTTTCTATGGAAGATTATAATGAGGTAATGAAAATAGAAACCAACAAGCTTTTAGATGAAGGTTTTACTCATAGCATTTTTGGAGATATTTTTCTGGAAGATCTAAAGGATTATCGTGAAAAGCAATTAGAAGAAATAGGAGTAAAGGCAGTGTTTCCGCTTTGGAAACAAAATACAAAGGCGCTTTTAAAGGAATTTATTGCCAACGGATTTAAAGCGATCGTAGTATGCGTAAACACCGATAAACTCGATAAATCTTTCTGCGGAAGAATTATAGACCCAAGCTTTTTAAACGATTTACCGCCGAATGTAGACCAGTGTGGCGAAAATGGCGAATTTCACACTTTTGTTTTCGACGGACCCATTTTTAAGAAGCCCATTGAATTTGAAAAAGGGGAGATGGTTGAGAAATCTTACAAACCCGTAGACGAATCAGACAATAATTGCTTTTCTGAAGATCAAAAATCCTGGGATACCAGTTTTGTGTATTGTGATTTGTTGTTGAAGTGATTTCTTAAGTTGTTGAAGTGATTTCTTAAACGGTAAACTAACAATTTGTGTCATTGTGAGGAGGTAATAGCTGACGTGGCCGTCTAAAGATGATAGTAAATAAATTTAGAGATTACTTCACTGCGTTCGTAATGACGGGCTTAACAAACAACAAAATCCCCGAAGCAGAATTGTTTCGGGGATTTTGTTTTTATAATTTATGCTTCTTAAATATGAATTACTTCATCGTAAGCAGCAGCAACAGCTTCCATTACCGCTTCACTCATTGTTGGGTGAGGGTGAACAGCTTTTAATACTTCGTGGCCTGTAGTTTCCAGTTTACGTCCAAGAACCGCTTCAGCAATCATATCGGTTACTCCGGCGCCAATCATATGGCAACCTAACCATTCGCCGTATTTAGCGTCAAAGATTACTTTTACGAATCCTTCCGATTTTCCTGCAGCTTTTGCTTTTCCTGAAGCAGAGAATGGGAATTTACCAACTTTAAGTTCGTATCCGGCTTCCTTTGCCTGCTTTTCAGTCATTCCAACCGATGCGATTTCAGGAGTTGCATAAGTACAACCGGGAATGTTCCCGTAGTCTAATGGCTCAACGTCCATTCCTTTGATTTTTTCAACACAAAGAATTCCTTCTGCAGAAGCAACGTGTGCCAGCGCAGGGCCGTGCACCACATCTCCAATTGCATAAATCCCGTCTACATTGGTTTTATAAAAATCGTCTACAACAATTTTATCTTTATCGGTTTTGATCTTAAGATCTTCAAGACCTATATTTTCAATATTGGTTTTAATTCCAACTGCAGAAAGTACGATATCAGCCTCCAGGGTTTCTTCGCCTTTTTTGGTCTTCACCTTGGCTTTTACTTTTTTACCTGAAGTATCTACACTTTCTACCGAAGAATTGGTCATTACTTTAATTCCCGCTTTTTTCATGCTGCGCTCAAATTGCTTGGAGATCTCTTCATCTTCCAAAGGCACCACGTTTGGTAAAAATTCTACCACGGTCACCTCAGTTCCCATAGCATTATAGAAATGAGCAAACTCAACGCCAATAGCACCAGAGCCAACCACGATCATAGATTCTGGTTGTTTTTCCAGGCTCATTGCTTCACGGTAGCCAATTACTTTTTTACCATCTTGTTTAAGGTTTGGCAATTCGCGAGATCTAGCCCCGGTAGCCACAATAATATTATCAGCCTGATATTCTTTGGTTTTATCGTCTTTATCTGTAACAGCGACTTTCTTCCCGGATTTCAATTTCCCGAAGCCTTCAATTACGTCAATTTTGTTCTTTTTCATTAGGAACTGAACCCCTTTACTCATTCCTGCAGCCACATCGCGGCTACGTTTTATGACCTTTGAAAAATCCTTATCGGCTTTTTCAAGACTTAATCCGTAATCTTCGGCGTGTTTCAGATAATCAAAAACCTCGGCACTCTTTAAAAGGGCTTTGGTTGGGATACACCCCCAGTTTAAACAAACACCTCCAAGGCTTTCTTTTTCTATAATTGCGGTTTTAAAACCTAGTTGTGAAGCTCTAATGGCGGTTACATAACCTCCCGGGCCACTACCTAAAACAATGATATCGTATTTACTCATATTCGGAATTTTTTATAATGCTTAGTTATTCTCCCGAGGCAAGCCAGATTGTAATGAAAAAGGCATACTTCAGGACTAATTTTAAATCTCGCTTAGCGACTGAAGTTGCGAATTTAAGGAATAAACATTTAAACTGAAAGTTTTCGCTATGAGTATAGTTGCAAAGAAAATAGAAAATAAATCAGGTTTAATTTAATGGTTAATTTGAAGAAGATTTGGAGTCATTTAAAATTTAGAATTGACACAACAAATTTCTTAAATAAGAAAGACCCCACAGGTTTTAAATCTGTGAGGTCTGTTTTGAATAAAAGTTAGTCTTACTTAAGACTTCCTACTTTTTTCACATCACTTTCTTTTAGATCAAGTGCGTTCATAACCGCGTTTATATCTGAGGTATCAACTCCTGTACTTTGCTCGAAGTCTGACGGTACCACTACAACTCTATAATATTGATTTGAAGTGAAGGAAGCATCTAGATTCTCTAAATCAAAATCAGCTTCAATTAATAACTCAACATCCTGATCGGTATGATTTGAAGAAATTTGTAGAATGCCTTCATTGAAAAAATAGCTTTTGGGAATTAAATTCCAGGTTTCTACTCCTTCAATTGTTTCCAGTCTATAAACTAAAATAGCATCTGAGGGTTTTTCAGTTGTTGGAAATTCCAATAAGGAAAAATAAATATTATCGTCTTCAACGTATTGAAACTCTACATCATATTCATAACTGATGCCAACAATATCAACGCCGTTTTCACCAGGAGGACCTGGAGGTCCCTGAGGGCCTTGATCTCCTTCACAGGCTGCAAATAAAAACGTGGTCATAAATAAAATTGAAAATAGTTTTTTCATAATCATAGGTGTTAGGTTGTTATTTATTAAAATTAATACTGGCCGAGTTTACGCAGTAGCGCTGGCCGGTTTCTGTAGGTCCATCATCAAAAACGTGGCCAAGATGTCCTCCGCAGCTAGCACATAGAATTTCAGTTCTAATCATTCCAAAGGTTTTATCCTGTACGTATTCCACTTTTCCTTCTATAGCTTTATCAAAACTGGGCCAACCGCAGCCACTTTCAAACTTGGCTTCGCTGTCAAATAATTTTTCACCACAACCGGCGCAAAAATACTCACCATCTTCAAAATGCATATTGTATTTCCCGGTGTGTGGTGCTTCTGTTCCTTTCTCTCTCAATACCCGAAATTGTTCTTCAGAAAGTTGTTCTTTCCATTCGGTTTCAGGTTTTTCTATACTATACTTTTTCATTCTTAATTTTTTTGTTATTTCCGTCCCGAAAAAAACGGGAAAAATTATGCTGGAAATCTTAAATTATTTTATTATTTCCGTGAAAACGAAAATCTATTTTTCTTCTGGTTCAAAATCCATCGCAATCCCATTAATACAATGTCTTTTGCCGGTGGTTTCTTTTGGCCCGTCCTCAAAAACGTGGCCTAAATGCCCACCGCAACGAGCGCAGTGTACTTCGTTTCTTTGGTAACCTAATTTAGAATCGGTACCATAAGCCACACCGCCTTTAATAGGGCGATCAAAACTTGGCCAGCCTGTACCGCTCATGAATTTATGTTCGGTTTTGTAGAGTTCATTTCCGCAGGCGGCGCATACAAAGGTTCCCTGTTCTTCAATGTCGTTTAAAGGGCTCGAAAATGAAGGTTCTGTAGCCGCTTTTCTTAAAACCTTATACTCAGCATCGCTTAATTCGGCTTTCCATTGTTCATCGGTTTTGGAAACTTCAAATTCCTCTTTTTTTTGCTGGTCCTTTTCCTGATCTTTTTGAGCATTACCCTGGCAGCTCATCACAAAAACTGCGAGTAAAATTGGTATTATCTTTTTCATTGTTTTTTTAAGTTTAAATAGCTTTTTATTTAGAAAAAAAAATAGCCATCTTGAAAACCCGGATGGGTTTTTTCTTTTAAAAGTACAAAGATTATACCGCGATGAACGTTGTGATTTTGTTAATTACTTTAGAATCACCCAATATACGGCGGTGTCCCAAACCTTTTGTGATAAAGAGTTCGCTGTTTTCTAATGCCTCGTGGATATCGTAAGCTGAAGATATTTCAACATCTACGTCATTTTCATCATGAACAACAAGAGTAGGTATCTTTACTTCCTTAGCCGAAATTGCCCCAGAATAACTATCCATATCAATATCGAATTTTTTATCGAAATGAGCTTTCATCTTATCGGCTACCTTGCGGTTCATTTTAAGGTTTTGTGCAAATTCACGGGTTATATGGGTAATACTGTTAGCTGTCCCTATAATTACTAGTTTTTTGGTATTTAAACCTTCTTTTACGGCTCTTAGTGTAGCCATTCCGCCCAGGGAATGACCAATAACAGCCTCAAAAGGACCATATTTTTCATCTAAAAACTGAATGGAATCTATAAAATCCAGCATCATACTTTTCCTACCCGGAGCTTTACCGTGGGCAGGAGCATCAAAGCTAATGGTACTATAACCTTCAGCCTTTAAAGTTTCAGCTATTTTGGCTAACTGGGTACCGCGACCACTCCAACCGTGCACCAATAAAATTTTCTTTTTGCTTTCACCATATTCATATACCACAATTTCACGGCTGGTTTTTGGGATTTCTGCCCGATATTGTTTAGAAAGCTCATCCATATTTTTTTCCCGTTCTGGCAGCTTATATTTAAACGGGGTTAAGAAAAGTTGCCCCGCAAACCTGCTGGCCACAAAAGGCGAAAGTTTAGAGAGTACGTTACCGGTATATCTAATATAATTTGGCACAAGTAATCTTTGTACCGGGATTTGATCTTTTTGTTTTTTATTCATCTTTAATTTTGGGTAATTAAACCGCAATTTACATATTTCCTAAATGTCATACGGTAGAAGGAATGCCTATCTACGGGATAATTCTCTTTGTGGTATCATTTTTGAAAAGTGTAAACTGTTAAATGATGCTTAAAGCGATAAACAAGCATTCAATGCTTTTGTAATTTTAACAAAACTAAACCAAAACATATGAAACTTAAAAAGACAATTAGCGTGATTGCGGTTTTACTGCTCGTGATAGCTTGTAAAACCAATCCCTTTACCGGAGAAAAGAATTTGAATTTTGTCTCTAACGATCAGTTATTTCCTGCTGCTTTTCAGCAATATGATCAATTCTTGTCTGAAAATGAAGTTGTAACCGGTACCGCTGAGGCACAAATGATTAAACGTACTGGAAGTAAAATTGAAACTGCCGCAGAGAGATATCTTAATGCTAATGGGTACCAGGGATTTTTAGAAGATTTTAAATGGGAATATAATCTTGTAAAAGATGATGCGGTAAATGCATTTGCAATGCCAGGGGGAAAAATAGTTTTCTTTACCGGAATTTTACCGGTAGCTGAAACCGAAACCGGGGTAGCTGTAGTTATGGCTCATGAGATCGCCCACGCCCTTGCCGATCACGGTGCACAAAGAATGAGTGCTGCCCAGTTGCAACAACTTGGTGCAGTGGCAGGTTCAGTAGCCGTAAGTGGTAGAAGCCAGGAAACCCAACAAATATTTGCACAAGCTTATGGTTTGGGAACTCAAGTTGGAGTAATGCTTCCTTTTAGCCGAAGCCACGAAACCGAGGCCGATAGAATTGGATTAACCTTAATGGCAATTGCCGGATATGATCCTTACGAAGCTGCCGATTTATGGAGAAGAATGGCGGCACAAAGTGATGGCCAGGCTCCACCGGAGTTTTTAAGTACTCACCCTGCTAACCAGACCAGGATTAATAACCTGGAGAAATGGGCTCCTGAAGCTGAGGCCGAAGCTAAGAAGTACGGTGTTACCAGTTTTCAATAGAATATAACATATAAATTATATGAAAAAGCTGTCTTTTAAGGCAGCTTTTTCTATTTTAGGGCTCGTTAAAATATTCTGCGTAAATGAATAAACTTCCCAAAGGGCATAAAAAATTATTACATGCCTGGGCTTTCTATGACTGGGCGAACTCGGTTTACAGTCTCGTAATTTCTTCCGCTATTTTTCCTATTTTTTATGGAGCACTTACCATTGTAAAAGATGAAGATGGTACCATCCTGGACGATACCGTAGACTTTCTTGGTTTTAGTATTAATAACGATTCTTTAATAAGTTATGTTACAGCAGCTGCGTTTTTAGTGGTTTCTGTTTTAAGTCCGTTTTTATCCGGTATTGCCGATTATGTGGGAAATAAGAAGAATTTTTTAAAGTTTTTCTGCTATTTGGGAGCGCTTTCCTGTATAGGTCTTTTTTGGTTTAGTCTCGAATTTCTCTGGTTTGGCCTATTGTGCTATTTTCTTGCGCTTATAGGCTTTTGGGCAAGTTTGGTATTTTATAATTCCTACTTGCCAGATATTGCTTTTCCCAATCAGCAGGATAAAGTTAGCGCGAAGGGTTTCTCCCTGGGTTATATTGGTAGTGTGATCCTTCTGGTGATTTGCCTTTTAATGATTCTTAATTTTGAAACATTTGGTTTTGAAAGTGAAGCTTTACCCACACGTTTATCTTTTGTTTTAACCGGTGTATGGTGGATTGGTTTTAGCCAATATACTTATGCCTATCTACCTAAAGGAAATAAGAAGGCCGCTTTTACTAAAAATGTTCTTTTTAATGGTTTCAGGGAACTTCGTGGAATATGGATTACCCTGAAACACAATATTCAACTGAAGCGATATTTAGCCGCGTTTTTTGTTTACAGTATGGCGGTACAAACCATTATGCTGGTAGCAACTTATTTTGGAATAGAAGAATTAGAGTGGGGGGAGCAGGACGCAACAACGGGATTAATTATAAGTATTTTATTAATTCAACTGGTGGCTGTAGTGGGCGCAACCTTGACCTCGAGGCTGGCGATAAAATTCGGAAATATTAAAGTCCTTATTTTCATAAATTTAATCTGGATCGCCATCTGTGGTTATGCTTTTTTTATCGTGAGTCCGCAACAATTTTATGTAGCTGCGGCTTCGGTAGGTTTAGTTATGGGCGGGATTCAGTCGCTTTCGCGGTCTACTTATTCTAAGATGCTTCCGGAAAATGCGATAGATACCGCGAGTTATTTCAGTTTTTATGATGTTGCTGAAAAAATAGGAATTGTAATAGGAATGTTCCTGTACGGAATTGTAGCTCAAATCACTGGGAGTGTTAGAAATTCAATCTTATTTTTAGTGATCTTTTTTATTGGAGGAGTAATTTTATTGCTGCGGGTACCCATAAAAAATCCCGTCTCGAAAGACAGGATTTAATAATTTTTCTTTTTCGTTTTATTTCTTCTGAATATTAATTTGAAGAAATTGAGCCCGAACCGGAAGTTTTAAAATCCTGATTTTCTGGGTTTCCTTTATATTTTATATCTCCCGATCCCATTACTTTGGCTTTCAACTTCTTATTTGCTGAAATTTGAATATCTCCGGAACCCATTACGGTAGCTTCAACATTTTCTGCTCTTAAGTCATACGCTTTAAAATCGCCAGAACCGGTCACTTTACAATCAAAATCCCTGGCTTTTCCTCTTAATTGAATATCCCCCGACCCGGTTACTGCACCTTCCAGGTTTTCAACTTCCAGGTCTAATTTGATATCACCTGAACCCGTAAGCTTGGTGCTGAAGTTTCTTGCAGTAATTGTAGCAGAATTCCAAAGATCTCCGGAGCCGGTTACTTCAACCGCATCTAAATCTTGAAATGGCACCGTTACTTTTATGCCTTTATTTCTTGAAGGTCTTAAATTATAACCTTTTTCGATTGAGATTTTTAAGGTGCCGCCGTTTACTTCAGTAGTAATATATTCCTGAAGGTTGCTTTCAGCTTCTACAGTTAAATTTCCTTCGGAGCCTGAAACCAGTTCAACATCCATAGAACCTACCAGGGTAATTTCGTCATAATCGCCGGTGTTCCTTTTTTCTGAAGTCATTTCACCGTTTCCTTTTATGGTTTCGTTACTGCCCCACCATTGCGCCTGGACTGGTGAGGATGCGATAAATAATACTGATAAAATTAAGATTAGTTTTTTCATAATTTAAGTTTAATGATTGATGAATTGTTTTAAAGTGAGTAAAATTATTTTCGGTTTTGTTACTCGATAATCGAGATTTAAATGCTCTGAGGTATTTTACTGTTTGTTGAAAGTTACATTTCCATAACTGGTATTGATAAAAATGCTGTTACCTGAATTTTCTTCAAGATGATAGCCTTCAAAAAGTTTACTGGTATTCTCGTCGTGGCGTTTTCTAATTTGCATCTCGTCCAATCCTTTTGCATTGCCGTAAGATGATTTTACCGTAAAATTAAACGGATGTTCTCTGTCGTAACCTAGTTTTATACCAGCATAATCGGTGTTTATCTCTACTTTAGAAACTCCTTTTAAGATCTTATCTATAGTAGCCGAACCATAATCGAGGTTGAGATCCAGAGATTCAAAAACACGGCCTATTTTAGTGCTTAGATAGTCCCCATTGCCTACAATTCTTTTCGCTTTTTCAATATTTATACTACCATAATCACAGTTAAAATCCAGCTGGGCAACTTTTTTAATCCTGGAATCGGTATAATCGGCACTAATATTTAGTCTTTCGGCTTCTTCAATTTCGTAACCGCTATAGTCGGCTTTTATCTCTGCATTTTTCACGAAACCTATGTGGCTGTTACGCGTGTAATCAAAATTAAGAAGATTGGAATTTCCACGTAATTCGCCAATATCAATTTTTCCATAATCGCAGCTTATTTTTGCATTCCCCAGGAGCCGGTCTATGTAAATTCCGCCGTAATCGTTTTCTATATCTACACTATGTCTTTCTGGCGCTTTTATGGTGTAATTGATTTGCATATTTACATTACCTGAACTATTAAAAAGCGAGCTCCACCAGGATCTATCTTCTCTTGTGAAATGAGTTTTTGCACTCACACCAGAGGCAGACTGATTAAATTCTATACTGATTTCATCTAGTTTTTGTTGTACTTTTTCCTCATCATCGCCATTAGTTTTTATGTTGACTTCTATTACCACTTTATTTTGATCCCAGGTTGAAATATCTACATTTCCGTAACTGTTATCTATGGTCAGCATATCGGTAGCGCTCACATTATAAGATTTTGTGACTTTTTTCTCTTTGGTATGCCTGCCGTTGAGGTCGCCGTGACAATAGCTTAAAGCCGGGACAAGCATAGTCACCATTAATATTTTAAATATAGTTTTCATCGCTCTGTTTTTTTAGGGTTTTAATATTTTCTATTTGTTCAAGTACTTCATTTAATAGATCTATTCTCTGCTGAAAATTGGATATCATCGCGTAGATAACCCGTTTATCTTTACCGCTGTTTTGTAAATCTTTTTTCAGTTTTGTGTATTCGTTTTCCAGTTTTTCAAGTTGGGTCAAAGCATCTTTTACAATCGCTTCGGTTCCAGGGGTATCTTCAGTTTCAAGAGTTGCCAGTTCGGTTTTTATAAGCTGGGTGTAAAATTGCTGGGTTTCTTTCATTTCAGGAGAAACACTTGCTAATTCTCCAGAATTCCCGCGTGTGTTTTCATTAAAAAATCCGGTAAAAACCATAAAAGCTATCGCAAGAATTGCAGCCACCGATAGCATTGGCGCCCAAAGGCTTCTCTTATGAGGCCTGCTGCCTAATGGTTTGGTTTGGTTATTCTGTTCCTCCAGTTTTTTCAGAAATCTTGTTTTGTGTCCTGAAGCAGGTTCTTTATTGTCAAAGTCCAGCTCTTTAAAAAGCTCGTATGTATTATCGTTTTTCATAATTTTATAAATTGAACTAATCCTGAAATCATTACAGGTTAGTTATTTTTTCCTGGTTCTTTGCCGGTTTTTGGGTCCGGCCTCATGCCGGTTTCATCTTTCAGCAATTTTTTTCTTAAACTTTCTTTTGCTCTCGAAATCATAGTTCGGGAATTGGCATAACTTAAATTTAATATCTCGCCAATCTCTTCGTAATCGTAACCTTCTATTAAGTGCAGCGTTAAAGCGACGCGGTAATTTTCTTTAAGCGAATTGAGCGTTTTTAAAATCTTATTTACCTTTTCATTTTTAGAATCTTCTTCCAGGATAATTCCTTCACTTTCATCTATTTCATTCTTCAGCTCATCGTTATAGGCTACTTCGTTTAATTTTACCTTTTTATTGAATGCATTAATACTTAGGTTTACCACAATCCTTTTTAACCAGGCCCCAAAGGTGGAAGTCCCCTGAAAGCTATCTATCTTTGCAAATGCTTTTAAAAATGCTTCCTGCATAATGTCTTCAGCTTCAGCTGTATCGTTAACAATACGCAGGGAAGTATTATACATAGCTTTGTAATAGCGCTCGTAAACTTCCATTTGTGCACGCTGGTCATTTTTTCGGCAACGTGCAACAAGATCATTGATATGTGTGATGGTTGGTGTCAATTAAAACTATCTTGTTTCTATACTAAAGATAGCTTTGAATTTGATTTGTTACAGTTTTCAGAAAAAAAATCTGAAAAAGATGGTGGCACAGGAATTGACTACTTCTAGTAGAAATTGCACGAAAAGCAGCTTAGTTTACTGAGCATAAGACTTTAAAGAAAAAGAAAAGATTAAGAACCACAAGCTGTTTGTGACAGTTTGACTTAAAATAAATTATGGCTAAAACTAAATTGACGAGTTTTGACAGTTTGTCATTGCAAGATATAGATCAGGATGCAGATTTAATTCCCTTAATGACGCCAGAGGATGAAGAAGAAATAAACAGGGAAGAATTGCCTTCAACTTTACCAATACTTCCGTTAAGAAATACAGTGTTATTTCCCGGGGTGGTAATACCAATTACGGCCGGAAGGGATACTTCTATTAAATTGATTAATGAAGCAAACAACGATTCAAAGATAATCGGGGTTGTTGCACAAAAAGATGAAGAAGTAGAAAATCCTTCTGCAAAGGATATTTATACAACCGGTGTTGTTGCGCGTATTCTTAGGGTTTTAAAAATGCCCGATGGAAATACTACGGTAATTATCCAGGGAAAAAAGCGTTTTGAAATTGATGAAATTGTCAAAGAAGAACCTTACCTAACAGCGAAAATTAAGGAAGTTCCTGAAGCAAGACCGGAACTTGATAATAAAGAGTTTCCTGCGATTATAGATTCTATAAAGGAACTTGCACTACAAATTATAAAGGGAAGTCCTAATATTCCAAGCGAGGCTTCTTTCGCGATTAAGAATATAGAAAGCTCTTCTTTCCTAATCAATTTTGTGTCTTCCAATATGAATCTTGCGGTAGAAGACAAGCAAAAATTACTGGAAACCAACGATCTTAAAGATCGCGCCCTGGCTACTTTGCGGCATATGAATATGGAGTTTCAGAAACTGGAACTTAAAAATGATATTCAGAGCAAGGTGCAAAGTGATATGAGCCAGCAGCAGCGTGAATATTTTCTTCATCAGCAAATGAAAACCATCCAGGAAGAACTGGGCGGCGTTTCTCATGAAGATGAAATTGAAGAGATGAAACTTCGCGCCAAAAAGAAAAAATGGGACGAGAAAGTTCAAAAACATTTTGATAAGGAAATTTCTAAAATGCAGCGGATGAATCCGCAGGTGGCAGAATATTCAATTCAACGAAATTATTTAGACTTGTTCTTGGATCTTCCGTGGAATGAATTCAGTAAAGATAAATTTGATTTAAAACGAGCAAAGAAAATTCTGGATCGCGACCATTATGGTTTAGACGATGTAAAACGCCGAATTATAGAATATTTAGCGGTTTTGAAACTTCGTAACGATATGAAGTCGCCAATTCTTTGTCTTTACGGACCTCCCGGAGTTGGTAAAACTTCGCTTGGTAAATCTATGGCCGAAGCTTTAGGAAGAGAGTACGTAAGAGTTTCTCTTGGTGGCTTACGCGATGAAGCTGAAATACGCGGACACAGGAAAACTTATATCGGGGCGATGCCGGGTAGAATTATCCAATCGCTCAAAAAAGCGGGCACCAGCAACCCGGTTTTTGTTTTAGATGAAATTGATAAATTAAGTATGGGCCACGCCGGTGATCCTTCTTCAGCATTATTGGAAGTATTGGATCCCGAACAGAATAGTGAATTCCACGATAACTTCCTGGAAATGGGCTTTGACCTTTCTAAGGTAATGTTCGTTGCAACGGCCAATACTTTGAGTACCATTCAACCGGCACTTAGAGACCGTATGGAAATTATAAATGTTACCGGTTATACCATAGAGGAGAAGGTAGAAATTGCCAAGCAGCATTTACTTCCAAAGCAATTAAAAGAGCATGGACTAACAAAAGAGCATATAAAGATTGCCAAGCCGCAATTAGAGAAAATTGTGGAAGGTTATACCCGGGAATCTGGTGTTCGTGGTTTGGAAAAGCAGATCGCAAAAATGGTTCGTCACGCCGCCAAGAATATTGCGATGGAAGAGGAGTATAATGTTAAAGTGACCAACGAAGATGTTATAGAAGTGCTTGGAAGTCCAAGACTGGAACGCGATAAATATGAAAACAATGAAGTTGCCGGTGTGGTAACCGGTTTAGCCTGGACGCAAGTTGGAGGTGATATCTTATTTATTGAGTCTATTCTTTCTAAAGGAAAAGGAAACCTGAATATTACCGGTAACCTTGGAAAAGTAATGAAAGAATCGGCTACCATTGCTATGGAATATATGAAGTCTAACGCCGAAGAACTTGGTTTAGATCCTACTATATTTGAAAAATACAATGTACACATTCACGTACCTGAAGGTGCTACGCCTAAAGATGGACCAAGTGCAGGGATAACAATGCTTACTTCTCTGGTTTCGTTATTTACACAGCGAAAAGTGAGGAAAAGTGTCGCTATGACTGGAGAAATCACCCTTAGGGGAAAAGTACTTCCGGTAGGAGGGATTAAGGAAAAAATTCTTGCTGCGAAACGTGCGCGTATTAAAGAGATCATTCTTTGTAAAGAGAACGAACGTGATATAAAAGAGATAAAAGCAGATTATCTAAAAGGACTTACTTTTCATTATGTAAATGAAATGAGCGAAGTTATAGATCTCGCCATTACAGATGAAAAAGTAAAAAACGCTAAAACGCTTTAATTTTAAAAGCTGTTTGGGGACATCCGGTTTCGTCCACCTGAACTGGTTTCAGTTCTAAAATGAGATTAATTCTCATTTTCTTAGATTCTGATCCCGAAGATTCGGTACAAAATGACGTTCTCACGGATTTTCCAGACAGCTTTTTTTAATTCTGATATTGAAAGTTTCAGAAAACTATCGCTTTGCCTAAGTTTGCCTTCCACCTTGAAATTAAATTATGAGTAAAAAAATAACGATTGCCATAGACGGCTATTCTTCCACCGGAAAAAGTACCGTAGCGAAGCAACTTGCCGCAGAACTCGGTTATGTGTATGTAGATACCGGCGCTATGTATCGCGCGGTGACCTTATACTTAATGCGTAAAATGATAGTTACTGATTCCAATTTTGATAAAGAAACTATTTTAAGACAATTGCCATTTATTAATATCAGTTTTGTTTTTAATAAAGAGGTAGGTTATGGAGAAGTACATTTAAATGGTGAAAATGTAGAAAAGGAAATCAGGTTGATGGAAGTTTCGCAGCAGGTTAGTAAAGTAGCTGCAGTCCCGGATGTTAGAAAAATGCTCGTTGATATTCAGCAGGAAATTGGGAAAAATAAAGCGGTGGTTATGGATGGCCGCGATATTGGAACCGTGGTTTTCCCTGATGCCGATCTTAAGTTATTTATGACCGCATCAACCGAAAAAAGAGCGGAGCGCAGATATAATGAATTGAAAGAACGCGGAAACGACGTGAAATATGAAGACGTTCTTGAAAATGTAAAGGAAAGAGATTACCTTGATACTACGCGTGAAGACTCGCCATTAGTAAAAGCTGACGATGCTATAGAAATTGATAATTCTGATATGAATTTAGAAGAACAATTCAAAAAAGTACTGAAATTAGCCAAGGATAAAATTGAAGAATAAGCATCCTGTTTTAAGCTGTTCAGGGTTTGAGAATTTAAAAATAAGTTGTATTTTTGCAGCCCTTTTTGGCGAAGAATCGGAAATTCAAAAGGGATTGAAAATCAAACCATAAACATCTTCTGTGTTTTATTTGCTTAATATTTCCGAAGAATACAGGATACAAATTTTTTATCAGCAATGGCTGAAGACAAAACAAACCAGGACGTTCAGGACGAAAATCTTGAAGTTCAACCGGTAGCCGGAATGGCTACATCATCGCAACCAGCTCCTACCGAGCAGCAGGAAAACCCTGAGAAATTTCTTGAAGAATTTAACTGGCATAATTATGAAGAGGGGATTGACCCTATTGATGATAAGAAGCTGGAAGAATTTGAGAAATTAGTTGCAGAAAATTTCGTAGACACTTTAAATGACGAAGTTGTTACAGGAAAAGTAATTAATATTACAGATCGTGATGCAATTATAGACATTAACGCAAAAAGTGAAGGCGTAATTTCCCTTAACGAATTTCGTTACAATCCAGATCTTAAAGTTGGAGACGAGGTTGAGGTATTGATTGATGTTCGTGAAGATTCAACCGGACAATTAATTCTTTCTCACCGTAAGGCTCGTGTAATCCAGGCCTGGGATCGTGTGAACAAAGCTCACGATGAAAGTCTTATCGTAAACGGTTTTGTAAAATGCAGAACTAAAGGTGGTATGATCGTAGATGTATTTGGAATTGAGGCATTCTTGCCAGGTTCTCAAATAGACGTGAAGCCTATCCGTGATTACGATGCTTACGTAGGAAAAACAATGGAATTTAAAGTTGTGAAAATCAACCACGAATTCAAAAACGTTGTAGTTTCTCACAAAGCGCTTATTGAAGCCGATATCGAAGAACAGAAGAAAGAAATTATCGGTCAGCTTGAAAAAGGTCAGGTACTTGAAGGTACTGTTAAAAACATTACTTCTTACGGAGTATTTGTTGATCTTGGAGGAGTTGACGGACTTGTTCACATTACCGACCTTAGCTGGTCTCGTATCAATCATCCAAATGAGATCGTTGAGCTTGATCAAAAACTAAACGTGGTAATTCTTGACTTTGATGAAGCTAAAACAAGAATCCAACTTGGTCTTAAGCAATTAAGCAAACACCCATGGGAAGCTCTTGACGAAAACCTTAAGGTTGGAGACAAGGTAAAAGGTAAGGTCGTTGTAATCGCAGATTACGGTGCATTTATTGAAGTAGCCGATGGTGTTGAAGGTCTTATCCACGTTTCTGAAATGTCTTGGAGCACGCACTTGCGTTCAGCTCAGGATTTCGTAAATGTTGGAGATGAGGTTGAAGCGCAAATTTTAACTTTAGATCGTGAAGACCGTAAAATGTCTCTTGGAATTAAACAATTAACTCCAGATCCATGGACAGATATTACTACTAAATATCCTGTTGGTTCTAAACACAAAGGGATTGTACGTAATTTCACCAACTTTGGTGTATTCGTAGAATTAGAAGAAGGAATTGACGGACTTATCTATATCTCTGATCTATCCTGGACTAAGAAAATCAAGCACCCATCAGAATTTACTAACGTAGGGGATGAGCTTGAGGTTGTAGTTCTTGAATTAGATGTTGAAGGACGTAAGTTAAGCCTTGGTCACAAGCAGGTTGAAGACAACCCTTGGGATAAATATGAAACTGAGTTCGCTGTTGGTACTAAACACACCGCAGAGATCGCAGAGATCGTAGACAAAGGTGCTACTATAGACTTTAACGAAGATATCACTGCATTTGTTCCAACCAGACATCTTGAAAAAGAAGACGGTAACAAATTGACTAAAGGTGAATCTGCAGAGTTCCAGATCATTGAATTCAATAAAGAATTCAAAAGAGTGGTAGCTTCACATATGGCTATTCACAAAGAAGAAGAGCAGCAAATCGTTAAGCAAGCAGCTAAAAAAGCAGCTTCGCAAAGCAATGACAAAACCACTATTGGTGATGTTAATGCCGATCTTCAAGCTTTAAAAGATAAAATGGAAGGGAAATAATTCTATTCCTGTGAAGACGGGAATCCCTGATATTTAATCATAAACAAAAACCTCCTTAGTTGGCTAAGGAGGTTTTTTTATGAAGCTGTTTTAAAAGTTTATTACCAAATATACTTCTCCAACAATGCTCTTTTCTTAGGATCCAGGGCTTTATTATTTGCTGCAATTTGCAGGTAGTCCCGGTTCTTCTCTTTTGCATATACCAAATGGAAAAGGTCAGACACACTTAAACTCTTATCAGGACGCTCTATTAAGGTGAATTTATCATTATTAGCTACAAATCCTTCTTCCAGGACACTTAAATAGGTTCCTGCAAAACCCCTTTTAATAAATTGTTTCAGGATCTTTTGATCTCCAAATTTATAACCGAGTTTATAACAGGGTTCTCGATAATCTGAAACCTGCACTACGGCATCACCCACTTTATAGACATCACCTAAGAAAACCTTTCTTTCATCAAAATCCGTAACAGTTAGGTTTTCTCCAAACATTCCCCAGTTCCAATCAAGATTGGGATAAAGATTTTTCCAATACGGATACTGTTCTGAAGAAAATATGTAGCAGGCCTTGTAAAAACCACCGTGATGTTTACGATCTGAAACTTCATCATTCATCACATTATTTTTCGCCAAATAAATAGGTTCATCAGTAGCTGTTTTATATATACCTGTAAGTATTTCTTTGGAATTCCAAATTATTTTAGTTGGCTTTCCAATATTGGTTGAAATTATTTTCACGTAGTTAAAAGTTTATTTTATAGGATATTAATAGCAGAAATTAACCATTCCAATTTCCAAATTCACCATTCTGATAATTCTGAAAAGCTTGCTGAATTTCCTGCTGTGAATTCATTACAAAAGGACCCTGTGCTACGATGGGTTCATTGAAAGGCTCAGCGTGTCCAAGAAGTAAAGTGCTTTCTTCCAGAGCTTCAATTTCCAGTTTCTCACCATCATTAGCGAATTCAACCAGATTATGCATTTTGGCTTCTTCACCGTTTACATTTACCTTACCCTTAACCACGTAAAAGAAAATATTTCTTTTGGAAGGAATTTCTACCGAATATTTACCACCTTCGGCAAATTCCAACGTAGCCATTTGAATATCATTTAAAGGATTAAAAGCGCCCTTTTTTTCTTCCCAGTTTCCTGATACTGCTGCTAATTTGACTTCTCCGTCATTTAAAGTTAACTGCGGGATATCTTCTTTTTGAAGTCCTACATAATTAGGTTCGGTCATTTTATATTTTGCAGGTAAGTTTACCCAAAGCTGAAGAATTTCCAGTTCTCCTCCATTTTTCTTGAATTCTTCTGAAGAAACTTCAGCGTGGATAAGGCCTTTCCCAGCGGTCATCCATTGCACGCCTCCGGCTTTTATCACGCTTTCAAATCCGCCACTGTCTTTATGGGTTAAATCACCTTTCAAAATAAAAGTAACGGTTTCAAATCCGCGGTGGGGGTGAGGTCCAAAAGGTAATCCATTATTGTTTTCCGGATATTCCTGGTAGCCATGGTGGTTTAAGAATAAAAAAGGATCTATATGATCTATAGAATTTGTGGGCAAAGCGCGATAGGTAATAAGATCGGCAATAGGCGAACTTACCGCAGTATGTATTTTTTTGATGCTTCTCATAAAATTGATTTTAATCTTAATTAAAAATAAAATTATTAGCGATTTTCAGCTCATATTCTGAAATTGTATGTGGCCTGTTTTGGTAGATCTTCACTTCTACATTGGCATTCATTTCCCTTAAAATTTCAGCAGAATCTTCTACTCGCTCAACTGGAACGTGGGGGTCTGGATCGCCAGTTCCAATAAAAATTGGGGTACCATTAAAATCACCCGAATAATTTTCGGTATAAATCTTATCGCCAATGAGTCCGCCGGTGAAAGCTGCAACTCCACCAAATTTCTGGGCGTTTCGGGTTACAAATTCCAGTGTTAGACAGGCGCCCTGTGAAAATCCGGCAAAATAGATATTTTCTGAAGCTATACCCGTTTCCTTAATTTCTTCCAGCAGTTCTTCTAAAACTTCTAAAGCCGATGAATATTCGGGTTCATTTTGAGCCAATGGAGCTAAAAATGAATTCGGGTACCAGGTAAAATCTGTAGCTTGTGGTGCTAAAATTGCAAAATCTGATGTGTTTAACTGATTGGCCAAAGAAAGAAATTCTTTAGCGCTGCCGCCACGGCCGTGAATTAAAACCAATACTTTTTCGGCTTCCCGGAGTTCTTTTCCGGCGGTATATATCTCTTTTTTATGCATTGTAGTAATTTTAAATTAAGATACTAAATACCAATAAAAAAGTCCCGAAAAACGGGACTTTTAAAACAATTTTTAGAATTGATTGAGGTAAGAGTGATAGGAATACGAAATAAAACTAGTTATCGTCGTTATCTATCTTCACTTTTTTTGTTACCTCACCATCATCTTCTTTGATTTTAATCTTTTTATCATCGGTTTTTACTTTAATCTTATCATCTTTTACTTTCACCTTGGCATCTTCTTCACCGGCTAATTGTTCAATTTCAGATTTTTCTTCTTCTTCCCTGCAAGACACAAAACTTAGGCTTAATGCCAGAATTAATAAAATTGATTTTAATCCAATTTTCATAGTTAATAGTTTTAGTTATAGGGATTAAATGTAGGCTAAATAACTCAATCCTTTTTCGCAAGTACCGCTTTTTCTGAAAATTCAACCAAATCTACTTTTGGATTTCCATAAAGTTCCATTTCGCTTCGGTTTTTAGCAGTAAGTGTAAGGTTTTCAAGCACTTCAAGTTCATTTTTAGATTTTCCTTCAGCAATAACCACTGCGGTTCTTGCGCTTAATCTTCTACCGTCAAATTTGGTAGAATGTTCAGAACGTAATTGCAAATCATCAACTTCCCCTTCAATACGCGCGCTGGCTTTTTCATAGATATCAACTTTAAACCTGGGTGCATTTACCAAAGATTTAATGTAGCTGGACTCGTTAAGCTGAAAATAAACATCTTCTGCAGTTAAATTTAATTCTACGTCAGCCTTCCCTTCGTTAAAAAGATCAAATTTAGTGGCGGTTACGGTAAGATAAACTTCAGCATCATCTGCTGTGGTGATTTTTAGTTCTTCTGAATATAAATCTTCATCTGCTTCTAATTCCGTGTTGCCCGAAACCGTAATTTTCTGAAGGTTTTCAGGATAGGTAAGGGAGATTTCCTGAGATTTGCTACGGCCAATTTTTTTTGTAGGCTTTAAATATAAAACCTGGTCTACAACTTCGCCTCTTATTATGCGGTGTAGGTTATCATCGGCTTCAACTTCCATCATCGCGGTAGATCCTTGTTTGAGCGTTACTTCAAAATCCCCGGCAATATCAACACTATGGAAATCTGTTAAGCGTGTTTTTTCGGTAGTTACGTTTCTGCTTCCTTTTATTTTTTTTGCGCCACAGCTAAAAGCCATAAAAATGCTTAGTAATAGTAGTATCTTTTTCATAAAAAATAAGGGTTTAAAACAAATATAGTAAAAAAGCCTCCGGATGGGAGGCTTTTAAGACTTGCTTAGCATTCATTGAAAGCTATGGTGCAGTGTTCGGTCAAGACTTCATTACATTCAATATAATCTTCAACCAGTGGATCATTTTCTTCTGCTGGCTCTCCTAAACCGAAGAGCAGCATTAGTAAGTGCAGAATTAATTGTATCATAATTCTTCATTTTCAAGATTTTCCTGTTCTTTATCAACCGGTTTTTTATCTACCGTTACCCCTCTGCGGTTAATTTGAATATTCACCTCTTCGTCGCCAGAATTTATCCTGGCATTAAAGTCACCGTCTTCATCCCATTCATCTTCACTTTCGGTTTCCCATTCTTCTACCGGGCAATCTTCACAAATAGCAGCATCTTCAGTGATTTTTAAGACTTTTTCTTCGTCACCACTTATCAAAATATCTCCCCAGTAGTCTGTATTTCTATGAAAAGAGCTTGTATTATCGTCTGCTACGAGACTGGCACCTTCTGGCAAATACAAAGTAACTTTCACTTCCTGATCCCTGTACTTATATTTTGTAGCCGAAGTAAAAAAACTATTCAGCAATAATTCATTTCTACTGAAATTAGTATTGTAAACTATATTCTGAGCGCGTTCTCTGGCTTCTTTGTAATCTTTACCTTCTGCCGACTTAACTACTTCCAGTTTGGCAAGGGAATCTTTAGTAGGCTTTACAATTAGACGAACATCTGAGCTGTACAATACCTTTTCATCATTATCATCGTATTTTATTTTGAAATCTGAACTTCTGTAAATACTGGATGAGTAATTAGGATTGGCCTGCATTGCCAGGTAAAGGGTGTCGTTAGCTGATATAGACAGTGTTTCGGTAATTACCTGTTCCCCATCAAAGGCACGATGAGTTGCTTGTTGAATACCTATTACTGCAGCACCTATAAGTGCCAGAAGCCATAATCCCAATAGAACTAGTTTTGCCGGAGTACCAATAGATTTTAATCTTCCTACCAGTATTTTTAAGCCTAAAATGAACAGGAAGAATAATGGGATACCTGCCAGCAAAAAGGCAATTAACCATAATAGCCAAAGTGGAGCTCCACTAACGGCCATTTCTACATAACTAGTCTAGGGCGCATCTATAAGTCCAAATGTACCAACGGTAACTAATCCGATAAAGAGACCTATTAAGGAAGCGCCGGCTAATAAGATTAAGATGATTCCAATAAGTTTTACAAATACCTTTAAAATAAATGCGATGACATCACCTATGGCAGTGGCTGCAGAGGTAGCTCCACTTTTAGCCTGGTTACCATATTTTTGGTAATCTACATCTTTTACCTTTCCGGTAACATTATCAAAACCCTCACGAATCTTTTTTTCAATATTGCTTATAGTGACCTCCTCTCCACGCATCGCAAGTTTATCGGCCGTGGTTTTAGCTTCAGGAACAAAGATCCAAAGTGCAATATAGATAAGGATAAAAGCGCCACTGGAGAAAATGGTAAGTAAAATCCAAAGTAAGCGTACCCAAATAAAATCTATCCCTAAATAATGTCCCAGTCCTGAAGAAACACCGCCTACATAAGAATGTTCGGTATCTCTAAACAGTTGTTTTCCCGGAGATTTAGTGGTTTTAGTATGCACCGGTTCATCTTCAAAGATCTCTTCATCTACCATATAATCTTCGGGTTGCCCCATAATGGTGATTACTTCTTCTACTTCTTTTATGCCGATAACCTGGCGGTCATCCTTTTTCTTCTCATTGAACAATTCAGCAATACGTGCTTCAATATCTGCTATAATTTCATCTTTTCCCTGGGTGTTAGCGAAAGAGCGTTTTATAGCGTCAAGATAATGCTGCAGTTTGGCATATGCGTCTTCGTCTATGTGAAAGAATATACCGGCAAGATTTATATTTACTGTCTTATTCATGATTCTTGTTTTTTTGATTGGTTACAACGTTTACAGCGGTTTGGAGTTCGTCCCAGGTGCCGGTAAGCTCCTTTAGAAAGAGTTTCCCGGTATCGGTAAGTCCGTAATATTTTCGTGGTGGTCCGCTGCTGGATTCTTCCCAGCGATAACTGAGTAATCCTGCATTCTTTAACCTGGTTAAGAGCGGATAAATAGTGCCTTCAACCACCAGTAATTTAGCGTCTTTAAGGGTGTCCAGGATTTCGGCTACATACGCATCTTCATCTTTTAAGACTGAAAGAATACAGTACTCCAGTACACCTTTACGCATTTGAGCCTTGGTGTTTTCTATCTTCATAGCGTTTCGTTTTGAGGGTTGTTAAACTGTTCTTTTTTTGATTGTTGATGGTTATTATTATGATGATTATCTGAACTTTTTCCTATAAAATTGATGCTTAGCGGGAAAGAGTAATTTTCTCCATTACTGGCTTTAATACTTGCGCTTATCACTGCGAAGATTTCGATGAAAAACAATAGCGAAAGTAAAATGGCAAATACACTAATGGTGATGACTATGGAAATTGCCTGGCCCATTTCGTCTATATAAAAATGGTCGGGTCCTATTGCAAAAGGAACATCTCCGCCCAAACGTATTGCCTGAAAAAGGATAATTGAAATTCCTACCGCCAATATTAAAATGGTGTAGAGAAAGAGACTAATTTGAAAATTGATTGCCTTCCTTCCGTGATCGTCTATAAATGGTTTTTCCTTTTTAGTGAGCCATAATATTAGCGGAAATATAAAATTCCCAAATGGAATAATAAATTTACTAAAGACCGATAAATGCAGGATTGTGGCCAGTGTTTTTTCTTCTTTTGCTATCTTTGAGTTCATAACCTATTAATTTACATTACAAATATATGGTTAAAAGAAGGTATTTTGCAAAGCATAGTACTAAAAATTAACATATTTTTATGAAATTATTTCTGAAGACATATTGATTAATTTGAATACATTTATTAAAAACAAACCATTAACAATGACATTAAGTAAGAATAAACTCAATAAATTTCTAATGCTGAAACTACCAAGTGCCTGGTTTTGTGGGGTGCGGGTAAGTGAAATTGAAGAAAATACCTGTAAGGTAAATGTGAAGCATAATTGGATAAACCAGAATCCTTTTAATAGCATGTACTTCGCCGTGCAGGCAATGGCAGCCGAATTAAGCACTGGCGCATTGGTAATGGGAAAAATAAAACAGTCTAATAGAAAAATTTCTATGCTTGTGGCACAAAATAGAGCCACATTTACTAAAAAAGCCACCGGAAAAATTACCTTTTACTGTTACGATGGGCATTTAATAGACGAAGCTATAGAGAAAACTCTGGCTACCGGAGAGGGGCAAACCTTATGGATGAAATCTACCGGAATAAACGATACCGGCGAGCAAGTGGCAGTATTTGAGTTTGAATGGACTATAAAAGCAAAATAATATGAATGCACATGAAATAGATTACCAGATTTTTGGGGAAGAGATGCAGTATGTAGAACTGGAACTTGATCCTCATGAAGCCGTGATTGCTGAAGCCGGCAATTTTATGATGATGGACGATGGGATTAGAATGGATACCATTTTTGGCGATGGCTCTAAAGAAAATGAAGGTTTCCTGGGTAAAGTTTTAGGTGCCGGGAAACGTTTGCTTACAGGAGAAAGTCTTTTTATGACAATTTTCAGCAATGAAATTCAAGGAAAGAAGCGAATCAGTTTTGCTTCGCCTTATCCGGGGAAAATTATTCCTATAGATCTTACCCGATACGGGAATAAGTTTATTTGTCAGAAAGATGCTTTTTTATGTGCCGCTAAAGGAGTTTCAGTAGGAATAGAATTCAGTAAAAAACTGGGTCGCGGTTTTTTTGGTGGTGAAGGCTTTATTATGCAAAAACTGGAAGGCGATGGGATGGCCTTTGTACACGCCGGTGGCACAATGGCCAGAAAAGAATTATCTGCCGGTGAAAAATTAAAGATAGATACCGGTTGTATTATTGGTTTTACCCAGGATATAAATTATGATATTGAATTTGTAGGCGGAATTAAAAATACATTTTTTGGCGGGGAAGGACTTTTCTTCGCTACGCTTACCGGACCGGGAACAGTTTACGTGCAATCTCTTCCGTTTAGTAGACTGGCAAATAGAATTTGGCAGGCTGCACCGCAGGGTGGCGGAAAAGATAAAGGAGAAGGTAGTATTCTTGGCGGAATAGGAGATGTTATTAGTGGGGATCGCCGATTTTAAGAAGTGTTAAACAGGTGTAAATTGAAAGATCGTTACAAATTTTTTATTATATTTAAGTGCTTTTAAAAAATCCGTTAGCCTATTAAAAGATTTCTACTTTTTTAAACCTAACTTCTAATTTAAATCTTTCAAATTATGGCGAGAGCGATGTTTGAATACACCAAAACTGTACTGGATAAAGTCAGTTTTGATCCTATCTTGTTTTGTAGAGAAGTGAAAAAAGCACTTCAACGACTTTTACCTCATGAGATTGAGGAACTTCGTATCTGGATTATAGCACTAACACGCAAAAATCCGGAACTTAATCAATGTTTAACCTATCTAAATACATAAAGAAAGCGGCTTTTGGGCCGCTTTTTATTTTTTCAGTTAATTTATTTATAAAAGAGAATAGTAGAAGTTCTTATACCTATTCCCCGTATTCTTTTTTCTTATTTACAGGACTTATAATATTCACATTGTGAAAAGCGATAGCTCCTTTTACAACACCGGCAATGGTACTTTGTATAGCTTCAATTATTTGCATTTTTAATTCACTACGGTTGTAAATAAGACTTACTTCCCGGGCGGGTACCGGCTCTTTAAACATCCTCAAATTTTTCTTTTCGGAATCTTTGATATCAAGGGTATGTAAATAGGGCAGAAGTGTCATTCCCAAACCTTCGTTGGCTAGCTTTATTAAAGTTTCAAAACTTCCGCTTTCCAGCTGAAAATGGTCATCATCATAATTTCTGGAAGATTTACAAAGGTTAAGAATACCATCTTTAAAGCAATGCCCATCTTCAAGAAGCAACATATCGTCTATATCGAGATCATTAACTTCAATCTTTTCCTTTTTATGAAGCCTGTGAGTATTTGGAATATAGCCTACAAATGGTTCATAATAAAGCACATTTTCTTTAATTCCCTGAAGCTCCAAAGGAGTTGCGGCAATTGCAGCATCTAAATGTCCTTCTCGTAAACGTTCAATTATAGCCTCGGTATTTAACTCTTCAATTTTAAGCTTTACTTTAGGATATTTCTTAATAAAATTATTGATGAACATGGGTAATAAAGTAGGCATAACCGTAGGAATTACCCCCAGTTTGAAAATTCCGCCTACAAAACCTTTTTGCTGATCTACAATATCTTTAATCCGGTCACTTTCATTTACAATATTTCTAGCCTGCTGCACAATTTTTTGACCTGTTTCCGTAAGTTGAATAGGCTTTTTTGTCCTGTCAAAAATCTGTACATCCAGTTCTTCTTCCAGCTTTTGAATTTGCATACTTAAGGTAGGCTGGGTTACAAAAACCTTTTGTGCAGCCTTTGTGAAATTCTTATGTTCGGCAACCGCCAATACATAATGCAGTTGTGTAATCGTCATAATTTGAAGCTTTATTATTACTGCAAATGTATTGGTTTTTTCTATTCTAAATTTAAATAAATATGATTTTATCTATACGAAAGCTTAGTCCCGATCCTTTTAAACTAAAATCTAAGCTTAAATTCCTTACTTTCCCCATCAAAATCGAATTTCGCATCATCCCAAACTGGAGGGCCATATAAATTCATTTCATTATTAGAAACCCCATAGTCTTCTTTAGGCATACCATTGGGTTCAAAATCCATTTGCTGGTTTCCGTTTTCATCGTGATAGGCGGTTATTGCATAGGTTCCGGAAGGTACTTCCTTAAATGTTACCTGTGCAACCCCATCTTTAATTTCACTAACTTCTCCCTTGACTGGTGCTTTTTTTAGAAAATTATCTTCATTAAAAAGTGCGAAATAAACTTTTCCTTCTTCCGTAGAAAGGTTATCTACACTTACACTAATGTTCCCGGATTTTTCTGTTTGGGCTAAAGCGAGGTTGCAAAGAAACAGACTAAATAAAATGGCAATTGTTTTCATAATTAGTTAATTTTTATTGGTTTATAGCCTCAAAACTAAACTGATTAATTCTGCTTATTTAAAAATTATTACCGAGTTGTAAATATTGCATGCTGAATTGTAGATTCTTCAAAAGAAAAGAGAAAAAAGAGGAAAGAGAAAAGACGGAAAGAAGTTTGACACCTGGAATTGGTGGAGCATTAAGATTACTTCATTCCGTTCGTAATGACGACAGTAGTTGTTTGAGATTACCTGATTAAAGTATTCCGCGGGCTTTAATTTCCAGGTATTTATTAATAGTATTAATACTTAAATCTTCAGGTTTGGTGAGTAAAGTATTAATCCTGTGTTGTCGTAATTCGGCTGCCATTAGTTTTTTATCGTGCGCAAAACTTTCAGCAATAACCTGGTGGGCCATATCGGTTGTATTATCCGGATTGCTACCTATAATTTTATCCAGTTCGGTATTTTCAAAAAAGATCACTACTAAAACGTGTTTTTTATTAATTGCTTTTAAATAGGGGAGTTGCCTTTTTAAAGCTGAAATATGTTCAAAATTAGTATACAACATCAGCAAACTGCGATGGGTAATTCGTTGTCGAAGATTGCTGTAAAGCATATTAAAATCTGAATCTGGAAACTGAGTGTTGATGTTATACAAACGTTCCATTATTTGCTGCAACTGACTCAATTTTGCATTGGCTTTCAGGATATTTTCAATCTTAGATGAAAAAGAAATAAGCCCTACTTTGTCTTTTTTCTTGAGTGCTATATTTGAAAAAGCAAGACTGCTGTTAATGGCATAATCCAGTAAACTCAAGCCGTTAAACGGCATTTTCATCACCCGGCCGGTATCTATAATAGAATAGATGGGTTGGGCTTTTTCATCCTGAAACTGGTTCACCATAAGGTCGCCATGCTTGGCGGTTGCTTTCCAGTTTATGGTACGAACATCGTCTCCCGAAACATATTCCTTGATTTGCTCAAACTCCATTGTATGGCCAATCCTCCTGATTTTCTTTAAACCGGGTTGAGATAAGCGATTATCTATAGCCAGGAAATCCATTTTTTTCATCTGAATAAAAGAAGGATAAACTTTCAGCATTTGTTTATTTCCAAAAACAGAGCGTCTTTTTGCTAAACCCATTTTGGTGAAAACGTAAATATTTAGTTTTCCGAAGTAATATTCACCGCGAGCAACCGGGCGTAAATAATAGCTGAATTTTTCAGAAGCACCTGCACCTATTTTTAACTGCTTTAGAAAATCGCGCTTTTGAAATTGCACAGGGATTTCATCTATAATTTCCGTATAAACCGAGAAGTTATAGTTGTTATCCAGGATGATTTCCACTTCATTTTCATCTGAATTTGAAAATTTCTGCGGAAGAATTCTTTCAGCATTTATTCGATTGGTTTTATAAAGACTTACTAAATCGGCGAGAAACAGAAGCAAAAAAATCAGACTTAAAACCCAGGTAAATCCGTATAGAAAATCAAAGAAATAAGAAAATAGAAAGAGTAATGCGATAGCAAAGATCGCATAGAAAAAACGCTGATTTAGATATAAAGATTTAAAGAATTTGAGCACTAACGTGGAATTTCAACAGATTGCGAGATCATTTCTATCACTTCTTTGGCGGTAATACCTTCCATTTCCCGATCGGGGCTAATAATTAGCCGGTGCGCCAGAACAGGATTTAAAGCCTTTTTTATGTCTTCAGGAATTACGAAATCCCTTCCGTTTATAGCAGCAAAAGCTTTAGAAGCATTCATCACTGCGATAGAGGCCCGTGGAGAGGCTCCAAGATAAATGTGAGAATGATTACGGGTTTTACCCACAATGCTGGCGATATAAAGCATCAGTTTTTCTTCAACGATAATTTCCTGAATCTGGTTTTTTAACTCGTTTAGGTTTTTCGGATTTAATACGGCTTCAATTTGCGAAACAGGCAGCACACCTTTGCGGTTATGATGAGATTTTAGAATATCAACTTCATCCTCTAGATTTGGATAATCTACCTGGATTTTGAACAAGAACCGGTCTAACTGAGCTTCAGGTAACGCATAAGTTCCTTCCTGCTCAATTGGGTTTTGTGTGGCCAGTACCATAAAAGGAGCTTCTAAATCGTGCTGAAACCCGTCTATGGTGATTTGACGTTCTTCCATTACCTCAAATAAAGCCGCCTGGGTTTTAGCAGGAGCGCGGTTAATTTCGTCGATTAAGATAATGTTAGAAAAAATAGGACCCGGTTTAAATTCAAATTCTCCTTTTTGGGCATTTAGAACTGAAGTTCCAAGAACATCACTCGGCATCAGATCTGGTGTAAACTGAATTCTGCTAAAATTGGTATCCAGGCTTTTAGCAAATAGTTTTGCGGTTAAAGTTTTAGCAACGCCCGGCACGCCTTCAATTAAAACGTGGCCGTTAGAAAGCAGGCCGGCGATTAATAATTCTACAAAATCGTTTTGGCCTACAATTACTTTAGCCATCTGGTTTTTTAAACTCGAAACCGCCTCTTTTAGATCGTCTAAAGGAATTCGACTATCAAAATCTATAGATTCATTTTCTTTATTTTCCTGGTTTTCCATTAGAATGTAATTTAAAATTATTTATTGCCTCAGAAAGTTCTTGAAATTCGCTTTTCCCGGCATTTGTATTATTTGAAAACTTCTCGATTTTCGCAAAAAGTGCCTTGCCGGAAGCTATACTATTTCCTGATTTTGCAGCCAGTAAGGTATGGAATTCTTCGTCTATGGTCTTGGTTGAAATTTTATATTGTAATCGAATATATTCAAAAAATAAATTGATTTTCTTCGTAATCAATTCTGCGTATTCCTTTTCTTCTAAGTAAAGATCGCCCACGGTTTTTGAATATTCATAACTCTGATTTTGTAAAGGATTCATTATCGGGATCGCCCTTTGTTTTCTTTTTCCTTCAAAAATAATGAACAAAACACAGCCCGCCAGTAAAAAATAATACGCCCATTTAAGTCGGTTATCGCTGAGCAAAATATAAAGCGGAGAGGAATAAAAGGTTTTTCCCGCTTTATAATAATTATCTAGAAATACGGGATTTTTATTATTAACGTAAGCCAAAATACTTTCTGCATACTCATAATTCTGGTTAGTTAGTAAAAAGTAATTCCCAAAGGCTTCAGGGGTATTGTGAAGGTAAATTTTTCCTTTCCCAAAATCTGATTTTATAAAATTAGGTTGGCTGCTTTTCTCATCTCCCTGGATATTTATCTCACCCAGAATTTCAATTTTCGCGCTGTCTTTTTGATGAAAGAAAAGTGAGGAAAATTCATTTTTAAACTGAAAATCGGTTTCAGTTTTTAAGGCTGAATTTTTGAAATTCAGCTGTGGTTTTGAGCTTAGATCATTCTTTGGAATAAAAACTTTCGTTTCTAAATGAAGCGTATCTAACAAGGCCGAACTTATACCTCTTGCTGAAATAAACAATTCATTTCCATTAGAGACCCAGTCAAGTATTTTATCCAATTCGTCCGGGTCAAAATTCACAGCATTATTCAGAAAAAAATAAGTGCCATTCTCCAGGCTATCAGAGAGTTTTTCGAAAGGCGGAACTCCAATTTCTTCAAACTCCCATTTTTCGGTATTTACCCAGCTTTCATAAAAAACAAAACTTCCCAGCGGGATTTTGTCATCGCTCATATAGCTGGGCGTCCAGTTTACCGGTTCCGGTTCTGTAGCTTCCAGGTAAGTGAGGAAAATTACCAACAGCAGGAAAGCACCAAAGAAGAGTTTTGAAGTTTTACCCATTATTCCCGGTTTTTAGGTTGTTTTCCATTTTGGTAAATTCCCGGTTTACTTTCTCAAAACGCGGTTTAGAGAGTTCAAAATCTCCATACCAGATAAAATCGTACAAGTGTGTGATTTTCGTGAACTGATTTTTTATTTCAGGTGCGTTTATTTCGGTGATATAATCTTCGTTTGTTTTTTGAAATCTATACTGAATATGTTCTTTTTGATCCAGTATACGCAGGCTCTTTAAATATAAATACCGAACCGCCAGCCGATAATTTTCGTCACGAATTGCTACATCAATTAAGGAAGAAATATCAGCTGATTTTACAATATCTTCTTCTTTTTTAAGATTTACTTTTCCGGTAATAGGTTCGGCCATAACAGCATTTCCGGGATTTAAGCGAATAAAAAGCCAGGTGATTAAGCCAAGAACTAAAATCAGCAAAATGTATGGTACAGCTGAAAGCACAGCACCCCAAAAAGTGTTGGTTTCATAATCGCCAAAAAGCCATTGCAAAAAGGCGTTCCATTTAAGATTAATCCAGCGCTTTAAACGTGTCCACCAGGAATCTTCCTCAATTTTTTCCAGATAATCAAATGCTTTATCAGCTTTATAATTTTCAATTTTTTCAGTATCAAAACCAACCTCTTCCAGAGTTTCTTCAGAAGAATTCTGAATCATTTCCGTAGAATCAGTCACTGCTTCTTCCTGCGGAATTAAATTTCCGAAGAAAATAAAACTGAAAAGAATTAAGATTTTAAACATTAATCGTTTTTACCCAGGTTTTCAATGCTTTCGTATGCACCGGTAAAATATTTTATTTCATTAAGGTTATAATAAACAAAGGCAACACCAATTGGTGTAATTGCGTAAAGCAGGTATTGAATGGCAGATGCAATTATGCTTAAGGTAAGATAAACCCAGTCAAACATCTCGGCTACATTTGTTGTGGATGCTGAATTTTCTTCCATTAAAGTGAACATTTTTACAAAGGTGTAAATGAGTACCGGCAGTTGAAATATTAGGCTTATGATATACACGATGAGCCAGATTAGAAAAAGGCTTATAAAACTCATCCACCAGTTATCTTTTACCAGGTGAAAACCTTCAGAAATACTACCACCAATACTGTCGCTCTTAATAACAAGTACCGCGGCCGCTATACTAAGAGGAACGCTTAAATAAATTCCCGGAAGTAAAAAAATTATAAGTCCGGCGAATATCAAAATCCAGGTTACGGCACCAAGACCAAACATTTTTCCTAAGTCTTTTTTTACACCCTGTTTAACATCCTGGTGGCTGGCTTCACCATCATTGTTTACATAAGATTTTATAAAATGAAATGCCGCCACATTCATAACAGAAAAATATAAAAGCAGCCCAATCATTAATAAACCAAACCCAATGAAAAAACCGCCGTCCTGATTGAACATTAAGGAGTTTCCTACTGTTGTATATGAATAATAGGCTACGGCCGCGATTAAAAGCAGAAACGCCGGCCAGGAAATTTTAATTACGCTGGTAAAATAGGCCTTGTAATTTTCGCGTAAAAACTTAAACGTATAGCTAATAATATCGCCCAGCTCCCGCTGCTGCTTAAAATCAATGTAATCCTGTTTCATGAATTTGTTGTTGTTTATATAGATAAATGGGATAAAAGATATAGTAAAATAAAATGAGCGCTAAAGAGCTGCCAATAATTAAAATCGCCAGCCAATCGGGCATTTGGGTTAGTCGGGTCACAAAACCTTCCAGAAATCCTGCTATGATAAAAAACGGAATTGTACTAATCACTATTTTAAGTCCGTTTTTAACTCCTTTTACAAATGAAGTCAGGCGGGTGAAAGTGCCGGGGAAAAGTATGCTTTTTCCAACTACCAGTCCGGCGCAACCCGCAATAATTATTACTGAAATTTCTATGGTTCCGTGGATCCAGATTGTTCTGGCCGATTCCCATAGTAAACCCTGATCGTAAAAAAAGTATTGAAAAGATCCCAACATCACCGCGTTTTGCATTAAAATAAACACCGTGCCTATTCCGGCCAGGATTCCCATACTAAAAGCCATTAACGAAACCCGAATATTATTAATGGTAATCCCCAGGAACATATCGGTTTCAGACATTTTTTTGTAAACCGCCATAGGATCGCCTTCAGCAATATTTTGCAGCGTCATATTAACATACGCATCACCTAGAATACTTCTGACAAAAGTATGATCTGATGCTGCTGAAAATGCGCCTGCCGCAGAAAAAAGAGCGAAAATTAAAAAGCTAAGTAATAATTGTTTCTGAAACTTATAGAAGAAAATCGGAAATTCTTTCGTAAAAAATGTGATAAACCGGTTTTGCGATTCCTTCTTGTTCTTATAAATCTTTTGATGCGCTGAAGCTGCTAATTGGTTTAAATAAGTAGTAGTGTTGCTCTTAGGATAAAACGTCCTGGAATAACTTAAATGGTCGCTAATTTCAATATAAATATTGGAGAGCTGCTCTGGTCGCAGGTTATTTTTATTTTGAAGCAGGCTTTCAAATTTAAGCCATTTATCCTTATTTTGCTTCACGAATGCAGCCTCTCGCATGGTTTTTTCTATTATGACTCAAAGAAACATATTAAATGGATAATTTTCAAATTGAAACCGCTCAAAATATAAGTATTAATCAGAATGTTGCGAGCGTGGGCGATCGCATCCTTGCTTTTATCGTTGATGCATTTATAATTGGGTTGTATATGGTTATAAGTTCGCTAGCTATTGCCGGTACAGGACTTGATGCGTCAGGGCAATGGATTTACTACCTGGTTCTGGGTTTGCCTTCGCTACTATATTATTTATTATGGGAAAGTTTATATAATGGCCAAACCCCGGGAAAGGCCGCTTTACAGATTAGAGTAGTGAAATTAGACGGCAGCAGACCCACTTTTGCCGAATATATAATCAGGTGGTTATTACGATTTATTGATATTTCTATCAGTAGCGGTGCCATTGCTGTTGTCACTATTTTATTAAACGGAAAGGGACAACGTTTGGGCGATCTTGCTGCCAAAACCACGGTAATTTCCGAAAAGCCGAGAACAAATTTGAACCGAAGTCTTGCCGTAGATGTACCTGAAGGTTATGAACCAAAATATCCGCAGGTGAGTGTTTTAAAAGATGCCGATGTGCAAAATATCAAAAACCTTTATCAAACCGCGAGGAGAAGCCATAATCACCGACTTATTTTATCACTTTCAGAAAAATTATCAGAATTGCTGGAAACCCAACCCAAAGAATCGCCAATGGAATTTATTCAGCAGGTAATTACCGATTATAATTATTACACTCAGCGAGCCTAATTAATTATTTCAATATCCATTTTAACGTTATCAATTGGCCATTCAGATTGCCCGGTTTCAACCTGTGAAATTTTCTCGGCAACATCCATTCCTTTCGTAACACGCCCATAAACGGTATGATCGTTGTTTAAATGCGGAGTTCCGTTTTCCTTTATTACGATAAAAAACTCAAAAGGAGAGGAAGCTTTACTCACATTTTGCTCGCTATACTTTGCTGCTGAAAAAGCACCGTAGGTATGTTTGTGACCGGCCTCAAATTCACTGGGAATTAAGTAATCTCCAATTTGTGAACGTTTTCGGGGTGTGGCCGCATTATCTGAATTTCCGCCCTGAATCACAAATCCCGGAGCAACACGGTGAAAAAAGGTGCTGTTAAAATAACCTTCTTTTACCAGCATTATAAAATTGGCGCGGTGCAGGGGAGTGTCTCTAAAAAGTTCTACTTCAATATTTCCAAAACTAGTAATAATTCTCACCCGGTTTTCAGGATTTTCTTTCCCGTACTGAGTTAAAAAAGGGATTAGTTCTTCCTGCCCAATAGGAAACTCTTCGTTGCTTTGAATAGAATCGCTTTGGTATGATGATTCTTCAGCTTTACTGTATTTCGCTTTAAGAGAATCTAATTTAGAAGTTTTCTGAGTGACTTCTTCTTTATCTAAAGGCTTTTCCGAAGTATTTTTACTGGAAGATTCCTTATCTTCACAACTTGCAAAAAAAAGAATTAGAAAAAGATAAACGAAAGCAAGCGAGTTTTTCATGGATTTTCAGGATTTTAAAGACAGGATACCAAAATTAAAAAAAATTGTCCTTCCGGGAGAAAAGGCGCATCATAAATTAGTGCCGGGCAACCGTATTGAAGAGATGAGAAATCTTGATATTAATAGTCTTAAGCCCAATAAAGCAGGGGTTATGGCAGTGTTTTATCCTAACAATTTTGGGAAAGCCCACCTGGTTTTAATTCTAAGAAAAACCTATAAAGGCGTTCATTCTAATCAAATTGGGTTTCCTGGCGGCCGGGTAGAGCCCGAAGATGAGAACCTGGCACAAACCGCATTGCGGGAAACCGAAGAGGAAGTGGGAATTCCAAGGAGTAATATTGAAGTTATAAGAGAGCTTACACGTTTATATATTCCGCCGAGTAATTTCTGGGTACAGCCTTATATGGGAATGGTAGACGAGACCCCGGTTTTAATTCCGCAGGAAAGTGAAGTTGAGCGTATTTTGGAGGTAGATTTAGATCATTTTTTAGATCATTCAAATTTTGTAAAACAGGAATTAAGCACGAGTTATATGAATAATATGATTGTTCCTGCCTTTAGATTAAACGAACAAATTGTTTGGGGAGCTACGGGTATGATGTTGAGTGAAATTCGGGAAATTTTTAGAAAAAGCTTTTAAAAACTAAGAATTACTATATTTGCCCGGCTTAATTTCTACTCGATAATTGAGGTTAAATATTCCGAGGCTTAGTTCGGAATTAAATTATATTTTCTAAAAGTGATTCGTGGGTTCGCTCCGAGATTATTTATCAAAGGTGCAGAACCAAAATAAACTGAAAGTATACGGACAAGTAAGGACTGAAATTTAAACTATGGGATTGTTTAAGAAAAATCCATTTGGGCATTATTTATTCATAAAAAAGTGGCTTATCCGTATCTTCGGATTACTTAGCCACCGCCGTTATCGCGGCTATAATGAACTGAGTATTGAAGGCTCAGATATCATTAAAAACCTTCCCGACACTAATGTACTTTTTGTTTCCAATCACCAAACTTATTTTGCCGATGTAACCGCAATGTTTCACGTGTTTAATGCAAGTCTAAGCGGGAGGGTAGATTCTATTAAAAATATAGGGTATATTTGGCAGCCAAAACTTAATATTTATTACGTAGCGGCCAAAGAAACTATGAATGCCGGTTTAATTTATAGAATTATGGCTTATGCCGGTGCCGTTAGTGTAGAAAGAACCTGGCGTGCAAAGGGCGAAGAAGTTGAGCGCAAAGTAAATCCAGACGATACAAAAAATATTGGAATGGCCCTGGACGACGGGTGGGTAATAACTTTCCCGCAGGGAACCACCAAACCATTTAAACCTATTAGAAAAGGCACCGCCCATATTATAAAACAATACAAACCCATTGTAATTCCTATTGTGATTGATGGTTTTAGACGTTCTTTTGATAAAAAAGGAATCAGGATCAAGAAGCGCGGTATTTTACAAACTATGCAAATTAAGGAGCCGCTCGAGATAGATTATGAAAATGATTCTATTGAAGATATTGTAAACAAACTCGAATATGCCATAGAGCAGCACCCATCTTTCCTAAAGGTTATTCCTTCTGAAGCGATTAAGGAAATGGAAGAATTAAACAAGAAAAGGGCATATTAAAAACATTGTACCTAACCCCGAAAAACCGAAAATTGCAACCCAAACGCTATTTTTATCTTATTAAGGTTCAGTATTTAGGTTACCGGTTACACGGCTGGCAAAAACAACCCGATGTAAAAACGGTAGAAGAATTAATCACAAAAACTTTGCGTTATGTGATGCCTGCTGAAAAGTTTAAAATTTTGGGCACCAGTAGGACCGATGCTATGGTTTCAGCCCAGGAATCTGCGTTTGAGTTATTTTTAGATTACAAGCCACTCTTAGATCTTGATAAATTTTTAAAGGAATTTAACCTGAATTTACCCCAGGATATCAGGGCGCTATCTATAGCTGAAGTAGATTCAAAATTCAATATTATTCAGCATCCAAAACTTAAAGAATACGCTTATCTATTTAGTTTTGGAGAAAAGAACCATCCTTTTTGTGCGCCTTTAATGGCTAATTTCCAGTTAGATCTTGATATTCAATTGATGAAGAAAGGAGCTAAACTTTTTGAAGGGAAACACCAGTTTAGAAATTACTGCGTCCGGGTTTCAGAAAACAGTACTTTTGAGCGGGAGATCACAAAATCTGAATTAGTAGAAAACACCGAAATTAATGCCAGTTTTTTTCCTGTAAAATCTTATATTTTTCATATCCATAGCGCTGGATTTCTGAGACACCAGGTCAGGCTCATGATGGGCGCTTTATTGCAACTTGGAAAAGGAGAATTCAGTTTGGAGGATATTGAGAACAGTTTAAAACCGGGCGTTGAAATGCAAATGGATTACATAGTGCCGGCTTCCGGATTACTTTTAAATAAAATTGGGCTCGAAGATTATTAAGTTTTAATCTTTTAAGAAAAAATAAAAATAAGAGATGAAACCTGCAAGGTTTCCAAACCTTGTTTAGTTATTTTTAAACCTACTAAATGTATGAACTTCCCAAGAAATATAAGGGTTGAATACAAACGTCACGACTGCGCTCGACGTGACACATTTAGATTAATTAATTTTTGCTTCTTCTTTTTCTAAAATAGCCAATGCCAACCTGAGAGTGCCATAATCTATTGCTTCGTCAAAAAACTCGAAATATGGTTTTAAACCTTCGGGATTTTCCAGTTCAGCTTTTGCTTTTTCAATAGCTTTAAAATCAGCTTTTGAAATATATTTCATAGGATCTACATTTTCATTTTCGGCATACAATTTTGCTATATGCGAATAAATGGTTGTGATGGCCAGCTCTCGCTTTTTCGCGATTTCTTCGAGGTTTAAACCTTCGTTCAATAAACCGAGTGTAGCTTTATAAGTATTCGCTTTTTTGCGTTTTTTAGTGGTTCTTTTTTCTTTGCTGAAAGCGATGATTTCTTTTATGAATTCATATCCGTAATCCAGCATTTTTTGCTTTCCAACCCCATTGATTTGGAGAAATTCATCATCGGTCATTGGACGGGATTTTTCCATTTCTTTTAACGTAGCATCGTTAAAGATGAGGTAAGCCGGGATTTCTTCTTCTCTCGCAATTTTTAGCCTTAATTGGCGTAATTTCTCGAACAGAGAATTATCTGAAGCCTTTTCTGAAACTTCGGTTTCTTCTCGGCGTTTTAGTTTTTTACGATCTGGAACTTCAGCAAGCTGTACTTTTTCGCCTTCAAAAAGCACATTTTTTGCCAGTGCGGTAAGTTGTAAATTATTACCGCGGTGAAATGCGATCTCTACAAAACCAAGATTGATTAACTGAATAATATATTGCTGCCAGTGATGCCAGGAAATATCTTTCCCAATCCCAAAGGTTTTTATTACCTGATAGTTTTTGCTAAAAACAGATTCGTTCTGTGAACCGCGAAGTACATCTATAACTACAGTAATCGGTTCATTTTCTTTTAATCTGAAAATACAGGAAAGCGCTTTCTGTGCGATGACGGTGCCGTCAAAAAACTTGGGAGGATTCTTACAAATATCACAATTACCACAATCTTCCTGTTTTAATTCGCCAAAATAACTCAGTAGGATTTTTCTTCTACAACTTAAAGCTTCAGAATATTGTTTCATTCGGTCCAGTTTCGCCAACTGAACTTCCTCATTCCCGGAATTTGAAGCAAATTTTTGCAGTTGTACTACATCGGCATAACTGTGGAAAAGTATTGTATCTGAAGGTAAACCGTCTCGCCCGGCACGACCAATTTCTTGGTAATAGCCTTCCAGGTTTTTTGGCATATTGTAATGAATTACCCACCGAATATTAGATTTATCGATGCCCATACCAAAAGCGATGGTGGCACAAATAATTTTTGAATTATCGTTGATAAAATTATCCTGAATTTCAATACGTTTTTCTGCCGGTAAACCTGCATGATAAGCTTCAGCCTCAAAACCTTTGCGTTGCAGTTTTTCAGCGATTTCTTCGGTGTTTTTTCTGCTTAGGCAATAAATAATCCCGCTTTCCTTTTTTCGGTTTTTTGCGAAATTAGTGATTTGTTCAAAGCGTTTAATTCCCGAGCGAACGTCTAAACTAAGGTTTTTCCTGTCGAAAGAAGCAATGTGTTTTTCTGCATTGGGAATATTTAATTGCTTGCAAATATCTTCCCTTGTGGCTTTATCCGCTGTTGCGGTTAGCGCAATCATTGGAGTAGTGGGGAAGCGGTTTTTTAAATAACCAAGTTGAGTATAGGCTGGTCTAAAATCGTGGCCCCAGCTGGAAATACAATGTGCTTCATCAACCGCGATCAAACTTATCTTGCCATCGCTCATAAAGCGATCTACAAACTGTAAACTTTCAGGCGCAACGTAGAGCAGTTTTAATTCCTTGGAATCAATTTTTTTAAAGATCTCCTGCTGTTGACTTTCAGTTTGGCTACTGTTTAAAAATGCTGCTGGAACCCCATTTGCGGTGAGCCCGTCAACCTGGTCTTTCATTAAAGCGATAAGCGGAGAAATCACCAAAGTAATTTCTGGAAATAAAATTGCCGGAAGCTGGTAACAAATCGATTTTCCGCCACCGGTAGGCATAATCACTAGGTTGTCTTTTCCTGCAAAAACCGAATCGATAATCTTCTTTTGAAGCGGCCTGAAACTGTCAAATCCAAAATATTCTTTAAGCGTATGTAAAACCCGGGTATTTTCCATAGCTGCAAAGTTAGGGCAAAGTGACAATTCACAAACCCTGTTGCGTTTAAATTATGGAAAAACACTTATTTTTTAAATAGTGACCTATACGATCTTAAAGATCGTAAGCTACATAAGCCTGGTTAATCACTTTAAAAGGAGCGTCTTCATCACTAATATTCTCAAAAGCCTGGTAATCTATCCAAACAAAACCATCGTCGCCCCAGCCTTCTCCCCAGGAGTTTACTATTTTGAAAGCATTTACTTCATCATCAAAACCAACAACTAACATCGCGTGGCAGGTGACATCATCATAATCTACCGTGTGTGTGCGGTAGGCGCTAAGGCCAAAACTATCGGTTTTTCCGAATTCAGGAGAAAGTACTGCACCTATAACAATAGGCTGTTGATGGATAATTAGCGCTTTCATTTCAGCAAGCATATTTTCTCCGCTTAAACCTTTAAAATCGGATATTCTTGCTTCGGCGGCAGCTGCAATAACAGCCTCATCGGGTTGAGATTCACATTCAGTTGCGGTATATGGGAAAAATTCTAAAGGAGCCACGCCCTGTTCTTCTATTAAGGCAAGTGTTTCAGGAATTGAAGTCCCGCCGCAATCATCGGTGGTGAGTTGGTTGTATGTGTAAGAGGGACTAAAAATATTGGCTTCAGAATATTGTAAACCTGATTCTATTTTTTCCTGGAAAGATTTCAAATAATAACTCGTAGCCCAGGATACACAAGATCCCAATTCGCCCTGATCGCCAACCGGTGGCAGGTTTTCAGAAAGATCAAAAGCTTCTGGTAAAGTATCGGGAACCATCAGACCTTCCAATAGATTTTCAGTATTTACATTGTAAGTACCGTTTCCGGTACATTCCAGTCCTGTGGAATAAACCTCTCCATCTTCAGAAACAAACTGATTTTCGGTTTCCTGGGGTATTTCTGGAACTTCAGGGTTACTGCCATCGTTATCTAAATCGTCTCTATCAGTATAACATCCAGCAAGGCTCAGTGAGAGCGCAAGTAGTAAAATTTGAATTTTTTTCATAGCAATTTGAGGTATTTTAATTCTACACAATTCAGAAGGAAAATCTATTTATGATTATTTCAAAGTAAATTCTTCTGAAAATCTTTCAACATATAACAGCAATAAACATACAAATAATGTCGCCTTTATGGAAATAAAGAATATTTGAGCTGAATTACTAATGAGAGGTAAAAAGAAATTAGTGGCTACACTAGAAAATATGTACATTTGCAGCCGCAAAAAATCATTACTATGAAAGCCGGAATTGTAGGATTACCAAACGTAGGGAAATCGACGCTATTTAATTGTCTCTCTAACGCAAAGGCGCAGAGTGCGAATTTTCCTTTTTGTACCATAGAACCTAATGTTGGGGTTGTAAACGTTCCTGATCCAAGGATTCAGCGATTGGAAAGTTTGGTTAATCCTGAAAAAGTGCAACCGGCCACAGTAGAGATCGTAGATATTGCAGGCCTTGTAAAAGGAGCCAGTAAAGGCGAAGGACTTGGAAACCAGTTTTTGGGTAATATTCGTGAAACCGATGCAATTCTGCATGTTTTGCGTTGTTTTGAGAACGACAATATTGTACATGTAGATGGTTCTATAGATCCTATTCGCGATAAGGAGACCATAGATATGGAACTTCAGCTTAAAGACCTGGAAACCGCAGAGAAAAAATTGGAAAAAGTTAAGCGTGCGGCTCGTACCGGGAATAAAGAAGCTCAGAAAGAAGAAACTGCACTCAACAAGGTAAAACAAGGTTTGGAAGCTGGGAAATCTGTTAGGGCTATAGATTTAACCGAAGAAGAAAGAAAAGATTTTATAACACCGCTTCAATTTATTACCGATAAACCGGTGATGTACGTTTGTAATGTAGATGAAGATGCGGCGGTAGAGGGGAACGCTCACGTAGATCGCGTTAAAGAAGCAGTAAAAGAAGAAAATGCTGAGGTCCTGGTACTTGCCGTAGGAACTGAAGCTGATATTACCGAGCTTGATGATTTTGAGGAGCGACAAATGTTTCTTCAGGATATTGGGCTGGAAGAGCCGGGTTCTGCCAAATTGATTCGCGGAGCTTACGAATTATTAAACCTGCAGACTTACTTTACCGCGGGAGTAAAAGAAGTACGTGCCTGGACTATTCCTGTTGGAGCTACAGCCCCACAGGCCGCCGGAGTGATTCATACCGATTTTGAAAAAGGATTTATTCGTGCTGAGGTTATTTCTTATGCTGATTTTGACAGTTTTGGAAGCGAAGCCAAAGTAAAAGAAGCCGGTAAAATGCGGGTTGAAGGAAAAGAATATATTGTACAGGATGGCGATGTGATGCATTTTAGATTTAATGTGTAAATCGCATTTTTTTAAGATAATTTTGCCATTTTATCACTTATCAATTCTAATTTAACTAAAATTAGAATTTCATCTAAATTTTTAGAAATAGTTTATCATTCGTGCTAAGCTCAGCTCTCATTTATTTCCTAATTTTAAGTAAACAACCAAAATAGGAAACTATGAAACTGAGAAAGAATTTTAAATCTACACTTAAAACTCCCGCTTTTATTAAGAAAACCGGGCTTATAGTTATGGCTTCCGGGCTTTTATTTGCCTGCAACGATGGCAATAAAAAAGCCGATGATGCAGAGATAGAAATCGAACAGACCATGGAAGTTGAAGAAGATACTATGTCTAATTACGCGTACGAGAGGAATGCGGTGGCAGATTATCTTACCTATGTAGATGGAGATGATGAATATGAGGAAATGCAGGAAGAAATTGATCCTGAGACAGCTTTGCAAAAATTTGCAGCTGCGGTTTCAGAGAGAAGTAGAGATTTTGGTATGCAGGCCGATCAGAAACTTGAAGTTATTGGCGATAGCCTAAGTAAACCTGTAGACAATATGGATGCGCAATTGCAAACTGCCATTGCTTCGCTTGAAAAACTCCAGGAAAACGCTTACGATGAACTTTCTGAAGAAGTGGATGAACTAAAAGCCGAACTGCAGGAAATAGATATGCAAGCCGATGATGCAAAGGAAAAGTTACGTAATTTCTTTCATAATGCAGCCGATGTAATGGAGGAGATGGACGCACCAACTTCTGAAGAAGGAACAATGAGTGCCAATCCCGGCGCCGTAGATGAGGCAGATTATAGTCAGGAACCTGATACCGTTGAAGTGGATCAATAAGAAAATTTAGAATAAAATTTTATAAGAACCGTCTTTATAGGCGGTTCTTTTTTTGGCTTTATTTTCCTTATTTTTAATTGAAATATGCTTTTTATGAAAGATAATTTTTCAACGCACTCTTCTGCTTATGCTAAATTCAGACCGACTTATCCGCAGAAGTTATATGAATTTTTACAAGCAAAATTAACCGACACTGAAACGGCCTGGGATTGCGGTACGGGAAACGGCCAGGTCGCGGGAGAATTAGCTGAATTCTTTCAAAAAGTAAAAGCTACAGATATTAGTAAGCAACAATTAAAAAATGCTGTAAAAAAAAATAATATTCAATATTCTCTGCAAGGTGCTGAAAAGACGAACTTTCAAGACAATACTTTTGATCTAATTACGGTAGCGCAGGCCATTCACTGGTTCAATTTTAAAGATTTTTATAAAGAAGCAAAACGGGTTTTAAAACCCAATGGAATTATTGCGGTAATAGGTTACTCCTTATTTAATACTACTCCCGAAACTGATGAAGTTATCCGGAAATTTTATAATGATATTATTGGCCCGTTTTGGGATGAAGAAAGGCGGTATTTAGATGAAAAATATAAAAATATTCCTTTTCCGTTTCACGAAATTGAAACTCCGGAATTTCAGCAGGAATATCAATGGAGTTTTGAGCATCTCATTGGATATTTAGAAACCTGGAGCGCAGTGAAACACCATGAAAAAGAAACTGGTGAAAATCCTGTAAATTTGATTAAAAATGAACTTAAAACCGCTTTTGGAAGTCAGAATAAAATTGTTTTTCCAATCCTTTTCAGGCTGGGAAAATTCAAGGATTAAATTTTTGAATTGAACTGGCATAGAATATGATTAACTTCCAGTCGTTATATATGAATAAATTAGCTGATTAAAATAATTGATAATGAATAAATTAGGTTTTATTTTCCTGCTCGTTGCAGGTATGTTTTTTCAGAATATTTCGGCACAAAGCTTTGCCGATGACCAAACGGTAACCCAGCAAGTGCTTCAGGAGCTCAATAGAGAACGCAGTTTGTTAAGTCAGAATCTCGAATTTAGAATCAAAGAAATAGATTCAAAAATTAGCAATCTTGATGAAAGTATTCAGAACACTAATTCTTCTTCAGAAAAAGTAGAAAAACTTCTGGAACGTGTTAAATTCCTCGAGGAACGCCAGGAAGAAATTGATAAAAATACCATTAGCGTTTATAAATATAATTACAGCTCTGCCGTGCTTAATTTAGCCTCAATGGAGCGCGAAATTAAACCCTTAAATCTTTTTAATGCTTCCCGTGAATTTTATGCAACCTTAGACCAGGTAAGCAACCCTATGCATTACGAAGGTTACCAGGAATGGTTTGGGGAATTTAGAAAGTTTGTTGAAGATGAAAAGAAAAATGACGCCAGGCTTTCCGCTTTAAGTCATATTTTAAATGTTACTGGAGACCTTGCGCAAGGCACGCCGTTTACCGGGATGTTTGCCGGGACTGTTTTTGACGGAATTGGTAGCTTTATAAACTCCCTGGGTTGGGGCGATAAAAAACTGAAACAGCAAAGTACAGAAATGCTGAAACTTACCACAACTGTGGCGCAATTTACCCACGATAAAGACCTTATAGAAACGGAGTGGGAATCTATAAATAAAAACCTAGATGAATTAAAAGAGCTCCAGGAGAAGGCTATGCAGGAAAATTTGGTAAAAATCCTGGGAATAGACCCGAATGAGTTTGATCGTAATTTCACGAATGAAACTGATGCTAAAAAACGGACCCAATATATTTTAGATATTTCTAAAATTGCTGAAAATAAAATCGCTGAAGAAAAAGCTAAAAATCCCGAAAACTGGAAGCAAGATTATCACGACCAGATGATTGCAGTGCAGAATTTAAAGATCCGTTTTGGAACGATTACTTTTAGAATTCTGGAAAATCTTAAGAAATATGATTCGCTTATTCAGAAATATGAAAACGATGAATATTTAAAAACCAAGATCGCCGATCTAAAAACGAAACTTAACGTTGTGCGAAATAGTTTTGAATCTACTTTTAATCCGCAGGAATATATTAAAGCTTCTAATGAAATGTATGTGGTAGAGTAAGGATTTTTTGGCCTTATTATTAAAGACTACCTGAGAATCTAACGTCATCCTGAATTTATTTTCAGGATCTAAGATCTTCAGATAGTCTTTTAAGTTTGTCTAATGCTTTAACTCCGGTAAAAGTTTTTCTATCCTGTCCCGGGAACCTTCATATTGGTCGGGTAATTTTAGACTGGTTCCAAGTTCCTCCAGGCTTTCGTCTCTAGTAAATCCGGGATTATCCGTAGCGATTTCAAATAAAACTCCACCGGGTTCTCTAAAGTACAGCGAGAAAAAGTAATCCCGATCTATTTTTTCGGTGATTTGTAAACCTTTCTGAATAATTTTTTCTCTAAAACGCATCTGGGTTTCTTCATCTTTCACCCTAAACGCGATGTGATGATTAGTACCACCGGCATTAATTCCACGTTCGGCAGTTGGGTCTTCGTGAATATCAATTATTGCAGCATTCTCAACTGCCTTCGTTTTATATCTGTAGAATTCGCCCGCTTTTTCTTGAAGTTCGTAATCAAAAATATCGGTTAGGATACTTGCTGTGGGACCAACGTTGAATAGGGTAAGGGTTACGCTGTGAAAACCTTTTAACGCCACATCGTTTTTAACTTCATCAGTTTCCCAGGCCTCTCGGTTATCTTTGTGTTTAGTGACAATTAGTTTTAAATTAAGCCCGTCGGGATCTCTAAAAGGTAAATACTGTTCCCCAAATTGTTCCCTGATTTTCCCGAATTCAACACCGTGTTTTTCAAAACGTTTCTGCCAGAAATCAAGGCTGCCTTGCGGAACCGAATAACCTATTTCGGTAGCCATTCCTACGCCATTTTTTCCCTGTTTCACACGTGTCCACGGAAAAAAGGTCAGGATACTTCCCGGTGAACCAACTTTGTCGCCAAAGTAGAAATGATAGGTTTGCGGATCATCAAAATTCACCGTTTTCTTAACCATTCGCAATCCCAGCACTTTGGTGTAAAAATCGTAGTTGCGTTGGGCATTGCCGGCAATTGCGGTGATATGGTGTAAACCAAGTATTTTATCTTCCATAATTTTTTGTTTCAATTAAATAAAAACCAGCTTCAAATTGGGTTAAATTAATGGTAAAATATAACCTCAAACTAAAATTCAAGAATTTCAGCTGAAACCGGAGCTAAAAATTTAAATTCAATAGCTCTATAAAATTAAGGAATTAGATTCAGAAAGAATCTTGGTTGGAAGATTTAAAGATGTTTATGTAGGCGTTTTACAATATCGTAAGTATTCGAATCTGAATAAGTTCCAAAAGCATTTACCAAAATGCCTTTTACTTTATGATTGTGAGAAGAAATAGCGTAAACAATCATTTCATCGCCGGGATCTGTCATTCCTTCAAAACGATAGATTTCATCAATTTCAAAATCATCGGGAGAAAGCTCAAGGGAGCGCTGTGGATCTACTATTTTATCCTTTTCCGGCTCTAATTTAAAGTCGGTAGTATAACCTCGCGTAGCAAGACCATTCATTGCCTGGCTTACGGTTTCGTAATCGTGTCTTTGTACCAACATAATTTTATAAATTTAGTTCTATAAAATTACTCAATTTTAAGCGGTAAAACTATTGAAAATCAGTATTTTATTTAATCTGGACAAGCTTCAGGGTTGATTGTTCAACATGAATTTTAGATAGGGATGTATAAAAAAATTATTCAGTTTAGAAACTTCAGTAAAAAGATTTAAAACTGAAGTCTATTCAACTTCAGAAAAAAATAAAAAAGCTTACTTTTGTGATAGAACTTCTATTTTTTTGCAACTAAACTATGGGCCAAAGAACACTACTGAATTCAGTTGAAATAAATATTATTCTGCACCGTCTTGCCTGCCAGTTAGTTGAAAATCACACTGATTTTAAAAATACCGTAATTATAGGAATCCAGCCTCGTGGTGTTTTTCTTGCTGGGAGGATTATAAAAATTCTTGAAGAAGAATACCAGATTGAAAATTTGAAATACGGACATCTGGATATTACTTTTTATCGTGACGATTTTAGAAGAAGTGACAAACCGCTGGAAGCCAATAAAACAAAAATTGATTTTATTGTTGAAGATAAAAAAGTGGTTTTTATAGATGATGTTCTTTATACCGGCCGCAGCATAAGAGCTGCATTAACGGCCGTACAATCTTTTGGCAGGCCTGCCGAAATTGAATTATTAAGTTTTATAGACCGGCGATTTAGCCGTCATTTACCCATTCAGCCAGATTATAATGGGCGACAGGTGGATGCTATAAATGAAGAAAAAGTAATAGTGAACTGGAAAGAAAACGATGGCGAAGACGTGGTTTATCTGGTTTCTAAATAACTAAATATATGAGCGAATTAAGTGTAAATCACTTACTGGGAATTAAATATCTAACCAAAGAAGATATTGAGCTTATTTTTAAAACTGCCAATCACTTTAAAGAAGTGATTAACCGGCCCATTAAAAAAGTCCCTTCGCTTAGAGATATTACCATTGCCAACCTTTTTTTTGAAAATTCTACCAGAACCCGACTTTCTTTTGAACTTGCCGAAAAACGTTTAAGTGCCGATGTGGTAAATTTTTCTGCGGCCTCTTCTTCAGTAAAGAAAGGAGAGACACTCATAGATACTGTAAACAATATTTTATCTATGAAAGTAGATATGGTAGTGATGCGGCATCCTAATCCCGGTGCGGGAATTTTTCTTTCCCGCCACGTAAAGGCCAGTATTATTAATGCTGGGGATGGTGCGCATGAGCATCCTACCCAGGCACTTTTAGACAGTTATTCTATAAAAGAACGTCTCGGAGAAGTTAAAGGTAAAAAAGTGGTGATTGTAGGCGATATTCTGCATAGTAGGGTAGCGCTTTCAAATATTTTTGCACTTAAACTTCAGGGAGCCGAAGTGAAGGTTTGTGGACCTAAAACTTTATTGCCAAAACATATTGAATCTTTAGGTGTGGGCGTAGAAACCAATCTTAAAAAGGCCCTGGAATGGTGTGATGTGGCGAATATGCTTAGAGTGCAGAATGAGCGTATGGATATTAGTTATTTTCCCAGCACAAGGGAATATGCGCAGCAATTTCAGCTAAATAAGAAAATGCTGGAAAGTCTGAATAAAGAAATAGTAATAATGCACCCGGGCCCAATTAACCGCGGGGTAGAAATTACCAGCGATGTAGCCGATGCAGAAAATGCGATTATTCTGGACCAGGTACAAAATGGAGTAGCCGTTAGAATGGCAGTGATTTATTTATTGGCTTCCAAGATAAACCACTAAAAGGCTTTAATTCCTTAACTTTAAATTTTAAAGAACCACACTATGAAGATTTCAGAAAAAGAGAATTATATTTTAATAGAACCTTTAGAAGCTCCGGTAGTAGAATTTGTGTCCTTACTTACACAAAGACATACCGAGTTTGAAAATAATAATGTGGCTGTAAATTTGCTTGCTTATCACCAACTTCAAAAAGAAGAAGTGATGGGATTTTTAGAAATTGCCACCACGCATCAAATGAATAATAAATCTTTTGTTTTAATAAGTAATGCAGTTACTATAGATGAACTGCCGGAAGAAATTGTGGTAGTTCCTTCTTTGAGGGAAGCCGAAGATCTTATTCAAATGGACGAAATTCAACGGGATTTAGGGGTTTAATTCTTACCGCATGAAGCTTAATATCCTTGGCTGTTACGCCGCTACTCCCCGTAGTTTCACCAATCCCACCTCCCAGGTGCTGGAAATGAAAAACGAACTGTTTTTAATTGATTGTGGCGAAGGAACCCAGGTACAGTTAAGACGAAATAAAATTAAATTTTCCAGGATAAAGCACATCTTTATTTCCCATCTTCACGGGGACCATTCTTACGGACTTGTGGGACTTATATCAACCTTTAGATTATTAAACCGGGAAACTGAACTACATGTTTACGGGCCAAAAGGAATAAAAGAAATTATAATATTACAGCTCAAACTTTCCAATTCCTGGACTAATTATCCACTTTATTTTCACGAATTGAGCAGTAAAGAACCCCAGCTTATTTTTGAAAATGAAAAGCTAAGCGTAGAAACTATCCCTTTAATTCATAGAATTTATACCAATGGTTTTCTGTTCAAAGAAAAACCGGGCGACCGGAAATTGCTTATCAATAAAGCGGTTGAATATAATATTGATGTTTCTCTTTATAAAAGTTTAAAAAAAGGAAAAGACGTGACTTCTGAAAACGGCGAATTAATTCCTAATCATTTAGTAACTGCCCCCCCGGAACCCACTAAAAGTTACGCATACTGCAGCGACACCGCCTTTAATCAGAAAATGATTCCGCAGATAAGCGGTGCTACCGTTTTATACCACGAATCTACTTTTCTTGAAGATAAAGCGGAGCTGGCTTTCCCCACTAAACATAGTACGGCTAAAGAAGCTGCGCAAATTGCCAAAGAAGCCGGCGTAAAAAAGCTAATTCTTGGACATTATTCCACCCGATATTCTAATATCAATTTATTCAGAGAAGAAGCTGAAGGAATTTTTCCCGAGGTTGATCTTGCCGATGACGGAAAGGTTTTTGTCTTTGAATAGCACTTTTCTTTTCTTTTCCTACATTTTATATTTTTTAAAATTAGCAATCAACTCATTTTTAGTAGGATAAAACTTACTATTTATGTTAAAATTCAGATAAAATCGATGAAGTGCATTTTAACATATGCTATTTGTCGATAAAAAGTGTACTTTTAACTTCCCAGTCTAACATACTGAACGATGAGAAAAGCTACACTTAGGTTTGCTATACTTCTTTTGCTCTCTATATCAACGATTTCCTGTGCTAAGGAAAGTATTGAAGAAGAAGTGAATTCCTACAATCATACCGCTGAAGAAAAAGTTAATTTTGATTATTCTGAAATTGAAAACAATATTCTTGAGCTAGTAAATGCACATCGTAAAAGCCTGGAACTTGAACCTCTTAAACCCATAGCTGAAGTATCTTTAGAAGCTGAATCTCATAATTATTATATGCTTGAAGTAGGAAAGGTAAGTCACGATAATTTTGGTGAGCGATACGAAAACCTGGTTGCAGCTGTTGGTGCAAAATCTGTAAGTGAAAATGTTGGTTTTGGCTACCGTACTGCAGAAGCTGTGGTAAATGCCTGGTTAAATAGCGATGGGCACAAAAAGAATATTGAAGGAAATCATTCTCATTTTGGAGTATCAGTGGTAGATGACGAAGTAGGACGTAATTATTTCACCAATATATTTATAAGAAAGTAATATTTGTTTTTCATAGATTGATTAAGGAAAAAAGGTTCAGTAAATTGCTGAACCTTTTTTAATATAATTTTCCTCAAAAATTAATTCATCTTTACCACATTAAACATAGAACGGCGATTAAGCTGGTGTTGTTCACTAGAGCAGCGATCACAGTCAATGGCCGGTTTGCGTTCCCCAAAGGCCCGTTTTTGAATTCTCTCTCCACTTATACCTTCTGCAATTAAATAATCGCGAGTAGCTTCGGCGCGTCTTTCGGCTAAAGCTTCATTATAATTATCGCTTCCGCGTTTATCGGTATGGGATCCAATTTCTATAACCAAATCGGGGTATTCTTTCTTCATTATTTCCGCCAGTTTATCCAGCTCTTCAGCAGCATCCGGCCTAATATTGCTTTTATCAAAATCAAAGTAAATATTATTTATTTCGGCAAGATATTCAACATCAGCTACCGGTTGGAGTTCAATATCATATATCATTTCTTCTGAACCATCCATATTACGAGTATCCAGGGTGTCATTGAAATTTTTATATTCAATTTGTTTTGCTTCCAACGGAATATCTACATTTCTATTCACTGCAGTCTGATAATTTCCGTCTTCATCAGATTCCAGAAATGCGATTTCCTGATTATTTTTATTAAAAAGTCTAATTGTAGCCTGGGCAATAGGATTCCCATTTATAACATCGGTAACCTTTCCTTTTAAAATTAAAGGAAGCAATTGATTAAAACCATAAACATTATCTGAGCCGTCGCGGTTGGAAGCTATAAACCCTGCATTAGTAAGGGTTTCTCTGAAAAAACTAAAATCATCTAAATTGCTGTTGATGGTTTCTCCCAGGTTTTGAATTTCAATATTTTCAGCTTTCAAATCTGACTTGAAAATATCGGCTAAACCGTAACCACCGTGACCGGTAGAAGAGAAGTAAAGCACATTATCCTCATCTATAAATGGGAAAGTTTCATCCTCAGCAGTATTGATTTTACTTCCTAAATTTTCGGGAGTTTCGAAAGTGTCATTTTTATTTATGATGATTTTATAAAGATCGGTGCCGCCTTCGCCCCCGGGCATATCAGAAGCAAAGAACAGTGTTTTTCCGTCTTTAGAAACCGTTGGATGTCCTACAGAATAATCATCACTATTAAACGGCAATTCCTGGATATTTACCCAGTTATTCCCCGATTTTTGAGCCGAATAAATCTTTAAATGATTAGTAGCTTCTTTGTCTCTTTTTCCTTCCTTATTGTTGAAATAATTATTCCGGGTGAAATATAAAGTTTCCCCATCGGGACTAAAACTTATTGGACCGTCGTGTAGTTTGGTGTTTATTTCTCCGGAAATAGGGGAGACTTCACCTCCGGAATTTAATTTATAGATATCCAAAAAAGGTTCCTCGTTCCAGGAATATTCTTTTTCGGAATTCTCTGAATTTCTTGCTGAAACGAGATAAGTTTCACCTTTATATTTTAACGCGCCAAAATCACTAAATTCTGAATTAAAATCACTTTTTATAAGTCGGTAAGTAGTTTGGATTTCAGAATTTTCCTGATTCAGCATTTTATTGGCTTCAGCTGAAGCTCCGGCGTGGCTTTTAAGATATTTTTGTAACCATTCCCTGGATTCATCATATCTTTTTGCGCCTCGCAAAGCCTGGGCATATTCGTAATAAACTTCAGTAGAGATATTGGTAGAATCCTTTAGAAGATCTTCATAGTAAAAAACAGCATTTTCGGGACTTCTTAATTTCATATAAGTGTCGGCGAGTTTTAACCTGTTTTCCTTGAGGTTATATTTGTTTTCAATAAGTTCTTTGTAAAGGTCTACGGCTTCTGTATAAGCGAAATTGCTATATAGTTTATCGGCCTTCTTTTGTTTACCATATTGTGCCTGCAAGCTTATGCTAAACACTAAGAATAATAGAATTAAATAGTATTGTTTTTTCATAATCGGCGGCATTTATATTAAAAGAATCGGGGAGATTTGTAACGGGTTTTTTGAAACCTGAATTCATAAATTAACAGGATTTCGTGCGAACCCGAGGTGTATGGTCTTATGTCTGAAATTGAATATTCGTAAGCATAACCTGCTCTAAAACCATCAAAAAGTTCTACATCCAGAAAAGCACCTAAAGCATCCTCTATTCGCCAGTTGGCACCCATGTAAAATTTCTCGTGAAAGATCATAGTTCCTGAGAAATCTACTGAAAGTGGAGCTCCACTGGTCATTTTTAATAAAGTGGTGGGTCTAAATTTCAGGTTTTCATTTAGGTCAAAAACATAACCACCGGTTAAGTAATAATGAATCTGTTCCATAGCCAGGAATTCATTATACTCGTGGTTGTTGTTATTAATCAATTTTGGTGCAGAAGCACCTATATACCAGTTTTGAGCTGAAAGATAAAAACCTATTCCAAAATTTGGCGTCCATTTATTAAACTGGTCTTCAAAGAAAGGATCGTTTAAAACCTGCTGATCATTAAATAATTCTTCATCTAAATTATAGTAACTCATCCCGGCTTTTAAACCCATTGCCAAAGAGATATTATTGTTAAAATCTAAGCGATAGGCGAAATCTCCATAAGCATAAGTATAATTCTCATATCCGGTTTTATCATTAATTACCGAAAGTCCAAGGCCAACTTTATCGTTTGTAAGCGGGGAATGCACCGAAAGGGTTTGGGTATTTGGCGCCCCGCTTACTCCGGCCCATTGATTACGGTTTAAAGCTGTTATTGAAAACCCATCCCGGCTACCGGCATAGGCCGGATTTATAGAAATGGTATTATACATGTACTGAGTGAATTGCGGTAATTGCTGGGCTAAAGCCGAAACCGAAAACATAAGACAAAATATGAGTAGATATATATTTTTCATGTTCTTTCTTTTTATTTTGTTCCTAAATAAATGTAACCTTGAATAGGTGCAAATCCGCTATTTCTAATTTCCAGGATATAGAAGTAAGTTCCTGAAGGCAATTGATTTGAACTTGTAACTGAATTTGTAGAATATCCATCCCAATCGTTTTGATAGTTAATGGCTTCGTAAACTTTACTTCCCCACCGGTTAAAGATCTTTACATCGTAAGTGAATCCGCATTCGCTGGCAAAATTTATACTGAAATAATCATTATGATTATCACTATTAGGAGTTACCGCTTTGGAAATACTGGATTGAATATCTTCCAGGCTACACGGGAGCACTACACAATCATCATTAATAGAAACCATAGCTTCTGTGGTAGAACTACAAACACCATTGTTTATTTGGTATTCAAAAATGTAGGTGCCAACCTCAAGAAGTGCCGGATCAATAATTCCCTGATTCAGCGCTCCTGTGTTTTCGGTATCTACCCAAACCCCAGCAGCGTTGTAATCTCCCTGAAGCAGTTCAAATAAATCGAAAGTGATATCTTCAGTACAAAGACTTATCGTACTGGTTTCAATTTCGTTTGCTACAGGTTCTTCCAAAGTCACTAAGGTTGCTTCTGAAACCTGGTCAAATTCATCCCTGGCAGTTACTGAATAAGTTCCCGGCTCTAGTTCTGTAAACTCATCTACCGCGTAATAATTTTCTCCATCAATACTATAAGTAAGTCCGTTTTCAAAATTAATTAATATCACTCCCGTTGGCGTAATACAATCTGGCTGAATTAGTTCAACTATAGGAGCATCTGGTGCAGGCGGAGTTTCTTCCGGAATTTCCTCAACGATTACGATAAAGGAGCAGGTTACAGAATTTCCTGCGGGATCGGTAACTTTATAAGTAACTTTTGTTTCTCCTACCGGAAATTCTTCCCCGGAAGCATAACCTTCGATTAACTCAATACTGGTTTCTGAGCAATTATCTGAAGCGGTGATAGCATCATAATTTACTACAACTGTCTCGGTGCCGAATTCAACTTTTATTGTAATATCATCTGGACAGTCGATAACCGGAGCTTCATTATCTATCACGCTTACTGTAAAGCTGGAAGTAGCCGAATTCCCATTTATATCGGTGGCGGTATAAGTAACTGTAGTTTCTCCTAATGGAAATTCAGATCCTGAAGTCAAACCTTCCGTAAGTTCTACACTTTCTAATCTGCAATCGTCGCTGGTCGATGGAATGTCGTAATTCACTACAGCTCCACATAATTCCGGATCGGTATTCACAGTGATATCATCTTTATCTTCAATAACCGGTGCTAGATCATCAATTACGATTATTTCAAAGCTACAGTTTACTGTATTTCCTGTTGAATCAGTAGCTCTAAAACTTATAGTGGTAGTGCCAACAGGAAATACTTCTCCTGAAGCCGGACCTTCAGTTTGTGATACGTTTACTTCACCAGAATTATCAAAACCTTGCGGAATTGTAAACTCTACAACTGCTCCACAAATTCCGGCATCGATTCCTGTTGTAACAGGTGAAGGACATTCCAAGCTTGGATCTTCAGCGTCTTCAACGATAATTTCAAAGCTGCATTCGCTGATATTTCCGGAATTATCGGTAGCGGTAAAAGTTACGGTTGTAGTTCCAATTGGGAATTGAGAACCTGAAGCCGGTCCTCCAGTTTGTTCTACCCTGACTTCACAATTATCTGTTGCTACAGGATTTTCAAAATTCACGGTTGCAAAATCAACGCCGTTTTCAGTATTGAAAATCATATTTTTAGGACATTCAATTACCGGAGCCTGATTATCAGTTACCGTGATAGTTTGTACAACCGGCTCGGCACCATTTCCCTTTTCATCGGTTGCGGTCCAGGTAATAGTAGTAGTTCCTACGGGGTATTCGGCATTTAGATCCTCGTTATCATCCCGTGTTCCAACTGCATTTTCTACGGAACAGTTATCAGTTACGGCTGGAGCGGTGATTTCTATCATCGAACCACAGCTATCTATATAGTTAGATGTATTGATTGATTCAACTTCAGCAATTACCGGAGCCTGATCATCAGTTATCGTGATAGTTTGTACAACCGGTTCAGCTTCATTTCCATTTTCATCGGTTGCGTTCCAGGTGATGGTAGTAGTTCCAACCGTGTATTCGGCATCTAATGCCTGGTTATCATCGCGGGTTCCAACAGTATTTTCTACAGAACAGTTATCAGTTACGGGTGGAGTAGTGATTTCTATCATCGCACCACAGCTATCTGCATCAGTAGTAGTATTAATTGGTTCAACTTCGGCGATTATTGGCTCCTGATCATCAATTACCGTTACAGTTTGAACAACTGCCTCAGCTTCATTTCCGTTTTCGTCGGTTGCGTTCCATGTAATGGTAGTGGTTCCTACCGGGTATTGAGTATTTAAGCCTTGGTTATCATCGCGGGTTCCAATTACACTTTCTACGGAACAATTATCATTAACCTCCGGAGCAGTGATTTCGATCATCGCACCACAGGTATCTGCATCGGTAGTTGTATGAACTGACTCTACTTCGACAATCACCGGCGCCTCATTGTCTTTTACTGTGATGGTTTGTTTACAAGTAACCTCATTTCCTGCAAGGTCGGTTACAGTCCAGGTTACTATAGTTTCTCCAAGTTCAAAAACTTCAGGAGCATCGTTGGTTATGCTTAGTTCTGCATTACAATTATCTTCGGCAACAAGATCGCCAAGTTCAATATTGAAAGCAGAACACATTGCTTCGTCTACAAGCACATTTGTTAAATCAGCAGGGCAGGAGATAATTACTGGTGCTTCTTCATCTAGATCTTTTTCAACAACAACTTCGGCGGAAGTTTCACAATCATTATTCTGTGCTACAAGATGATAGGTCCCAGCTGCCAAATTTGAAATGATTCCACTGGAATGAGAATATTTATTTTCCTCGCTATCTTTTAAAATATAAGATAATCCGTCAATTAACTTGAATTCAATGATTCCGTTATTTTCATTGCAAGAAGTGTTGGTTACTGACATCACTACTGGTGCTTCAGGTTGACCTTCGTTTTCTTCGATTACAATTGCTTTAGAAACTGACTCACAATCTTTATTACTGGCCTGTACAAAATAAGTTCCGTCGTTTAGATTGGTGAAATCTCCGTTATC
>NZ_FUZC01000004.1 GCF_900168115.1 Salegentibacter salinarum
GTTCTTTTCCTTTGCGGTGAATATCTGCAGGATTGACTACTAAAGATTTCCAGCCGTAGCTTTCAAAAGAACGATGGGCATAGTAGCCACAACATCCAGCTTCATAAGCCGTGGAAACTTCGTACCCGTGAAAATGTTTGTTCACATACTGAAACAATTGTTCAGGAAAAGGTGGCATGGAAAAGGATTTACCTGCAAAAAGATCGGTGCTGCAATGTATTTTCCAGCTTCTCTTGTGAATATCAATACCAACGTATAACTTTGGAATTGAAGCAGTAGATTGAGTGTCCATATCTTATCGTTTTTTTTATTTAAGATACTTGATTTACTGCTTTTTCATCGATGCTAAAAGAAACCACCCAGTTAACTTTAAATGAGTGGATGCAAAGACCTGCTTTAGAAAAGATAAGAGAAGCTCTGGCAAGGCTTTGGGCTCCGTTGCTCTAATTAGTCAGGTGTAATGGCGCTCCATTGTACCTGTGCCTGCTTTTCTGAATTTCCAATAAGATTATTTGTAATCGCCGAATTAATCGCTTCGTAATTCAGTTCAAAAGATTCCTCTTTAGATAAATTATAAGGATGAAAAATACTTCTTTTAATATCCATAATTTCCCTATCACCCGCAATTAAATAGCAAGTAGGTAAACCTAAAGAATGTTTCAGGTTTTCTACAACATAAGCATGGTTGTTCCTGGTTTCATCTACATATAACACATTTATATGCGAATTGAATTGCTTAGACAGTTCTTTTACGGTTTCCTTTTTGTCCCAAAATACAATCACAAAATCAATTTTATCTCTGTATTTATCGGCTAATTCATTAAGCGCCGGTATTTCGCCTTTTCCAGGAATACACCAGGAAGCATAAGTTAATAAATAAACAGGTTTTTTATAATCGTATAAGGCAACTTTTTTTCCTTTAAGATTTAGAAATTTAAAATTGTCTATATAAGTTCCCTGAATTTTATTTCTAACAAAGTTTTCAAATAACCGGTCGGCTTCTTCAAATCGCCTGTGTCTATACGCCGCTTTAGCTTCTTTGTTATATTCAGGTAAGTGCATAACAAGTGCATCAGAGAAATAAAGCTTGTCGCTTTTCTCTGTTTGGGCCTGAATATTTAGGCCAAGAATTATAAAAAAGAGGAGTAAAAGTCTCTTCATGCACTTTGTTGTGTTCATTTGAAAACAAAGATACTTCGGAAGAAACTAGCACTGAAATATTATCGCTGAAGGGTCAATATTTCGGCTAAAAGTTGCGGAAAAATTAAAGAAAGATGAAATTAACTCAATTTATGAAAAAATTAAATTTTCTTCATTTGTTGCTTCATCATCTTAATCTGGTCTTTAAGCATTCCGTGCTTATCCAGTTTTTTAGCTTCAGCAAGTAAGTTGGTAGCTTCCCTTTTTCGACGTTTGGTCATTGCGATTCCTGCCAGGTTTAATTTAGCCATTGCCAAATCCTGATCCATTGCAAGGCCCAATTTAATAGCGCGTTTAAAGAATTTTTCGGCCTGGGTAATATTGGTTTGGGAAACCATTAGCCCATGTAAATACCAGTAATAACCCTGTTGTTTTTGTGTAAGGGCAGTTTCCGGATTTTTAATTTTATCTAACCACTTTTTTGCGCCGGGAAAATCTTGCTTTCTAAGTCTTAGAAAAGCAAGCAATATCATTTCATTTTTAAAATACAGGAATATAAAAATTAAGGAAAGGAGGATGTACATAATACCATTTCCAATGTTTCCTTCTATAAACTGCCAAATGGCAAGACCTATTACAGCTCCCGCTAAAACTAATTTGATATTCTTGTTAAACATAAATGCTTTTATTTTGGAAGCGGCAAAGGTAAGAAAAACAATTAAAAATAATTTAAATTACCTCTTGTAATAGTTAAAAAGCTTTGTATATTTGCACGCAGTTTTACAGAGAGCTAAAAAAACGATTATTCAGAAGATTTAAAGATATTTAAAATGAAAAGAACGTTTCAACCATCTAAGAGAAAAAGAAAGAACAAGCACGGTTTTCGAGAAAGAATGGCTAGTGCAAACGGAAGAAAAGTCCTCGCCAGAAGAAGGGCTAAAGGAAGAAAGAAAATATCTGTCTCTTCTGAAAACAGACATAAGCACTAATGAGAATTAGGATTTAAAATATTTAAAGGTGTTACTTTTTTAGTAACGCCTTTTTTTATATCCAATCGCTTCCTTACTTTTATGTTTCATATGCTACAATCCTGATAAAAATGCCCAAAAACAACAACCTCAAAAGTATCCTTATTATTGGCTCAGGACCTATTATTATAGGCCAGGCCTGCGAATTTGATTATGCCGGAACACAGTCTTTACGTTCATTGCGTGAAGATGGGATAGAAACTATCCTGCTAAATTCCAACCCGGCTACTATCATGACTGATCCGTCTATGGCAGATCACGTCTATCTGAAACCTTTAACTACAAAATCTATTGTAGAAATTCTTAAAAAGCATCCTAATATAGATGCCGTTTTACCAACAATGGGAGGGCAAACAGCTCTAAATCTTTGTATTGAAGCCGATGAGAAAGGAATTTGGGAAGATTTCGGAATAAAATTAATTGGAGTTGATATTGACGCTATTAATATTACCGAAGATCGTGAGAAGTTTAAACAACTTATGGGAAGAATTGGAATTCCCGTAGCTCCAGCCAAAACCGTAACTTCTTACCTTCAGGGAAAAGAAGTTGCCCAGGAATTTGGTTTTCCTTTAGTAATTCGTGCCTCTTTTACCTTAGGCGGAAGTGGCGCTTCTTTTGTACACGGCCCAGACGAGTTTGATGAGAAACTTACTCACGGGCTGGAAGCTTCACCAATTCACGAGGTGCTAATTGATAAAGCGCTTTTAGGTTGGAAAGAATATGAGCTTGAGCTTTTAAGAGATAAGAACGATAATGTGGTAATTATCTGTTCTATTGAGAATATGGACCCTATGGGAATTCATACCGGGGATTCTATCACGGTAGCACCGGCTATGACCTTAAGCGATACCGCTTACCAGCGTATGCGTGATATGGCGATAAAAATGATGCGCAGCATTGGTGATTTCGCCGGGGGATGTAACGTGCAGTTTGCAGTAAGTCCAGATGAAAAAGAAGACATTATTGCTATTGAAATAAATCCAAGGGTTTCCAGGTCTTCTGCTTTGGCTTCAAAGGCTACCGGATATCCAATTGCAAAAATTGCAACAAAACTGGCTATTGGTTACAATTTAGATGAATTAGAAAACCAAATCACTAAATCTACATCAGCTTTATTCGAGCCTACATTAGATTACGTGATCGTAAAAATCCCACGTTGGAACTTTGATAAATTCGAGGGCGCAGATCGCACTTTAGGACTTCAAATGAAATCTGTGGGAGAAGTGATGGGAATTGGACGTTCGTTCCAGGAAGCGCTTCATAAAGCTACCCAGTCCCTTGAAATTAAGAGAAACGGACTTGGTGCTGATGGAAAAAGTTACACCAAGTACGACGAAATTATAGAAAAACTTACCTACGCCAGCTGGGATCGCGTTTTTGTAATCTATGATGCGATACAGGCGGGAATTCCGTTAAGCCGCATTCACGAGATCACCAAAATAGATATGTGGTTCTTAAGACAATACGAGGAGCTTTACGCATTAGATGTAGAGATTTCTAAGTACGATAAAGATTCCCTGCCTAAAGATCTTTTGCTGGAAGCGAAACAAAAGGGATTTGCCGATAGGCAAATAGCACATATGCTGGATTGTTTGGAAAGTGAAGTTTATAATAAACGAGTAGATTTAGGAATAAACCGGGTTTACAAACTCGTAGATACCTGTGCTGCTGAATTTAAAGCGGAAACTCCTTATTATTATTCCACTTTTGAAGCCGATATTGAAACTCCGGATGGAAAACGGTATGTAGATAACGAAAGCAAAGTAAGCGATAGAAAGAAGATTGTAGTTCTTGGTTCGGGACCTAACCGAATAGGACAGGGAATTGAGTTTGACTACAGCTGTGTTCACGGCGTACTTGCCGCATCAGAATGTGGTTATGAAACTATAATGATTAACTGTAACCCTGAAACGGTTTCAACCGATTTTGATATAGCCGACAAGCTTTATTTTGAGCCGGTTTTCTGGGAACATATTTATGACATTATTCGCCACGAAAAACCCGAAGGAGTGATCGTTCAGCTTGGTGGACAAACCGCGCTGAAATTAGCTGAAAAACTGGATCGCTACGGAATAAAAATTATGGGAACCAGCTTTGAAGCCTTAGATCTTGCTGAAGATCGCGGTAGTTTCTCTAAATTACTTCAGGCCAACGATATTCCTTATCCTGAATTTGGAACCGCTGAAACTGCAGAAGAAGCTTTAGCACTTGCCGACGAGCTTGATTTCCCAATCCTGGTAAGACCGTCTTATGTATTGGGAGGCCAGGGAATGAAGATCGTGATCAATAAAGATGAGCTTGAAGAAACCGTAGTAGACCTGCTTAGAAAAATTCCGAATAATAAATTATTACTGGATCATTATTTAGATGGTGCCATAGAAGCTGAAGCCGATGCAATTTGCGATGGGGAAGATGTTCATATTATCGGAATTATGGAGCATATAGAGCCTTGCGGAATCCATTCGGGGGATTCTAATGCCTTGCTACCTCCTTTTAACCTTGGAAACCTTGTGATGCAGCAAATTAAGGATCATACCCGTAAGATCGCTTTAGCGCTTAATACGGTTGGTTTAATCAATATCCAGTTCGCTATTAAGGATGATATGGTTTATATCATTGAAGCCAATCCTAGAGCATCTAGAACGGTACCATTTATCGCAAAGGCATATAAAGAGCCTTATGTGAATTATGCGACCAAAGTAATGCTGGGACATAAAAAAGTGAAAGATTTTAAATTTAATCCACAGTTGGAAGGTTACGCGATAAAGCAACCTGTGTTTTCTTTCAATAAATTTCATAAAGTGAACAAGCAACTTGGTCCTGAAATGAAAAGTACAGGAGAAAGCATTCTCTTTATAGATAGTTTAAAAGATGATGCCTTTTACGATCTTTACAGCAGAAGGAAAATGTATTTGAGTAAATAGGAATTGAATATAAAAGAGTGAGGCTCTTGGAAAGCACTCGTTTCGTCAAGCTGTTCCAGCTTCTAACTTGTTTATATCTTAGATTCTGAAATAAATTCAGAATGACGATTTATCTACTTTTTTAGAAAGCCTAATAAACTAAAAAACCTGCAAGGTTTTCGAAATCTTGTAGGTTTTTTCTATTTTAATATATACCTACGGGGTTAAAAGAAACCTCGCAGCAAATTGATAAACTTATGAAGGAACTGGTACTTATAATTGGAGGAATTTACGGCACCCTAGCGGTTATTTTCGGTGCTTTTGGGGCGCACGCTTTAAAGAAACGCTTTTCTGAGGATCAGTTAAAAAGTTTTGAAACCGGCCTAAAATACCAAATGTACCACGCGATTATGCTAATAATTTCCGGCATTGTTTTTCCGTTTATTGGAACTTCGCAGCAACTTATTGCCTGGTTTTTTATTATTGGGATTTTCTTATTTTCTTTTAGTATCTATGGCCTGACCTTAAGTGCTTCAGCAGGAAAGAAAATAAAGATTTTAGGACCAATCACGCCACTTGGCGGACTTTTACTTATTCTTGGCTGGATATTTTTCACTAAAAATATTGCTGAAATAGCAATTTACTTATAAAGCTTTTTCTGAAGCTTCAACACTAAGCACACGTTTTCTATACTTTTCGGCATAAAAAGCGATTAGTATTAATTGCAACGAATGATAGATCATTATAGGCAGTAATAAAAGCCCGGTATTTGCTGAATTTCCAAAAATCACCTTTACCATTACCGAACCGTGAACCAAGGATTTTTTAGTACCGCAAAATTGGGTAGTAATCTTGTCTTTTAAATCAAAGCCTAATAGATTACAGATTAAATTAAGTCCAAAATAAACCACGAAAAATATTAAAACAACTATCGCGGTAAGTTTAAGTAAATCTACTGTTTCTACACTGCTAAATATATTGGATGTAAATGAGTTACTAAAGCTGGAGTAAACAATTAGTATAATGGTGGTTTTGTCTAATAATCCTAATTTTTTACTATGTTTTCTGGCAAAATCACCCAGGAATTTCTGTAGAAATAATCCTAGAATTAACGGGATAATTATCTGCCAGCATAATTTTATAAGTACATCCAGGAATTCAAAATCTGCATTTCCGCTCAGAAAAAAACTTAACCAGATGGGTGTGGCAAATATCCCGATTAAACCCGAAAGGCTGGCGTTAAAAATGGCGGTTGGAAGGTTCCCTTTTGCCAGGGAAACCATCACGATAGAAGAAGAAACTGTAGAGGGCAATGTTCCGAGGAAAAATAAAGCAATCCACAAATCTGAACCTGTTCCTGTTTCAAAAAGCGGTAAACATAGCAATGCTAATAGGGGGAAAACAACAAAAGTGGTTAACTGAATCACAATATGAACCTTATAATTTAGAAAGCCCAATTTGAATTCTGCGGGGGATAGTTTTAATCCGTAGAAAAAGAAAATAAAGCCAATCCCGATGTCGGTAATGGTTTTTAGCGGGAAGAGCACAATTCCTTCAGGGAATAAATAGGCGATAATTATCGCTACAAAAATAGTCGCTATAAATCCGTTGAACTTCAAATTGTTTACTGCTCTATTTTAACCTTATATTTTTCCAAAAGATGCACATATTCTTTTGAAGAAAAATCGGTTTCGTGAAATTCCTGTTTACGATTCAGCTTCATTTTATTACGTTTTATGCTCTTCGCAAACCGCCGGATATCGTGTTCATTTGTAAGAATTAACCCGGGAACCTGTAGTGATTTTCCGTCTTCAGCCTTAGCTACCATCGTGAAATAAGAAGAATTACAATGTTTCTTTTCGCCGGTTCTAATATTTTCGGCCTCCACACGAATCCCAATTACCATAGAGCTGTTTCCAACATAATTCACAGAAGCTTTCATAGTAACCAGTTCGCCAATTTCAATTGGTTTTAGGAAATCTACCGTATCTACGCTGGCGGTTACACAATAGGCGCCAGAATGTTTGGAGGCGCAGGCAAAAGCTATGCGGTCCATTAGGGAGAGCACGTAGCCCCCGTGAATTTTTCCGTTAAAATTTGAATGAGAAGGCAGCATTAATTCTGAAATGTCTACCTGTGAGTCTTTTACGTGTTTAAATTGGGTCATAAAATTATCTATCTCTAAAATGAGGGGATTCTGATTTTTCTACTTCGGTTATAAAATATTTGGTGTCGCCCCAAAAGAAAAACGTAGCATAACGCTCCACATACCGAACTCTTACGTAATTTCCTTCGTTTTGTTGAAGCGCTTCAATTTCTTCCTGGTTACTGTCTAAGACAGAAAATTGAAAGATCTGGGCACCGCTAATTCCCTGGCTAATTTCTCCTTCCCAGGTTTTTGAAATCACACCTTTTTTACTGAATTTAATAAGTTCGCCACTTCGTGTACCCTCGCTATAAGGCACAAAGTAGATAAAAGCAAACCAGGCAATGAAGAGTAATAAAATACCTCCTAAAATACCAAAAAGTGTTTTTCTCATAATTCTAGTTATAAATTTTCTGCACGAATTCTTCTACTTTAGAAGGCTCCAGCCAGCGGGTAACAATTACCAGGTTTTCTTTACGATCTACAATAATAAAATTTCCGCCGAAACCAGCCGCATAAAAAATGTCTTTATCTATGTTTTTCCATTGTCTGGGCCCATCGACATTTAACCACCACATATATCCGTAGTTAGAATTTGTTACTGAAGGCTGCACCGCTTCTTCTATAAGATCCTCTGAAATTAATTGTTTTCCATTCCAGTTTCCATTATTCAAGAACAACAAACCAAAGCGCGCCATATCTTCGGTATTGATAAAAATTCCACCGCCGGAATGCCCGCCACCGCTAACCGATTGCATTTTCAAGCCATCTATGGTAGTCCAGGAATTCTCATAGCCAAACCAGCGCCAACTGGAAGAAGCATTGATAGGATCCATAATTTCTTCTTTTAAAACTGTGGGAAGTGGTTTTCTAAAAACATTTAATAATGAATAGGCGAGCACATTTACCCGAACATCGTTGTATTCAAAGTGTGTTCCGGGTTCGTTGAGTTGCCGATTTCTCCAATCGTCAATTCCGCCCTCCCGGGATGGCCTGTCGGCCCAATCGTAAGAACCCCAAAGTTCCCCGCTCCAATCAGAATTTTGCTCAAGCAAATGTTTCCACGTAATTTTTGAATTGTGGTCACCTTCAAAAGTATCGTCCCAAACATAATTAATTACCGGATCTTCAATATCTTTTATCAGACTTCTATCTCGCGCGAGCAGGGCAGTGGTAGAAAGAAAACTTTTAGTAACGCTAAAAGTCATATCCACACGTTTAGTATCGCCCCATTTTGCAACGAGATAGCCATCTTTTAAAATTATTCCTGCCGGACCACCACGGCGTTTTGTTGGTCCTAATATATCGTGATAGGGCTCGTTTTGAAAGCCTTTTAAAATTGCTTGGCGTAAATCTTTAGATTCTGAATATTCGTTGGTTTCAGCAAATTCTATTGCTTCAGAAAAATCTAAATTAAAAGCCGAGGGATCTTTTTCTTCCCAGGTTCCACTTGTCGGATAATAAATTTCCTGTGCAGAAAGATTCAGCAGAAATAAACTGAAAATGAAAAGGCTCAAAAATGATTTTGTATTGATATTCATTGATGGTTTTTTTATACTATTGGAAATATATCTACAAGGTTTTTAAAACCTCGCAAAAGAATTATTATACATTATTTTCTTCAAATTCTTCTTCGTCTATAGCTGAAAGCATTTTAGGATCTATTTGTTTGCTGGCTTTAGCGCCAAGTTTCTTAAGTTTTTCTACCCGGCGTATTAAATTACCTTTTCCGGTGAGTTTTTTCATCGCACCTTCATAAGAATTTTGGACCGTTCCTAACTGCCGCCCGATTTTAGTTAATTCTTCGGTTAAAGCGGTAAAAGAATCATATAAAGCACCGGCCTGGGTCGCAATGGCAATGGCATTTTGTTTTTGTTTTTCGTTTTGCCACATACTGTCTATGGTCTTAAGCACGGCCAGCAGGGTAGTAGGCGTAACGATGATAATATTCTTGTCAAAAGCTTCAGAATACAGACCTGGGTATTCGTTGGAAGCCACTGCAAAAGCTGCTTCAATCGGAATAAAAAGCAAGACGAAATCGGGGCTTTCCATCTGGTATAATTGATGGTAATTTTTGTTACCGAGCTCGTTTACTCGGTTTCTAATTGCTGCAAGATGATTTTTTAAATGCTGTTTTCTATCATTTTCTTCGGTTTCGTTGCTATAGCGTTCGTAAGCATTAAGTGAAACTTTAGAATCTACGATCATTTTTTTATCACCGGGCAGGTTAATTACCACATCGGGAAGAACGCGTTTGCCCTCGGCGTTAGTAAAACTTTGTTGAACGGTATATTCACTGCCTTTTTGAAGTCCGCTGCGTTCCAGTACACGCTCAAGGATCATTTCGCCCCAATTTCCCTGCGTTTTGGTATCGCCTTTAAGCGCTTTAGTGAGATTGGTGGCTTCCTTGCTCATTTGCTCGTTAAGCTCTTTTAAACCAATAATTTGCTGCCGTAGCATCGCGTGGCGGTCTATGCTTTCTTTATTTCCCTCTTCGATTCGTTTTTCAAAATGAAGGATTTTCTCCTGTAGCGGATTTAAGATATTCTGAATGTTTTCTTTATTCTGAAGGGTAAATTTCTCAGATTTTTGCTCTAAAATTTTATTGGCGAGGTTTTCAAATTCCTTTTCGAACTTCTTCTGAAGTTGCTCAACTTCGGTTTTTTGTTCTTTATTTCTTTGCTCTAAATTTTCAAATTCGGCATTCCTTCGGGTAAGTTCGGTGTTTAAAAAATCTTTTTCTCTTCTAATTTCTTCCCGTTCTTTTTCGAGTTTTTCGGTTTGCAGGTGGAGCGTATTTTTATAATCCGATAATTCAGATTTATAATTTTCTAAATTATTATTTATCTGTTTCTTAAGACCATCTATTTGAAGTGAAAATTGATTATTTTTTTCCTCAAGAATAGCTTCTTTATTTTTACTTTTTAATCCTGAAATAAGTTTTCCGAGGTAAAGTCCGAGTAGGAGTGCGATAAAAATTAAAGCAAAGAGTAAATAATCGTTCATTGAGAAACAGGAGTTTTCCCAAAGATACTTATTTGCCCGAATTGTTTAAGAATTTAAGCCTTAGATTAGCAGAGGTTTTAATTATTCTTGGGCCTCAAAATACTGATAACCGTCTATAATATCCAGGTAAACTCCGTCAAACCCGGCATTAATTATTTTACTAAGATAGGCATTATTGTTTTCGTAGATTAAATCTTTCCAATCCTGGTTCCAGTATTCTACTTTAAAATTTCCTTTCCAATCGGGGTTTTCTTCAACAAGCCAGTTTGGATATTCGGAACTCCATCTTTCTTCCCAATAGAAGCGATAATCTTCGGCTTCGCCAATAGACATATAAGCTATAACTAAACGTTCCCCACCATTTTTCTTCTTCTTTAATTTTTTGATATCTTGAGCAGTAAAAGGTTGGTTACGAAAGAAAAGATCCATAACAATCAGGTCGTAGTTAGTGAAAGCTAGTTCAGCCAGAAGATCCTGTCTTGAAGAATATTCAGCGTAATTTAAAAGGTAGAGGAAGTTTTTAGCTTCAGCAAGCTCGGTTATATCTTTATTATTTTCATTAAAAACAGGATAAGCAGGAATTTGATCCAGTTTACGACTGGGTGCCGCGAAAGAAATATAATTGTTTTCCTCATTAAGCCGGTAAGATTTTTTCATAAGCTTAAAGTTGGAAGAATAATCGGTTACCAATACTTGCTTGCCCTTGTCTTTTGCCAGATCAAGGTACTTTCTTAAATAGGTATTATCGGCTTTTGGGGTGATTTTATTTAACTTAGGATAACCATAAAAAAGGTCTTCCTGGGCTACCGCGTTTATGGCATTTAAATATTCTAAAGCAGGAATTTGCTGTGAACTGCAATCTCTGGCGAGCAGCTGAACCCCGTTTTGCGGAATTACTATGAAATTAGGGTCTTCAGCTTTCGCGGTTTCACTTATTTCAATAACAAACTCCCGCATTTCTTGGCGGTAATCAATATTTTTATTTGATTCCTGAGCCTCGTATTCGCCGCAGGAAAACAATAAGCAGCAAAGCATATAAGTGCTTATTCTAAAGAAGTTCATATTTATGGGGCAATTTTAAGCAAAGATAAGTTAAATTACATTCTATAAATTACGCTTTATGGCAGGATTGTTATTCTATTTAAACAATTATAATTTTGGATTTGTTCAAAATTTTATGACATCGAATTTTTTAAGTAATTGATTTTTAACATATTTTTGGCCCAAAACATTTTAAATGGCGAAACCATCTGTATTGCTTATTATGGAAGGCACCTATCCTTTTAATGGAGGCGGCGTTTCTACCTGGGCACATATTTTATGTAACAGGGTTAGCAATGTAGATTTTAAACTATATTCTATAAATGCTTCCTTTGAGAAGGAGTATAAGTACACTTTAAGCGATAATATTAGCGAAGTGATACAGGTGCCGCTTTGGACTCCAGATGAACCTTATGACTATATAAGTTACGGCGAGGAATATTATAAAACTGTGGCTAAAAAAGAGTGGACTAATGATGATATAGTTGCTCAAAAGTTTATTCCTATTTTTAAAAGCTTGCTGGAATTTATTTATAGCGATGACCGTGATATTGAAGACCTGGATATAATTTTTCACCAGCTCTGGTTTTATTTTGAAGACTACGATTATAAAGAAACCATTAGGAATGAACGGGTTTGGCTAACTTACAGAGATACCCTTGCCAAATTTATTATTGGTGAGCGCAACCCTGACGCATCTTTAATAGATATCACCATAGGCCTACGCTGGATTTACAGGTTTTTAATACCTCTTGCGATTGTCAATATTCCGAAAGTAGATGTATCTCATCTAACTCTGAGTGGTTTCCCGGTAATCCCGGCGCTTATTGCCAATTACAAATACGGTACCCCGATAATCCTAACCGAACACGGAGTTTTTATCAGGGAAAGGTTATTGGCTATTAATAATTCAGAATATCCATATTTTTTAAAGAGTTTACTTATTAGGTTTTCTGAAGCTATTACCCGTTTGGTTTATCATAAGGCAGAGGTTATTATTTCTGTAAATAAATTCAATCAAAAATGGGAAAAATGGTATGGTGCAGATCCGGATAAATTCAGAATAATTTATAACGGGATTGACCCAGAAGTTTTTAAACCAGGCCCAAAACCTGCGCATTTAAAAGATATTCCTACTGTAGTAGCATTGGCAAGAATTTTTGAGTTAAAAGATATCCTCACTATGATTAGATCTTGTGCGGTAGTTAAGAAAACTATACCGGAAGTGCAATATCTTGTATACGGGGATAATAATGCGGTACCTGAATATACCAAAGAATGTCTTGAGCTTATAGCCGAATTAGGGTTGAAAAACAATTTTAAACTCATGGGGCCAAGGAATAATCCTCAGGAAGTTTTTCTGGAAGGTGATATTTCTATTCTGACTTCTATTTCTGAAGGATTTCCTTATACCGTAATTGAGTCCATGGGTTGTGGAATTCCCGTGGTTTCTACCGATGTGGGCGGAGTTAAAGAAGCGCTTGACGATAGCTGCGGTTTTACCTGTAAACCAAAAGATGCTGAAGAAATTGGCAACAATGTTTTAAAATTGCTTCTGAATGAAGATTTGCGGAAGAGTATGGGTAGAAATGCAAGGGAAAGAGTCTTAAATAATTTCACCTTATCCAAATTTATTGGCGAATATGAAGCAATTTATGATGATATTGTACAAATACCCAAGGCCGAAAAAAAGCTTACCAAGATTGAAGATTTTTCCTGATAATGACTAAAGATCAAATTAAAGCTATTGCAAAACTTGTGGTTGCGGTTAAAGAACGTAACGGTAAGCCCGTGAATGTTTATGTAGTAGCCGCTACCATTGAATCTTTTGGAATTAGGGAAATAGATGCAAAAGAAGATTATGGGTTTGAAAGTATAATACATCTTTCAAATTATATTTATAAGGCTTACGATGCCATAACCCTGGCAAACCTTAAAAATAATAACCAGCGTGTTGCTGAAGCAAAAACTTATAAAAGGCTCGCTTTAACCGAATATATTACCACAAAAAATACCAAGCGCTTTATTGTAGATTATACTTCGGGGCTTTTACATTTATTTCCGGTTTTTCTACAGGTGGTAGCTATAATTTTATTTGGATTTTCATTGTGGACATACTCTCACTTTAATAACCTGCAATCTACCGCAGTAGTGCTGGGTGTAATTATTGGTTTTATTAGCAGCGCGGGATTTGTACAGGTGCTGGGAAAGCAGGTCTCCTATTATTGGTATAACAAAGATTACCATATGGCGAGGCATTCTACCATTCAAATTATAAAAAACGGAACTATTGCCATCTTAGGTTTCTTTATATTCTCTATACTTATAAATTTTGTTATTCCGCTTTATAGTTTTCTTTTTGTGGTTATAACATTTATCTACGCCTTGTTTATAGGTTTTTTGTTACTGGTTTTAGCGCCTTTATATGCGTTAAAACAAAGGTGGATGCTTTCATTTAGCGTTTTTGCCGGTACGGTTTTAGCACTTTTACTTCATTTTTATACAGATTTACATCCTTATTTTATCCATTGGACGGGGATTCTCGTTGCTTCATTAATATCAGTTGGTTATATCTATGCTTTCTTTCATTTTAAACTGAAAAATCAGACAACGGTAAAAAAGAAGCCTAAAGTAATGCTTTCTTTATATCGAAATTTCAACTACTTTTTATACGGTACTTTTATTTTTCTTTTTGTTTTCCTAGATAGGATGGTGGCCTGGTCTTCTACCTTGAACCGGGATATTCCCTATATAATTTATTACGAAAAAGATTATGAAATCGGAATGGATCTCGCTATCCTCATTTTCTTCTTGCTTGGTGGGGTAATGGAATATGCTATTCATTCTTACATACGACATATGGATTTTCATCAACTTCAAACAAAATATTCAGATTTTCAGGATTTCAATGACAAGATGAAAAGAATGTACTTTAAGCATCTACGTTTGTTTGCGGTTAGTGCCGCCGGAATTGCAGTGTTATTATATCTTATTGTTACCCAACCCTGGGGGTATTCCAGAGGTTTTGATGAGATTCTTAGTCCTTTGAGCATAAAAGTTTGTATTCTTGGTAGTATTGGTTACTTATTTCTTAGCCTGGGTATGTTAAATGTACTATATCTTTATACGCTGGGGCGACATAGAAAACCACTTGTGGCAATTATAAGTGCTTTCCTGGTGAATTTTATTATAGGCGTACTTTTAAGCAGATGGGTTTCTTATGAATACAGTGTTATGGGAATGTTAGTGGGGTCTTTGCTATTTGCTATACTTACAACAAGAGAAACATACAGTTTCTTTAAAAAACTGGACTATTACTACTATGCATCTTATTAAAATATTTATGGTTACAGCCGCAATCTGTTTAAATACTGCACAGTCAGTCGCACAGGAACTAACTCAGGAAAAGCAGATACTATTTACCTATGGCGATTTTTACCCCGCAGAAGTTTCGGGATACGAAATTTTAGTAATAGAGAGCGCTCATTTTGATAGTGAAGACATTGCAGTTTTAAAACAAAACAATACGACTGTTCTGGGTTATATAAGTCTGGGAGAAGTTAATGAAGCTGCTGCTCATTTTCCTGAAATAAAAGATTTCACCTTCGGAAAAAATGAAATTTGGAACAGCCATATTTTAGATATTGCAAATGATGAAACCCGGGAAACTCTAATGGGTATTTTTGATTACAATATAAAAAAAGGCCTGGATGGGATGTTTTTAGACAATATAGACAACTATACTGAATTTGGACCCACGCCAGGAAAGAAAGAGGCTTTAATAGACTTTCTACAGTTTTTAAATGTAGTTTATCCCAATATTCATTTAATGCAGAATGCAGGTGTTTCCATTATAAAAGATACCCACCCATTTATAAAGTCAGTAGCAAAAGAGAGTATTGCTTCAGATTATAATTTTCAGCAGAAAAAATATCAATTAAGAGATGAAGCGATCTTTCAGCAACTTTTAAAGGAGCTTAAAGAAGCGTATGATGAATATGAAGTCCCGGTTGTTTTAATTGAATATGCCGAAACAAGAAAATTAAAAAAAGATATTAAACATAGATTAGCACAAACCCCCTGGCCTTATTTTATTGGGAAAATAGATTTGCAGGGTATTCCCGAAAAAGGTTGAATTAAATAATATGTATTTAGAACCCTACCTATTAACCGGCCCGTTGAGGATTATCCTGTTGTTTGTATTAATTTTATTAATACATAGAATAGTTTCTACCCGAATTTCGGCACAATCTGCCTTAAATTTTCTGGTTCCAACCATAACACTCGTTATGGCTGCGGTATTACTCGGTAGTTTTATTTTAATTCTAATCGGCATATTTGATCTCTTTGTTATTATAAGTATTATAATTGGCCTGGCTATTTTGGCTTTTATGAACCTTAATTTTAATCAGCCGTTAAAAACACAATTGCGTAAAATATATACTCGTTCCCTTTTGTACATTACTATAAAACTGGAAAAAGGACAGAAATTCCTGGATAGAGATAATATTATAAAACCAAAACATAAACATCCCGAACACGGGCTTTCACAATATCATAGAAACTGGCAATTGGCCATAGGATTATTGTTGCCGGTCCTTACCTATATCTCAAGAAGTTCACTTTTTCAAGAAGATGTTTATACGCTTTCTTCAAGCTGGTTTAGTAAGCTTAATTTTATAAATGGGATTTCTGCCCATACCTGGTTTTTCCAAACCGGGGAAATGATGGGGGATTATTTACTCATTAATTTATATGCAAAATTAACCCATATAACCAATGCGCAAGCTTTGCAATCTTTTGGATTGTTAGAATCTGCATTACTTTCTTTAATAATTTACTGGCTCGTGTTCAAAATTTCACGAAAGCAAGCGCCCGGTATATTCGCAGGTTTAAGTTTTGCACTATTTTATGCATTCCTGCCAATCAATATCGATTTAATTGCAGAGCATAAATCGGTATTTACCTCTTTAATTATTGCTTTGCCAACTATGTATTTCTGTATTTATCCGCAAAGTTTTAGTTTTAACAGAAAAGCGAAATTTTATTGGTTACTCACCCTGTTTACCGCAATTCTTTTATTAGATCTTTTTGTAGGTGTTTTACTTGTGTTTCCTTATTTGCTTATACTTTTCATTTTTAAATTTCGGAAGAATTTTAGACAGATCACTCAAATTTTCCTGGCCTATTTCTTTTCGGTAGCCTTTATAGGAATAATATACGGAGCAGCTGCCTTGCTTACTAAAGAAGATTTTGGCGCATTTATTTTGTCTAACTTCTATTCTTTTGATACTTACACCTACAATCCTCACCTGGTCGCGCCATTTAGAGACCTAATGAATTATTACCAGATAGCCGCGGTGGTTTTTTTACTTATTATAATTTATAATTATATCAAAAAATCGCAAAAATGGTTGGCCAGCCTTGTATTTCTCAGTTTTATCAATTTAATGATTGGGATCTATCAATTAGACACCGGTCTTGTTGACCTGGATATTTTGAGCCAGGTACTTTGCATATTTATTCCCATATTCTTCGGAATAATTGTCAATGTAATGGTTAACCTTTTTTCAGTATTTAATTTCTCTCCTAAAGTAGGCACGCGTTTGGAAGTTGTAATTGGTACCATAATAATTGCCGTGCTTACCATTTCTACATTTCCACGGGTGGCAACATTAAATTTTAAAGAGAATAAAACAGAAAATATGGTGTTTGAAGCCTATTCAAAGATTCAATCGGGGAATTTGCCATACTCCTATGCGGTGGTGAATGCTTTGCCGTATTTCAGCTTTAGCAAGAACAGTCATTATTACTATAACTACGATTATTTTAATAACACTTATATAGAGCGCGACAGAAGATTCAACAGGTATAAAGATAATTTACAATACCTGCAAAATAACCAGGATATTATTTTACCTGAAACTATGTTTGTATTTGTATACAAGCAGATACAGGAAAGTAATCAGGGTAAAAAAGCCGTAGTAGAGAAGCAAAGAGATTTAACCCTGGAAAGGATTGAATTATTAAAATTGAAAGGAAGAAATGTTGATGTATATTATGAGGATAGAAATTTAGAAGTGTACCAGATTGAAAACAGGGAACGAGCCAGTAATATTAATCAACTATTATTTTGATGGAAAAATTATTACCAACTAAAATATTCAGTGCGGTTTTCGTAGTGTTTTCTTTTTTCCTAACAGGATGCGAAAAAGATATTGAAAATGAAGAGGTAGAAGGGGCAAATCCCAGGGTAGAGTATGATAACTTGAGTGAGAACCCGTGGGTAGTTTATCTGGTAGAACCGGGAAATGAGTTAAGTTTCAAAAACAGTAACCATATTAGAAAAGCCCTTAATTATGCTAAAATTCCTTACAATGAAATAAATAGATTTGATTTTAATAAAAAACCGGAAGTAGGCAATTCGGTTAAAGTAATTGTGATTTATGATCTTGAGCCTTTAAATAAAAATGCAATGAATTTTTTAATTGAATTTGTTGTAAAAGGCGGTCACATTTTTATTCCTTCGGTAGGGACTAATAAAAATTTTGGTTTTTTAGCGGGAGTAAGGGGAGATGCAAACTTTGAAATAGATACGATATCCCAAGGATTTAAATTTCAGTCCAGTTTTCTTCCGGCCTTAAAAGGGAAACAATATAGAAATGAAAACAAACATTTTGGCCTGCAAGCAGACAATTATAGAGAAAATATAGAAATCCTGGCAACTTCAATTTCTGAAGAAAATTATCCTTTAATTATAAAAAATAAAATAGGGAATGGATCGGTAATTACTTTTAATACCGATCAATATTCTCAGAAGCAAGAACGCGGACTTTTCTTTGCGGCGATATTACAGGGTTTAGAAGGGGTTCCTTATCCAGTGGCTAATGCTTCAAGCATAATGTTAGACGATTTTCCCGCGCCGCTTTATAATGTAAAGATGGAACCTGTCACTTCAGAAATGGATATCAGTCAGGCGCGTTTTTATACTGAAGTTTGGTGGAAAGATATGCTTAAACTGGCCAGGGAAGAAGGACTGGAATATTCGGCCTATGTATGTTTTGATTATTCTAACCGTACCTCGCCCCCGTTTAATTTCCCCGAATGGGAACAGTCTGTTTTAACCGGTTCTAATGGTAATAATGCAGCAGATAAACTTATGGTAGATTTTCAAAATTCTACGCATGAGGTAGCTTTGCACGGTTACAATCACGCTTCGCTGACCGGTGAAGTATGGCCCAATAAAAATTATATGGGCTTAAGTCTTAAGGCAGTTAAAAAACGTTGGGCAGCGCGTAATTATGGCCAATTACCGGTTTCTTATGTGCCGCCTTCAAATATTATAGACAGTACCGGTTTTGTGGCTCTGGAAGAAAATATCCCCGAAATTATATACAATGCCAGTATTTACCTGGGAAATTTTGAAGACGGTGGCGATAGAGAATTTGATAGTGAACCTTATAACAATCATTTTTTCAATTTTCCACGAATTACCAGCGGCTTTTCTTTAACTTCTACCAGGCAATTCAATCAGCAATCTTTATATCTCTATACGGGAGTGTGGACGCATTTTATTCACCCCGATGATATTTACCAGATTCCCGGGGAAGAACCTCGGGAAAGTGCGGGTGATTATACTCTAAGGAATATAAATTCTTATGGGTGGAGAGTTTCAGAAGATGGGTCTCCGGGCTTGTTTCCAAGGTTTCGCCAGTATATTAAAGATGTAAAGAAAACCTTCCCTTTAATTCGATTTTTAAAAGTTTCCGAAGCAGCAAAAATCACTCAAAACTGGAGGGAAATTCCTTATAATTTTACTGAAAATGATAGTGAAGTTGAAGTTGCTGCAAGTATTCAGAATACCGAAAATCAAAACTTCTGGTTCGCCTATATCTCAGAAAAAAATACTACTGAGGCTGAAAGTTTTCTGAAAAGTAAGCAATTTAAATTTACAAAAACTCCTTTTTTAGACGGTTATCTTTTCAACATTCAAACCCGGGAGAAAAAATTAAGTTTACCCAAATTTGAAAATAATTATTCTAAAGATTTTAGCGAAATCACCCATATCTATGAATCTTATCTTTTGATAGAACCTTCAGAAGATCTTGGAGATATTGACAAAGAAATTGATGAGCTAAAATCTAAAATTGCTGAAAGCAGCATATTTGAACGTGAAGATTGGTTGAAATTATTTCAATATTTAGGTTGGAATAATCGCCAAAATGAAATTTGGCCGTTGCTGGAAAGAAAATACAGTGAAAATAAATCTTCTGTCTACGTAAATCTTTCTTCAGAATTCACCACCCAGAATGATTATCCACATTTGGAAATCAGGAAACGCTGGATGCTGAGACAAATAGATTTGCAACCTGAAAACCTAAAACTTAGAAAGGATTTTATTGATTATTTTGGAAGCAATTCAGAGGTGCAGTTAAGTAAAGGAGAGTTGTTAACCTTAATTGAAAGGACTAAAGTAGATGCGGAGCTTTCCAGTTATTTATCCTTGCTAAATGAGAAACATCCGGAAGCAGCTTTAAATTTAGTTAAAGGCATAGAACCCTGCTGGGAGAATTTTCGGCTTGCAGCATCTACTATTTCCTGGATTTTTGCCGATGCTAAACAATACAGCCAGGCGCTTCAATGGTCTACTTGCAGCGATGATATTGCCGAAAGTGCAATAGACTACTGGCGTGTGCAAATGGGAGAATATGAATTTTTAAAAGAAGGGAACTTTCCGCTTTATATAGAATATCTTATTGCCGATAATAATAAAAAAGCGGCCCAGAAACTTCTGGAAATAGAAGCTTGTCGGGAAGATTTAAAGCATTTGGCTGCAACAATCTCCTATACTTATAGCGACCAGGGAAGTTATAGAAAAGCCCTGGAATGGTCTTCCTGCGTGCCAGATTTCCCATTGGCCGAACGTATGCAATGGTTCTATTCACTGGAAAATTTTAGTGAGGTAGAGCGTTTATATGCTAATTATTCTAAGAAAGATAATCCAAAAGAAAAAGAAGCCATTCAGATTTTTATGACCGAATATTACCTGGGTCGTAGCGAAATGCTCAAATCCTGGGAACTCGCTTCAGAATTGCCGGAATCAAACAATAAAGAGCGATTAAGAAGGCAACTAAATAACACTGTGGTTTTTCTTAATACAAAACTAAAAAGACAACTTTTAGAAGAATATCCTTCAATTTTTTACCCTGAAGTTTCTTCTAAAATAAAGCAAAACTTAAGAATAACCGAAGGGGATTTTGTGCAAATTGGAAGTAATATTATTAGTGATAGGTTAGACCCCACCTCTGTTGGCTTAGAAGCGGTGTTTGGCACTCGAGATAAGAAATTAAATCAACATCAATTTGGGCTAAGCCGCTATAATGCCTATTCAATTCCGTTTCAGGGGGAACAGGAAAATAATGAAGATATGGAGTTACACGGGCTGGTTTACAGGTTTAAAACCAGGGAGAGAATTGAAAAATTCAATTTTGGTTTGGGAAGCCGTCTGGAGTTTAATGAAACAGGGAGGGCATATCTTCATGTCGAAGCTTCGGCGTCTATTGCAAAAGATAGTTTATACAGTTCTTTTCAGTTTTTTAGAAAACCAGCAATAACCGGTCCCGCCTATATTCTGGATATTTATCAAACGCAATTAAATGTCTATGAAGAACTTCAGTTTAAAGAGAAATTCCAGGCAGTTTTTTATATAGAAGGAAACCATTATAACGATGAAGATATAATGGATGTGCAGGCGCTTACCAGTTTATCTATGGATTTTAAGCTGAATAAAATGGCGAAATTTAGACCTTATACCGAATTTTCAGGAATGTTGGGTAATTCTAACAGGTCTAATGGCTTTCCGTATTGGACTTTAGATGAACGTTTCTATGGCGGATTGGGGATGGCTTACGAATATGTAAATGAAAATAATTTTTGGAAGATTAATCTTGACGCCGGGTATTTTCTGGATACTTTTTCAGATGAATTTCAACGGTATCGCGGGAGTGTGGTATGGCCAGTCACGAAGTATCTTCATCTAAATACCCAGGCCGAATTCTTTACACTTAAAAACTTTTACTCCAATAATTTCACTTTTGGATTAAAATATTTTTTGAAAGATAATTAAGGATTAATTTTAAATGAAGCTGAAGCTTTATCAAAAACGATTAATCCTTCCGGGAAAACAGTAGAAAATGCACCTGATTCCAATAATTCTTTTGGAGAACCGGTGGTCACTTTTTTATTTTGCATTAATATAATCTTATCACAAAGCTGAATTGCCAAATTGATTTCGTGCGAAGCAAAAACAATGGCTTTATTGGTTTTTCGGGTGAGTTTTTTAAGCAGTTTTAGCACGTAAGCTTTATGATAAAGATCTAAATGGGTGGTGGGTTCATCTAAAATAACCAGCGGAGTGTTTTGTGCAATTGCCCGTGCAATTAATACTTTTTGCAGCTGACCGTCACTTAATTCATAACATTTTTTGTTTTGCAAATCTTCAATTCCAACATTTTGCAAAGACTTCTTGATTTGCCGCAAATCGTTTTTGCTCAACCTGCCAATCCAATTGGTGTAGGGTTGCCGGCCAAGCGCTACCAGTTCAAAAACGCTTAGGTTTTTAGAAATAGGTTGTTCTGTGAGCACGAGACTCACTAACGAAGCAAGTTCCAAAGAATCTATCTGCTGAATTTGTTCATTTTTAACCAGAACTTTTCCCTTCAGCGCATCCTGAACGCCACTTAGGGTTCGTAAAAATGTAGATTTTCCGACTCCGTTAACGCCAATAACAGCAACCAGTTCCCCTTCGTGAACTTCAATATTAATAGCTTCAGTAATAATAGTTTTCGCGGTTTTATTACTGTACCCTATATCGAGATCAATGGTTTTAAGGATGCTATGTTTTTCAGGTGGGTTCAACTTCAGAATAAAAATTTACGTTTACGCACCAAAAGCCAAATTACTACCGGCGCGCCAATTAACGAAGTTATGGCATTTATAGGTAAAGTATATTCCTGTCCCGGCATTTGTGCCGCAATATCACAAATAAGCATTAAGGCCGCACCACCTAAAATAACCGCAGGCACCAAAATACTGTGATTATTGACGGGAATTATCTGCCTTATTAAATGCGGAACAGCTAAACCTACAAATGCAATTGGTCCTGCAAAGGCGGTAATACTTCCTGCAAGTAAACTGGTAGCAATTATAATAATCAACCTGTTTTTTCGAATACTTACTCCAAGGCTTTTTGCGTACTGTTCACCCAGTAACAAGGTGTTGAGGTTTTTAATACAGGAAATGGCTAAAATTATTCCCACAAACCAAAACATTGCGAGAATCCCCACCTCGTTCCAAGAAAGATCGCCCAAACTTCCAAAAGACCAGAATACATACTGCTGAAGCTGTGCCGCCGGACTAAAATATGAAAGTACACTTACCACGGCAGCGGTTAAACTGGCAAACATTAACCCGATGATAAGTATGGCCATAGTATCTCGAAGTCGGAGTGAAGCCAGCATAACGGCGATAAGTACAAGTAAACTCCCTAAACTGGAAGCAATAACCAAACTCCATTTTGAAAGCAAAATTCCGGCGAAAGCACCTCCAAAAACTGAAGCACCCATAATAACGATTGCCACACCCAAACTGGCACCACTACTCAAACCCAAAACATAGGGTCCCGCTAAGGGATTACGAAATAAGGTTTGCATTAAAAGTCCACTAATGGCAAGTCCCGAGCCTGTAATTATTGCTGTAATTGCTTTTGGGAGCCGGTATTCTACAATGATATAACGCCAGGTTTCTTTTGAAACCTCAAGGTTAAAAATTGAGGCAAAAACATCTTTAAACGGAATGTTGACGGACCCCAAACTAATATTTAAAAAACCCAGAATAATTACTCCTAAAAAAAGGAGTAGAAGTGGAAGTGCATATTTTTGGGATTGCAACAAGGCCGGTGATTTATTTCTGTGTAAATATCTAAAATAAATTGAGTAGATAAAATTAAAGAAGAACGATAATGAAATTATAGCTAAGATCCATAATTATAAAGATGATTTGTAACCTTAAACTTTAATCCTTAAACACACCATATTATTCTTCATTATTCTTCCAATGCCTTAAAAAACCTGTTTTCATAATCTGGCAGTAGTTCCGAGTGAAAAATAGAAACCAGATCTTTCAGTACTAAATCTGGGCGTTGGGGCCCGAGCTCAAAGTAAAGTACACCGCCCGTTTCGCCTTTGGTTAGGCTTACGCTGTAGACATTTTTATTTTGTACCGCTTCAAACTGCTCATAATGTTGCGATTCTTCTAAAAGTTGAGTAAAAGAAGTATACTGTCCCACGCTTATCCAAAATTTCGCATCCTGGGCTTTATCCAGGACATTTTCAAAAGAAAGAGCCATACTTCCGTTGCCCTCTGTATCAGCATAAATATAATTCGCATTGGCATCTTTAATAAATTGCGCCTGCCAGGAATTCCCATATGGTAAATACCATTGATCTTTATACATAGCACCGCTCAATACTTTTGGAGTTTCTGCTGATGATTTAGCTAATTCTTTCGCTTCTGAATAATCGGTTTCTATTTGATTAAAAATCTGTTCAGCTTCGTCTAATTTATCGTAAAATACGCCAAAGAATTTAATCCATTCGGCTTTTCCCAGCGGGGTTTGTTCGGTCCAATCACCATTGTACATAACTTGAATACCGGTTTTTTGAATGGTTTCAAATGTTTTATTATTTCCGTCTATCGCAAAGCCAATTACCACTTCTGGATCGAGATCAATAAGAACCTCAGTATTTATATTTTCATTTTTGCCCAATTCCTTAATTTTTCCTGAATTAATTAATTTCCTGGTTTTTTCTGAAGAAATATAATCGAGGCCGGGAAATCCTATTAAGCTGTTTTCTTCATTTAAAGCTTCTAAAGCCGGAATATGCGTGGTAGAAGTGACCACCATTTTCTCTACAGGAATTTGAACTTGTTGATCATATTCTAAACCGGAAGGAATTTCAGCATTTTCTTTTGCGAGAAGATAAGTAAACGCTTCTTCGGCATCGGGCCAGGGGGTTTCAATTATTAAGAGATAATAATCGCCAAAATCACTGATGCTAAAATTAGCAGCGTGGTTTAATTTAACCGTTTTTTCAGATGTTGTTGAAACAGTATTTTGATCTTTTTGCCCGTTTTTACAGGCGGAAAATACTAAAAGAAGGATTAAGAAGTTAAGTGCTTTTAAAGTCTTTATTTTCATTTTTACAATATTAATGAATTAATTTATTGGAATGTCGCCTTCATCAACTACGCGAAATAAATTCGACCCGATGAAAATTTTTAATAGGAATTTTCAAAAGTAAGATTAATTAGAATTTTATAGTCGCAACCCAAATAAATGTTTAATTTCGCATTGAAATTTTTGGTTCGGATGTGTTTTTTCACGCCGATTAAAAGGGAATCAGGAAGAAGTTGTTTTTCACTTCGCAAAGCCTGAGCTGTTCCCGCAACTGTAAGCTAAGTTCCGGTTTTTTATCGGAATGTTTGTTGTTATCACTTCAAAAACCACTGTTCCTTTTGGGATGGGAAGGTAAACAACAAGACGCGAGCCAGGAGACCTGCCAGAATATAACCAATAAATTCTTAGACTTTCGGGATAAAAGTCAGAGGGCAGATGAAAAAAACGCAATTTTATATACTATTCCTTGGTCTGCTATGCAGCCTGACCTCCCTTGCTCAAAACGATACAGTTAACGTTTTAGATGAGGTATTCCTGACCGATAAAAAACTGAAAGATTTTTCTACCGGCCAGCAGGTTACTGTTTTAAATGATTCAGTTTTAAAGAAAAACGGGGCACTACTTACTTCAGCCTTAAATTTTAATACCAATATTTATTTTAAGGAAAATGGCCTTGGGATGGTTTCCTCACCTTCCTTCCGTGGAACAACAGCTTCGCAAACCGCGGTATTGTGGAACGGAATCAATATTAATTCGCAGTTTAATGGGCAAACCGATTTTAATACGCTGAATGCCGGCGGTTTTGATAATATAAGTGTTCGTGGAGGAGGCGGAAGTGTAATTTACGGCACGGGAGCTATTGGTGGAACCGTTCACTTAAATACCAATCTTGATTTTACCGAAAAAACAACCCAGGATATTTTCGTACAATACGGGAGTTTTAATACCCTAGATGCCCGGTATAAAATTAAAACTTCTGGAAAGAAGTGGAGTTTGAGTGTGGCGACGGCAAGAAATTCATCAGATAATGATTATGAATGGCCCATTGAAGGTAGAGAGAATGAAAATGGTGAATTCTACAATAGCAATTTAAACCTGGGGTTTGCTTATCGTTTAAATAAAAAAAACACCTTAAAATTTTACAGCGAAATTTTTGACGGGGAAAGGCATTTCTCCTTGATTCGCCCGTCTGAAACCAAAACAAAATACCAAAATTTTGATACCCGAAATTTATTGGAATGGGTAGGTGAGTTTGATGATTTCATTTCTGTGGCGAGGTTAGCCCATTTAAATGAAAATTATAAGTTCTACGGAAATATAGCTTCCGACAATCCTTCTTTTGGGGAAGCACAAACCCTGATTGGCAAATATGATTTAAATTATTCGGTGTCCAAAACCCTGGAGTTTAATGCCGTATTGACCAATACTTATACAGATGGTACCGGGTCAGGAATTGAAGAAAATACCCGAAATATATTTTCTTCAGCATTATTAATGAAGCACAAACCGTTTCAGAAATTTCAATACGAACTGGGAATCAGGAAAGAGATAACCAATAATTATAAGAGTCCGTTTTTGTTTTCTGCAGGAACAAATTATGATTTTACCGATTTCTATAGTTTAAAAATGAATATTTCCAGGAATTTTAGAATTCCAACTTACAACGATCTTTACTGGGCAGGAGCCGGAAACCTGAATTTACGTCCTGAAACTTCCAATCAGGTTGAGCTTGGAAACCATTTTAAGCATAAAGACTTCAAGTTTAGTCTCACCGGCTATTATATTCATATTGATGAAATGATACGCTGGTTACCATCAGAAGGAGGGGTTTGGCGCCCCATAAACGAAGAGAAGGTAGAAACTTACGGCCTTGAGGTCCTTGGCGGCTGGGAAAGGGAAATTTTGAAAAATCACCAGCTAAGATTTTCTGGTACTTATGCTTATACGGTTTCAGAAAATATGAATACCGGTTACCAGCTAATTTATGTGCCTTTCCATAAAACTACAGGAGCACTTACTTATGCTTTTAAAGATTTCAGTATAGATTATCAATTGCTATATAATGGCGAAGTTTTTACCAGATCTGATAATAATTCCCGTTATAATATGGATGCCTATATGGTTTCAAACCTGGGAATAGCTTATGATTTGGGTGAAAAGAACATTTATAAAATTGGAGGAAGAGTGCTCAATATTTTTGATGAAGAATACCAAAGTGTAGAAAACCGGTGGATGCCCGGCAGAAATTTTAATATATATCTAAACCTTAATTTTTAACCAGAATAAATTCTAACCAATGAAGAGAATCAGTAAATTATTAACAATGGCCATTCTAATTGGCTTTTTTTTGAATTCCTGTAGCAGTGACGATGACAATATTGACCCTGAACCACAGCCGGAAGAAAGCTACGCTGAGGGATTATTCGTGCTTAATGAAGGTGGTTTTGGTAAAAATAATAGTTCAATATCATATATTGACAATAATTTTTCTAATCTAGAGTCCGATATATTTTCCACAGTAAATGGTTCTCCTTTAGGTGATACAGGACAGAGTATCACATTTGATGATAGTTATGCATATATTGTTATGAATGCTTCTAATATAGTTCAAATTGTTAACAGGTATACTTTTGAGCATATTCATACAATTGAGGAGGGATTAAGTAATCCACGCTATCTTACTCTGGTAGATGATAATATATATGTTACCAATTGGGGAGATGCATCGAATGATACAGATGATTATATCGCTATATATAATGCAGATACCTATGAATCTACGGAAACTATTCGTGTAGGAGAAGGGCCAGAAAAGATTATTAGTGATAACAATAAAGTATATGTGGCATTACAGGGCGGGTATAATTATAATGATAAGATTGTGATTATAGATCTTATTTCCAATACCGTAGAGACAAGTATAGAAATTGGTGATGCTCCTAATTCAATAGAGATATCAAATGGCTACTTGTGGGTTATGTCTGGAGGAGTACCTAGCTATGCTGAAGGAATTGATGAAACAGCTGGGAGTATTTCTAAAGTAGACTTATCAACCAATGAAATAACCGAAGAGTTTATTTTTCCGAATTCAACAGATCATCCTTCAAATTTTGAAATTGAAGATGATACTATTTATTATACTCTCAATGGATCTGTCTACTCCATGGAGGAATCGGCCACAGAGTTACCTGAGGAGAGTCTTTTCACTTTTACTGGTATTACTTCTTTTTATGGATTTGAAATCGAGAATGGATATTTATATACTGGGGATGCAGGAGATTATAGCTCAAATGGGGTGGTAAGAATATATAATTTTGAAGGAGAAATAATTTCAGAATTTGATTCAGGAGGCGTAAGCCCAAATGGTTTCTACTTTAACGATTAAAACCGTTTTTCTGTTTATTTAAATTTGAATAAAAAGCCCCGTTTCACTTAAGAAACAGGGCTTTTGCATTAAATATCCTTTTAAAATTACTGTTTTAATTCAGCAGCTTTTTTCCTTATTTCTTCAGGAATCTCATCTACGTACATTCTCTGATAATCAATATCAGTATCGCCACTTTCACCAATCTTGGTAAAGCGAGAATCGTGAGAAATTGCCGGGATTGCCATTCTATTACCGGTAATATCGGCTAAAGCTGTGGCAAGTAAAGGATCTTCAGGAGAACCAAATTCTTTTAATGCTACAATGTTTTCTTCCGCTTCAATATCGGGAATTAAACCTTCTTCAGAATAAGCATCTTCATTCGCATTAACAGATTCATAAATTAATGGCTGAATCACATATTTATGATTTGGGTTTCTATTTTGTCTGTCCCAATCAGGAGAATCATATAAAGGGGCAGCAGCCTGAAATTTTCCAACCGTATTGCTTCCCACGTGTACTACCTCTATATAAGGAGCAAGACCATTTATTACTAACTCGCTGGCAGAAGCCGTGGAAGCCGTACCAATAATATAAACCTTGCTAAGGTTTAAGCTATTGATCATTTCGCCAGTTCTAATCTCATCGTTGAATCTATCTACTAATCGATCTTCAGATAATTGAGACTGTAAGAAATTGTTCCAGGTTTGTTTAGAAAATATTTCACCATCAAATTGTCCGGTAATCATACTGGAAAGATCAACTGCAGTTTCAACATTACCACCGCCGTTGTACCTTAGGTCTAATACCAATTCGTCAATACCTTCAGCTTTTAGCTCTCCAAAGGCAGCATTTAATTCACCATCAAAATCTGCGGTAAAACTATTATAAACAATATAACCTACATTAATTCCGTCAGCATTAATAGTGGTATTTAACAAAACAGGATTTTCCGTGATTTCTATTCTATTTAGTGATATAGTTTCATCGGTATTACTAACAATATTATCATTAATTTCAGCTACTGTTAGGTCATAACCATTTCTTGCTAGAAGAGATTGATAATTATCAAGCGTCATTGATTCTCCATCAATATCAGTAAAAATTACACCGCGTGTTACACCTGCTTCATCGGCAGGGCTTCCGGGAATTACATAACGTACATAGGCTAAAACACCATTGTCACCAAATCTTACCAAACCATAATCCATACCGGTTGTAGTACTTATACCGCTCTGGTTGTTTTCCAGGATTGTATAGTCATCTAGAATAAAACTAAATCGGTCTTTTGGTTCCGGCACCTTAAGTCCGTTTTCAAAAAGATCTTCAGGAGAATCGAAACTAGCCAACCATTCTTCTTTATCGGCTTCAGAATCAAAATAATCATCGCCTAATTCAGGAACATCTGCTTCATAGACATACCATAAGCTCATAGCATCATAAATATAGTTTTCGATTTCCAAATTAGGATTTTCACCACCGGGCTCAACCGGGAAGCGTTCATCATCATCATCTTTGAAGCAGCTACTCAAGATTCCGGTAGCCAGAAATAAAAATAAAATTAGTTTATTAATCTTCATAAATTTAAGTTTGTTTTAGACTGCTAAAAATACCCACATTAAATTAAATTTAAAATCCTATTGTAACAAATATTACCGCTAATCGTTTTAAAGGTAAGAAGGTTATTAAACCAGCAATACATGAAACAACAAGCCTTCCTGGAAAAAATAAACCCGGTAAAAGATAAAATGTACCGACTTGCATTGAGACTGCTTATTTCTAAAGAAGCTGCCGAAGATGCTACCCAGGAAGTAATCTTTAAACTATGGGCTCGGAAAGATAAACTCAAGGATTATACCAATGTTGAAGCTTTTGCAATGACAACGACAAAAAATTACTGTTTAGATGAATTAAAAGCGAAAAAGAATAATAATTTAAGAATTGTCCACCAGAATTACGAAAATAATTCAATTTCCCTCCAACGAGAACTGGAAGTTAAAGATGAAATGTTGTTGATAAACCAAATTGTGGATGACCTGCCAGAACAGCAAAAAATTATTTTTCAGCTTAGAGATATTGAGCAACTGGAGTTTGACGAGATTATTGAAATAACTAAAATGAAATCTACTGCCATTAGGGTAGCATTGTCCAGAGCAAGAAAAAAAATAAGAGAGAGCTTAACAAACAAGCACAACTATGGAATTACAAAAAATTAGAGGATTACTCGAAAAATATGATGCAGGGGAAACATCTCTGGCTGAAGAAAACACGCTTCGGGAGTATTTTCAGCATAACGAGGTACCAGCTGATTTAGAAAGTTATCGGTTAATATTTACTTTTTCAGAAAAAACCGGAAGACAAAAAATGGAGCGGGAAGTGGAACTTCCGTCGCAAACGAAGGGGAAAAAATACCTTTGGACGGCCATTGCGGCAAGTATAATTGTAGTAGTGGGACTTTTCTTTTTTCAGAATAAACCTTTGGAAATGAATCACAGCGATCTTGGTACTGTTCAGGATAAAGAAGAAGCCTTGCAAAAAAGCATGGAAGCTCTAAAAATGGTTTCCGAATTAATGAACGAGGGCAAAGAAGACCTTATTTACCTAAAAGAATTTAATAACACCAAAGATAAATTTATAAAAACCGAATAACCATGAAAAAGATAGCAATAGTAATTATTATTGGCCTTTTACCAGTAATAACACAGGCCCAGTCGTTTGCCAAATACGAAAATATGAAGGATGTAGATGCGATGGTAATGACCAGCAAGATGTTTAAAATGCTTGCAAAAGTAGATTTAAGCGAAGATAACCCTGAAGCCCGGGAATACCTCAAACTCATTGAAAACCTTGATGAGATTAAGATGTTTACCAGCACTACCGCTTCGGTAAGAAATGAAATGCAAAAAGATGTGGAGAGCTATTTAAACTCAAATTCTTTAGAGCAATTAATGCGCGTAAATGAAGACGGTAAGAACATTCGGTTTTATTCCAAAGGAGGAAAAAACGATAATTACGTAAGCGAGCTGTTTATGTTTATGGAAGGTGAAAAAGAAGGAGAATTAATTTCTGTGATCTTAAGTATTACGGGAGAAATAGACCTTTCGCAATTATCGCGTTTAACATCAGACCTTAAAATTCCGGGTGCTGAAGAGCTTAAAAATGTAGAAAATAAATCTTAGATCAACTTAAAATCAATAAAAAAATGAAATCAATAAAAATTTTAGGCCTGGCACTGGCGGCTGCAGCTTTTGTTTCTTGTTCCAACGAGCCGAGTTTACAGGAATACTATGTAGAAAATCAGCAGGACAATAAATTCATCGCTTTAGATGTACCTACCAGTATGTTTACCAACGCTGAAGAACTAGACGAAAATCAAAGAGCTACGCTGGAAAGTGTGAAGAAAATAAATGTTTTGGCTTTACCGGTTAAAGAAAACAAAGAGGAATATGAAGCTGAAAAGACAAAACTAAATAGTATACTCCAGGATGAAAAGTACCAGCTTTTAATGAAATACGGATCAAATGATCGTAAAGCCGAAATTTATTTTACCGGAGATGAAGAAGCTATAGACGAAATTATTGTGTATGGTTATGATGACACCAAAGGTGTGGGGGTAGCTCGTGTATTAGGTGATGATATGAATCCGAAGAAATTGATGGAATTAATGAAATCGCTTGAAAAAGGAGATGTAGACGTAGATGGTCTAAAAGGAATTACCGGAATGTTTAAAACAGAAATTGAAGAATAGTTTTTAGTTGAAACTATTGAAGAGGTTGTTTGAAGGTGATTCGTCACCCTTAACTTGTTTCAGGGTCTACCTTCAAACAACCTCTTTTTTTATTTTAAATCCCCGTATAGTTTTGCGGGGTTATTTTTTTAAGCTCTTCTTTTACTTCTTTTGAAACATCTAACGTTTCAATAAAATCGGCGATACTTTTTTTATTGATCTTTTCGTTGGTTCGGGTAAGACCTTTTAAAGTTTCATAAGGATTTTTAAAACCTTCCCGGCGTAAAATTGTTTGAATTGCTTCGGCTACCACTGCCCAATTTGCTTCCAGGTCTTCATTGAGTTTTTCTTCATTCAGCAACAATTTATCAAGGCCTTTTAAGGTACTTTTAAAAGCAATACTTGTGTGACCCATGGGTACACCAATATTTCTTAGAACCGTACTATCGGTAAGATCTCTTTGCAGACGGCTAAGTGGTAATTTCGCTGAAAGGTGTTCAAAAATAGCATTGGCAATTCCTAAATTTCCTTCACTGTTTTCAAAATCTATCGGGTTTACTTTATGCGGCATTGCCGAAGAACCAATTTCTCCTTTTTTAATTTTCTGCTTAAAATAATCCATAGAAACATAGGTCCAGATATCCCTATCTAAATCTATTAAAATAGTGTTGATTCTTTTTAACCCGTCAAATAAAGCAGCCATATGGTCGTAATGCTCAATTTGAGTAGTGGGGAAAGAATGGTGCAACCCAAGTTTTTCCTGAACAAAATTACTTCCAAACTCCTTCCAGTCTGTATTTGGATAAGCTACTTTATGCGCATTAAAATTTCCGGTAGCACCGCCAAATTTAGCAGCGTGAGGTACTTTATTTAAAAGATCCAGTTGAGCCTCCAAACGGGTGATAAAAACCTCTAATTCTTTTCCTAAGCGAGTAGGGGAAGCCGGTTGCCCATGCGTTCTTGCCAGCAAAGGCACATTTGCCCAATCCTGTGATAGTTGGGTAAGTTTTGAAATAATTTGTTCTATTTCAGGAATATACTCGGCTTCAATTGCATCTTTTAAACTTAATGGAACCGCGGTATTGTTGATGTCCTGAGATGTGAGGCCGAAATGGATAAATTCTTTATGAGCTTCCAGGCCTAATTCATCAAACTTATTTTTTATAAGGTATTCTACCGCTTTTACATCGTGATTGGTAGTTTTTTCAATCTCTTTTACCGCCTGCGCATCAATCGTAGTAAAATTTTTATAAATAGCACGAAGGTCACTAAAAACCGAATGATTTACATCTTTAAGTTGGGGTAGTGGTAATTCACAAAGTGCGATAAAATATTCAACTTCAACCTTTACACGATATTTTATTAGCGCTTCTTCGCTAAAATACTGCGATAGCTGCTTGGTTTTAGAATGATATCTTCCGTCTATTGGAGAAATGGCGGTTAGCGGTGTCATGTATTTGATTTAGAAATTAAAAACCGTAAATATACTGCTTCCAAATATTCTTTAAAACCGCTGCAGCATTTCTTTTTCTCTCAGTAGTATGAAAATTTTATGCGGAATTATTTAAATCATCAACCAGTTTTGGAACTCCCACCGAAGCCTTTTCAGCAATAATATGAAGATTTCCTTTTTCTGAAATATTAGGTTTAGGATCTATAAAATAAACCGGAATTCCGTTTGGAGCAAAATCCACCAGGCCGGCCGCCGGGTAGACCTGCATAGAAGTACCAATAATGATAAGTATCTCGGCTTCAGCTACAATTTCCATAGCTTTCTCAAACATCGGAACTGCTTCGCCAAACCAAACAACGTGGGGCCTGAGTTGATAATTAAACTCACAGAAATCTCCCGGTTTTAGATCCTGTTTCCAGTCCATCACCAGGTTTTCATTAAAAGTACTCCTGACTTTTAAGAGTTCACCATGTAAATGGGTAACCTTAGTACTTCCGGCTCTTTCATGTAAATCGTCTATATTTTGCGTAATTATTTCGACATCAAAAATTTCTTCCAACCGGGCTAAAGCTATATGCGCCGCATTGGGTTGTACCGTTAGTAACTGCCGGCGCCTTTTATTGTAAAAATCTAAAACCAATTTCTGGTTGTTCTCCCACCCCATAGGTGAGGCTACTTCCATTACGTCGTGGCCTTCCCACAAGCCATCAACGTCCCGAAAGGTTTGAATACCACTTTCTGCACTTATCCCGGCACCTGTAAGAATTACTATTTTTTTCATATTAACATAGTTTGGGTGCTATTTTTATAAACCTTAACATCCGTTAAATCCAGCTCCCTCGTATCTATATATAGATTTGATAAGGTAAAAAGCGTTTTGTTGCTTTTTTCTTATCTCTAATTTACTAATAATTTAAAAATTTTAAACTTATGAAAAAATTCTTACTTGCTATTTTTATAGCACTACCGTTTATGTTTATGAGCTGCAGCAGCGATGATGATGCAGTTGATTCCGATGGCGATGGTGATGACTTTGAAGGTGAAACAAAATCTTTTGAACTTTACTCTGTTGCCGATCCTGCAATTTCAGGTACAGCTACTTTTATGGAAAATGAAGATAACAGTACCACCGTTGAACTTGAATTAGACGGAACTCCAGATGGAGGAATGCACCCGGCACATATTCATTATAATACAGCTGCTGAAGGTGGAGATATCGCAGTTTCTTTTGAACCTGTAGATGGATCTACCGGGATGAGTACTACTACCTTTTCTACTTTAGATGATGGAACAAGTATTACTTATGAAGAAGCTATAAATTTTGATGGATATATCAATGTGCACATTAGTGCCGACGATCTTGGTACTTTGGTGGCACAAGGAGATATCGGTGAAAATGAACTTACCGGAGAGTCTAAAAACTACATGCTTGAAGAAAGAGCGGTAGAAGGAATTTCCGGAAATGTAATGTTTCAGGAAAGAGTAAATGGTGAGGCTTTGGCAACTATTATGCTTGAAGGAACTCCAGAAGACGTTGAGCATCCGGCACACATCCATATGGGATCTGTGGTTGAAGCACCTGGAGATATTGCTTTTACCTTTACTCCGGTTAACGGAGCAACAGGAATGAGTAAAACAAATGTAGCTGCACTAGACGATGGTACTGCATTTATGTATAGCGATGTTCTTGATTACGATGGATATGTAAATGTACACTTAAGCGCAGATGACCTTGGAACTCTAGTTGCTCAAAATGATATTGGCGGCAACGAACTTACCGGTGAAACTAAATCGTACGAGCTTGACCAAAGAGCTGTTGAAGGAATTAGTGGAACCGTAATGTTTGAAGAGCGTGTAAGCGGTGCTGCACTCGCAACTATAATGATAGATAATACTCCTGAAGATGGAATGCACCCTGCACATATTCATATGGGTTCTTTTTCTGAAGGTCCCGGCGATATCGCATTTACTTTTAACCCTGTAAACGGAGCAACCGGAATGAGTATGACTCAGGTTGAAATGTTAGACGACGATACCGAATTTGGTTACGAAGAAGTGCTGAATTACGACGGTTACGTTAACGTTCACCTTAGTGCCGAAGATTTGGGAACTGTTGTTGCACAAGGAGATATAGGAGCAAATGAATTAACCGGAGAAAGCAAAACCTACGAATTAGGTGAAAGAGCTGTTGAAGGAATTAGTGGTTCTGTAATTTTTGAAGAAAGAATGAGTGGAGAAGCTTTGGCTACTATTATGTTAGATGGAACTCCCGAAGATGGAATGCATCCGGCTCATATTCATATGGGAACTGCATCTGAAGGTGGTGATATTGCCTTTACTTTTAATCCGGTAAATGGAGCAACCGGAATGAGTATGACTCACGTAGGAATGCTTGATGATGATACAGAATTCGGTTACGAAGATGTATTAAATTATGATGGTTATGTAAATGTTCATTTAAATGCAGATCAACTTGGAGTTATTGTAGCTCAGGGTGATATAGGCCAAAATGAATTAACCGGTGAATCTGCTTCGTATGATCTTGCAGGCGTAGATGTTGATGGAATAATGGGAACCGCAATGTTTGAAGAACGTGTTAACGGAGAGACTTTGGTAACTATTATGTTAGAAGGAACTCCTGACGGTGGAACGCATCCGGCGCATATTCACGTTGGATCTGTTGAAGATGCACCCGGAGATATCGCTATTTCTTTAAATTCAGTTGATGGCGATACCGGAATGAGTATGACCAATGTATCAGCTTTTGATGGGGAAGATGCAGATATGATTGACTATAACGGACTTTTGGAATATAACGGTTATCTAAATGTGCACTTAAGTGCAGACGATTTAGAAACCCTTGTAGCTCAAGGAAATGTTGGTTCTAATTCTTAGAACTTAAATGTTAATGTTAGAGTGAAGAACCCGGTCCCGATGAGGCCGGGTTTTCTTTTTTCGATATTTTTTTTAACCTAAAAGTATATTGATCAGTCCATTGGATTTTAAAACATTTCAGTAGAAAAAAAATAAAATATTTCCTTTCAAAACGCCCGACTTCAAGTCGGGTTTTATAATTTTAGCCTATGCAAGAAACCAGCCTTATAGATCATCTTGAAACATTTCTTACACCACGACGAATTGCTTTATTCGATAAGGTGATTGCAGCACGAACCAATCATTTTACTGTCGCAACGCAAGATGTTTATCAATTACATAATACCAGCGCGGTAATTAGGAGCTGTGAGATTTTTGGAATTCAAAATGTCCACGTAATAGAAGAACGCAAGCCTAAGCGAATTGACCGTGAGATTGCAATGGGTGCCCAAAAATGGGTAGATGTCAACAGGTATTCCACTTCAAAAGAATGCATAAAAGAATTACGAGCTAAAGGTTATCAAATTGTAGCCACCACACCCTATGGAGAAAGCACTGCCCTTAAAGATTTTGATATAGAAAAACCTTCGGCTTTTTTCTTCGGAACCGAAAAAGATGGTTTAAGCGATGAAATTTTGAATGAAGCCGATTGCAGATTAAATATTCCGATGTTTGGTTTTACTGAAAGTCTTAATATTTCGGTTTCTGCAGCTATTATTCTACAGAGCATTACTTCAAGACTAAAAAGTAGTGAAATTAACTGGCAACTTTCTGAAGAAGATAAAATTAAGCTGAAATATGAATGGCTAAAAAAATGTATTAAAAATTCAGATTCAATTATAGCGCAATTCAAAACAGAAAATCATTAAATTAGTTAAATATTTTTTTCTAATGACCCTCTTTTTTTACCTACTTATAGCGTTTATCACTTTTATAGCTTTTCTGCACGCCTGGGCAAAGAAAAGGTATGACATTAGCCGAACAATGGTGATCAATACTCCGCGCGACGTGGTTTTTAGCTATGTACGGCAGTTAAAGAAACATCCGCTTTGGGTGCCCTGGTTTGCAAAACATCCTGAAGCTGTTTTAAAACATAAAGGTGAAGATGGAAAATTAGGCGCGGCTATTTACTGGAAAAGTAAAAATAACGAAATAGGGGAAGGGCTTCAAAAGATTATAAAAGTAAAACACCCAAGAGTTTTTGAAACAAGGGTGTTGTTTGTGAAACCGGTAAAAGTTAGTATGCTTACTTATTTTGCGGCAAAAGAACTGGAACCGGGAAAATCTAAAGTAGTGTGGGGAATTCGCGGTAATTTACCTTTTCCGCTTTCAGTAATAAGCCTGTTTTATAGTGCCGATAAATTATTGGGGCAGGATCTTGAAAAAGGACTTATTAATTTAAAAACCAAAATGGAAAAAGGAGTAAAGGTCTAGTTTCTCTGTAAAACCCTGTATTCTTCATAGCAGCCGCTTAGAGCATCTAAAATTTGCAGGTCGTTTGCAGATCTTAAAAAATCTTTAGAATAGCTACAGCGCTGTAAGATTTCATCAATTTCAACTTTATTAATCGGAAGTAGGGCGATAAGAGTTTCCCTGTCAAATTTATTTCTAAGTAGGGTTCTAATTTCATCATCTTCTTTCATCTGCCTTAATTTTCGCATTTGTTTTGGTTTCTTACCAAAAATATTATGCATTAAATCAGCAGGATTAAAGATGGCTCCAATAGTTCGGGAAATGGAACTCTCTCCTCCTTCATAGCCGGAATTTAAGCCCGAAATACTATAGCGGTTATTTTCATAAATAGGAATATTACGCGCATCAATTTCAAGATAACCGGTAAGTGTTACCGGTTTTAGAACTACCTCTTCCAAAGCAATTCCCAACTCGGTCATTTTAACCTTTACATTTCCATATTTAAGCCAGTCATTGGTTACCCTAACTTTTATAGGTCTAAACCCAAGATAGGAAAAATAGAGAGTATCGTTAACCGTAGCTTGAAGTTCAAAAGATCCGTCTTCTTCACTAACGGCACCTTTAACCTGGTTTAGGTTTACAATATGAACTTTTTCAATGGGTTTGTCATCGGCCGCATTCATAACGGTACCAGATACAACATCCTGTGAAAAGGCTTGGAGACTTAAAAAAAGTAGTAAAAAGGTAAAAAGGAATTTCTTCATAACAATTGGCGCCTAAATTATAAAATACTTATAAAAAACAATGCCATAATTGAAAATTTAGGCGCCAGATGTGAATTTAATTTTTGCTGCGTCTTCTTTTAATAGAGCTTTCAATGTTTTTGCTTCGGTTACCGGATTTTTTTCCTTTTCCCGAATCACCAAAACCTTCTGAACGCCTACGGCCACCACTTTTAAAATCTGGTTTTCCGCCGCCTTTGTTGAATTTTCCGCCTTTTCGGCCACCGCCACCGCCGCCACCGCGTTTTCCACGTCCGCCGGTATCAGTAGTTTCTTCAACATTTATAAATCTACCTTGATGCTTAAAGTCTTTAAATGTGCTTAAAACAGTTTCGGTATTTTTTGAATCGGTATTAAAGAAGGAGAAGCTGTCTTTTACATCAACTTTGTAAACATCGTCACGACCAAGATCCAGGGTTGCTTTAAGGAAATCCTTTAAGCTCATCCAGTCGAATCCGTCTTTAGAACCTACGTTAATAAAGTATCGTGTAGAATCTCCAGAACCACCACCATCTGCAGGAGCGGATGGAGAACTTAATCCTTCAGAATTTTTATAATAATTGAAGAATCTGGTAAATTCTACAGAAAAGAATTTTTTTATAAGCTCTTCTTTGGTAAAATCTTCCAAAACTTCATTAATCCCGGGTAGATAAGCATCTATATCGTGGTTAATCTTAGTCTCTTTAATATCGTTTGCCAGGTGAAACAACTGTACACGGCAAATTTCCATCCCATCAGGAATATCTTTTTGTTCGAATTTCTGCTGAATAATACGCTCTATACTTTTGATCTTACGCATTTCACTTTTGGTAACAATAACCATAGAAACTCCACTCTTACCAGCACGACCGGTACGACCACTACGGTGAGTATACGTTTCAATCTCATCGGGTAACTGGTAGTTGATTACGTGAGTAATATCGTCTACGTCAATTCCGCGGGCAGCAACATCTGTAGCTACCAACATTTGAATTTGCTTATTTCTAAAACTTTTCATAACCAAATCACGTTGATTCTGGCTAAGGTCACCGTGCAAAGCTGCAGCGCTATAACCGTCTTCAATAAGTTTTTCAGCTACTTTTTGAGTATCTCTTTTTGTTCGGCAAAAAATTACTGAAAAGATATCTGGATTGGCATCTGCCAGTCTTTTTAAAGCTTCGTAACGTTGTCTTGAATTTACCAGGTAAAACTCGTGGGAAACATTAGATGTACCCTGGTTTTTAGATCCTACGGTAATTTCAATAGGAGTACGCATAAATTTCTTGGCAATTGTTGCAACTTCTTTTGGCATAGTTGCAGAAAATAACCAGGTATGCTTTTCTTTTGGAGTATGCGATAAAATGGCCTTAATGTCTTCAAAGAAACCCATATTAAGCATCTCATCGGCTTCATCTAAAACACAGTATTCTATTTTAGAAATATCTACAAGATTACGATTAATCATATCCTGCATACGCCCGGGAGTAGCTACAATAATTTGCGCTCCACGTTCTATTTGACGTGCCTGGTCTGTAATGCTGGCGCCACCATAGATAGCAACCGGAGTTAGACCTTTTTCAAATTTCGCGTAATTCTTTATTTCGTTGGTAATTTGCAGGCAAAGTTCACGTGTGGGTGAAAGAATTAATGCCTGGGTATGCTTTTTACTTACGTTTATTTTCTGGATAAGCGGGAATCCAAAAGCAGCTGTCTTTCCTGTACCGGTTTGGGCTAATGCCACCATATCGGTATCTTCGTTTAATAAAACAGGAATCGCTTTTTCCTGTATCTCACTTGGGTCTGTAAAACCCATTTCTTCGACTGCTTTAAGAATAGAAGGGTTTAAACCTAATTGTTCAAATTTGTTCATATAAAAAATTAAATAAGCGGCAAAGGTACGGCTTACATAGCAATATATACCTATCTACTTCTTTTATTTTGAAAGATAGGCGATTAGCTCTCTAAAGGCTTTCCCGCGATGACTTATTTCTGATTTTTCTCCCAGGCTCATTTCGGCAAAAGTCTTCTCAAAATCATTTGGTTTAAATACAGGATCGTAGCCAAAACCCTTTTCGCCGCGTGTTTCTTTTATTATTTCTCCTTTACAAATTCCGGTAAAGAGGTTTTGCCTATCGTTTAAATTTAAAGCAATGGTAGTTTTAAATTGAGCATTTCGGTTTTCTTTATTTTCTAACTCGCTAAGCAATTTTCTGACATTTGCTGCATCATCCTTATTTTCTCCTGCATAACGGGCAGAGAAAACGCCGGGTTTACCGTTTAACACTTCAACTTCCAGCCCGGTATCATCGGCAAAACAATCATAGCCATATCGGTTTTTCACGTATTCTGCTTTTAAAATTGCATTACCTTCTATTGTATCGGCAGTTTCGGGAATATCTTCCTTACAACCAATATCGTCCAAAGACAGTAGTTTGATGTAATGTGGCAAAAGTGCTTTAATTTCAATTAGCTTATTTTTATTATGCGTAGCGAATACAAGTTCCATAGATTGGGTTTTAGCGGTGGTGGTAGGGTTCGTTTTTCAAAATAGTGAAAGCACGGTATAATTGTTCGGTAAAAAATAATCGCACCATTTGGTGAGAGAATGTCATTTGTGAAAGCGCGACTTTTGCATCAGCTCTTGTATAAACAGTTTTAGAAAAACCATAAGGACCGCCAATTATAAAAATTAGCTGTTTGAGGCCGCTATTTAATCGTTTTTGAATATATACTGAAAATTTTTCGGAAGAAAATTCTTTTCCATTTTCATCTAAAAGCACCAGGAAATCTGAATTCTGCACTTTAGCCAGAATTAATTCCCCTTCTTTTTCCTTTTGTTGATTTTCATCAAGGTTTTTCGTCTTTTTAAGGTTGGGAATAATTTCAATTTCAAATTTATTATAAAACTGAAGTCGTTTTTTATAAACCTCAATTAGCTGTTTTAGCTCCCTATTATCGGTCTTTCCTATGCAGAGTAATTTTATGGTCATTCGGTATATTTAACGCAGACTTTGCTACATTTACAAAAATAAGTATTGCAAATGATCTCAAAAGAACAATTTGAAAAAGAAATAGATCTTATTATTGAAAATGCGCTTAGGGAAGACGTTGGAGAAGGTGATCACAGCTCCTTAGCCTGTATTCCTGCTGATGCTAAAGGAAAAGCCAAACTCCTGGTAAAAGATAAAGGAATACTAGCGGGTGTAGATTTTGCCCTGCAGGTTTTTGAAAAAGTAGATCCTGAATTAAAAATAGAAGTTTTTCTTAAAGATGGTAAAACCATAGAAAGGGGAGATGTTGCTTTTTTTGTTGAAGGGAGTTCACAATCAATTTTAAAAGCTGAAAGATTGGTATTAAACGCGATGCAAAGAATGAGTGCAATTGCGACAAAAACAAACACGTTTGTTCAAAAACTGGAAGGTACCAATACCAAGATTTTGGATACCCGAAAAACCACTCCCGGGATTCGCGCATTAGAAAAATGGGCGGTAAAGATTGGTGGAGGAGAGAATCATAGATTCGCATTGTACGATATGATCATGTTAAAGGACAATCATATAGATTTTGCCGGCGGGATTTCTAAGGCAATTAACAAAACTAAAGATTACCTTAAAAGCAATAAACTTGATCTTAAAATAATTGTTGAGGCCAGAAATTTAAAGGAAATTGAAGAAATTCTTGAAAGTGAAGGTGTGTACCGTATACTAATAGATAATTTTAATTATGAAGATACGCGTAGAGCAGTAAAGCTTATAAATGGAAAATGCCAAACGGAATCCAGTGGTGGAATCACCCTGGATACCGCACGTAAATATGCAGAATGCGGGGTAGATTATATTTCCAGTGGTGCTTTAACGCATTCGGTTTATAACTTAGATCTTAGCTTAAAAGCAATATAATGTATGGCTGCAAAGAAAGCCTTTCTGTCTAAATTAGAACAATTTTCAAATTGGTGGGAGAGAAAAACCAAGGCAGTAATTTTGCCCGGCTTTGATGGGTTATCGCTATATGATCTTTGGGAGATTTATTCCGGTGGAATTATAAAAGGAACTTTCTCTACCAGGGCTAGTGCTATTGCGTTTAGTTTCTTTATGGCACTGTTTCCGTTTTTGCTGTTTATGCTTAACCTAATTCCCTATATCCAATTTATAGACGATTTCCAGCTGCAGTTCCTGCTTTTTATGGAATCTTTATTACCGCCAGATACCCAGGAATATTTTAACGATATTTTGCTGGATATTGCCAATACACCCAGGGGTGGACTACTTTCTATAGCTTTTCTCGTTTCCATATTTTTAATGACAAATGGAATAAATGCAATCTTTACCGGGTTTGAATTTTCATACCATACCAATGCCAACCGATCTATAATTAGGCAATACCTTGTAGCGGTGGGCATATCACTTATTATGGCATTGTTGTTGCTTCTTACCATTATACTGGTCGTTTATTTAACTTATGCAATGGACGATTTAAAGGAGTTAGGGCTGGCCACCGATGGAAGCTCTGCTTTTGTGAAATATGCCGGTTTTGTTTTATTAATATATATTGTGGTTGCAATGCTTTATTATTTTGGAACCAAGGAAGCCAGGCAGGCGAAATTCTTTTCTATAGGAGCCCTTTTTACAACCTTATTGATAATTATAACTACTTATTTCTTTGGCTTGTATATAGAAAATTTTTCAGCGTATAACGAATTATATGGTTCTATTGGAGCATTGCTAATTTTAATGGTGTATATCTGGTTAAATTCTAATATATTGCTCTTAGGATTTGAATTAAATGCTTCTTTAATAAAAATGAAGAAAAAAATTAAATAACTTAACAACCTAAAACCACATTGAAAATGAAAAAACTATTAGTCCTATTAGTGGCCGTTTTCGGCTTAAATTTAACTTCAGCGCAAACCGAAATTGGTGGTGCTACATTGCCTCAAACATTAGAATATGGTTCTGAAGAAATGACCCTTAATGGGGCCGGGGTAAGAGAAAAATTCTGGATGGATATGTATGCCGGCGGACTTTACCTTAAAAATAAATCTGGAAATGCTTCAGAAATAATGAATGAAGATGAAGCTATGGCAATAAGATTGCATATAGTTTCAAAAATGATTACCAGCGACCGAATGATTGACGCAGTTACTGAAGGTTTTGAAAGCTCAACCGGGGGAAATACCGCACCAATTTCAGCAGAAATTAAAAAATTCATTAGCTTTTTTAAAGAGGAAATTAATAAAGAAGATGTTTTTGATATCGTTTATTTGCCATCAAGAGGTTCAGTAATTTATAAAAATGGAAAAGAAAGTGGCTCAATTGAGGGAATGGAGTTTAAAAAGGCTTTATTTGGAATATGGCTTTCTAATGAACCTGCAGACGATGACCTTAAAGAAGGTATGCTGGGTAAACAATAAAACAATAAGATAATGACAACCAAATTCAACTTACTTAACCTACTACTTTTTGGATTTATCCTGATTTCTTCAGGAATCCACGCGCAAGGGGTATTTGGTAAATGGAAGGTAGTAAACGATGCCGGCCGTGTGAATTCTATAATAGAGATTTACGAAGAAGACGATGCAGTCCACGGTAAAGTGATAAAGATTACCAAAGAAGAAGATCGTGACCAAAAATGTACCGAGTGCCCGGGAGAGCTTAAAAATAAACCTATAGAGGGCCTAAATGTGATTCGTGACTTTGTAAAAGATGGTGATGAATATATAGATGGAACTTTAATAGACCCGAAGTCCGGGAAAGAATATAAAGGTAAAATTTGGGTTGATGAAAACAATCCCGATAAACTAAATGTTAGAGGTTATATCGCTTTTTTCTACAAAACGAAAATTTGGGAAAGAGCAGAATAAAACTTTCTAAAATTTAAAACACTAAAAACCATTCTTATTTAAGGATGGTTTTTATTTTTGATTAAACTTTCAATTTCCATATGGCCTATTTTATAGATGTAATTTTGCCGTTGCCGTTACAAAAACGCTTCACGTATTCAATAACTAAAGCTGAAGCAGAATTTTTGGAAGAAGGAATGCGTGTTGCAGTTCCCTTTGGAAAATCGAAAGTATATACCGCTATTGTTGGTAAAATTCATCAAAATCCGCCGCAGGTTTACGAGGCCAAGCCTATTAACCAGATTTTAGATAAAAGTCCGCTGGTCACCGCGTACCAGTTAAAATTCTGGAAGTGGATTGCTTCCTATTATATGTGTGCCGAAGGAGATGTGCTAAAAGCTGCATTACCCGGCGCGTTTTTATTGGAAAGTGAAAGTATTGTTCAGCTAATTAAAGATGCTGAAGTTGATGAAAATCAACTTAAAGATGAAGAGTTTCTGGTGATTGAAGCTTTACAGCGACAGTCTTCGGTGAAAATTCAGGAAGTGATGAAAATCCTGGATAAAAAAGCAGTATTACCGGTAATAAATGCTTTGGTAGAAAAAGGTTTGGTCGTTCTTAATCAGGAAATTTATGAACAGTATAAGCCGAAAAAAATACGCTTCGTAAAATTAAACCCGGTTTATGATAATGAAGCCGAAATGCACCGTCTTCTGGATGACTTAGAAAAAGCACCAAAGCAGAAAGAAGCTTTGCTAAGCTTTTTCAGCATTAAAGCACAACATAAAAAGCCTTTAAAAGTAAAAGATTTAAGCGAAAAATCGGGAGTTTCTGCAGCGATTATAAAAAACCTGATCACTAAGAAAATTCTCGAGGAATATTATGAAAAAACCGATAGGGTAACTTTTACCGGAGATGCTTCAGAAAGCGGGATTCAGTTAAGTGAAATTCAGCAGAAAGCTTTTTCAGAAATAGAAGCCGGTTTCAAAGAATTGGATGTTTGTTTATTCCACGGAATAACCTCCTCCGGAAAAACCGAAATTTATATTAAACTCATTGAAAAAGTAATAAATCAAGGTCAGCAGGCACTTTATGTTTTGCCTGAAATTGCCTTAACCACCCAATTAATTGAACGATTAAGAGCTTATTTTGGAGATAAAGTTCTGGTTTATCACAGTAAATATTCGGTAAACGAAAGGGTAGAGGTATACCGGCATATTTTAGAAGATTCAGCAAAAGCGAGAATTGTAATTGGCGCACGATCTTCAATATTTCTTCCTTTTTCTAATTTAGGATTAGTGGTTGTAGACGAAGAACATGAAACCTCTTTTAAACAATTTGATCCTGCACCGCGATACCATGCGCGTGATGCTGCCGTGGTTTTAGCGAATTTCTTTAAAGCTAAAACTATATTAGGATCGGCCACTCCTTCTTTAGAATCCTATTTTAACGCGCAGCATCATAAATATGCTTTGGTAGAATTAAACAGAAGATATGGCGACGTTCTGGAACCGGAGATTGAAATTGTAGATATAAAAACGAAATATAAAAAGAAGGAGATGAAGGGGCATTTTTCTGACAGAATGCTAGCCGAAATTAAAGATACCCTGAATGCTGGGGAGCAGGTAATTTTATTTCAAAACCGTCGAGGTTTCTCTCCTGTGCTGGAGTGCAATACCTGTGGTCACTCGCCTCAATGTCCCAATTGCGATGTGAGCTTAACTTATCACAGCCATAATAACCAGTTGCGCTGCCATTATTGCGGCTATCATATTGCGATGCAAAAGAAATGTATGGCCTGTGATAGTTCAGAAATTACTACCAAAGGATTTGGAACCGAACAGATTGAAACCGAATTGAAAGCCATTTTTTCCGAATATAAGACTGCGAGAATGGACCAGGATACCACCCGCGGAAAATATGCTTACGAAAAACTGATTAATTCTTTTGAGCAACAGGAAATAGATATTTTAATTGGTACCCAAATGCTTACCAAAGGTCTTGATTTTAGAAAGGTGAACCTGGTAGGAATTATGAATGCCGATAATTTACTGAATTTCCCCGATTTTAGAGCGCACGAACGCAGTTTTCAACTGATGCTTCAGGTTGCTGGTAGAGCAGGAAGAACAAAAAAGAGAGGGAAAGTTTTAATTCAAAGTTATAATCCGCATCACCAGATTATCCAGCAGGTTTCCATGGGTGATTATGCAGGAATGTATAAAGATCAATTGGAAGAGCGCTATAATTATAAATACCCGCCTTTTCATCGATTGATAAGAATTACACTAAAATGCCGGGATTTTTCCAAAACCAATGACGCTGCAGATTGGTTGGCAGTAGGAATGAAAAATGTTTTTAAGGAAAACGTCCTTGGTCCGGAATTTCCTCCAGTAGCGAGAATAAGAAACGAGTATTATAAGAATATTTTGCTTAAAATTCCGCAGCAACAATCATTAGGAAAAACAAAAGAAGTACTGCAGCGAATTATGAGAAGTTTTAATGCTATTGGCGCTTTTAGAAGCGTGAAAGTGGTGATTAATGTAGATCCCATATAAGTTTGATTTAATTTTTCACAGGTTTAGATTAAAATTCTTTATTTGAAGATGATGCATATTTGGTGTAAATTTACATCAATAAAAACTATGACTCGACAAAGTATTTCTTTTACAGAACCAAATAATGAATGGTTGAAGGATCAAATCAGGAATAAAGAATATTCAAGTAAAAGTGAATTGGTTAATGATCTAATAAGACAGGCGCGAAAACAACAAGTTCAAGTAGACTGGATTAATACGAAACTGGATAGAGCTGAAAAAAGTGGATTTACGCTGGATGGTAAGGAAGATATTTTAACTCAATCAAAGTCTCAACTTGAGGGCTGTTTATAAACTGAGTGAAGTAGCTAAAGAAGATTTAATTAGAATTCACCATTACGGTGTGCATAAATTTGGGATGGCTCAATGGGATGGCTCAAGCTGATAAATTTTTTAATTCCTTTTTTGAATATTTTGATATAATTGCCCATCAGCCATATTCTTTTGAAGCTGTAAATTTTATACGAGAAGGTTACAGACGCTGCGTTTGTGGTTCCGATAGTATTTATTGTAGAAAAGGGAAAGTAGAAATAATGACAATAATAGTTAGACAGGATTTACCCAATTATTTTCATGATTAAGCGAAAATGAATTTTTAAGACTAAAAAACTACTGAATCGCACTTAAAGCCTCAACCAGGTTGCTTTTCTTGTGACGGCTAAGTGGTAATTTCTGTTTATCTATTTCTATATTCTTGGAATTGTATCGCTCAATTTTATCAAGATTTACAATATAAGATTTATGGGTTCTAAGAAATTTATCGTTGGGTAGTTGCTCTTCAAAAGATTTCATTGTAGCGAGAACTACAAAATTTTCTTTTTCTGTAACAAATTTTACGTAATCTCCCAAAGCCTGGATATATTTCAGTTTATTCAGGAAAACCTTTCGATTTTTAAGATTGCTTTTTACAAAAATATAATCTTCATCTTCTGGTGGAGCAGAGATTTGGTGCTTTAACTTGTATAGATTTATTGCCTTATTTACCGCGTTATTAAAGCGCTCTTTAGTTACCGGTTTATGAATATAATCTACGGCATCATAATCAAAAGCTTTAAAAGCATACTGTGTTTTCCCGGTTACGAAGATAATCTGTGGTTTATTGGGTAAATCGTCAAGAAGTTCAAAACCTGTTAGGACCGGCATTTCAATATCAAGAAATATCAAATCTATTTCATTATCGAGAAGGCCATTTTTTGTTTCAATAGCGTTATTGTACTCAGCAACCAATTTAAGATTAGAATGGTCTTTAATCAACTTCACGATAGATAATCGTTGCAAGCTGGAATCATCAACAACAATACATTTGAGTAAAATTTCTTCCACAGTAGTTAGGTTAAGTAATAACAATATTAAACATAAAATACTTAAATCACAAGATAAACTTTAAATTCATCTGTGAAATTACAACCTTATCCTTCAATAATACGGTAAGAAATGAATTCCTTCAACCCTGGTATTAAAATATTCTAATTTTTGTATTTCAAATACTGATTGTGAAAACTTGTGTTGGTTAATTCAATAATTGAGATTTAGGTACTTCAAGGAATATCTTAAGAATTAAACAAATGTTCTCTATTAATAGGTTGCGAGCTTGCTTCGAGTAGTTTACTTTTAAGCTTTGATAATAGAAATAATTGAGTTACTTTTGCAGCCAAATAAATTTAAAGTAAATTTTTATGAACACTTATGAAACTGTTTTCATCTTGAATCCCGTTTTATCTGATGAGCAGATAAAGGAGACAGTTCAGAAATACGAAGAATTTCTTGTTTCTAAAGGGGCCGAGATGGTATCGAAAGAAGATTGGGGGCTTAGAAAATTAGCCTATCCAATTCAACACAAAAAAAGCGGGTTTTACCACCTGTTTGAATTCAAAGCTCCAGGAGAGGCTATAGAGCCGTTGGAACTTGCTTTTAGAAGAGACGAGCGTATGATGCGTTATTTAACAGTAAGGTTAGACAAGCACGCTATCGCCTGGGCTGAGAAAAGAAGAAATAGAAGACAACAAGAAAAAGCGTAAGTATGGCTACATCTATTGAACAACAAGCAAAAGGAAAAAAAGACGGAGAGATCAGGTATCTTACTCCTCTTAATATAGAGACCAGTAAAACGAAAAAGTATTGTCGTTTTAAAAGATCTGGAATTAAGTATATAGATTACAAAGATCCAGACTGGTTAATGAGTTTCGTAAACGAACAAGGGAAATTATTGCCTCGTCGTCTAACCGGTACTTCTTTAAAATACCAAAGGAAAGTGGCTGTTGCTGTGAAAAGAGCACGTCATCTTGCGTTAATGCCATATGTTGGTGATTTACTAAAATAAAAAGAGGCAATTATGGAATTGATACTTAAACAAGACGTAGATAATTTAGGCTTTAAAGATGATTTAGTAAACGTGAAGAACGGTTACGGCAGAAATTATCTTATACCTCAGGGATATGCACATCTTGCAACCCCTTCAGCTAAAAAAGTATTGGCTGAAACCCTGAAACAAAGAGCTTATAAAGAACAGAAACATATCGACGAAGCTAAAAAGCAAGCTGAAAAACTTAACAATGTAGAAGTTAAGTTAACTGCTAAAGCTGGTGCAGGAGACAAATTATTTGGATCTATCACTAATGCTGATTTAGCCGATGCCCTTGCTAAAGAAGGCATTGAAATCGATAAGAAATTTATTACTATAGCTGGTGGAAACATCAAGAGATTAGGACAGTACGAAGCAACTTTACGTTTTCATCGTGAAGTAATTTCTACTTACAATTTTGATGTTGTAGCTGAAGCTTAAATTATTTTATTACAAAGTTAAAAGCCCGCTCCAGTAGTGGGCTTTTCTTATTTTAGTGAGAACCTAATGTATGGTGACGAAGCCACACATAAATTAGTTGTTCGAACTAATCCCGACCCAGGTTAGGATCCTTATTTTCGTCAAGCTGAACTTGTTTCAGCTTCTAACATGTTTGGATACATTAACAACTTAGCTCCTGAAATAGATTAAGGATAACGATTTTTCGATTTTATTTAATTTTACCAAAATGAAATATTCCAGATTAACCAAAGAACAGTTTGAAGAGATGAAGCAGGAATTTATTAATTTCCTCGCTACACAATCTATTACAGCTGAAGAGTGGGAAGATATTAAGAAAAACCAACCAAAAGCTGCAGAGCAGGAGTTGGATGTTTTTAGCGACCTTATTTGGGAAGGTGTTCTTAATAAAGTAGAATACCTGGAACACTTTTCTCCAAATCAAATCTACTTATTTCATATAACCGAAGTTACTATTCATCTTATAGCGATAAAAGTAGAACACCAAGGGGTAGATCTAACCACCCGAAAAGGATACAGCTGGTTACAAACTAATTTGCTGGATGAATCTGTTAATATTTATACGTCCTCGAAAGCTTTAAGTGAAGACAGGAATAAGGATATTTTTGCGCTTATAAAACAAGGAGCGAATATAACTAAAGGAGATCTTTACCGCTATTTTGATAATATGGTGGAGAGTAAATAGTTTAATCTGACTCTTTCCTGTTGATAGCTACTTAGATGGAGACATGCGAATGGTTTGCCTTTTGATAGAAACGGCATTTACCTTATTGTCTATAATTATTTTATAACTTCAATAATTCTTTCTGAATTATTATCGGTTTCCCATTTTAATTCGTCATTATACCAAACTTTGGTTACAAAAGTATTTGCGTTTTGGCTTGAAATCTCAGTTTTAAGAATATCGAATTCATTATCAGGAAACTCTAATTTTAATTCTGAAATTTGGGTATCAGTACTTTCAAGGTTGGCAAATACCCTTAAATAATCTTCATTTTCTCTTTCAACCAAAAAGGTATTTTCCGGACTAATTTTCCATTCCCCATCAATTTTATTATAAACCGATATATCAGTTTCCTCAAATTGGTTTTCTTCTCCTAAAAGATTATTTCCTTCACTATCTATAAATTTAATATCTATAGAACTGTCAATTATTGTACAGCAATAAGTGGGTTCATCTTTTTCACATGAAATTATAAAAAAGCTGAAAATCAGGAGGAAAAGTGTCTTTTTCATTTTTGGGACTTAGGTTAGTATTATTTAGATGCAAAAATGATCAAAAGGTTGCGTAAAAAAGCTTACAAATTCAGTTCTAAATAACTTCAGTTTACTTTTTCTGTTTTTACATTTTACACTATACCTTACATTCTTACTCATATCTAAGTGACTCGATAGGATCCTGCCTGGCAGCTTTAGCTGCGGGATAACTTCCTGCGAGAATAGCTACTAAAATCGTTATAGCAGTTGCCCAGATCATTGCGACCCAGGGCGTGGTAAAGTCAAAATCGGCTGCGGCAGAGACTGCCATCCCGATTAATATTCCGAAAATAATACCTACAATTCCCCCAATCTGGCCAATAATAAGGGTTTCCATAAAAAATTGGGTAGCGATAGTTTTTCGCTTGGCCCCCAGGGCTTTTCTTACTCCAATTTCACGAGTCCTTTCAGTTACGCTTACCAACATAATATTCATTAAAGCTATTGATGAACCAAAAATGGTGATTATAGAAATTATCCAGGCTGCAAAATTAAGGTAACTGGTAATAGAGAATATTCGGTTAATAAGATCGTCGCTGCGTTCCATGCCAAAATTATTCTCTTCCATAGGATTTAGTTTCCTGATATTCCTGAAAGTCAGGATCGCTTCATCCTGTGCGCCTTCCAGTAATTCCTTATCGTCAACTTTAACGCTTACCGCATAATTTATCTGTGGTTGGGTGAACATAGAACGCGCCACCTGTATAGGCATTAAAACGCGTAAATCCTGGTTGTTTCCAAAAGTTGAACCTTTTGATTCCAGGACGCCAATAACCCTGAATTTCGCCCCACGAATACTAACAATTTTGTCTATAGGATCTGACCCTTTAAAGAGTCCTTCAGGCTTGGCGAAATCGGCTCCAAGAATTACCACGTTATTGTTATTCTGAATATCAAAAATGTTGAATTCACGTCCTTCTTCAACATTAAGACCGGAATTTTCCATGAAATTTTCGTTGACACCTATTACACTTACTTCGGGGTCGGTTTTTTCATTAATGTATTTCACTTCTGCCGCAGAAGTTCCGGTAAAAGAAACCGCGGTTTGTGCCTGGGGATACTGAAAATTTTCTTCAAATTTTTTCACTTCCCGGTAGCTGATTATCGGGTTAATTTTTTCGACTTCCCCGCCGCCTTGTCGCTGGGAATTAAATTCGTACCGCTGAATATTAAAAGTATTGGCGCCCATTGAGGCAAAATCGCTGCTAATAGTGTTTTCCAGCGCAGTAACCGCACTTAAAATCCCAACTAATGCAGTAATTCCAATAGCGATAATTAAAACTGTAAGAATGGTTCTAAGTAGCTGACTTTTAATGGAATTAAAAGCGATGCTTATATTTTCTTTTAATAACCCGAACATAGAATGTTTTTTCAGTGCTATTTAATTAGACTTCATAAGTCCCGGAATGTTACTTAAAATCTGAAATTTGTTTGGGTTCGGGTAAAATTTATGATATTTGCAGCATTATTTAAGCCGGTTTGCGGCGCTAAATTTAAACCAAAAACGGAAAGTACTCCCAAAAATTTTATGGCACAAAAACCTTCTATCCCAAAAGGAACTCGAGATTTTAACCCGGCCGAAGTTGCCAAAAGAAATTATATTTTTGATGTTGTTAAAACCGAATTTAAAAAGTTTGGTTTTCAGCCTATCGAGACGCCAAGTTTTGAGAATTCTGATACACTGATGGGGAAATACGGGGAAGAAGGTGACCGTTTAATTTTTAAGATTCTCAACTCTGGTGATTTTCTAAAAAAAGCCAGTCTGGAAGCTTATGAAGCAAAAGATAGCTTAAAGATCACTTCTTCAATTAGCGAAAAAGCTTTGCGTTACGATCTTACTGTGCCTTTTGCCCGGTACGTGGTACAGCATCAAAATGAGATAGATTTTCCGTTTAAGCGATATCAAATTCAACCGGTTTGGCGAGCCGACAGACCACAAAAAGGTCGCTTTAGAGAGTTTTTTCAATGTGATGCCGATGTGGTTGGAAGTAAAAGTCTTTGGCAGGAAGTAGAATTTGTACAATTATATGATGCAGTTTTTTCAAATTTAAAATTAGAAGGTGTCACTATAAAGATCAATAATAGAAAAGTTCTTTCCGGTTTTGCCGAAGTGATTGGGGAAAAAGATAAACTCATAGATTTTACCGTTGCCCTGGATAAACTGGATAAAATAGGGGAAGAGGGCGTGAAAAAAGAAATGCTGCAAAAAGGTATTTCTGAAAGTGCTATCGAAAAAATCCAGCCTATTTTTAGTTTACAGGGAAATTTCGCTGAAAAAATTGCAGGGATCAAAGAAATCTTGAGTGCATCAGAAACCGGAATGGAAGGAATTAAAGAATTGGAATTTGTTGAAAAAGCTATTCAGGAGATGCCTTTAAAAACCGCGAAACTGGATCTTGATGTTACCCTGGCCCGCGGACTCAATTATTATACAGGAGCGATTTTTGAAGTTTCTGCGCCAGAAAATATAAATATGGGCTCTATTGGAGGCGGTGGCCGTTACGACGATCTTACCGGAATTTTTGGATTAAAGGATATGAGCGGTGTGGGAATTTCCTTTGGCCTGGACCGTATTTACCTGGTCCTGGAGGAACTCGGTCTTTTCCCGATAGCCGTGACCCAAAATACCAAAGCACTTTTTATCAATTTTGGGGACAAGGAAGCGCTGTATGCTTTAAAAGCCGTGAATCGTTTACGAGCAGAAAATGTGACTGCCGAATTATTTCCTGATGCCGCGAAGATGAAAAAACAAATGAATTACGCTAACAAACGCGAAATACCATTTGTGATTCTTGCCGGGGGCGAAGAAATACAAGCTGAAAAATTTACCCTTAAAAATATGAAATCTGGCGAGCAACAAAAAGTTGATTTCGCCGAATTGGTGAAAGCTTTAGATTAAAAATCGTCCTTGCAAGAAATAATTCGACTTGTGGGGAATTAAGAGGTTGCAATCTTTTTGTTAGATAAATTGGAAGAGATTGCTTCAGCCGCCAAAAAACGTGGCTTCGCAATGAGGCATGGCTTTGTATTTAATTGATCATTGCGAAGCTTTTGGTTGAAGCAATCTCCTGGAAACATCTACTCAGTTTCACCGGCTTTATTTAAAACCTCCATATCTTCATTAGAAAGCGAAACTTTAACCGCTTCGGTAAAAGATTTAAGATGGGAAGACTTGGTAGCACTAGCAATTGGAGCACTTACTCCAGGCCTGTTCATAAGCCAGGCAAGTGCAACCCCAGCCTGAGAAATACCGTGTTTTTCTGAAATTTTATCTAGAGATTTCAGAATTTTTTCACCACGATTATTCAGGAATTTATCGGCAAACATTTTGCGTTCTTTACCTTCAAAATCTTCCTTTTTTCGGTATTTTCCGGTTAGAAATCCGCTGGCAAGGGAGAAGTAGGGAGTGACTCCTAAATTATTCTTCGTGCAAATTTCTTCAATTTCGCCTTCAAATTTATATCGTACCATTAAATTGTATTCAGGCTGAAAAACTTCATAAGCCAGTATTTTTTTTTCATTAGCTATATCAAGGGCTTTTTGTAATCTTTCCGAAGAAAAATTTGAAGCCCCAATATGCTTTATTTCCCTGTTTTCCCTAAACTTCTGATATGCTTCCAGGGCTTCTTCTACCGGAGTTTCTCCATCATCAAAATGGGTGAAATAGAGGTCTATATAATCGGTTTGAAGTCTTAAAAGTGAATCTTTCACCGCTCCGGTAAGATAATCGCGAGTATTGTTTTTAGGTCCGCCGGGTTGTAAACTGGAACCGCCCTTGGTGATTAAAGTGATTTTATCCCGCAGTTTTCGTTCTTTCATCCATTTACCAATAATCCTTTCTGAAGTACCATGCGGAACGCCATTTGCCCAGCGGGAATAAACATCTGCGGTATCTATGGTGTTGAAACCAAGCTCAAAAAGCTCGTCCAGTATTTTAAAAGATTCCTTTTCATTTAAAGTCCATCCAAAAACATTTCCTCCAAATATAATTGGTGCCGATTTTAAACCAGATTTACCTAATTCTACTTTTTCCATTGCTATACTTTTTGCTTAAAATTAGCCATCAGTTGGGAGAAAGGAGAATTCTAATACGGGTTTTAGAAAGATTTAACTTTGTAAAAAATCGAAGGAATAACTAAAAAAAATTTTTTGGAAGAAGGGAAGTAGAAAGAAAGTTGAGAAGTTTAATAATCGGTACTATTTTCATCTTCAGTAGTTAGGGATTTTCGGCGCCATATTATGTAAATGGCAGCAATTGTTCCCAGACCTAAAACTAAAGCAAAAATTTTGGGAGGCGCGTCTACAATGTTTTCCTGGTCAAAGGTAAAAGAACCAATCATTATGAAACTTCCTGCTAAAACGCCGAGTGTCAATAGTATTTTTGCTATAAGTTTCATAGGGTTTTATTTTTAAAAATTTATAAACACGCTGGTATTTTTTTGCTCCCTTTAGACCAGATTTCTCGACTTAATTATCACTTAAATAGAGAATTCAATATAAAGGATAAGATTTAGCGCAAGGTTAATTTAAAGTCAATTAATTGTTAAGCCTCGATTTCATTTTCGAAACAATGGTTATCTTACTTTTTATATAGATTTCAGGGAGATATTTAGATGAATCCATCGGCCGTGGATTAATTTCATTTATTGGTATTGAAACAAAGAAAAAGTAATGGAAGTATTTATTATTTTAATCTCGGGATTAGTTGCCACAACGTCGATGACCTTGTTTAGCTATTTGGTATCTAATTTTAAATCTAAGCAATTCCGGGAACCGGAGTTGCTAAACTCTTTAATTTCACGCTCTGAAATTATTGAACTGAGACCTTCGAAAAATCATTTTCTGGGATGGGTTATACATTATTTAATCGGTTGGTTTTTTGTCGTAGTTTTTAGTTTAATATGGGAATACACTCAATTTTCAACTAATATAATTTCTGGGGCTGTACTTGGTTTGGCAGCGGGAATTATTGGTATTTTTGGTTGGAAAACGATGTTTAAATTAAATCAAAATCCACCAGAGATAGATTTCAGCCAATTTTATATTCAATTAATCATTGCGCATATTTTATTCGGATTAAGTGCGGCTATTGTATATGCCTATCTTTAACCGATTTTCTCTAAAATTTCAGTAATTTTTGAAACCAAAAAATCAGGTTTTTCTGCTAAATAATAAAGCTTTTTTCCGGGTCTTTCTACAAAGCAGGTTTGAAGGTTTGCCCCGTGTGCCCCAATAATATCCCAGGCATGGGCTGCCACCATAATTGCTCTTTTTGGAATTGCATCGTATTTTTTGAGAATATACTTGTAACTTTCGGGATGTGGTTTATACTTTTTTATTTCTTCCACACTATGGATTCCATCGAAATAAGAATCGATTTCAGCAAATGCCAATTGTGCTTTGAGAACATCGGGCTTCCCGTTACTAAATGCGATAAGCGTATATCCTTCATTTTTTAATTGTTCCAGGCCCGGTTTTACATCGGGATAGGGTGGAAGTCTGGTAATTTCAGAAAGAATATTCTTGATTTCGGAATCTGAGAATTCCTTGTCAAATTTCCCTGAGATCATTTTAAAAGTAGCCGCGGCAATTTCACTAAAATTTTGGTAGTTGCCGGTAATTGTTTCCACCAGGGAATAATGCAGCAATTCTGGAAACCAAACATCAAAACCCATCTCGTTTTCCAGCGCCGCATTTACCTCTTCCTTTAACGGAATAAGGTTTAAAAGGGTTTCATTTACATCAAAAATTATGATTTTTGGTTTCATTATTAATCATTGTTAGAAAAAGAAAGATAAGTTTTCTTTAGATAAAAACATAAAAAAAATCCCTCCTGAAAAAGATGGAATTTCTAGTAGTGAGCCCAAGATTTGAACTCGGGACCTCCGGGTTATGAAAATTTAAAAGGATAACTTAAAACACTCATACAAGTCTCAAGATCAATTAAATTTAAATATTTTAATAGCATTTGATTTCAAAAAAATTGTTAAAAATAGCTAAAATGTCGTACCTAATTTCTTTATGTACTTTATTTTTAAATAAATACAAATGTCGTCGGTAAATGTATTTTTAAGAAATAAGGTAAACAAATCTGGTCAATTTCCAATTGCTATAAGAATTTCACGAAACAGACGTTCGATTTATTTGTATACCGGGCAGTATATTGAAAAAAAATATAGGGATGGTAAAAAAACAATGTAAGATTTTCTCACCTTATTTACATGCGGTTAAATCACCTTATTCTTACAAAGCTTACCGAAGCCAGTGAAAAACTTCTTGAGAATGAATCTACTCAAAGAAAACTTTCAGTTGGAAAACTTAAAGAATCTATACAAAGGCAAAACTCCTGTGATTTTAAATCTATGGCAGATGTCTATTTAAATAATATAAAAGTCAGAAAAAAAATCAAATCAATACCTCACCGAAAAAAATAGGGTGGACCTATTTCTCAGTTATGCGGGTAATAGCATCGAATTTCATGAGATCGATGTTCCTTTACTTAAGAATTTTGCGGCTTATATTGAGTTTAAAAAGAAAAGAGCTAAGCGGACTGTAGTTAATTATATGATATGTATTCGGGCCATTTATAATTTAGCATTAGTTGCTAATAAGGCTGATCGAAATGATTATCCATTTGGAAAAGGGAAATATCAAATTAAGATACCTGATGCTAAAAAAATAGGATTAACAATCGAAGAACTGAAGAAGTTAGAAAACGCCAAGGATTTAAATGAGGCTAATCAACATGTTTTAAGTGTGTGGTTACTTAGTTTATTTTTCAGGAGTACGGATAACAGATATTATTCAATTAAAATGGACCGACTTAAAGGATTACCGATTATACTATCGGATGAAGAAAAATGATAAACTGGTGTCTCTGCAAATTCCTACTAAAGCTCAGGAAATTTTAAACTTGTACCTGCCAAAGAAAAGTACCACCAGTGATTTAGTTTTTCCAGAACTAAGGGGGTACTAATTTGGATGATGAAATAGAAGTCTGAACAAGAGTAAAATCCATAACACGTAATTTTAATAGACAATTAGGTCGAATTGCAAAATATTTGGGGATTGAGAAGAAGCTATTTAATCGATTCCGCCGTTCCAAAAGATATTTTTTCTGTTTTCAGATTTTAGTTGTTCTACCAATTCGGTCAAATTTCCGGTGTAAAAGGCTGCTCTCTTAATATTTGGTTTTTGGGTTTTGGTAATAATATAAGCATTTTAGGAGTTTCCACCTGCGATTAATCAATTGGTTCAATACCACAACGGTACGTGGCTAGACAGAAAATAACAATTTCTGCATGGTATGCTTCCTGGTTGTAATCACTGATTAGGGTCAAGACACATAAATACCTTTTGATGATCTCTTTTACCATTGGATCACCAAGGGATAGGTTGGCGGACATCTGCTTCTGCCTTCGGATTTTCTTTTCAAGATCATTAGATGATAAGAATTTTACCATTCAAAACGACATAGTATTCCCGCTGCTTGTAGAATGCAGCTAAATTCGCGGCTGAGCCTTTCGGCCGTTATTCCTTTACCAAATTCCTTTAAAATATTTGTTAATTTCTCTGATTACTATTTACTCTAACTAGTTCTCACCCAATAGAAACTTTCTTTCATATTTTTTTTTTTACCTGGAGAGATGGATTTTGAATTTTTTATAGAGAGGTAAATCGAGATTTTTTATTAAATAATTTTTAGGATTTCTTAGATTCTGATATGATATTTCTAAAGAAAGGAAAAAAAATGTATAATGTACATTTATTTAGAAATAATATTTATATATTCATTTCCTAAAATTTATGTTAACTTAATATTAAATGTGTTTTAAAACCAGTTCTTATTGTATACTTAGGCAAAATTTTCAGAATAAATTTAGCTTATACATTGATAATTACAAGTCATTTTGGAATAGTACTAATTATTTCATTCTTGTTTTTCCCTTCACTCGAGTTAGGCTTGAATACAATAGGAAATTGGCTTATCGAATTCCCGGTCAAGTTTTTTAACCAATTAAAAATTTAAATATGTTTAGAACATCTATAACCCTAACATTTGGCCTTATATTAGGATGCATACTATGTTCTTCACAAGAGAATCTTCAATGGAATCCTCTTTTTAATGGACAGGACCTAAATAATTGGGATTTTAAAATACGAGGATATAAGCTTGGTAATAATTATGGTAACACTTTTAGGGTGGAAGATGGGATTATGCAAGTTAGATATGACCAATATAAGGATGGGTTCGAAAATAGGTTTGGACATATTTTTTATAAGGATCCTTTCTCATCTTATCTTCTAGGAGTAGAATATCGCTTTAGCGGCGAGCAAGTGAATAACAATCCTGGTCTCTGGGCTCATCGAAATAATGGAATCATGTTACATGGGCAGGATCCGCAAACAATGGATAAAGATCAGGATTTTCCTCATTCCTTAGAAGTACAATTGCTTGGGGGGAATGGTGAATATGATCGCCCCACAGCTAATCTTTGTACTCCTGGGACCCAATATGTAAGGGATGAGAAACTTATTAAAACTCATTGTAGTATGTCTTCTTCTAAAACCTATCACGGAAATCAATGGGTCCGAGTAGAAGTGCTGGTTCTAAGAGATTCATTACTGGTTCACTTTGTAAACGGGGAAGAAGTAATGCGTTATGGTCAGCCGCAAAGAGATGATGGGAAACTTATAAGAAAAGGGACTATTTCCTTACAAAGTGAAAGTCATCCTACCGATTTTCGAAAAGTGGAAATTATTGATTTAAGTGCGTATGAAGATAAGCCAGGGAAACTTCAAAAAATGGTGAACAGAATTATCAACGAAAAGAATGTAGTCAAATAGTAGTAGAAACCGTTAGGAAATTAACTCCCCAAAGAGCCATATGAAATCAGGTATATTTATAAGAAAAACAGCATTAAGTATTACTCTTCTCTTATTTATGGTCATACAGGCCTGTGAGAAACCTACTATGTTTACTGAATTGACCCCCGATAAAACGGGAATAAAGTTTTCAAATACTATTACAGAAGATGGTCATAATAATATTATGACTTATGAGTATACATATAACGGAGCAGGAGTGGCGGTGGGAGACGTGAATAATGATGGTTTGACAGACATTTATTTTGTAGGCAATCAGGTACCAAATAAATTATTTCTTAATCTAGGCGACTGGAAGTTTGAGGAAATTACCCTCCAGGCAGGTGTTCAAGGAAGAAGTGACTGGAAAACCGGGGTCACCATGGTGGATGTAAATGGAGACGGCTGGTTAGATATTTATGTTTCATATTCTGGAAATGCCCCTTCAGAAGGATATAATAAGGGCATTGTAAAAGAATATTCCGCCAGGTCAAACCAACTCTTTATAAATGACGGTGGGCAAAAAGGTAGAATTCCTACATTTACGGAGCGTGCTCAGGAATACGGTATTGATGCCAGGGGTACATTTACTTCGCAAGCCTACTTTTTTGACTACGACCTGGATGGTGACCTTGATATGTTCCTTTTGAACCATGCAAATATGTTTTATTCGGCCTTTTTTAACGTGCAAAAATTGAGAAGTCTAAGACACCCTTATTTCGGTAATAAATTGTATCGAAATGACAATCAAAGATTTACGGAAGTAACTGAAACAACTGGCATACATGGCAGTGGTCTTAATTTTGGGTTAAGTGCATCAATTTCTGATATTAACAAGGATGGGTGGCCAGATATATATGTTACTAATGATTACGAGGAACAGGATTTTTGTTATTTAAATAACGGAGATGGTACTTTTATGGAAATTTCCCATATCGCTATGGGACACCTTTCAAAATACGGTATGGGATCAGATATTGCTGATGTTAATAATGATGGCCTTCCTGATATTTATGTAGCGGATATGCTTCCTGAAGATAATTATAGACAAAAAATTTTGAAAGGACCCGATGAATATAATAAATTCTCCAAAGCGGTGGATAGCGGTTATCATCACCAATATATGAGAAATACTTTTCAGCTTAATCGTGGATTGGCAAAGGATTCAATACCGCGGTTCAGTGAAATCGCACAATTTTCTGGAATTTCGAATACCGATTGGAGCTGGGCCACACTCTTCGCAGATTTTGATAATGATGGGATGAAAGATCTTTTTATTACTAACGGCTATCTCCGGGATGTAACCAATCTTGATTTTGTAAACTTCACTACCAGTAAAGAAATATCTCAAGCTAATTCGAAAAATCAAGAAGTTGATTTGTTACCATTAATCAGCAAAATGCCAGCTACTAAAATTTCAAATTACTCTTTTAGAAACACCAATGGAATTCAATTTGAGAACAGAACATCAAACTGGGGATTGGATAAACCCTCTGTTTCTACCGGAGCAGCTTATGCAGACTTGGATAATGATGGGGACCTGGACCTAATAGTTAGCAATTTAAATGCTCCTGCCACTATTTTTCAGAACAATCAGCAGGATTTTTACAAAAACAATTATATTAAAATAAAACTGGAAGGTGAAGGCAACAATACATTCGGTCTGGGTGCAAAAATCATCACTACTTTAGAAGATCAGAAGCAACTTTATCATGAAGCCTATTACACCCGCGGATATTTATCTGCTGTTGAACCTCTATTAACCATAGGGATAGGTGAGGAGAAAATTCTTAAAAAGGTTGAGGTTGTCTGGCCCGATGGAGGGGTATCTGTTCACCACAACATTGAAGCTAATCAAGAATTAATTATTAAACAGGTTGATGCGGTCGATAGGTCCCGATCACTAATAGAAATTGAACCACCCTTATTTGAGGATGTGACTACAGTTTCAGGATTAGATTTTGTTCATAGGGAGAATGATTACGTGGACTTTCTGCACCAAGGACTGGTGCCGTATCAGTTGTCTCGCTTAGGAGGCCGATTAGCTGTTGGGGATGTAAATGGAGACGGTAATGATGATGTCTTTTTTGGAGGGGCTGCTGGTCAATCAGGACAGTTATATCTTGGCAGAGATGATGGAACTTTGGTAAAAGGACCAAGGGAACAGCCCTGGACAGCACCAGAAGATGTAGCGAGAGAGGATATAGACATACTCTTTTTTGATGCTGATTCTGATAATGATCTTGATATGTATGTTGTTAGTGGTGGAAATGAAAAACCTTCAGGATCTTCCTTTTATAAAGATCGGCTTTATCTCAATGATGGAACAGGGAACTTTGTAAAAACATTAAACTCACTGCCCCATACTTCTTTCAGTGGGGGTGTGGTGGTTTCAGCCGATTATGATAAGGACGGAGATATTGACCTCTTTGTAGGCGGACGGCATAAAGCGAAGAATTATCCATTTGCTTCACAAAGTATTTTACTGAGAAATGACACCCAGGATGGTATAGTGAAATTTACCAATACCGAAGAAAAAGCACTGCAAAAACTAGGAATGGTAACTGATGCGGTTTGGACGGATTCAGATAAGGATTCCTGGCCAGAACTTTTTATAGTGGGCGAATGGATGCCCCTGACCCTACTTAAAAACAACCGGGGAATTCTTACCAATAAAACTAAAGAACTAGACCTGGACACAACGCAGGGATGGTGGAGTAGTATAGATGCAGAGGATTATGACGGGGATGGGGATGTTGATTTTCTTCTGGGAAATGCTGGGCTTAATACACAACTGTTTGCCTCAAAAGCAGAACCTATGGTATATTACGTCCAGGATTTTAATAAGGACGGGAATTTTGATCCAGTACTATCCTATTATATCGACGGAGAAAGTTATCCTCTTCCTAGTAGAGATGAAATGCTTGGACAGGTAGCATCATTGCGCAAGAAATATACCTCTTATGATAAATATGCTAAAGCAACTATGGAAGATTTGCTTAAAGCAGGAAATGTTACAACTACATCGATTCTGGAGATTAATGAGCTAAGATCATTGTACCTCAATAATCTTGGTGATGGTAATTTTAATTTGTCGCCTTTACCAGGGATGTCCCAGATATCCATGATAAATGCTTTTGCTTTTGACGATTTTACAGGGAACGGGGTTAGTGATATCGTAGCGGTAGGTAATTTTTCTCCCTATAGGGTGAATTTTGGAAAATCTGATGCCTTAATGGGTGTTCTTTTAAATGTAATGGAAAATGAAGTTACCGTAGATAACCAGTTTTCGAATTTATGGCTAAGCGGTGATATTCGTGACGTCAGTATTATGGAATTTAATAGCGGGGCAAAAAGGATAATCCTCTCGCGGAATGACGACAAGGCAAGTCTCTATAAGTATAATTAGAGAAGGTAGTAAGTAAAAGACATTGCTGTTCGAAAAATTCGGGGAATTGGTTAAAACTGGCTTTTTTAATCAGTTATTACGAAAACGATTGATTAAAACCTCGTGTTGCAAATAGTTGAATATAGATATTAAAATTTTAGAATGATTATTAATTAAAACAATTACGCCAATGAAATGAAATCACCAAAATCAAGTGAGTAAAAGAAAAAAATCAGAAAAAGAAAATTCATTCATTTAATTAACCAGAAACGCGACCGGAGATAAAATCAGGTACGTTTTGAAATTTAAATTTAAATATGAATAAACTACTAATACTATTTTTTTATTTACCATTTATTATCTCTCCGGAGGTAGTTTTTGCAACAGGAGATAGTCCGGGTGTAGAAACGCTAAACCGGGAAGAATTCGTTTCGGATTTAAAACTTATAGATAATAATGAATTAGAACCACTGGAGCATTCCTCTAGAATAACACCCCCTGAGATACAACAGACCGTACGGGGTATCGTAACAGACCCAACCGGGATGCCAATACCCGGCGCCAATGTAATAGAGAAAGGAACTACAAATGGAGTAGTCACCGATTTTGATGGAAATTATGAAATTACCGTTGCTCCCGATGCTGTTTTAATTTTCTCCTATGTGGGTTTTTTGACTCAGGAGATGAGTGTAGATGGACAATCTACTTTGGAAGTAGAACTTCAGGAGGATCAGGCTCAATTGGATGAGGTTGTCGTCGTCGGATATGGCACCCAAAAAAGAGAAAATATAGTTGGATCAGTTGCCACGGTGGGTGGTGAAGAAATCCAAAAATCTGCAAACCTAAATGTCTCTAATGCGCTAACAGGTAGGATTCCAGGAGTGGTTGCTACTCAAGGTAGTGGTGAACCAGGCTATGATGGCTCTAATATTCGAATTCGAGGAACCAATACGTTGGGGGATAGTAGCCCATTAGTTGTAATTGACGGTATTCCTGCCAGAGCTGGCGGGTTTGAGCGATTAAACCCGGCGGATATTGCTGATATTTCGGTTCTTAAAGATGCTTCTGGAGCTATATATGGAGCTAGAGCAGCAAATGGTGTTATTTTAGTGACAACTAAAAGGGGAAGAGAAGGCAAGGCTCAATTGTCCTATAATTATAATATGGGCTTTACACAACCTACAGTAATTCCAGATTTAGCTGACGCCGTCCAATACGCTGAAATGAGAAATGATCTGGAAGTTTATAAACTCCCGGTTAATGAATGGGAATCTGCAAGTAGTGCTTTTCAATCATCCGGCGTATATACCCGCCCTGACGGAAATGAAGTGCTAGCACCCTTTACTCCGGAAGAATTTGAACTCTTTCGAAGCGGAGAAGATCCATGGAATTATCCCAACACGGACTGGTTCGGAGAAACCCTAAAAGATTGGTCTACCCAGCAAAAACATAATTTACAAATTAGTGGAGGAAGTGAGGATGTCAATCTAATTGCCTCGATTGATTATCAGGATCAAGATGCATTTTATAAAAATTCGGCGACAAATTATCAACAATACGGAATCCGTGTTAATATGGACGCTGAAATAAGTGATTATATCAGTACCCAAATTGGTGTATTAGGTAGAGAGGAAGATAGAAATTATCCCACTCAGGCTGCCTCAGATATTTTCCGGATGCTAATGAGAGGAAGTCCGGTATCTAATGCCTATTGGCCGAATGGATTGCCGGGTCCTGATATAGAGAATGGACAAAACCCTGTAGTAATTACAACAGATCAAACCGGATATGACCGGGATAAAAGATACTATTTTCAGACCAATGGAAAGGTTGTAATTGAAGCCCCCTGGGTAGAAGGACTTAAATTTACGGGTACCGCTGCTGTAGATAAATACGTTAGACAGAATAAAACTTGGCAAACGCCATGGTATTTGTATACGTGGCAAGGGGATTATGAGGATGATGGGGAAACTCCTGCATTAATAAGAGGCCAAAGAGGGCCAGCGGAGCCAAACTTAAATCAGGGAAATGAAGATCAGTTGAATATCCTATTAGGCGGAGTTTTAAGTTATGACAGAGATTTTGGGGACCACGAGATTAACCTTCTAGCAGGGGTAAACCGTGAAACTATTAAAAATGAGACTTTCGGTGCTTTCCGAAGGTATTTCCTATCAAACTCAGTCGATCAAATGTTCGCCGGAGGAAGAGAGGAACTCAACAATTCTGGAAGCGCTTGGGAGCGAGCAAGGCTAAATTATTTTGGTAGAGTAGGGTATAATTATAAACAGAAATACCTAGCTGAATTCTTGTGGAGATATGATGGTTCCTATATGTTTCCAGCAGATAACCGCTATGGATTTTTTCCTGGTTTTATGCTCGGATGGCGTATCTCTGAAGAAAATTTCTGGAAAGACAATATTTCTGTTGTAAACTTTTTGAAATTAAGGGGATCCTGGGGTCAAATGGGGAATGATAATGTATACTATGATGACGTGCTTCAGGAGTACCAATACTTTGCCACTTATGGATTAGGATCCTATGTTGCTGGAGGAGCTGTAAATCAAACCCTATTCGAAAGTAGAGTTCCTAATCCGCTAATTACATGGGAGGTTGCTAATAACTATAACCTGGGACTGGATGGTCAAATGTTTGAGGGAGCGATTAATTTTGAATTTGATGTATTTCTTAACAAACGTTCTAATATTCTTTGGAGACGAAACGCCTCTATTCCCCAATCAGCTGGGATGACGCTTCCAGCAGAAAATATTGGAGAAATTGAAAACAGAGGATTTGATTTTAATATTGGACACAGCGGTAAAGCCGGAGAAGTTACCTATAATGTAAATGTTAATGGAGGATATGCCAAAAACAAGATTATATTCTGGGATGAGGCACCGGGGGCACCAGAGTGGCAACGTACAACCGGAAGAACAATAAACTCTGGTTTGTATTATATCTATGATGGTGTTTTTGTAGATGAGGAAGAGATAGCTAATAATAATCTTGACTACAGTGATATTACTAATACCATCAGACCGGGGGATATGAAGTACCTGGATTATGACGGAGATGGTGCTATTACACCGGATGACAGGGTTCGTCGGGATAAAAATACCACTCCAACTTTCCAGGGGGGGCTTAATTTTGGAGCCCAATATAAGGGCTTTGATCTTTCCGTACTTTTTCAGGGTGCCGCTGGAGGAGAAATAAGAGTTGGTACTGATGAGGCCGGGTCCATTGGTAATTACTTGGAAGAACATTATGATAACCGTTGGACCGTAGAGAACCCAAGTTCCGTGCATCCTCGTATTACCGATCGTGGGGATCAGTATTATTCTTATAATAATACCTACTGGCTTCAAAGTACAGACTATATCCGTTTAAAAAATGTAGAACTGGGATATACACTTCCAGTAGAAATTGGAAAAAAGATTGGAATGAGCAGTCTAAGGGTATACACAAGCGGTTTTAACCTCATTACATGGAGTGGCATGACTGCCTATGATCCCGAAGTGACCAATTCCATTGGCCATTATTATCCACAATCTCGAATTTTGAATTTAGGGGTAGCAGTAACTTTTTAAATATTCTCGAAATATGAAAAATTATAGAATGAAAAATATAGGATATTACCTGCTCTTACTTTTTGCAGTAGTAGGTTGCAATGACGATTTTGTAGATACCCAACCTTTGGATGAATTTTCGCAGTCTGATGTTTGGGTAGATGCAGCCCTGGCAGAGGCCTTTGTACTGGAAATTTACAATGGATTAGGACAGGGAGGATTTGATGAACAAATGATGGCTTCACTATCCGACGAAGCTTTGTTTACACACCCTGGTAGAGGAATTAATACGATTACCGAATCCCGCTCCGGTCCTGCCGATAGAGGATTTATTAATTATACTTATAACTGGGGGGACTTATATGGTCGGATTCGTGCTACTAATATTGCCCTAGAAAATTTGGAAGAGCCTGGTTTTGATGATTCAGATATGGCTGATCGGCTTAGAGGAGAAGCCCTCTTTTTACGGGCGTATTACTACCATAATCTTTTAAGGATGCATGGAGGAGTACCTATAGTTGACAAAGTTTATACACTAGATTCCGAAGACCTGGAGATTCCGAGAAATACATTCGAAGAAACTGTCGAATTTATTGTTTCGGATTTAGACAATGCCAAACCTTTACTGGAAGGTTTAAATGTAGATGGAAGGGCTAGTATGGAAGCGGCTCTTGCCCTTAAAGCTAGAGTGTTATTATACGCGGCGAGCGATCTTCACCATATTCCAACAGCCAGTGTTAACTCGTCTGATATTGCTGGTTATTCTAATCCAGAATATCTTGGTTATGTAACTGGAAATCAACAAGATCGATGGAGAAGAGCACAAGCTGCAGCGAAAGAGGTTGTGGATCTAAATAGAGGATATAGACTAGACCTTATCGAACCTGTATCTGCGGAAGAAGGGGAAGAAAACTATATGGCACTCTCCCTTGGTGGAGGAAGTGTTATGGCAGATCCAGCGGCAGCTACAGAATTGCTTTTTGCACGTTATTTTGTAGCAGCAAAAAATGAATCGGGACAGCAAATAGGTCTCTTTAATGGTCCAAATGGATATCATAATTGGGCGGGAAATGCTCCTACTCAGAACTTGGTGGACAACTATGAACTGATAGATGGTAATGAGTTTAACTGGAACAATTCGGAACATGCCAATAATCCCTATGATAATCGGGATCCACGGTTCTATGCTACTGTTTTATATGATGGCGCTGATTGGAAACCCCGAACTGCAGATGTTGCAGGTAGTGATCCCTTTGATCAGATCCAAACCGGGACTTATGAAGTAAAGTCCGGTACCGGTGAAACCATAACTCATAATGGTTTAGATACACGGAATAGTGCCATAGAAGACTGGAATGGAACCCATACTGGTTATTATGTACGAAAATTTACAGATCCCGATCCTGCCATCGTCGACCAGAATGTTCGTCAGCAGATTCCTTTTCCCTTTCTTAAATATACCGAAGCTGCACTAAATTATGTTGAAGCATCTCTCGAGCTAGGGGAAGAAGATATAGCTAAAGAATGGCTTAATAAAATTCGTTTCAGAGCAGGTATGCCAGCGATTACTGCATCCGGACAAAACTTGAAGGAGCAATACAGACAGGAACGTCTGGTGGAGTTGGTGTATGAGGAGCATCGTTTTCATGATGCCCGAAGATGGATGATCGCTCCCCAGACCCTTGGAGAACAGGTACGAATTATCGATGTTGAAGGTTTTCTTAAACCGGGGGCCAATATTGAGGTATATAGATATGATCCCTCCAGTTATGATTATGAATATGAAGTCAGAGATCTCTCACCTGGAATAGAAAACCGTGAATGGCTAGATAAGATGTATTTCATAGCAATTCCCAGAGATGAAATGAACAGAAATGATCAGTTGGTCCAAAACCCTGGACATTAATTCCGGATAATTTATGGAAAATGTCGGGAAAGTAAGATTTTATACACATAAAATCTATTCCCGGCATTTCAATTATACATTAATTAATTTAAGAGAGTTAAATGAAAAATTATATAGCAATTTTTGCGCTATCCTTTTTAATATTTTCCTGCAAAGGTCAGGAAGAGAAAGAATCGAGAACCTTTAGTTTGTTTAATGGGCAAGACCTTTCCGGTTGGCATGTTGATGTTCCTGATATGGATAAGAATTCAAATGCACCGAATCCTTTTATAATTAGAGATGGGATGCTGGTAAGTCTTGGAACTCCCCAGGGGCATCTGATTACAGATGCTGAATATAAAAATTATAGACTGGATGTGGATTACCGTTTTCCTGGAGAACCCGGAAACTGCGGGGTACTGGTGCACGCTTCTACTCCACGTGCTTTATATGAGATGTTTCCTCAATCCATAGAAGTGCAAATGATGCATAAGAATGCAGGAGATTTCTGGTGTATCGTGGAGAACGTTGAGGTTCCTAATATGGAAGAACGCCGGGGACCTAAAGAAGACTGGGGGATCACCGAAGGTAAGGAGCGCAGAGTAAAGAATCTTACGGATGATTCTGAGAATCCTTTAGGGGAGTGGAACAATATGGTCATTGAATGCCGTGATGATACTATTAAAGTTTGGGTGAATGGCGACCTTGTCAATGAAGGTTTTAATCTAACTACAAAAAGTGGTCATATCGCACTCCAGGCAGAAGGTGCTGAAGTTGAATTCAAAAAATTAAAACTTACAAATTTATAGCGTGAGCAAGCGATATTTAAACTTTAATTAGAATATAAAATATGAATTTTAAAAATAGGCTGATAATTATACTACTCGTGTTTTCTGTAACGGAGGGATTTTCTCAACAGCAAGAACTAGAAAATTACACCCAGGAAATAGCAGGTTCAGACTTGATTATTGAAATGGTAGCTATCCCTTCCGGAACATTTACAATGGGCAGCCCTGAGAAAGAAGAAAATCGTTTAGAGGATGAAGGTCCTGCCAACAAAGTAAAAATAGATGCCTTTTGGATGTCTAAATATGAAATTACCTGGGAATTATACAATTTATTTGTGAACAGGGCCATAGATAAAGTACAATCTTCTAAAGCCTCTGATGTTGATATAGATGTTGATGCCGTTTCGGGCGCTACTATTCCTTATGTTGATATGAGCCTGGGTATGGGGACTGGTGAAGATCTGCCGGTTGGTAATGTCACCCAATATGCAGCTTCTAAATTCTGTGAGTGGCTTTCAGCCAAAACTGGCCATTTTTATCGGCTTCCAACTGAAGCCGAATGGGAATATGCTGCCAGAGCAGGAACTACCACAGCTTTTCATTTCGGTAATAATGTAGACCTGCTGGAGAAATACGCCTGGTATTATAAGAATAGCGATGATTCTTATCAGAAGGTAGGTCAAAAAAAACCGAATCCTTGGGGACTTTATGATATGTATGGGAATGTAGCCGAATGGACCTTGGATCAATACCTACCTGAAGCTTATGGCAGCAGGGACTCCATCACTGATAATCCATTTGAAATACCTGAAAAAGATTATCCACGATCTGTCAGGGGAGGCTCTTATTACGACGACGCGGAATTTCTTCGAAGCGCAGCACGTTTGGGATCAAGTGAGAACTGGAAAATGCGAGATCCCCAATTTCCTAAAAGCAAATGGTGGAATACAGATGCGCCCTATGTAGGATTTAGGATCATTAGGGTTCCAAATCCTCCGAAAACAACTGATTATGAAACTTTCTGGGGTCCTAGATCCCTTTAATCTTAAAATTAAAAATCATGAATAATTCTAAAAATAAACACAAACCAATCTTGCAATCTTCTAGAAGAGATTTTTGTAAAAATACAGCCCTCTTTACAGCAGGAGTGATGTTACCCGGGATGAAAATGGATACTATGGCCAATGTTTTCAATAACAAAACCTTAAAGCTTGCTGTGGTAGGCTGCGGAGGTCGCGGTACTGGAGCGGCCAACCAAGCTTTGAAAGCAGATGAGAATGTTGAACTTGTGGCTATGGCTGATGCTTTCGAAGATAGGTTGAGTGGTAGCTTACAAAGCTTACAAAAAGAATTTGAGGGAAGTAAAAGAGTAAATGTCCAGGATAAACATCGATATGTAGGGTTTGATGCATATAAAAAGGCAATAGACCAAGCCGATGTAGTTATCTTGGCCACACCACCTGGTTTCAGGCCGTATCACTTTGAATATGCTGTTAATGCGGGAAAACACGTATTTATGGAAAAACCGGTGGCTACCGATGTACCAGGTATACGAAAAGTATTGGAAATGGCAAAAATTGCTAAAGAAAATAAGCTCAATGTAGTGGTAGGTTTGCAGCGACATTATCAGAACAATTATCTTGCCATTGCAGAGAAGATTAAACAGAATGAAGTGGGGAAAATACTTTCCGGTCAGGTGTACTGGAACGGTGCCGGGGTTTGGGTAAATCCAAGGGAGTCGGGACAAAGTGAGATAGAATACCAAATGCGAAACTGGTACTATTTTAATTGGCTATGCGGAGATCATATCCTGGAACAACACATACATAATATTGATGTTGCTAACTGGTTTATTGGGGAGTATCCCGTTTCTGCTCAAGGTATGGGGGGGCGCTTGGTAAGGACAGGACCGGAACACGGGGAGATCTTTGACCATCATTTTGTAGAATTTAAGTATCCAAGTGGTGCGGTGATCTCCAGCCAGTGTCGCCATCAACCTGGAACGTGGACCAAAGTGGGTGAAGCATTCCAGGGCACCAAGGGTATCATTGACATGAACGACGCAGGAGCAGCCAATATCACAGATTTGGAAGGAAATAATATTTTTGAATATAGAAACCGCAGGGATCCCAATCCATATCAGGTAGAACACGACAAACTATTTGCTTCTATAAGAAATAAGGGAGTTATAAGTGATGCGGAAAACGGAGCTAAAAGTACTATGACCGCTATTATGGGAAGAATGGCAACATACTCAGGTCAAGTAATTAACTGGGAGGAAGCCTTAAAATCGGATCAAGTATTAATGCCAAAAGAGGTAACTTGGGAATCTACCCCTCCAACAGTACCGGGAGAAGATGGATTATATCCGATCCCAACCCCCGGAAAAACAAAGGTGATATAAATATTATGCTGGCAGTTTCTTATTTAACACAGATACTGTTTGTCTAATAAAAAATACGAGCATCGAGAAATTTTTTCTATGCTCGTATTATCTTTAAAATCATTCTACCTTTCCTCCATTCTTTTTCTAGAGTGATTCATAAGGCTCTTATTCAGAAGTAAATAGTGATATATGTTACCATCCCAACCCTATTGTAATCTTCAAAATTTTATACGCTTCCAGGTCCCTTGTAGAATCTGATTCAATTTTATAGTTAATGAAAATGGTGAGAGTCCGATTTTATATATTAATGTAAATTTAATCGCAGCTTATTAGCTGGAAGAAAAGGAAAAAAGCAAGATGATTATGCAAATATTTACTAGTTTGAGGTCGTTGGATAAAACTAAACAATAGAAAACTGATGTGACGTTATCCCTCTAAATATTGTCGCATTTAACCTTTAAAATTCTAATGACGACCTGGTAAATTTGTTCAAACGGATATTTTACTATCTGTAAACATTTGAACAAACTAAATCTTGAAACACAAATAGGCATTGAGGTATAATCGCAGACAAAAATAGCGCTACATATTGAATGGTTTAGAACTGGAAAAAACAATTACAAAGCTTTCATTTAATCCAAATAAATCAATTCTGATAAGCAGCTTATGGTACTAGAAGGGGTTATGGCTCATTAGAAACTAGCAATATAAACACAGCAATGCATTATTTAAATTTACAAACCATTTTGTAATTTTGAAATAACCTTTGGTGAGCTGAACTTTCACTATGGAAACTGAATTCCGATTGGAATTTACAAAAGAACCACTCAAAAATTTTACGAAACCGAGGCATTGTTTCAGTTCAGCCAATTACATTTCATAACCCCTAAACAAATTTGGCCATGGAAACGATTTTTAGAACTAGTATTAGATACGAATTAATAGAGTGTATAAAGAAGGTCAATAAAAACGATAAAGCCAAATGGGGGCAAATGAATGTTTATCAAATGCTCAAACATACTACCTATTGGAATGGATGGATTCTCGGGAAAGAAGACCATACTTATAAACAGATATTGAAAGAATATTTGGCAAAATAGCATTAAAAAGAATGATAAAGGAGGAAAAACCTTTTGATAAAAATATTCCTACTTCTGAACAGTTCAAAGCAAAGGAGTTAAATGCTAACTTGGAATCCGAAAAATCTAATTGGATTTCATTACTTAATGAAATTATAGTAATTCTAAATTCATCCACGACTTTTTTGGAAAAATGTCAAGAGAGCAGATTGGGATACTAGTTTACACACTTTACGGGATAGTGTCTTTTTTATCCATGTAGTTTTAAATTATTTATTCCATTGAAGCATTGTGGAAATAAAAAATAAATGTAGTTCCCTCCTTTGGTTTGCTTTCTACTTTTATAGGTGCATCATGCTCCTCAAGAATATTCTTTACTGAACTTAAACCCACACCCATCCCTGTTTCTTTTTTGCTATAAAAAGCTTCAAATAACCTATCAATTTCCTCCTGTTCAAGTCCGTGTCCATTATCGGTAATGCTCAACTGGAAATCGGTTTTGTGTTTCTTTACTTCCACTGTAATAATGCCTTCTTCAGGAATCGTGGCCTCACTTGCATTCACAATTATATTTAGAAGCGCAATTTTAAGTTTAGCTGCATCAGCCATAATACTATATGGGCCAATGTAGTTTTTGATAACTTTAATTCCAGAAAGATAAATCCTGTCTGAAGCCATATTAATAGTTTCATCTAGAATTTCAGCAAGATTCTGTTTTTTCAAAACTGCAGGGGTGTAATTAGCGGAATTAAGCAAATTATTTACCAGGTTATTGAGGGTTTTAGTGCTGCGTGTAAGAATCTCCAGGTAGGTGTTGTAATTTTCTTTTTCTCCAGCCAGTTTAGTACCAATTACTTTTGTTGCCATTCCAATACTGGCAAGGGGATTTCGTAATTCGTGTGCAAAGGTACGAGCAAGTTCACCCTGAATTGAAAGCTTTTCGGCTTTTAAAAGTGCTTTTTTGGTGTTTTTTAAGTTATGAATATTTCTCACTAACAAAACATACTCCTCAACCCAGGATTCATCTCTACGGTGAAATACTTTTCCGCGAACATTAAACCACTCCCAGCTGGTACGTTGAAGTTTTAAACGAATTTCTATATCATGGATATCATCATCAGATGATTTTAATAATTTTCTGTGCATATCCATTACTGTTTCCCTGTCACGAGGATGAATAAAAGGAAGCAATTTTTCCAATGGCATCCCCTGTACTTTTTCCTTTGTGATCCCACCTTCTTTAAAAATATCCTTATTTATGTACCTAACGTTAAATTGTGAAAGGTTAAAAATAATTATAGTTTCAGGAGAGGTCCGTACCAATTGTTGCTTAAATCTGATGTTTTCTTTTAGTTCTTCGTCTTTAATTTTCCGCTCAGTAATGTCTTCCAAAGTTGCTATTAATAATTCTCCTTGCTTCCTTGCGGTTAGCCTAAACCAGTGGTTGTAGGTATCTTTGTCAAAATAAAGCTCTTTATCCATAGGTTTCCCCGACTTCACCACTTCTTTCAAAGCGTCGTACATTCCCATTTCTACGCCATATTTGGAAACTTCCAGGTACGTTTTTCCTATTGGATCTTGTTCCATATATAAAGAGCGTAAAACTTGATTTATTCTCAAAAATTTAAAATCATGTACTTCTCCAGCTTCATTAAAAAGCGATTGAAAAACAACTATCGCAAGATTTGTGGTTTCAAAAACACTTTGGAGCAACTCGTTGCTTACTTCTAAATCTCTTTGTCGCCTAATTGCCTTTTGCTCCAGGTCTTTCTCTACAATTTTTCGGTCAGTGATATTTCTAAAAAGCACTCCAATTTTTTTGCAATTGGAATCTCCCAATTTAAACACATATATATCCAACCAAGAATCGTTCAAATTAGCAGAAGTATCCTGGAAACGAATAGGTTTTCCACTTTCTACCACTTCTCCATAAGTTTTTAACCACTCTAAACGAGGGGATTCAAATAACTCCCTAACCGTCTTACCGGAAACATCCTTGAGGTTTATTTGCTTTTCAAATGCAGGGTTTGTCTTTTCAAAATATATGTCTACTGGATTTTTCTGACTGTCATAAATTATTTCAGCAATAAAGAAAGCATCATCCATAGAGTTGAACAACTGTTGGTATTCACTTTCAATACCTTTATCTTTCAAAATTGCCTTTTCAGTATTTTTAATTTTATCTTTATTTTCGGGATCCACATCATTTATAAGACTTAATACTACCTGCCCCTTCTTATCAGTACTGCCTTTATACAGGCGATCTTTAAACCGAAACTTTTTATAATTTCCGTACTTACCCTTTAGTCGTGCAAACCTCATAATTTCTTTTTCGGGGAGTAGCTCTTTCATAGACTTCAAATGGGCTATATAGCCCGGATAGTCTTCAGGATGAAGAAATTCCTTATAAAAGCAAAGATCATTGAATACGGTAGGTTCAACACCACAATATGCCGCTGCAATATTGTTTATATATTCAATTTTAGAATTCTCAAGATTTACCAATAGTAGGAAACCGTGATCATTGTGTGACCAGTTTTTAAAATCAATTTTCTCTTCAAGCATAGATTGGGACTATTTGTCTGAAACAATAATTAAACAATTGTTAATTAATTCAAACGAATATAGGCTTTTAAAATATAGAACTTTTGAACCTGTCAATATGATTAAAAATTGTGCGGTTAGTGTTAAAACCAAAAACTCCTTTAAATGGTGCCTAATACATATTAATTATATTCTTAGCCTGTTTATTGTAAAGCAAATAGGGAATGGCCATATAAGGACAAATAAAAGTAAAAGTACTGGTAAAAGTGGTATAATTTTGATAATTACTCTACCAAGACATTAATATTTCTAAAGGTTCTAATATTGGAACTTTAAAAGAAAACCGAGCTTATCACTACAACTAAAAGCGTTAGACTAACCCCAATAATAAAGCCCATCAGAAAATCATGTCTTATTTCCTTCTTTATAAAAGATTTGGGATTTAATATTTATGAAACTCTTCTTGCATAGAAAATCCAAATTATAACAAGAGAGGAGGAGTCTTTTCCGGATTTCCGTAAACCTGCGGTTTTTTCTGAGATCTTCACTCTTTATTGGCATCTTCAGGCACGTCAGTATTCGGGATTAAGAATTGAAAAATGTTATAGTTTCCTCTAAACGAAAACTATGAATAAACACCTTTGCTTTTTTCTATTATAATCATTACAGTTGTAATCAGAATTCAAAAAGCAAGTTTTGGGAAGAATGAAAACTATCGTTTATCGATAAAAATATATTCAGAATATTTGCTTTTTTAGCCCTCGCTAGCAGCGATGCTAACTTTCCTGTAAGACAAATTCAGATATTGAATTCGTCTTACAGGTAATAAACTATTTAGATTCAACAGCTTTGAGGAGAGGCTTCATATTATAGTTTTATAAGCTATTGCACTTTTCCCTGGATAAAAATGATATTTGTTAGCCTTTCAGCTGTTAGGAAGGAAATTCATAGCTTAATTAGCTTTCCACTCTTCTTTCCATAACATTTGTTCTTCCTTTGAAAGGAACGTCCAAGCTACAATTCGGCTGCTTTTATTGCCGGTTCCCATAGCAATGGTTTTAAGCTTAGTGGGTTTTACTTTGTCCAATAATTTATAAATACCCTTAAGGTTAGATTGCTTTGATACCAAAGTTGAAAACCAGAAACATCTTTTAGCAAATTCTTCACTGTCGCGAATCATGTTTTTGATGAATTGATATTCTCCACCATCGTAGATAAGTTCATTTCTGGCTCCTGAGAAATTTAGTTTAGCTTCAGGTGCTTTTTTCCCTGAGAGGTTCCTTAATTTTCGTCGACTACCTTTTTGAGCTTCTTCGATGGAGGAATGAAAGGGTGGGTTGCACATCGTGAAATCAATTTTATCTTTTCTCTCGATTATTCCCTGGAAAATTGCAGTCGGATCTTTTTGTAATCTGCAATCAACTTTGTCTGTTAGGGATGGATTTGAATTAATAACTTGCTCAGCTGAGTCAATTGATTTGGGATCAATGTCAGTAGCTATAAAGTTCCAATCGTATTCTGTAACGCCAATAATAGGGTAGATGCAAGATGCTCCAACTCCTACATCAAGACCACAAATTTGACTCCCTTTTTGTATTTTATCTGCATTGCTTTCGCTCAGTAAGTCAGCAATATAGTGAAGGTAGTCAGCTCTACCCGGGATGGGGGGGCATAAATTCTCATCAGGGAACTGCCAATTGTTTATACCATAATAATGCTTTAGGAGCGCCTTATTTAGAAGTTTTACGGCAAATGGATTTGAAAAATCTACGGAATCACTTCCATATTTATTGAGCTTAATATGGTTTTTTAATTGGGGAATAGCATTAATCAAGGCTTCCAAGTCATAAGGTTCCCTGTTTCTATTCCGATTATGTAATCTGGTTTTGTGTGGTTTATTTTTTGATGGCATAGGTTTCTGCGGTTTCTTAAATATGCAAATGTTTAGTTTCCTTGGAAAGTGCTCAATATAAGAATTGAATATATGCCAATACTATTTTATATGAGGTGAATATTATAATTACACCTTTCGGTATGCTTTTCTTACTAATTCACACTTCAGATAAAGGAAAGAATCACCAATATTACAACAATTACAGAGCTATCATCGGTTGAAGGGTGAACCTTTTTTGTTGCGTGGCTCGCGCGTCAGATAGGAAAAAATGATGGATAGAATATTTCGAAGTGTGGCCACTACTGAGCATTAATGAATACACTACCATTTGTAGTTAAAATAAGTGATGGCAAAAATTACTCTTTAAAGGATTAATTAACTGCAGGTATAAATCTTAACCATAACCAATTTTTATCTGATCCCCGTAGTCAATTTGCATTTCTTCAACGTGAAACCTTATTTGTACCTCTTCATTGGTGGTAAGGGAACGATAATAATAATCTATATATAGCAGTTCCTCGTGTTCTGCAGGTAAAGCAATGGTTATTTTACGCTTACTTCTGTTTTGACATAATAGTATAAGCCTATCATCAATATATCGAGTTTCCTGAATATTTAAAACTTCTATATCCTTGCCTTCTTTAGTTTCAGTTACAATGGTTACATCATTGGGTTCAAAAACAATTCTACGGTTTATTTTTTCGAATTGCGACCTGAAAATATTAGGATAAGTTTCAGTAAAAGTAGAGTTATAAACTTCTTGCCCTATAAGGAAACAGGGTATAAATATAAATACCAGGCAAAGGGTTTTCATTCTCTTAAAGTTATAATATTTAATCATTTAGAAGGTTGCAATTCATAAAAAAATGCAAAGTGATTTTTAAAAATGGAACATTTTCTGGTTTTTATTTACACTACCCCGAATAATCTTTACTATTCCATATATCATTTTAATAGCAGTTCTTTTCTTGTATTCATCAAAAATTCTAGTGTTGGATTTTGTGTTAGATTGACCAATGGAATATGGAAATTATGTAATTAGTGTCTTTTTTCTTAATATATTGTTAATAACTATAGATATTAATATAAACCTAAAAGTAGATATTTTTTAAATTTGGAGTCCCTACTCATTTTTTGACCACCAACGTTACTTTATACATTCATTATTTTTAAAGCTATCTCGAATTAAATTTAAGGCAATTTGAGGTTGATAGCTGTAAGTAATTCGTAATTTCTTAAAAGAAAGACCAATGGGAGTGAAGGTGGCGAAGCCATGTAATTTTTTGATTAAGATGTATGGCTGTAAGGAAGGGAATAAACAGGCTGCATTTTAATATATAAGGATAGAGTTTAAGTTTTTTCTCCATATAGGTTTGCCAGGTTACAAGGATATATTTCTTTTTTCCGTTTTCTTACCGGGTTAGAAAATCAAATTCGTATACAAAAAGGTAAACTTCCTTTTTGCTGTTTTTCCAATAGTGCGTAAAGAAATTAGGATCGAAACCGTGTTGTTTTAAAATGTCAACTCTAACCGTGGCTTTCCCTGCTTTGTTGAAGCTTTTAAAAATTCTTCGATTAGTTTTTAATTGGCGGTCTACTTTTGCATAAAATCCGGCAGCTCCTCCTTTGGTTTTTTGATAATGCCAGGCACTTTTACAATATGGGTCACAAAATTTTTTATCAGGTCGCCCTTCTAGTTCTTTATTGCAGGCCAGGCAATTTTTTTTAGTATCCATAACTATCAAGCCGTTTTAGTCGTATAATATACGGATAATAAACGTTTTAGGGTTTAAGTTTGTTTACATTTAGATAGCAATAAATGAGCAGGCCATATGGATAGGAAGTATATTACATTAAAGAATTTAATCCTTGATAAGGAAAAATGTATAGGTTTAAAATTCTTTACCGATAAAGTAGTGCAGGCTATGGTAAACTACTTACCCGAGGTAAAATGGAGTGAGAAGTTTCGCATGAATTATATTTTAAACACACCAGAGAACCTGGAGCTTATTTTTAAAACCTTACGTGGGTGGCCTGGATCAATTGCAATCATTTCTATTCCAGGGCCAGTTTTGGACGCGAGGAAGAACCTGTGAACGTTCAAAAACTGCAAAATAGGGAAGAGGTAAGAGGAAGGCGATATTGTCCTGGAAGTTACCTTAGTAAGTTAAAATTAAAGAGGTATGCCAATAGCACGATCAAAACCTATGTTTCTTGTTTCGAAACTTTCATAAATCATTACAGTGATAGGGAGATAAAGGATTTGAACGAAGAAGATATAAGATTGTACCTTCAAAAGTTGATACGAGAGAATTTCTCTCATTCTTATATTAACCAGGCCATTAATGCTATTAAATTTTATTATGAAGTGGTACTGGAAATGCCCAATAGGTTTTATTCATCAAAACATAGAGAGCAGTCGGCAAATTTTAATTTATTAGTAGTTGGATTTATCTTCGGGAAGAGAAAAAAGCTACGCTTTAAAACCATTCCTAGCCGCCCGATTTTGAGAAAGTGAATGAATTATACGCCGCAAATTGAAACCGTAGTACTCCAAACATCACCAAAATGCAAAAATTATTCGAGCATATAAACAAATACACTTCTATAGACACTGCCGCCTTTGAAGAAATCATCTCATTTTTCACTATAAAATCGGTCAGTAAAAAAGAAAATATTTACACAGCAGAAAGTAAGGCTTTACACCATTATTTTGTTTTAAACGGCTGCATTCATTTGTACTTTATTAATGATCGAGGAGCGGAGCAAACCTTACAATTTGCAATTGAAAACTGGTGGATTACCGACTATTTAGCCTTTCAAAATAACAGAAGCTCTGAGTTCTGTATTCAGGCGGTGGAAAAATCAGAAATTCTTCAAATAACTTATCAGGATCAGGAAGAACTACTTCGGAGATTTCCGCAAATGGAAACTTATTTCAGAAAGGTTTATCAGACAGCTTATGGCGCGGCCATGATGCGGATTAAATACATCTTCAGTTATTCAAAAGAAGATATCTATTTTGAATTTAAGGATGCTTTTCCCAATTTTGTTAATAACGTGCCTCAGTATTTAGTAGCAACCTATTTAGGGCTATCTCCCGAATATGTTAGCAAATTACGACGGAAAAGCATTTCTTGAACCAGTTCAATTTTAGTTAGGTCAAAGGCTTATAAATTTGTTCCAAATCAAAATACAATGAATATGGAACAACGCATTCAAATAGATCGACTACAACCGGAAGCTTTCAAAGCAATGTATGCACTGGAAGATTATCTCGCTAAAAGTGAACTTTCAAAAATTCACAAACAACTCATTAAAATAAGAGCGTCCCAAATGAATGGCTGTGCGTTTTGTATAGATATGCACACCAAAGAAGCCCTGAAAATTGGCGAAAGTCATGAGCGTATTTTTCTGTTAAATGCCTGGAACGAATCAAATCAATTTTCTGAAGAGGAAAAGGTAATTCTATTAATTACCGAAGAAATTACATTCATAGATAAAAACGGGCTTACAGATAGAACGTACAATAAGGCACTGGTGATCTTTTCAGAAACGTACCTTGCACAATTAATCATGGCCGCTACTGTGATAAATGCCTGGAATAGAATTGCCATAAGTACTAATAAACAAATACAAAACTAATAGTATGCACAAGAGCCATTTAATCGCAATTTTGTTATCTGTCACCCTGATGAGTTGTAATACAGATAAATCAAAGACTAATCCCAATGTTCAAATTAGTGCCCAAAATGAAAGCGAAGCAGACACCTTAACAAAGCACCTGAAGTCTTTTAAATCAGATTTACCTACTATAGGCCTTTTAATGTATGATGGAGTACTGCAGAGCGAAGTTGTTGCAGCATCGGACGTTTTTTCAAAACCTTCTGAAGACGGAAAACAACTTTTTAACGTAGTGACGATAGGGCAAAGCGAAAAACCCATTACCACCGAAGAAGGACTGAGATTTCTACCCGATTATACTTTTGAGGATTGTCCAAAATTAGATGCTCTTTTCGTACCCAGCGCTTATGACATGTACGCGCAAGTACATAATGAAAACATCGTGGATTTTATCAGAGAAAGGAATAACGAAACTCAATATGTAGTTAGCAATTGTGCAGGAGCTCAACTTATCGGGGCTTCCGGGATTGCAGACGGAAAGAAAATAGTTACATGGATTGGCGGCGGCGAACAACTTCAAAAGGACTATCCTAATTTGAAAGTGCAAGATGATAGTTCGGTGACCTATGTCGAAGACGGCAAATTCCTTTCCTCAAACGGAAACCTGGCGAGTTATGTTTCTGCTCTGGAATTATCGGAAAAAATGACCAGTCGCCAACATCGAGAATTTGTCGAATCTTATTTATATCTCGACCGACTTCAGGAATGGAAAAAAGAATAGGCCATTTTGGTCAATAATGGTCACTGTGTTGTTCGTTTCTCGTTTTCTTCTTCGAAATCGGCTCTATATGCAAAGTCCGTGCTCTCCCGGTCACAGATTTTACATTGGACGTCAGACTGTCTAAAAACCTTCCCTATCTTAATAACTTTGTTGACTTCTTTTCTAAGGTGAATATTTGATTTTTAGCACATTGGCGTATCTTCATGTTATGAGATTTATTATAGGAAAAGATCGTAAACAATCAGCTTTGTTTCCTGTTTCTTTAGAAGAAAGTATCGGGATAGAAAATGAAGTCCGTGCCATTGACCTCTTTGTCAATAGCCTTGATTTAGCAAAGATGGATTTTAAAGTGTGCTTTCCTGAAGGTGGAAGACCAGCTTACCACCCGTCTGTATTACTCAAATTATTCATCTATGGATATTTGAATCGGATTCGTTCCTCCCGGATATTGGAAAAAGAATGCCGGCGGAACATTGAAATGATGTGGCTTATGGAACAGCTTTCCCCGGATCACAATACCATAGCCAATTTCAGAAAGGATAATCCCGATGCCATTAAAAGGGTTTTTCGTGCCACGGTATAGCTGGCCAAGAACTTTAACTTGATCGGCGGCAAAATCATCGCCGGTGACGGCACCAAACTTCGTGCGCAGAAGAGCAAGAAAAACAATTTCAACACAAAAAAAATTGACAGGCATCTTAAGTATATTGATAACAAGCTGCAGCAGTATAATGAGGATATTGCCAATGCCGATGGAGATGCTGAAAAGGAAGAAACTCAAAATAATATCAAGCTTCACAGCACCAGAAAAGAAGGCTATAAAAAATTGCAGCAAGAATTAAAAGAAACCGGAGCACCACAAATATCGACCTCTGATCCGGAGAGCCGTCAAATGGTTATCCGCGGTAACACTACAGAAGTAGCCTATAATGTGCAATCCACCGTAGATGCCAAAAACTGTATTCCCATCGTATATGAAGTCACTAACCAGAATGATAAAAAAGCGATGGGCGCTATGGTTCGAAGGGCAAAGTCTATTCTTGGAACCACTGACTTTACAGCTCTTTTTGACAAAGGTTACTATACCGGAACTGAACTGGGAATTGTCCAGGGTTTAGGGATTAAAACCCTGGTGGCCATTCCTGACCAAGCTTCAAAGGCACCGGACCCTAATTACAACGTTAAAAATTTCATATACGATCAGCATAATGACACCTATACCTGCCCTGAGGGACACCCGCTCACCACTAGTGGAAAGCTTTACCTGAAATACCGTGGAACATCCAACCAAACAGAATTTAAACAATATAGAACCAAGGCTTGCAAAAGCTGTCCGGTGAAGGATTTATGCACTAAAGCAAAAAATGGAAAGGTCATTGAGCGTAATATTTTCACCCCTATGTATGATGAGAACCGAAAGAATATGGAGGAAGATCCGGAACTTTATCTTCGAAGGCAGGCTATTGCGGAACATCCCTTTGGAACTATAAAGCGGCAATGGGGTTTTGATCACATTCTTTCCAAAAAAGGCAAGAAACGAGCCTCCGCTGATGTAGGCTTTATCTTCATCGCATACAATCTCAAACGTATATTAAGTTTGATCGGTAAAAAAGATTTTAGGGAAATGTATGGCCACTTCAAACTGTGTTTTAACGTCTTCATTCAGGTTTATAGAGGCATTTTAATGACATTAAACAGCTTGACTACTGTAAACCTAAATTACCTTACGAATAGTAAACCCAATCCGAAAATGCTTATTTTAGTCGCTAATCAGCAATAAAACTTAGGTTTTTAGACGGACTGACGTTATGTGCAAGCTAAATAAAAACCAGCCAGTTCTCTAAAAACACAGAACGAATGAAAAAATTACTTTTATTAATTCCTATACTTATCAGTTGTTCTACAACGAAAGAAAAAACTGAATACCAACATCTTTTGGATTATGAAGGAAGATATGAATACATTAATCAAAGTACGCTTAATATTGTAGCTTCAGAACTTGACACTACACTCTATGCTGTAGTCAAGAAAGCAAAATACCCTTTGAATCATATCTCCCTAGACAGCTTTACAAATATTCAGGACATTCCTGTTGTTTTTAAAAGAGATAAATCTAACAAGGTCGTAGGTTATGAAACCAGTGGACAGTCTTTTCAACAAATCACGACGGATTTTGAAAAAATGGAAGTGTTCCCACGAAAAGAACTTTTTCACAAGCCTGACAATTACATATATCAAAAACCAAAAGAAATATCGGATGGGCTAAAAACGGGAAGATTAGAAGAAGCATTCAAAAACCCCGAACCAATAATTAATATGGTAAAGGAAACTATAAAAGGAAATTATCCTGATGTTCACAGCATCTTGATTTACAAGGATAACAAATTGGTGCTTGAAGAATATTTTTACGGTTACCATAAAGACACACCACATCAATTAAGATCTGCCACCAAACCTTTCATTGGTGGAATTCTAGGTATAGCAGTAGACAAAGGGTTTATTAAAAGCGAAAAAGAAAAATTGCTGCCCTTCTTTAAAAATAGGTACGATAAAATTGCCAACTTAGATGATAGAAAAAGAAAGCTGACAATAGAGAATTTCCTAATGTATAGGCACGGCATGGACTGTGAAAACAATAACCCAGAAAGCAAAGGAAATGAACAGGCAATGATGCAAAGCAATGATTGGGTAAAATACACACTTGATTTACCAATGTTTACAGAGCCAGGAAAATTTTCATCCTACTGCACTGGTTGTGCACTGACATTAGGGAGGTTAATTGAGATAGGAACAAAACAAAATATAGAAGATTTCGCCAAAGAAAACCTCTTTGGTCCATTGGGTATTGAGAATTATGATTGGACGTTTGAACCCAACCAAGCCAGTAGCGAAACATTTAGTCAGATGAGCATTAGACCAAGAGATTTAATCAAATTGGCTAAAATGTATAAAGACGGCGGAAAATGGGAAGGGGAACAAATAATTTCTCAAAGTTGGGTTGACAAAACTTTTGATATGGAAGATGGCGACTATGGTTACTTGTGGGAACATAAATATATTGTAATTGACGGGCATCAATATAATTCCTATTTAGCATCGGGCAATGGTGGACAAAAAATTAATATTTGGCCAGAACTTGATATGATCACGGTCTTTACTGGCGGAAATTATAATTCATATGTTTTGTATGGAAAAAGCACACCACCTAATGATATGATTCCAAAATATATTTTGAATGCTGTGGAATAAATGCCATTAAATAATAGAGTATAAAAGTAATGGTGTGGAAAGTGCTAAAGCAGAAGTAATACAAAATAAAGAAAGTATTTATTGAAAAAGCTGTAGCCTTAAAAACACTACTGCTCTTATGCAAGACGTAAGCGACAAGCAAAACCAACATTGGTTCAATGAATAAAATAAGAGAATATTTTGAAAATATCGTTGAGATAAATGATAGCGATTGGAGGTTATTCTCTTCAAAGCTAGAGAGAAGCGATTATCCCAAAAAGGCAATACTTCTAGAAGTTGGACAAACGGAAAGGCATTTATCATTTATAGCAAAAGGTTCAATCAGATTTTATATACCCAAACTGGAAAATGACTCAACTTTCGGATTTTGTTTTGAAAACCAGTTTGTTAGTGCCTACGACTCGTTTTTGACTCAAAAGCCCTGTGCTTATCAACTTCAGACGTTGACTGAAACTACGCTTTGGCGAATTTCACATAAGGACATACAGGAAATTTATGCAAAAAGCGATATAGGCAATACAATCGGCAGGTTGACCGCAGAAAATCTATTCTTGATAAAATCCGAGAGGGAGCAATCGCTTTTGAATGAAACAGCAGAAGAAAGATATTTGGCACTGATTAAAAAACGTCCGAACCTAATCAGGGAAATTCCGCTAAAATATCTTGCCTCTTACATTGGTATAACACCACAGGCACTTAGCCGAATCCGAACACGGATTTCTTAACCTAGGTTCATTGTTGCAAATCAATATTTTGAGCAACTTTGGAAAAAAAAGATGAAACCACTAATCGTTCTAATTTTCTTTTTTTTAGTAGCAATCTTTGCAGTTAGGGTCATTACCGGAATTTACAATTTTCCTCTATCTGCAAGAATCGGAATTTCGGTGATGCTACTTTTTACGGCAATGGGCCATTTCATATTCCCGGAGGGAATGGTATTGATGATTCCAGATTTTATACCGTTCAAAAAAAGCCTGGTTTACTTTACTGCCTTAATTGAAATTTTTGGAGCAATCGGTTTACATATTCCGCAGTTCAGAATATTAACCGCTTGGCTCTTGATTCTGTTTTTTCTTGCGGTTTTACCGGCAAACATAAAAGCGTCTATTGAAGGATTGGATTATCAAAAAGCTACTTATGACGGGAACGGATTAATGTATCTGTGGTTCCGAATTCCTTTGCAAATTTTATTTATATTGTGGATATACTTTTCTACAATCAGAATAAAATAAAAGTAATTTCGGAAAATGCCAGTTGCTACAAAATATAGAAACAATGCTCTAAACCTGTCGGAAATAAATTCCGTGCTCGCCTGCTTAACATCATTGTCCTGGGGACACTCACGCATTCCAGCTCGCCCAGTTTATATAGTAACCACGGAAGCAAATGAATTAATGTCTGAAATTCATAACAATAAAAAAAGAATACCGAGTGCTAAAACAACAGGATCATCAGTCCTGGTTAAATGGCACCGATCATTCTAAATTTGCATTTCCATATGAGGTACCATTAATAGCTTCGGAAGTAGTTTAATATTCTTGAAATCGTTTCATTCTAGATTTGAGGTCCAGGAATTTTTTTTCAAAAGCTTCCGTTGGTAAATACTTTTCTGATTTTACTTCAAAATACCGCAATCGTCCACTAATAATTTCCTTACTCACATTTATATCCTGCATGAGTATTTTTAACTGGTCGGTAATTTTTTCTTTCCAATTTGCTTTATCACCCGAATAAATACAGTAACGAATAAAAATGTTTTCAATATCATCCATTATCCAGGTTACTACAAATAAATCAATAAGTTCTTTCCTAGATCCTATTCGCTTCCCTGAGAAGAAAAAATCAAAACTAAAATCAGCCATATCATCATTAATAACAGATTGGTCGAAATAATCATTTCTAGAAAATTCCTTTAATGGTGAAGTATACATGATTGCTAGAATAGAATTACTCTTTTTTGCAATAAGACTGTTTATTACAAAATTACTCCAAATACAGGAGTATTTCCAAAATAAAGGAAAAAATCCTAATTAGGTTGGATGATGGAGGTAATATAAGTAGGGTATAAGTCTCCATTTTGATTAGTGGAAACAAAAAAACTTAAGAACACCTATTTCAGTAAATACTTAATTTTTTATGAAGATTTAGGTAAAATCATAGGTTTTATATTCCAATAAAACTAAAGAAGAATTAATTAAATGTATAAGTAAAATATGCTAAAAGTTGGACCTATGTTGTACCTGGGAAAAGAAAAAGGGATTTCGATTTTTAGAAACCCCTTATTTTCCTGGTAGCGAGACCGAGATTTGAACTCGGGACCTCCGGGTTATGAATCCGACGCTCTAACCAACTGAGCTACCTCGCCATAATTTTGTGTAAACTGCCTGTTGGCCTGACTTTACAAGCATTCTTGCTGGTTGTGAATGCGGGTGCAAATATATAAACATTTTGTATTGGCGCAAACATTATTTTCTAAAATATTTAATTTGTTTTCTTTTTATGTTTCTAATTAATATCTATATTGCCCGAAACTAATTAAATCTAAAAATGGAAGATAAGATAAAGTACGAAATGGAATTTCCCATTCAGGCTTCTCCTTCATTGTTATACCAATATATATCAACCCCCTCAGGATTAAGTGAATGGTATGCAGATAATGTAAATTCACGGGGCGAATTGTTTACTTTTATTTGGGAAGGAAGTGAAGAGAAAGCCAAATTGGTAAGCAAAAAGAGTGACGAACGCGTAAAATTTAAATGGCTTGATGACGAAGACACTCCATATTTTTTTGAAATAAGAATTCAGGTAGACGAAATTACCAAAGATGTTTCTATAATGATTACCGATTTTGCCGAAGATGAAGATGAAATTGAAGAAGGCAAAATGCTTTGGGAAAATATGATCTCAAACCTTAAACAGGTGCTGGGATCGGTTTAATAATCCTAAGATAAATATTACCTTTGCCCCGTTCTAAAACGGGGCTTTTTTATGATAAATCTAAACGGAAATTTAGTAGAAGACAACCAGGCATCACTTTCGGTGACCAATCGCGGATTTGCCTATGGAGATGCGGTATTTGAAACCATTCGCGTAATTAGCGGAAAAATAATGTTTTGGGAAGACCATTACTTTAGGCTTATGGCTTCTATGCGTATTATGCGTATGGAAATTCCGGCTAATTTTTCTCCCGAATTTTTGGAAGACGAGATCCTGGACCTGGTTAAAGAGAATGGCTTAGATACTACCGCGGCCCGCGTAAAATTTTCGGCTTACCGAAAAGAAGGAGGTTATTATAGACCTGCTACCCGTGAAATAGGATTCATAATTACTACTGAAGAACTTTCTGAAGCTTTTTATCTGCTGAATGAAGACGATTACGAAGTAGAGCTGTTTAAAGATCATTATGTAACCAGCGGTTTATTTTCTACGATTAAATCTAACAATCGTGCAATAAATGTGCTGGGAAGTATTTTTGCTTCGGAAAACGGGTATGAAAACTGCTTTCTTATAAATGAAAAAAAGAATGTAGTTGAAGCCCTGAATGGGAATTTATTTCTTGTAAAAGGAGATAAAATAAAAACGCCCCCGCTTACCGATGGAGCTCTAAATGGTATTACCAGGAAGAAATTATTAGAAATTATTAAAACTTTGCCTGAACTAACTTTAGAAGAAACTTCAATTTCTCCTTTTGAACTTCAAAAAGCTGATGAATTGTTTATTACTAACGTGATTACGGGAATTCAGCCGGTAACAAAATACCGTAAAAAGAAGTTTGTAAATAAAGTAGCAAAAGATTTGCTCTCAAAATTAAACGTAAAAGCGAGACTGGATTAGTTATAGCTGGGGTTTTCTGGTGCGTTAGACCATAAAATATATTCCCCGCCAAGTTGCATCATTTTATCCTTCCAAAAAGAGTGGTAGGGACGTTCTATGATGTCTTTTGGATTCTCGTTGTTAGTCACAATCCAGGCGTGTGAATTTAATTCTTCATCTAGTTGATTGGCATCCCAGCCCGAATATCCTAAAAAGAACCGAATCTCTTTTTCGCTAATTAAATTCTGATTAATTAGTTCTGTAACCACATCAAAATTACCACCCCAGTATATACCATTGGCAATTTCGACACTTTGCGGAATAAGATCTGGGATTTTGTGAATAAAGTAAAGATTGTCTTGTTCTACGGGGCCGCCATTGTAGATTTTAAAATTTGAAGAAAGGTCGGGGACAAGGTCTTTTAGAGTAAAGTCTAATGCTTTATTGAGTATAAAACCCACAGAACCTGCTTCAGAATGGTCGGCAAGCAAAACCACAGAGCGGTTAAATGCCACATCTCCAATAATAGATGGTTCTGCTACCAATAGATGGCCTTTGGTTGGTTTTAAAGCAATCATTTTAGCATGTTTTTATCTAAGCTACCATTAATTTAAAAAAAAATCAAATTAAAACTTAAATTATTTTCATTAAAAAAGCCCCCCAGATGGGAGGCTTTCAATCTTTTACTAATATAAATTATTAGTTTACAGCTTTTTGTAAATCTGCACCGGCCTTAAATTTAACTACATTTTTAGCAGCAATTTTAATGGTTTTTCCAGTTTGTGGGTTTCTTCCTTCACGGGCAGCTCTTTTAGAAACTGACCAAGATCCAAATCCTACTAATGAAACACGATCTCCTTTTTTAAGAGATTTTTCTACGTTTTCTAAGAAAGATTCTAAGGCTTTTTTTGCTGCTGCTTTTGAGATTCCAGCGTTTTCAGCCATTGCATCGATTAAATCTGTTTTGTTCATAATTTGAATTTTAAATAAATTGTTGGTTAAACATTCTGTTAAATTGCTTTACAAATTTATATGGAATTCTCGGCCGTGCAAGTAATATCAAGGGAAATGCGGGATTTTGTTAATAAGTCGGCCTTTTTGTTAATAAACAAGTCTAAATTTAGTTGATTTTTATCCCTTTCAGCAACCATAAGGCCTTAGCGGAATTTAGCCCCTTTCGTAAAATTATATCCGTTTAAAAGTGATTTCACATCCATTTTTCGCTTTCCGGGAAGTTGTAATTCTTTAATAATTAGATAACCGCCCGGTGCTGCTACCTTTAGCTCTTTATCCTCAATAGTTATACTTCCATTTTCTAAAGAATGACTGACTATTTCTTTTTTGCAGTGATAGATCTTTACTTTTTCCTCTTTTCCATCGTTAAACAAAATACTCCAGGCGGCAGGGTAAGGGTTTAACCCACGAATCAGGTTATAAATTTGATCTAAAGAAACGTCCCAGTTTATCTTTGTATTCTCCCGATTTAATTTTGGTGCATCTTTTAATAATGGATCAAAAGGTTGAGGAGTAGGAGTCAGGTTGCCTTTTTCTATAAGCTCAAGCGTCTCTACCACCAAACCGGAGCCAAGTTCCATTAGTTTATCATGCAATTCGCCCACGCTTTCTTCAGGAGCAATATTAATTTCCTTCTGAAGGATCATTGCACCGGTATCAATTTTTTCATCTAAGAAAAAGGTTGAGACGCCGGTTTTTGTTTCATTATTAATAATAGCCCAGTTTATTGGTGCAGCGCCACGATATTGCGGAAGCAGGGAAGCGTGAAGGTTGAACGTGCCGAATTTAGGCAAATCCCAAACAACTTTTGGTAACATTCTAAAAGCTACCACTACCTGTACGTTGGGATCGAGTGCAGTTAATTCTTCAATAAAAGTTTTATCTTTTAAATTTGTAGGTTGCAAAACTTTTAAACCTTTGCTCACCCCAAATTTCTTTACCGGACTCTCCTGTAATTTTCTCCCACGTCCCGCCGGTTTATCGGGTGCGGTAATTACGCCAACTACATTATAATTGGCGTTTAGGATACTTTCCAGGCTGGCTACGGCGAAATCTGGCGTGCCCATAAATACTATTCTTAATGATCTCATCATTTATTTATTTTGTAAATATTCCCGGATTTTCGGGCAATTAATTCTTTGTCTATTAATAAATGTAAAACTTCTAAAACCTGTTCCTCAGGATAATTAATGGCTTCGGTGAGTTGCCGCGAAGAAGCATCAGAGGTTTTTAAAGTTTTCATTATTTCTTTGTAGATCGTATTTTTTAACCCCTTGGTTAACGGCACGGCTTGTTTTTGACAAACCGAACAAATTCCGCAATTTTCGGCTTTTTCTTCTCCAAAATATGCGAGTAATTGTTTGCTACGGCAGACTTTATCATTTTCCAGGTAAGCTAAAACCGAATCAATTTTTTTCTTTTTGGATTCATTATGCTGCCTTATATAAGGTGCCAGCGGAAAAATAACCAAATCGTCTTCCCGTGGGACCAAAAATAAAACAGTTGCATCGTGTTCGGCAAAAACGTATTCCAGCACCTGGTCTTTTTCCAGCTCTTCAAGAAATTTAAGCGCTTTGCCCTGATCTATATTAGATTTTTTACAAACCGAAGCAAGGTCTATCGCGGTTTTATTTTCCAGGATTCCCCCGTATGTTCTTAAAAGCGCTTTTACAAAGCTTTCGTATTTCTGATTTTGCTCTAAATAATACTGAAGTTGTATTCCGGAAATGGTAAAATGAATACTGGTTCTTTTATGAAATTCCTTTGAAAGTTTTAGTACGCTGCACCTATCTAGAAGCTGAAGCACCTGGTAAGTTTTAGAAAACGGAAGTTCATACTGGGCACAAAATTTAGAAAAACTAAAATTGTGTTCGGTTTCCTCGCCTTCACCATATGCGATCCTGAAATAGGTGTTCAACTTTTTATAAACCAGTTTTACATCTTCCAGTTGGGGTAAATTAGCGAGAAACTGATTTTTTAAAACCGGAATATCGCTTTTATTAGTAAGCATAGTTGCGAACGCTTTTTTTCCATCTCTCCCTGCACGGCCGGCTTCCTGGAAATAACTCTCCAATGATTCCGGAAGGTTTAAATGAATTACCTGTCTAACATCCGGTTTGTCTATTCCCATCCCAAAAGCGGTTGTGGCCACCATAATGTGATGCTTATTCTCTAACCAACTGCTAAGCTTTCTCGTTTTTTCCTTAGGCTGCAATCCTCCGTGAAAAGCATCGGCTTTGTAGCCTTTTTCATTCAATAAATCAGCAATTTCAAGGCTTGCTTTTCGACTTCGAACGTAGATTATCGCCGCTTCATTCTTATTATTCAGCATTTGATATACCCTGTAATATTTATCTTCAGCAATTAAAACATTGTAGGCGATATTCGGTCGATAAAAAGAATCTTTTAGAACTTCAATATCTTCTAGTTCCAATTCTTTTACAATGTCTTTTACCACCGCCGGGGTTGCCGTTGCAGTAAGCGCAATGAAGGCTGTTCCCGGTTTCAGATCTTTTAAGAGTGAGATGTTTCGGTACGCCGGTCTAAAATCGTGGCCCCATTGCGAAATACAATGCGCTTCATCTACCGCGATTAGGTTTACATTCATCAATTTGATGCGTTCCTGAATCAAATCTTGTTGCAGCCTTTCAGGAGATAAATACAGGAATTTATAATTTCCGTAGATACAATTATCCAAAGCGGCATCCAGGTCACGATAAGCCATCCCGCCGGTTAAAGCCATTGCTTTAATGCCTTTTTGCTGAAGCGCATTTACCTGATCTTCCATTAATGCAACCAATGGAGAAATTACGATACAAATTCCCTCCTGAATTAGCGCGGGAACTTGAAAACATAGTGACTTTCCACCACCGGTAGGCATTAGCGCCAGTACATTATTTTGCTCCAGGAGTTTTTTTATTACGGGCTCCTGTAGTGGCCTGAAGGACGAATGCCCCCAGTATTTTTTTAATATGTAATGCGCGTCCTGCAAATAGCGTGGATCAAATTTGATTTAAAATAAATGCGGTTCTATCAACTACCGATGTTTTTGGAACTTCAATTGGGGTGTAACCGTAAGTTTTGTAGGTTTCAAAAAGATATTTAGAGATTTGGCTGGCTTCTTTAAAAGATTCGTAGCGCTCGTTATCGCTTTGGTAAATTTCCTCCCAGGGTGGTAAAAAGAATATTTTATCGTAAGAATATTCTTTACAGGCTTCGGTAAAATAAGTAGAATATTCAGTTTTAAAATAATCCATATAAGCGAGTACATCTGGGAGGCCTCGGTCTAAAAATATAGTTGAAGCCGGCAGTATATCGGCTTCACGATGCTGAATTTTTCGGCCCTCCAGCAGTTTTTCACTAAAAAGTACAGGTTTTTCAAGAAATAACTGGTCTATTCCCTGTTTTTGGGCTTCTAAAGTTACCTGCCTGGAAATTTCATGAAGACATTCGTGCCCATGTTTTTCCAATTGGCGGATTATAGAAGATTTTCCGGTACCGGGACCACCGGTAATTACTATTTTCTGTTTTTTCACGCTGCAAATTTCGACATTTGAAATTGATTATAAAAATGTATGCAATCCATGTATCTTTGCACCCTAAAATTAAGTTAGAAAATTATGAGTGGAGCGAAAGATCAGGAAGAGTTTTATAACAAATTAAGAGCGCAATTAGAGGATACATCCCTTTGGCCATCTGAATATTTATATAAATTTATAGTTCCTGCGAAATCGAATCAGGTAAAAATTATCGATGAGATTTTTGATAATATGGGAGCGGTTATAACTACCAGGAAATCTAAAAAAGGAACTTATATAAGTACATCGGTTAACGTACGAATGAAAAATCCTGATGCTGTAATAGAAAAATATAAAGAAGTGGCTGAAAAAGTGGAGGGTGTAATTTCTCTTTAAACTCTCCAGAGGTTTTAATTCACCTTAGTCTTTTCTTAAAAGTACAAATATTCTTTAAGAAGAATAACTAAAGTGCTTGCGATTAAATACTAGATTTTTAATTTCTCAAAATTTTACCTTATCCCGATAATATTTAGTATTTTGCAGCGATTAACTTCTACAAGGAACTACCTCGGGCTGAGCCTACGGGGCATTAAATGGAAGAATTTTTAATTTTGAGACAAATCTCAGTATATTTAAGACTCGATTATCGAGTAAAGTATCACCTATAAATTTCAATTTTGACACACGCATTAGAATATAATTCCGAAAGGAAACACTTAATTATTCCCGAATATGGGAGACATCTTCAGAAAATGGTGGAAGAAGCCGTTGAGATAGAAGATGATAAAGAACGAAACCAGGTTGCGAAATCTATTATTGCCGTTATGGGTAATATGCAACCGCATCTTCGGGATGTACCCGATTTTCAGCATAAGTTATGGGATCAATTATTTATAATAAGTGATTTTAAGCTTGATGTAGAATCACCTTTTCCTAAACCAACGCGGGAAATGCTGGAAGAGCGTCCTGAAATGTTAGATTATCCTCAAAATTTTCCAAAATATCGTTTCTACGGAAATAATATTAACCGAATGATCAATGAGGTTAAAGACTGGGAAGAAGGTCCTTTAAAGGAAGGTTTGGTTTTAACGATAGCCAATCATATGAAAAAATCTTACCTAAATTGGAATCGTGATACTGTTGAAGATGAAATTATTTTTGAACATCTTCGGGAACTTAGCGGCGGAAAAATTAATTTAAAAAATGCCGATGAAGATCTTAGTGATGCTTCAAGCCTTATTAGAAATAAGAAGAAGCACACCGGTAAAAACAATAATCCTAAAAAATCCAACCGCAAAGGTGGAGGTGGCCGTAAGCGCTACTAAATAATATATTACTTTCATGGGAACTTTCCAAATTGAAGGCGGGCAGCAACTTAGTGGCGAAATTCAGCCACAGGGAGCCAAAAACGAAGCCCTGCAAATTCTTTGTGCCGTATTATTAACTTCAGAGGAAGTTGTGATTAACAATATTCCGGATATCCTGGATGTAAATAAATTAATTCAGCTTCTTGAAAATCTTGGAGTGAAGATCAAAAAGCTTGGGAAAGGAAGTTATTCCTTTAAAAGCGATGATCTTGATTTAGATTATTTAAGCAGTGACCAATTTAAAAAAGACGGTAGTGGGTTACGAGGATCTATTATGATTGTGGGTCCATTACTGGCAAGATTCGGTAAAGGATTTGTTCCGAAACCGGGTGGCGATAAAATTGGTAGAAGAAGACTTGATACCCATTTTGAAGGGTTTATTAAACTGGGTGCAAAGTTTAGATACAACAAAGAAGAACGTTTTTACGGCGTAGAAGCTCCAAACGGATTGAAAGGTAGTTATATGCTTCTTGAAGAAGCTTCAGTTACCGGTACAGCGAATATTGTAATGGCAGCTGTTCTTGCGAAAGGAACTACGACTATTTATAACGCTGCCTGCGAACCTTATTTGCAACAACTTTGCAATATGCTGAATTCAATGGGAGCCAAAATTAGCGGTGTTGGTTCTAATCTTTTAATTATTGAAGGAGTAGAAGATTCTCTAACAGGTTGTGAGCATAGAATTTTACCAGATATGGTTGAAATAGGTTCCTGGATTGGTATGGCCGCTATGACTAAAAGCGAACTTACCATAAAAAATGTAAACTGGGTTATGTTGGGGATTATTCCAACAACTTTTAGAAAATTAGGAATTACTATTGAACGCAAGGGAGACGATATTTTTATTCCTGCGCATACAAATGGCTACGAGGTTCAAAGTTTTATAGATGGTTCTATTATGAATATTAGCGATGCTCCATGGCCAGGTTTTACACCCGATTTATTGAGTATTGTTTTGGTAGTAGCTACACAAGCTCGAGGAAGTGTACTTATTCACCAAAAAATGTTTGAAAGCCGATTGTTCTTTGTAGATAAATTAATTGATATGGGCGCTAAGATTATTCTTTGTGATCCGCACCGGGCTACAGTAATTGGACACGATTTCCAGTCGCAGTTAAAAGCTACAACGATGACTTCTCCCGATATAAGAGCCGGAATTTCCTTGTTAATCGCGGCACTTTCAGCCAAAGGAACTTCTACCATTCATAATATTGAACAAATAGACCGAGGTTACGAAAATATAGATGAACGCCTTAAAGCATTAGGTGCTAAAATAGAGCGGATTGCTTAAAATTCAAATATAACCACCTATATCCTGGAATAATCCCGAACCTTCGGGGCAGGTTGACGAATGAACATAAAAAAATCCGGATGAATATGAATCATCCGGATTTTTTATAGGAAAAGCTTCAGAAACTAAACTTCGGTTTTTGCTTTTTTCTTGTTCTCTTTATAATGGAAAAGATTATGCTCTTTAATCATTTTTGTAGTTTTTTCAGGAAGCATATCTTCCCAGCCTTCTTTTCCTTCGCTTATCATTTGTAAAACTTCTCTTGAATAAACGTCCAGAATTTCAGGATTGTAATTTTCAATATCTTCAACTCTTCCGTTATACTTAAAGAATTTATACAATTCTTTCATTCTTGGATGAACTTTTAAGTTATCGCTGGTAGTAATTTCACCGGTTTCTGAATCTTTAAGTGGGTAGAGGTAAACCTTAAGATCTTTAAAGAATAATTTACCAAAAGCTTCCAGAATACCACCACTTAGGTGCCTGTAATATTTCTCATCAAATACATCAACCAGGTTATTTACACCCATAGTTAAGCCCATTCTTTGCTTAGAATATCTGGAGAAATATTCTACTACTCGGTAATATTCCTGGAAATTAGAGATCATTACGGTTTGTCCCAGGGAACATAAAAGTTTTGCCCGGTCCATAAAATCGCGTTCATCAATTTCACCTTCCGCCCTAAGGTTAGAAAGCGTTATTTCAAAAATAACTTCGGTATTTTCTTTTTCTACTTTACTTTCTTTCAGGAATAATTCAAGCGAACGCTCATACATGTCCATATTCACCTTAGTCACCGGTCTAAAACTTCCGCGTAGGGCAAGAATATTCTTTTTATAAAGTATTTTAGCAGGCAGTACGTTATTACCATCTGGAGCAAACATTACGGCATCTGTCATTCCATTTTTAACCAGTTGTAAACTCATTAAACGGTTGTCTACACCTTCAAATCGCGGTCCGCTGAAATTTATGGTATCAATTTCTATTTGATCTTTATCTATATGATCGTAGAGGTAACGTAAAAGTTTTTTCGGATTGTCATATTTATAATAAGCTCCGTAAATAAGGTTTACACCAAGTATTCCAAGGGTATTTTGTTGATGGCGCGCATCGTTTTCGTGAAATCTAACGTGCAGGCTAATCTCGTTATAATCTTCTTCAGGACTCACCTGATATCTAATTCCTACCCAACCGTGGCCTTTATATTTCTTAGCAAAATCTATGGTAGCAACGGTGTTAGCGTAACTAAAGAAAAGTTTATTAGGGTGTTTTTCACGGGAAATTCGCTGCTCAATCAGGCCAATTTCGTGGGAAAGCATCTTTTTTAAGCGTGCCTCAGTAACATATCTCCTGTCATTTTCCACTCCGTAAATTGCATCACTAAAATCTTTATCATAGGCACTCATGGCTTTTGCGATAGTGCCGGAGGCGCCACCGGCTCTAAAAAAATTTCTTACCGTTTCCTGGCCGGCACCAATTTCAGAAAAAGTTCCGTAGATATTTTCATTTAAATTAATGCGAAGTGCTTTGCTTTTAATTGAAGGAACATTTTCAAATTCCTTATCGCCCATTATTGTAATTGGCATAATTTTTCTTTTATGTGTGGATTCTTTTTTTGCTTAATCCAAAGGTACTAAAAACAGTAAGGTATTGAAAAAAAATATCTTTACTTTTGCCTAAAACATATAATTCTTGGAAGTAATATTTTTAGGTACAGGCACCTCGCAGGGAATCCCAATTATAGGTAGTAAACACCCGGTTTGCCTTAGTGATAATCCCAGAGATAAACGCTTGCGGGTATCTGTTTTGGTAAAATGGGAAGCATATAATATCCTGATAGATTGCGGCCCCGATTTTAGGATGCAAATGCTGGCAAACCCTGTAGAAAGCCTTGATGCCATTTTATATACCCACGAACATAACGATCATACTGCAGGTTTAGACGATATTAGGCCCTTTTTCTTCCGCCAGGGAGATATACCGGTTTTTGCTCATAAAAGAGTGCTGGAGTCCCTTAGAAAGCGATTTGAATATATATTTACTTCAACAAATAAATATCCCGGTGCACCAGGAGTGCAGGAGAATGAAATTGTAAACGAAAATTTTTACTTTAAAGATTTAAAAATTACTCCCATAAATTATATGCATAACCGCTTACAGGTGTTTGGCTTCAGGCTTAAAGATTTCGCATATCTTACGGATCTTAAATCTATTGAAGAAGAAGAGGTTCAAAAACTGGATGGCGTAAAGGTGCTGGTAGTAACCGCTTTAAGAATAGAACCGCATCATTCTCATTTAAACCTCGAGGAAGCTTTAGAATTTATAGCAAGGGTTAAGCCTGAAAGAGCTTATTTAACCCATATTAGTCATTTACTGGGCTTTCATGATGAAGTGCAGAAGCAACTTCCCGATAATGTATTCGTAGCCTACGATAACCTAAAAATCACCATTTAAGATGCGTAAAAACCTATTGCTGTACCTCTTTATCTTTTCTCTTTTGTTTACCATTTTTATTTATGTGAATGACAAAAAGATTCTCGATGCGCGGGATGCCGAAATTCAAAAATTAAAAGCGGAAGTTGAACGGCTTGAGGTAGAAACCGAATCTGCAGCTGCTTTAGACGAAAATGAAAGTTATTTCTCTTTGATCAATAACGAAGATGCAATGACTTATTTTGAAGATAAAGGAATTGAAGCTGAAGATGTTCGTGAAGCTATAGAAAATGAGTTAATGAACCAAAATAAGGTAGATATTGATAATTCCTACGTGCCTTTTGACGGGATGGAAGGTAATATGCATATCAACAAAATCAAGGTTTTAAACCATAAATGGGTTATTGCCGATTTTACCGATGGCACCTACTGGGGCGAAGTATTTTTCACCTATTTTATTGATGAAAACGGGAAGCCCGAGCTAATTGCCGAAAAGTCTTTTATTTACCCGGCAGCAAATTAAATTCGCTTTTTAAGCCATTCCCTTAATTCAAAGAAATTTTGTGGTGCTACCCCATGACCCACAGGAAATTCTGAATAACTGTTTTCAATATTAAGATCATCCAGAACAGGTTTGGTTTTTCTAGCCCATTCTACCGGAATCACCTGGTCTTGAGAACCGTGCGAACAATAAAATGATAGTTTAGAAAAATCATTTTTCTCAAATCCCGGTTTTATAATTTCTTTATTTATATAACCACTAAGAGCGACAATATTTTTAACCTTTTCAGGATAGGAGAGGGCTACCGCATAACTTAAAATACTTCCCTGGCTAAAGCCTAAAAGAGTTACGTTTTCAGCATTTAAATTATAGGCTTCAATTGCTTCGTCCATAAAACCTGCAATTTTCTCCCGGGATTCTTTAGCCTGCTCATCGTCACTAAATTTTCCATTCTGGTTATCCCAGTGAATCGCGTACCAGGCGTTACCGTAAGGTTGCATCGCGTAAGGTGCTTTTACCGAAATCACGAATAATTCATCGGGTAATTCTTCAGCAAAGGAGAAAAGATCGTTTTCATCACTTCCGTAGCCGTGAAGCATAATGAGTAACGGTGCCTTTTCAGTTTGGGTTTTCGGTTTTCTTATAAGGTGATGGAGAGAAAGTTCTTTGGTATTCATTTAATTTATTGTGCTAAACCATTTTTGAAAATACGCGCCTAAAATTGGCACTTCTTTTTGTTCGCCCTGAATTGCGGTTACCAGGCCGTAAATACCCAAAACCGCAATAAAAATATAAAAGGCAGATGAAATTAACCAGCTGTCAAATAATCCTACTAAAACTCCTAAAACGTAAAAAGTAACGTGAATGCCAAAGGCCTGCCTAATATGAAATGAAGCAAAAGGATTCTTATGCTCGTTGTTCATAAAATAAGCGATTATAGTACCAATAATAGTGAGATAGGCAACAATAGCTGGAGTTTTTCCTTCTTCGGCAACAGTTTTCATAGCTGGTTATTTAAAATACAAAGGTATTAAATTATGAGCGGAATTATAAGCCAAAATCCCCTGCTTTGGTAATTATTCCAAAAGCTTTTCCTTTTAATTGATGACCTTTAAAAATACTGTTTTTTGAAGTTGAAAAAATATGGGCTTCGGTAAATTCATAGTTTTTATTCGGAATAAAAAGACTGAGATCTGCAGGGTTTCCTTCTTTAATTTCTATGTCTTCCAGTCCAAATCTTTGTTTTCCCTTAGAAAGCATTTCTGCAACCTCTTCGGTAGAAAAAATTGTGCTCAAAGCTCCAAAAGCAGATTCCAGGCCAATGCTTCCATACAAAGCATTATCAAATTCAACTTTTTTATGCTCGGTATCTATTGGAGTATGATCGCTGGTAATCATATCTATGGTTCCGTCTTTTAAACCTTTAATTAGCGCTTTTATATCTTCTTTGGTTCTTAGCGGAGGCAGAACCTTAGTATTGGTATCAAAATCCTGCAGCAATGCATCGGTAAAGATTAAATTATGGATCGCTACACTACAACTAACATCCAGGCCTTTCTTTTTAGCTTCTTTTATCAAGGAAACCGATTTTTTAGTCGAAATTGTTGGAATATGTAATTTCCCGCCGGCATATTCCAGAAGGTAAAGGTCTCGTGTAATTTGTAATTCTTCGGCCAGGTTAGGAATTCCTTTTAATCCAAGCGAAGTACTGTTTTGTTCTTCGTTAACCATCCCCTTGCCTGCTATACGATCTTCCTGAGGAAAAGATTGCACTAATCCATTAAAATTCTGGGCATATTGAAGCGCTATTTTTAATAAATTCGGGTTTTTTACTGCACGTTTGTAATCTCCAAAAGCAATAGCACCGCCTTGTTTCATATCATAAAGTTCGGCAAGGTCCACGCCTTCACTTTTAATGGTTAAAGCGCCTGTAGGGTACATTTTAACCGGGTGATGCGCCGCTTTCGATTTAACCGAAGTAATAGCCCCGTTATTATCAATAATCGGGAAGGTATTGGGGTTTAAAGCAATGTTGGTAAATCCGCTTTTTGCCGCAGTGTCCAGTCCGTTAGCAATGGTTTCTCGTTCTTCAAAACCGGGTTCTCCAAAACTCACACTACTATCAAACCAACCACGGGAAACGTGAAGATTTTCTTGAAAAATCACTTTATCAGCTTTGGTAGAAATATCTTTTCCTATTTTTTTTATAATCCCGTTTTCGATTAAAATATCCAGCTTTTGATTGTTATTAGCCGAAGTTTTATCTAAAATTGTAGCCGATTTTAAAAGTAGTTTCATTTAGTTATAGTTTTAATCCCAATCTGTTGCTAATTGCTATTCAGTTGTAATACGATCATTTCAGATATTTTAAAAGGAGCATTTCTGCAGTTAAAAATATCAGTGCAAAAATAACAAAGCATTTCCAAAGCTTGTTGCTTTGTCCCGCTGCTTTTATTTCATTAAAATAAGATCCTATACTGGAATAAATTTTTACGTTTTCTGCTTCCTGCGGAATATTATATTCCAATTCGCTTTCGGTCCTGGGTGCGTTAAAACTTATGTAGCCCTGGTTTTCGCCTTTATATTCCAGCAAATAATTTCCTGACGCTATTTCCAATCCGGAAGTTAAGATTTCCAGATTATCGCCTAAAGCGCGTTGTTGCGGAATAAAATCTTCGGTTTCTGATACAATGTGAACCACTTCGTCCTGTTGCGTTTGAAACGGAATATTAATCTCATTTTCTTTCCCGGTTTCGTAATATAGATCCGGAGTTTTTAAAGCTGTCAGGCCCATATTATAAAATACCGGAACGATTAATGGCGAATTTCTAAAATTAGAATTTTCAGAGTTTAAGGCTGCGGAAAAAAGAAATATTCCATTACTTTCCAGTAAAAAGCCTGAATTATTTTGAAATGAAAGTATTTTATTTTCGCCTGGTACATCATAATAGCTTTGCACTTTAGGATAATCAAAATTCTCAATTCTTTCTTCAAAAACTCCCGTAAGCAAAGGATGATCAAAAGCGAGTTCGGTTATTAAAGTTTCCCGGGTTTGTAGCTCAGAAAAAATAGGTGCATTGAGGCGATTAAGAAGATTATTATAAGAATTTTGATCTATATTTTCTGAAGGAATAATTACCAGAGGTACGGCATTGTTTTGAAGACTTTGAAGGTTAGATTCCAAAGCTCCTGAAATGGATTCCAGCTCATTGAGAACTACTATATCGGCGGTATTTAATTTATTAAAATCAAGTTGATCTACTTGAAAAGTTTCAGTATTAAATTCGGGAGGGGTAAGGATGCGGCTTAGAAAACTGGAATCTATATTTCCCGATATAACAACTACTTCAGCGGGTTTAAGCTTATTCAAGCTAAAAAACAGTGAATTATCGTAGGCTAAAGAAGCGTCTGCGATTCTTACGATTCCGTTAGGAATTTCTTCTGCATTGATTTTAAAACTGGTTTGAGTACTTTGATTTTCCTCAAAATTTACAGCGGTTTTTGCTAAAAGTTCTTCTCCATTATAAACTGAAATACTTACAGGTTCTAAAATTTCTGCCGAACTGCTCAGTAAGACCTTTAAACTAATTTCAGAAGCTTGGCGATTGCTTATGAATGCAGAATCAATACTGATATTCTGAGTATTTTCGGGAATTGCCGTAATTAAATGATAATTTATATTGGAAGCATCTGAAAAATCTTCAGGATTCAAATTTTGCTGAAAATCGGAAATAAAAATAACGTCTTTGTCTCCGGTAGAATGTTTCAACAGTTGTTCTGCTCTTAAATTCAGCGTAGTAAATTCTGATGAATTTTCTGCGAAATCAAGATTTTGAAGTTCGGTGGTTAATTCTTCTGCAGTAAGATTTCTAAATTCATTATTATGAGTAAAAAGGCTTATTTCCTCGTTTTCAGGAAGGTTTTTAATCAAATCCTGAATAGCGGCCGCCAGCAGTTCGCCATGTTGGCCGGAGGCTTGCATACTGTAAGAATTATCTAAAAAAATAAGCTTATCGCTTTGAGAGGCTTCAGGATTCTCGGCAGGGAAATAGGGTTGGGCAAACGCGAAAATTAAAGCGGTTAACATTAACATCCTGGTGGCCAGCACCAACCATTTTTTTAAGCGGGAACTTTTGCGAGTTTGCCGAATTACTTTTTTTAGGAATTTTACGTTGGTAAAATCTTCTTTCTGAAAGCGGCGTAGTTGAAATAAATGAACAGCCAGCGGTATGAGTAGTAAAAACAGGGCATAAAGTAGTTCCGGCTGTTTAAATTCCATAAAGCTTTAAAAAGTTTTTCAAATATATGAAATGGAATTTAAGCTAAGGCCGTTTAATTTTGAATTTAAAAGTGCTGCCTTTGCCTTTTTCAGAAATTACCTCAATACTGCCGTTCATTTGCTCTATATGTTTTTTAACCGTGGCAAGACCAATGCCGCTTCCGGGATTTCCGTTCCTGTCCTTGGCATCCAGAGTGGCAAAAAGTTGAAAGATCTTTCCTTTATCGGCTGCAGAAATGCCTATGCCATTATCGCTTACTTCAAAACAATAATAACTTGAAGTGATTTTGAAACTAATATTTACTTTTCTAACTTCCCTGGTGTTATATTTTAAGGCGTTGCTTATTAAGTTCATAAAAACCTGGCTTAGCGCAGCTTTATTTATATTTTTAAGATGACCTTTTTCGGGGTAAGTGATTTCTACATTTTCTTCTAATGTATAAAGATCTGTAATTCTTTTTAAGAGGGTAGGGAGGTGAACATCTTCATAATCTTTCTCCAAAACGTGATCGCTGCGATAAAAACTTAAAATTTCATCTACATAATTTCTAAGCGAATAAGACGATTCTACTAAAAAGTCTAGATACTGTCTACTTTGTTCATCAAGTTTTTCTTTGTTCTCGTCTTTAAGCAGTTCGGTTAAAGAAATAATATTGGCGAGAGGAGATTTTATATCGTGCGAAACCAGGCTGGCAAATTTTTCCAGTTCCTTGTATTTCTGTTTTAATTTGCGTTGTACGTGTTGAAGTTTTGTTTTTTGTTTACGCGACTCAAAAAGATTCATACTTTGGGTCGCTAATGCCAGTAATGATTTTTTCTGATCTTCCTCTAACTTCCTGATTTTTGTATCAAAAATGCAGAAAACTGCTATGGCGTGACCATTTGCATTTAAAAGTGGAACACCGGCATAAAAATGATATTCCCGATCGTAGATATTCTTGGCATTTTCAAAAAATTCAGGATGCTCACGGCTGTTTATAATAAAGATTTCTTCACCTGCATAAATGGCATGTTCGCATAAAGCATTTTCCCTGGGAAGTTCGGCCAGTTGAGTACCGTAAGCCGATTTATACCAAATATTGTTTTTACCAATAATACTTATTTTAGCTACAGGAACCTGGCATATCTTTGCCGCCAAAAATGTAAGCTGATCGTAGTCTTTGTCTTCTCCCGATTTAAAAATTGCATATTCAGCAAGTGCTGCCCGACGTAATCTCTCATTTGAAGAAACTTTTTTATGCTGCATACCTTTTGGCGATTAGTAGAATAATATAAAAAAAAATCTTCGATTTTGGATGAAAAAGCCTTACTAATTAAGCTTTTCGCCTAATGGAAAAATCAAAACGAGTACCCTCTCCTATTTCAGAATTCACCTTTAAATTTCCGCCTAAATTCCCAACGAGTCTTTTTACGGTAGAAAGTCCAATCCCATTGCCTTTATTACCCGAGCGGTCACTTTTTGCCACGGTAGTAAAAAGTTTAAAAATGTCATCTTCCTTCTCCTTAGGAATGCCAATACCGTTATCCTGTATGCTGAAATAATAAAAATCGGGGTTTTGAGAGAATTCAATATCAATAACAATCTTATCTTTATCGTTATATTTCAGGCTGTTTCCTAATAAATTTAAAAAGATTTGTTCCAGCGCGGCACGGTTAGAACTTATAATGGTATTGTCTTCAGGAAGGTTAATCACACAATCTTCAGTAATATTTAAAAGATCAATAATTTCTTCAAGTAATTGATGCACATCAAATTCTTCATTATTTGAGGCGGCAATATTATCGCTCTCATAATGATCTAAAATGCCATTTATATAACTGCTAAGCTTTAATCCGGCTTGCTTTAGGTTTTTTAAATAATCCAAACCTTCTTCTCCAAGTTTATTTCCAAACTTAGCTTTTAAAATATCTGCAGTGATAATCATATTTGCCAGTGGCATTTTCATGTCGTGAGAAACTACACCGGCAAAATCTTTGAGCATTGCATTATGCTCGTTAAGTTGCTTTTTAATATTCTCCAGGTAATCGTTTTTACGTTTTAGCTCCAGAAGAATTTCTACCTGTTTCGCCAGGGATTTTAGTGCTTTTTTCTGTTCCTGGTTTAATTTATTCGGTTTTGTATCAATTACACATAGTGTCCCTAACACCATATTATCGAAGTTTTTTAGAGGCATCCCGGCGTAATAAATAATAGGATCGGTATCAGCAAGTACAAATGGATTATCTAAAAATCGATTATCTAAGCGGGTATCTTCAATTTCCATGAGTTGCTCAGGCTCCAAAATGGCGTGACTGCAAAACGAAATATCCCGTTCTGAGGTACACATATCAGTCCCATATTTAGATTTAAACCATTGCTCGTGTTCACCAACCAGGGAAATCAAAGAAATTGGTGTCTGGCAAATAAAGGATGCCAGCTGTGTAATATTATCAAATTCCTCCTCGGTAGGACTGTATAAAATATTTGCCTCCTCAAGCGCTTTTAATCGTTGGCTTTCGTTATTTGGAATAGGAGGACTCAACATATATTGAAAATTGTATTAAAACAAATTTAACAAATTTAAGCGAAACTTGTTAAATACTTACTAATACTTTTCAAACACTCCTAATCCGAATAATGCAAAGTCATATTTCACGGGATCAACCGCATCCAGCTTCCTTAGCGCAATATCTAAATCATTTAAAGCTTTCGCATCATTAGCTTTTCGTTTTAAGAGTTTTAATTTTCTGGCTACGTTCCCGGAATGTACGTCTAAAGGGCAGCTTAATTGCGATGCATCGAGATTTTCCCAAAGACCAAAATCTACACCGGCCTGATCTTTTCTAACCATCCACCGTAAGTACATATTAATTCGTTTTGCAGCCGAATTCTTAAGCGGATCACTAACGTGTTTTTGGGTTCTTGATGGATGTGGAAGTTCAAAAAAGACTTTCTTGAATTCGTGAATAGCCGACTGAAGGAAATCTTTTTCAGCATTTTGAGTGAAAACCGTTTCAATGCCTCTGTGATTCTTATAGATATTTTGTAATGCTGAAATAAAATAAATTAGATCGGTTTCGTTAAAAGTGCGGTGAACAAATCCTGTTAAACTCTTCAAATCGCTTTCAGAATGATTTAAAATGAAATCGTGCGGACTGCGATCCAGCATTTCCATTAAACGATTTGCATTTTTTAGAATACTTTTTCGGTTTCCCCAGGCAATGGTGGCCGTTAGAAATCCGGAAATTTCAATATCTTCTTTTTTACTGAATTGATGCGGAATTTGAATAGGATCTGAATCTATAAACTCTGGCGTATTGTATTGTTCGACTTTAAAATCGAGAAAAGATTTAAGTTCACTTTTTTTCAAACTGTTTAAATTTCCTTTTTATCAATAATTTTTCCGTCCTGCATAGTGATTTTCCGGTCGGCCATATCGGCAAGTTCCTCGTTATGGGTCACAATCACAAAAGTTTGCTGAAATTCGTCCCGGAGCTTAAAGAATAATTTATGAAGGTTCTCAGCAGATTCGGTGTCTAAATTTCCTGATGGTTCATCAGCAAAAATTACCGCAGGATTATTGATCAGAGACCTTGCGACTGCAATTCGCTGTTGCTCGCCGCCACTAAGTTCAGCCGGCTTATGATTAGCCCGGTTTTTAAGTCCTAAAAATCCTAAAAGTTCCTTTGCACGTTCCTCAGCCTTTTCTTTTGCTGTATTATGAATAAACGCCGGGATACAAATATTCTCTAAAGCCGTAAATTCGGGTAATAACTGGTGAAACTGAAAGATAAACCCAATATTTTTATTTCTGAATTTAGATAATTCCCGGGAAGAGAGTTTATAAATATCTGTGTTGTTAATTTCCAGTGTAGAATCTTTATTTTTTTCAGGCTTATCAAGAGTTCCCAGAATTTGAAGCAAAGTGGTTTTTCCCGCTCCCGAAGCTCCTACAATAGAAACAATTTCGCTTTTTTTAATATGAAGATCGAGACCTTTTAATACGTGCAGGTCTCCATAATATTTATGAATATTCTTGGCTATAATCATTTTTTCGCTCGATAGACGAGATTTTAAAAGTTCCGGGCCTTTTCCCGAATTAATTTATTATTAAGGAGAATGCCTTTTAACCCGTTTAGGGGTAATTATTAAGGCTCGTGAAAATTAGCCAAATTCAGCAAAACCCCCAAGCTAAGAATTGAATATGTTTTTAACCCGGTTGTAGTCTATATAATACACAATACGCAAGCTAAGATTATGTCTGGCCGGCCTGTTGAATAAATTATCCATACTTTGCTGAAAATCGAGATAACTTAATTCATCCTGGTTAAAAATTGAATTTCTATAGAGTAAAATGGCTTCACTCCCGGGAGCAAATTGCCAGCGATAACTTAAATCCAGGTTCCAGATATTAAAATTAGCGTCGGGATTATTATTTTCTTCCCTGTTATAATCTGTTGAAGTTAAACCTCCATCTTCATTTAATTTTGAAAAGCTGCCATCTTTAAATTGAGCAACCGACCAAAAATTTCTAAAACTTAAATTCAAGCCTTGTTTTGTGGTAAAGTTATAGTTTGCCTGAAGTGAGTTCTCAAAACTTTTCATATCCCTGTTTCCAAAAATCACGTCTCGAGGTTGAAGTGTTACAAAGCTGGGTCTATTTATTTCATTATCGTATTCAAAACCATAGATCACTAAAAACTTATTGTTTATTCGAATTCTCGGCTCAAAAATGAAATTAAAACTTTCCCGTGAACTTTCGCTAAAAGTTTGGTAAGTGGTACGTACATCTAAAGCCAGTTTCTTTCTATAATCTGAAGAAATCCAGGCGTTTGCTGCAATATTTGGTTGAAAGGTTATATAAGTATTTTCCCTGCGAGGTTCGAAAAAGTCTTTAAAAGCAGAATTTACTTCGGCAAAACCACCGAAGGCAAACCGGTCGCGGGTCATTGCAAAAATGCTTAGACCGCCGCCGCTTGCCAAATTCACATCGGGACGGTAGCGTCTTTGGTGATTTGCATATAATTCTATGTTATACTGATTAAAAATCCCGGTTGGCTCAAAAGTTTGGTAAGAGGTATTCAAGTAAAAATTGCTGTAATTGTTCGTTAAACTTATTCCAAGATCATTTATGTCATAAGTTTCATTAGCCAATTCGTGGGAAACTCCGTACCTGAAATTCCCTTTGGTTCTATCTATTGAAAACAGAGAAGCAAATCCGGTTTCATTGCGGCGAGGTAAATTCACATTGCTCATTTTTGCTTCTCCTACAAAATTAAAGGAGTTAGATTTATTAAAAACGTCAAACAGAAACCCGGTGACATTGGCATCCCTGAAATTCCCTTCCCTGGCAACGTTGGTATTGATTAAACTTATAGAAGAATTTTTATTAAAACGTTGGTCCAGCACCAGAATGTTATAATTAGCAAAGGGTTCTGTAATTTTTTCTCGGCTGTTTCCGGTCAGGGTATCTCTAAAAACCGCTTTGGTTTCAGCGGTAACGGCATTAAAAAAACCGACCCCAAGACCGCGCTCGGTTCTTCCTGAAATTTTTAAGGCATTTATTAAATCGGTTCTTTCAGGATTCTCAAGAATTTCTTCATTCTCAAGCTTTTCTCGCTGGGCGTTATTAAAACCAATAGGAGCACTTCCCACCCTCCTGGAATAAAAAAGATCTCCTTTGGTAAAAAGCTCGGTTCCTTCTGTAAAAAATGCGCGATTTTCTCCAAATATTTGTTCAAACGGGCCTAAGTTAAGTTCCACATCATCATAAGCCACCTGCCCAAAATCGGGAACTAAAGTCATATCTAAGGTGAAAGCTTTACTAATTCCATATTTCACATCCAGGCCGGCGTTAAAATTAGTTTCAGTTTGCCCATCAAATTTATCTACTTCGGCCGAAGTATATGGATAAAAACTAAGTCGGGTAGGAGGTTCAATGTTTTTAATTCCGGTAAGTAAGCCGGTTTGCTGACTCATTAAGCCCACGGATTTGTCCACATAATTCCAGGTATAACTTTCATTTCTATGGGAAATTTGCCTTAAAAACTGGATGCCCCATTCCTGTGCCTGTTTTTCAGGAAAACGCAACGCAGAATAAGGAAGATGAATTTCGGCATACCAGCCATTTCCGTCTTGGGAAACAGCGGCCTCCCAAACAATATTAAAACCAAAATCTTCATTATTTCCGGTTGTTTTAGCATCGGCTCGTGTGCCCGCGGCAGTAACAGCAAACCTTATTTGATTTTCCCCATCGTCATAGGTATTAATATCTATTTGAAAGTAATCGCTCTGCTCCAAATTATCCCGTTGGGTAAATTGTTTTACAATCTTTTCCGGTTTATCTTCATATAAATATGCTGCGATATAAAGTGCCTCATTATCATAAACTACTTTTACTTCAGTATTGTGACTTTGGGGAACAGGATCGCCATCCCCGGGATAGTACATAACAAAGTTATCGGCTTTCGTAAGGTTTCTCCAGGTATTATCGTCTAAGATTCCGTCTATTACAGGAGATTCTTGCGTTTTAGTAGCTGAATAATTTTTACGCGGAAGACTATCAATTTGAGCCGAAATTTGATGACTGAAAATGAAGAATATTAAAATTAACCGGATTTTTACAGGCATTAATTGATAATTTGATTGAAAATAAGTTCAAATATATCATAGTTCTCAATGAAGACAAAGCTTTGATTTAAATTCACGTTAAACTATATTCAATTTGTTTATTATTACCTTAAATTTGCTAAACAAAATTAATCTATGAATTCAGAAAATTTAGAACTGGCAACTTTAGCAGGAGGTTGCTTCTGGTGTACCGAAGCTGTTTTTCAACGTTTAAAAGGTGTAGAAGAGGTGTTTTCGGGTTTCACCGGTGGAAATATAAAAAACCCTGCCTATCGTGAAATTATAACAGGCAGAACAGGTCACGCTGAAGCCATCCAGATAAGATTTAATCCGGAAATAATAAGCTTTCATGACTTGCTATATGTGTTTTTTGCTACGCACGATCCTACAACTTTAAACCAACAACAAAATGATGTTGGGACCCAGTACCGCAGTGCTGTTTTTTATCATTCCGAAAAACAGAAAGAAACTGTAGAAAAGGTGATTGCAGAACTTGAAGAAAAAAAAATTTTTGAGAATAAAATTGTAACCGAAATAACTGAGGCAAAAGATTTTTATATTGCAGAAAAGGAGCACCAGGATTTCTATAACCAGCACAGGCAACAGCCATATTGCCAGTTTATAATAGATCCTAAAATAAAAAAACTAACTGAAGTCTTTTCAGATAAACTGAAATAATAATAAGATGGCTTATAAATTTAAAGAAGAATATAATATTGAGGTTACTGACGGACTTCAGGAAAATTATAAAAATATCCTTGAAGGAATAGGAGAGGATATTAGCCGCGAAGGCATAGAAAATACTCCCGAGCGCGCCGCAAAAGCTATGCAGTTCCTAACACAGGGTTATAAAATGGATGCCGAAACCATCTTAAAAAAGGCCATGTTCAAGGAGAGTTATGATGAGATGGTGGTGGTAAAAGATATAGAATTATATTCTTTGTGTGAACACCATATGTTACCATTTTTTGGGAAAGCCCACATAGCGTATATTCCTAATGGACATATTGTAGGCTTAAGTAAATTACCCCGGGTGGTAGATGTTTTTGCACGCAGGCTCCAGGTACAGGAGCGACTAACCCATGACATTCTGGAATGTATAAACAACACACTTAAACCAAAAGGGGTTGCAGTTGTTATAGAAGCTGTACATATGTGTATGATGATGCGTGGAGTTCAAAAGCAAAATAGTGCGACTACAACTTCAGGATTTAGAGGTCAATTTGAGAAAATTGAAACCAGGAATGAATTTTTGAAACTAATTAGCTCAGATCTTAAATAACAAATTGGCACTTTATTTGCTTTATTTGGCTAAAAGCGATCAAAATGAAACTTTTAAAAGATAAACTATTTGTAAAAGGTTTAATGTATGATGCTATTGGGATGGCTACTATGGCTATTCCTTTAGTGGGGCCATTTCTTGATTTATTATGGGCGCCGTATGCCGCCAGAAAAATGGGTGAAATGTATCCCGGTAGAAAAGGTAAAGTAGCTTCTGTAATTGTATTTCTTGAAGAGATCTTACCAGGAACCGATATTATTCCTACTTTCACATTAATGTATTTCTATACTTTTGTTTGGAGTAAAAAGAAGCAACCGAAAGCACAGGTTATTGAAGTTGAAATTATAGAGTAAATTAGCTTCGAAGCATGTATACTCTCGATTATCGAATAAAAATCATTAAAAATTTTATAAGGTATTTTAAGTGGAATTCCATCTCGGGATTCCATTTTTTTTGCATTTGTTGTATATCATTTAAAAACTCTTTAACAGCCGGTCCTCCTTGCTTTTAAATGTTTTGTGTAATTTAACCTGAACGTAAAATTCACAATATGTCAGAATTTGACCAGGATCGACACACACTTTCTAATCCATCAAAAATCTCTTTTTCCGGTTGGAAGAAAATAGCATTTATTATAAAAGATAAAATAGAGGAGAATAACTTAACTATAGTATCTTCCGGCGTAGCATTTTACGCATTCTTAGCGATTTTCCCCGCTGTAATGGCTTTAGTCTCTATTTACGGTTTGGCGGTAAATCCCGCACAAATTGAATACCAGTTAAATCAACTTGGCTCCATGATTCCCGATGAAGCTTTTGGAATTGTAGAGCAACGGCTGGAAGCATTTATTTCAACGTCAGGTAGAGCATTAGGTTGGGGAATGGCAATAGGTATACTATTTAGTATCTGGAGTGCCAATAAAGGAATGAAATCTTTATTTACCGGCATTGATATTGCCTATGCTACTCGCAGTACTCGCGGATTTATAAAACAGAATGCACTTACTTTATTATTCACCTTTGGCGCCATTATCCTGGTGATTTTAAGTATGGGGCTAATTGTTATATTTCCCGCCGTGGTAGGGGAATTGGGTTTACCCGCGAATATTGAAAGTCTTATCAGCTGGTTACGCTGGCCAATTTTGGCATTAATTGTTGGATTTTTTCTGTGCTTGGTTTATAAATATGCACCAGAGCGAAAAAATCCTAAATTACGATGGGTGGTTCCCGGGGCTGTTGTTGCTACCATTTTATGGTTAATTGCTTCCTGGGGATTTTCATTTTATGTAAGTAATTTTGGAAGTTATGGTGAAGTTTATGGTTCTATAGCCGCAGTGGTTATTATGATGCTATGGCTTTTTATTAGTTGCTTTACGGTGCTTTTGGGAGCTCAATTAAATTCAGCTGCAGAAAGATATGCAAAGAAAGTTACCGCTTTTAAATAGATTTCTAATGAATTTAGTCGAGTTAAGAGCGTTAAAACTGTGTTATTTGAAATCTCTTTAACGTTAGATATTTAGAATTACTGCGATATTTATAGAAACCGAAAAATTTCGGAATAAAACCAATAAAAAAATATTATGAATAATCAAGCAGCAATACAAAAAGGAATGAAATGGCTTAAACGAGCTGTGATCTTTAAAGCAGGAAAAATGATTATGAGAAAACCGGCAAGTGCTCTTGGAGTAGGGGCATTAGCAGCCGGAGCGGGAATTGCAGCCTATAGTTTTATAAAAAATAGTAAGAAAAATGATCTAACCCATATAGATGATATTGAAAACAATAATCCCGAGGTTAAAGGGAAAAAGAAAATTATAGTTTAAGTACCTGAGGATATTAAAAAGTAGACCCCACAATTCCGCTCGCTATGCGGAAGTGTGAGGTCTTTTTGATTTAGGTAAACAGGATTTTTAATTCCCTTCTACAATATTATTAAAACAACCATCTTAATGAAACCGAAATATTTCTGCCAATATTAGAAATACCGTCGGGTTTGAGGCGGGAAAGATGGGAGATATAATCTTTATTCAAAATATTGTTTGCACTTACACCGATTCTCATTTCACTGGAATTAATAGCGAATTGTCCTCCAAATCCTGCGCCCAATAATCCGTATCCGCCGGTACGGGTTTCAAAAGTATTCACATTATTTTGATCAAATACGTTCTTCAATCTTAGAAAAACATATTTACTATAGATTTTGTCATCGGGATTCTCAAATTCCAATCTCAAAGTATTGGTGAGAGAATTCGCCGGAATTAGAGGTAAATATTCGCCATTACTTCTTTTCCCAGTAACGGTTTCAAAACTACTTTCAAGGTGCAACCAATCTAGAGGATGCGGGTGTATATGAACTCCAACTTCACCACCGTATAATTCCGCATTATTCTGCGTGTATTCAAAAACAGGATTTTCATCTATTAATTCTCCCGTTGGTTGTAAATAAATATAATCGTTTATGGTATTGTGAAATCCGTTTACAAAAGCCTCAAAATGCTTATTTCGCCATTCTAAAGAGAGATCTATCTGGAAGTTCTGTTCATTTTCAAGATTTTGATCACCAACTTCATATCTATTGGTACCGTGGTGGGAACCGTTAGAGGTTAATTCAGATAAATTTGGTGCTCTAAATCCGGTAGCCAGGTTTAACCTTGCGCTTAGATTTTCGGTAACAATATATTTTGCTCCCAGCGCACCATTTATACTTTTATACGTATTATTTACCGCAGCAATTTCACCGCTTTCGTGTTGGTGCCCATCTTCGTGTTCTTCACCTTCCTGCTCTTCCTCGATATGTTCTTCATGAGCTTCTACGGCTTCGGTATCTATAGTTCTGGTATCAAAGCGTAAACCTCCCTGGAAATCCCAACGTTCAAAATGAACGTGTGTAGTGGCAAAAACGCCAAAATCTGTAGTAGTAGCATCGGGAATTAGAATGTCTTCCCCATAATTGGTATTGGTTTGATGCATACCCTGAACCCCCAAAATAGTTTCGAATCTCCCTGTTCTTGGTAAATTATATTTTAGATTATAATTTAAGGTTTCCAGGTGCATTTCTAAAGCAGGATGGTCTGTACCTTCTTCCTCTTCCAGATGTTCTTCTTCCTCTTCGTGTTCTTCTGCCCCGTGTTCCTCCTCTTCGTGGTGGTGTTCTTCAAACTCTTTACGGTTATTATATTGATACCCCACTTTGAAATCCAGGCTAGAATTGCTGAAATAAAGTTTATTCTCTAAACTTAGAATATGATTATCTATTTCCTGATGGGGAAGCAGGGGATCCTTATCTTTAGATTGTACTCCTATTTCCTCCGGAATACCAATATTCGATTTATTAAAATTATATCTTAAATCTGTTTTGAATTTAGCATCCTGATAACCGATTCCTGCTTTAAAATCGGTTTCGTTGAAACGGGTGTTGGTTACTCTTTCCCCGGATCCGGTTTCATAATCACTGTGCTCAGCATAACTACCACGGGCAAGAAATTTTACTTTTTCTCCCGAAGTTTTTGCCATAACGCTTCCCTGATATCCCTGGGTATTACTGAAATAATTTACATCTGCTTCAGCATTGGTTTCATTTGCGGCTGCGTAGCGTTCAGGATTCAGATAAAGTACACCACCAATAGCGTCACTCCCGTAGAGTAGGGAAGCAGGACCTTTTATAACTTCTACACTTTCAATTCCTTTAGAACTTATACCAAGCCCATGTTCATCACCATATTGTTGGTTTTCTAATCTAACACCTTGTGTATAAACCAAAACTCGATTAGAACTTAAACCTCTAATTACAGGTTTTCCAATTCCAACTCCTGTTGTTAAACTTTCTACTCCCGCAATTTGAGTTATTCCATCGCTAAGAGTTATGGCTCCTTTTCGGTTTAATTCAGCTACATTTTCTCGCTCTACACGCATCACATTTTCACTTTGTAACTGGTGAAAAGGTGTAGAGACAATAACTTCTTCCATCTCTATAGCCGATTTCTCTAAAGTAATATTTAAAGTAGAAGTTTCAGGAAAATCAAGTTCATTAGAATAGGTACCAAAACCTACTGAAGAAACTACAATTTTAAATGTTCCGTTAGGGATATTTTCAACGGTAAAATTTCCATCAAGATCGGTCATAGCACCTTTACTCAATTCAGGAAAATAAACATTTGCGCTAAATACCGGTTCTCCATTTTTAGCATTGGTAACCTGGCCCGAGAAGTTGTTCTGAGCATATATAATGGGGCTCACTGCGATAAAAAGCAATGAGAAAAGTAAACTTTTCATATATTTTTTTTTAAATAATTAAATTCTCACAAATAAACCTGGATGTTAGGCAGGCATTGGAGGACCGCGAAGCTCAAAAGGGAGCTTTTTATAATCACTTAAAAATTGATAAAAATCGAAGAATTGTTTTTTGATCTGCTTTTCTACAAGCGGTTCAAAATTTATAAAGTCGGTAGCGAGTACCGGACTTTGATTAAAAGAATGTAATTCACAGTCTAAACTGCTTTCGTGAAAATGCTCATCAGCATAATTCACACATAATTCGTGACCGTGACCGCTAAAAATATGTGAGAAGCTTATTGCAACCGGAAGCATAAGTAATGCTCCCAAAAGTAAAGCGAATATGTGTTTAAAGAATTTCAAGAATAATTATTGGAATAATTTGGCAAAGCCCATTCTACTTAGCATTTTCTTTTCAAAGGCCCAAAAGAATTGAAACTGGCCAAAAACCCAGCCAAAACTAACCAATAAAACCTGGTAAATAGGAAAAATTAAGAAAATTCTTGCACTCCAGTAAACCGCCCAATGTGAGGAAGCTTCGTAGATGCCCAGGAAATTACATAGGGGCTCAGCTAATTTAGCAGAAGTAGATCCCGTAATAGCAAATACTATAAATATTATAAATATCTGCCAATTAGAATCTATACCCCAACGTGCTTTTAACTTATTCATGCGGCAAAAATACTAAAAGCTTCGGAGAATTAAAATAATGAGTGTTAAATACGCGTGGGCACAGAGAATCGCTGATTATAATGCCTGCTGAAAAATACAAAGTAATTATATAACAAGTAGTTTACTTCGTAACCATAATCTATATTAGGTTCATAATTAATTTCCTGCAAATAAAGATCGGGATTATAAACTTGGGGTTGCCTAACGCGTTGATTGTATTCTGAAACCAGAAATCGGTTTTTGTTTTCCAGATATTCTTGAGAATAATACCCCTCGGGTTTTGCTATAGAATTTATAAAAAGATTAAAACCCGGTTCAATGATTATAATTTCATATTCCAGGCTATCGTTTGCTATGCGAACCGTATCCTCATTTATTTGAGAATCTCCCAGGTTCCTGTTTTTTGAGCTCGCGCAACTATAAATAAATAGGCCCAGTAGTAAAATATAAATGAAGTTTTTCATTCTTGTTTTATTCAATCGAGATTAAATCCTTCGAGGTTTCCATTCACATAAGAATAAACCGAAGTATTTTACCTTCTCAAGTTTAAATTATCTTCTAATCAAAAAGATACCATTTTAATTTATTTTCCGCCCAACATACCGCCAAGGAGGCTGCCACCTTTTTTGCCTTTTTTACCACCAAAAGCCATTCCGGCAACATCGTCTATCACACTGCCATCACCATCAGCATCTAATAAAGTTTCAAGAAAGGATTGGTCGTGAGAATCATCAGCGCCCATAACCGACCCTAATAAACCTGATAAACCGGAAGAACCTACATTATCTTTCCTCTTTTGCTGGCCTAATAATCCCATAATAACCGGTGCAGCCATTTCAAGAATATTGTTCACTGTAGATTCATCTATATTTAATGTTCCGGCAATGGTTTTGCTCACTCCGCTTTGTTTTGCACCCAGAACGTGGCTTAAAATTTTGCTTCCCTCGTTAGTGAGTTCCTCCGGATCTTTTTCCTCTAAATTATCTAAAATTTTTCCGTTATGTTTTTCATCCTGTAAAGCTTTATCCAAACTTTCGGCGCCCTTGGGATTTTTCGCATTTCTTTTCATCGCGCCAAGAATTAACGGCATAGCCATTCCCAGTACCGATGTTATTTTACTTTTATCTTCTGAAGTTTTTTCGCTGGCTTTATTCACCAGTTTATCGCCCGCTTGCGTATTAAGTAAATCTAATATTGAAGCCATATTTTTTTTTTATTAAAATGAATTTACGGCTTTTAAATAATAAGTCACGTTAAAGCTTTATTATAATCTACTCGATAATCGAGATTAAACGCTCTGAGGCTTTCCTCTAAAATTAAACATTTGTTCGCTTTCCATGTCCACTATACTTGCTCTTAAAGTTTATTTTTTAAAATGCGAAATTATTTGTTTTGAAAGTTCTAATCCTATACGTTCCTGGGCTTCTAAGGTAGATGCACCAATATGCGGACTTAAAGACAATTTCTCGTTCATCAATAATTTAATGGCCGGTCTCGGCTCAGCTTCAAAAGTATCTAAGCCTGCAAAAGCAACTTTACCATCTTCTATAGCATCCAAAAGCGCCACTTCATCAATTATTCCCCCACGAGCAGCGTTAATGATTCCCACTCCCGGTTTCATCGCTTCCAGTTCCTTTTTTCCAATTAAGGGTTTGGTTTGAGCTGGCACATGTAGCGTTATAAAATCTGAATGCTTAATGAGTTCCTCTACAGGTTCAGTTTTTATAGGGATTTCTATACTTTGATGATTATAGAATTCTAAAGTAATTTTTACTTCCCCATCTTCTTTATCGCTCGCAATAACCTTCATTCCCAGGCCTAAGGCAATTTTAGCAACTTCCCGACCAATCTTACCAAAACCTATAATTCCAAGGGTTTTTCCTCGAAGTTCAATTCCTGCGGAATAGGATTTCTTTAATTCCTTAAATCTCGATTCTCCCTCTAAAGGCATGTTTCGGTTAGAGTCGAACAATTTTCTTACTCCGCTGAAAAGATGTGCAAAAACAAGTTCTGCCACCGATCCTGAAGCTGCCTGTGGCGTATTAATAACTTTTATACCTTTGCTTTTAGCATAGTCTACGGCAATATTGTCTAAACCAACACCACCGCGGCCAATTAATTTTAAATTTTTACAGGCATCAATAATTGCCTTGTCTACATTGGTAGCGCTTCTAACAAGTAAAACCTGAATGTCTTTTGAATTTATATAATCAGCAAGTTGTTCCTGGGCTACCTTGGTACTTATGACCTCGAAACCTGCTTTTTCAAGTTGTTCTATCCCGGCTTTTGCAAGACCGTCGTTTGCCAGGATTTTAATCCTTTCAGGTTGAGTTGTAGTAGTGGGTTTATTAAAAAAATCTTCAGGCTTCATTTATTTATAATTTAATCCCTCTTATGGGAGTTTTGTACAGGATTATATGTCTTTCCTGTCCGTTTTCAATTTATTTATCCAGTTTCAGGCCAGGTTTTGAATTCTGATTTACGACTGCTGTTCCAGCTGCTGCATTGTTTCAACTAGGACTTTTACGCTTTCAATATCTAAAGCGTTATACATAGAGGCACGGTAACCGCCAACACTCCTGTGGCCGTTAAGTCCATTGATGCCGGCGTCTTTCCAAAGTTTATCAAAAGCTTCTTTTTTGCTTTCATCGGTAATATTAAAAGTGGCATTCATTGCCGAACGATCTTCAACTTCAGCAAAACCTTTAAACAATGGATTTCTATCTATTTCTTTATACAGTAGATTAGCTTTTTCATTATTTCGTTTTTCCATTGCTGCAATCCCGCCGTTATTTTTAATCCATCTTAGGGTTAACAGCGAAACATAAACCGCGTAAACCGCCGGAGTATTAAACATACTGTCTTTTTCCAGGTGTACTTTATAATTAAGCATTGATGGAATTTCACGCTCAACTTTTCCTAAAATATCTTCTTTGATCACCACAAGTGTAGTTCCTGCCGGGCCCATATTTTTTTGAGCTCCCGCATATATAAGATCGAATTTTGAAAAATCGAGTTCACGTGAAAAAATATCACTACTCATATCGCAAACAACTGGTGCATCTACTTGCGGAAAATCTTTAATTTGGGTGCCAAAAATAGTGTTATTGCTGGTGCAGTGAAAATAATCTACATCAGAAGGAATTTGATAATTCTTTGGGATATAGTTGAAGTTCTTTTTCTTTGAAGAGGCAACTTCAATCACTTCACCAAAAAGTTTCGCTTCTTTTATCGCTTTGGAAGACCAGGTACCGGTATTGAGATAAGCTGCTTTTTTATTCAGTAAATTATAAGCAGTCATTAGAAATTGCATACTGGCACCGCTCTGCAGAAACAAGGCTTTGTAGCCTTTATTTTGAAGTCCTAAAAGTTCGAGCGAAAGGTTACGGGCTTCTTCCATTACGTCTACAAAAGCAGCGCTGCGATGCGAAATCTCCATAATAGATAATCCTGAATCCTGGTAATCTAAAATACCCTGCGCGGCTTCTTTAAAAACTTCCTGCGGTAAAATACAGGGGCCGGCGCTATAGTTATGTTTTTTCATAGTTGGTTAATTAGTGGTTATTTAAAGCTTTTCTAAAAATTTTAAAGTATCAACGCCATCGGCATAATCCCATAATTTTGGGTGCTGGGTTTGGCCAAAATCAACATCGGCATTGGTTCCTACAACGCATTGCAGGTTTTTTTTATTTTGCTCGAGTTTTTCCTGTAATTCTTTTTCACCTTCATATTGTTCATAAAACAAGGTGGCAATAGGGGAGCCGAAACTTTCATCCTCTTTTAAGATAAGAAATCCGTTTTCCAGTAATTTAAATTCACTCATTAAATACACCGCTTTGTTATAATCGTAATTATTGGCGTATTTAGCTGAATTCAACAAAGTATTCCACGGGTACATCGCCTTAAAGAAAGAATCAAAATCATATTCTTTGGGCACATAAAGTTTAGAAACATTGCGGCAACCCAGGCCGAAATATCTAAAAACATCTTCTCCCAGTGCTTCTAATTCTTCTTTGCTTTCTTTCCCCGTAAGGATAGCGGCCGAGTTTCGGTTTTTTCTTATGATATTGGGTTTTCCGGAGAAATAATATTCAAAATAGCGGGCGGTATTGTTGCTTCCGGTTGCGATAACCGCGTCAAAATCGGTGAGTCTATCTTCGGTAAATCTTATTCGGTTTTCAAATTCCGGGGCGATATTCATTAAAAATCCTGCAATTACCGGTAATAATTGTTTATCGTTAGAAGATTGTTTTACCAATACTTTATGTCCTGAAATTAATACCGAAAGGAAATCGTGAAATCCAACTAGCGGAATGTTTCCGGCCATAATAATGGCCACCGTTTTTTGTGCTGTTTTATCGAGTTTGTATGGTTCCAGCCATTGGCCCAAATTGCTTTGCGTTAGCGCTTTGCTCCATTGCTGAAGTGAGAAAATTACGTTTCCACGGGTAAACCAACCGTTATAATGAACCGCCTGATCAATTTTATCATTTAATTCATTAAAAAATCTTTCGTTTTCCGCTGTTATTTTTATTGAATCATTAGTAGTATCCCCAAATAGACTCAGGAATTTTCCTACTTGAATAAAATATGATTTTCTTTCTTCGATTGTCATTTCCTTATTTGGTTATGATAGCCAATGGCTTTAAATTTGTAGCGCGAAATTAAAACTTAAGGCGGCAAACTCCTAAAAAACGATGGGAAATACCAACTAAGTTTTATGATAATTAAATTACAAAGAAAAAAGCTATGGCAATTGTTATAACAGATGAATGCATAAACTGCGGCGCCTGCGAGCCAGAGTGCCCAAATACAGCGATTTACGAAGGTGCAGATGACTGGCGCTATGCCGATGGAACAGACCTTGAAGGCAACGTGGTATTACCAAATGGTAAAGAGGCCGATGCTAACGAGGCCCAGGAACCTGTTAGTGATGAGATCTATTATATTGTACCCGATAAATGTACCGAATGTAAAGGATTTCACGAGGAACCGCAATGTGCTGCGGTTTGCCCGGTAGACTGCTGCGTTCCCGATGATGAACACGTAGAAAGCGAAGAAGAATTACTCGCTAAGCAGAAATTTATGCACGAGAATGAATAAATTCTATTCTGAATTTAAAATATAAAAGATCCCGTTTCAGCTAAAACGGGATCTTTTGTTTTTATATAATAGAATGACTTAAGAAACCGCAAACTTGATTTCATTACGATAAACCGAAGGTGACTTCCCGGTAAACTTTTTAAACTGCTTATTAAAATGACTAAAATTATTAAAGCCACTTTCAAAGCATACATCTGTGATACTTATTTGTTTTTCGTGAAGTAATTTGGCAGCGTGTACCAGGCGATACTCGTTCACAAATTGAACAAAAGTTTTTCCAGTGGTTTTCTTGAAATACCTGCAAAAAGCCGGTACCGTCATACTCACCACATCGGCAATTTCTTCAAGGGCAATATTTCTTTTAAATTCATTTTTCACAAAATTAAAGATTACATTAATCCGGTTGTGATCTTCAAGTTCAGTATCAAGTACAAACCCTTCAGCATTTAATAGTGTGAAATCTTTAGCATTTTCAAGCATATTAAGAACATCAAGTAAACCGAGTAACCTTTTATAGTTAGTCAACGAGCTTAAAGCTTCTATCTTTTCACCAATCAGGTTTTTATCTTCACCGTGAAAAACAATTCCATTTTTGGCCCGCTCAAGTAAAACCCGCACATTTCTCATTTCAGGAATTTCCCAGAAATTCTTTCCTAGGAAATCGGGGCTAAACTGAATAACAGTTTCACGGTCATTATCGGTTAAACTATCGGTAAACCCACAGTGCGGTAGATTGGCACCAATTAAAATAAGATCACCATTTTGATAATAGGAGACGTGGCTTCCAATTTGTCTTTTTCCAGATCCCCCATTTACATAAACAAGTTCAATTTCGGGGTGATAATGCCAGAATGTGTGGTTTTTGTTCTGGTGTTCCTGGTTAAAATTTTTAAAAGAAAATGAACTTCCAAAGCTTGGGTCTACTTTTTCAAAAGAAGGTTTGCTGGTTTTTAGCATATTCTCAATAAATTAACTTTTAGATAATATGGGCTTAATATAAGTCTGTAGTTCAAAATTAACTAAAAAATATGCTATATGCACAATAATTCAATATTAAATTATTGTAAAGATCAATATAGCACATTTTCTTGTTCATTCACTACTATTCAGCAGGGTAAAAGTCCTCTATCTTTGTAAATGTAAACAAGGGGATATTAACAATTAAAAATCAAAATTATGAAAAAACTATTGAAAAATTCGTTATTACTGGTAGTATTAGTAACCGGGTTAAACATGTACGCAGCTGACCGTGTGGAAGTTAGTATTGATAAAGGACAAACTCTAATTGTTGAGTTAGATAATGTAAGTACTGTAAGTTTAGAAGATGCTTCAGGATTTATTCTATTTAAGGATAGTCCGTCGCTTGATGGAAACTATAAAAAACAAATAGATTTTAGCAGAATTCCAGCTGGAACATACTATTTAAATACCGAAGATCTTAGTGGGATTTACACTACTGAAATTAAGAAATCTTCTAATGGAATAAGTATTGAAGACAAAACTGCTGCGGTTATTTTTAAGCCAGTTTACAAAGTGGAATCTAATAAAGTGAAATTTTTTCTAACCAATCCTGCAAAAACCTATGCCACTTTAAAAGTATATGATGCTACTGGAAAATTGGTAGGAGAAGTTAAAGAAAAAGGGTATACAATGAATAAAACCCTGGATTTTTCCAAAATGCCAAAAGGAGAATACACTTTTACATTAAGTGTTGCCGACAAGACAATTACAGAAAAACTTTCAATTTAAGTTAGTTTATTAATTCAACTTAAAGCAGGAATTTGCACCTAAAATTCCTGCTTTTATTATTTAAAGACCGAAGCTGGGTTTCTCCAGTTTCGGTCTTTTTATATTCCCCCTTAAAAGGTTTCACAAATTTTAAGTATTTTCCAGAAGAATTAGCGTCTTGTTTAAATAATTAAATTCAAGTCCAGTAATCCCATTCTGTAATGATTAACCTTGCGCAACAAAAGGAAGTCTTCCTGTCTTTTCCCGATAATTGTTTCTTATTGCTACCAGATTCTCCAAAATTCACAATTATTGAAGTTAGTCGTGCTTTTATAAAAAGTTCCGGTATGCGGCGTGAAGTGTTGGTGGGGAAGGGAATGTTGGAAGTTTTTGAAAGAGAAAATAATCATGATTTTATTGAGATTATTTCAGAATTCTTTAGGGAAGCTATAGAATCTGGCGAACCCAATCATATTCCCCAGGTTAGATATGATCTACCTGATGAAACTGGTATTTTACAGCGAAAAATTTGGGAAGCAGATAATATTCCTATTAAAAATGATAAGGGAGAAACCGAATTTATTTTGCACCGGGTACGTGATATTACTCAGGTAATTAAAACCCGGGAAAAGGGGGAAACTTCGCTTAAAAGTTTACAGAAAAATGAAAAATTTTTAAAGGAAACCCAGGAAATTGCTAAAATTGGTAGCTGGGAATTGGATGTTGAAAAGAACATCCTTTACTGGTCTAAAGTGCTTAAAGATATTCATGAGGTTCCGCAAGATTTTACACCGGAGCTTGATACTGCAATAGGGTTTTACAAAGCAGAAAAAAATAAAACCGCCATTAAAAATGCGGTTTCTAATGCGATAGAAACCGGTAAGTCTTTTGATCTTGAACTTGAAATTATTACTGCTAAAAATAATGATAAGTGGATAAGGGCAACAGGGAGACCTGATTTTAAAAACGGAAAGTGCATTAGAATTTTTGGAGCTACCCAGGATATTACTTCCCGAAAGCAGGCTCAAATAAGGCTTGAAAATATTAACGATAATATTCCCGGGGTTGTTTTTAGATACAAACTTAGGCCAGATGGTAAAGATCAATTAATGTACGTAAGCGAAGGGGTTCGGCAGGTTTGGGGGATAGCTCCAGAAGAAGCTTCGCGAAACAATAATAAGGTTTGGGATTTGTATTATGAAGATGATATTCCCGGTCTAAAAAAAACAATTAATGAATCAGCCAGTAATTTAAGTCTATGGACAAATGAGTGGCGTGTTAAGCACCCTGAAAAGGGATTAAGATGGAATAGAGGATTTGGAGCTCCGCAAAAACTGGCAGACGAAAGTATAGTTTGGGATTGCATTGTTTTAGATGTAACCGAAGAAAAATTGGCTTATGAATTATTGGAGATAAATGAATCAAGGCAACGTAGTTTACTCGAATCTCAAACCAATTATGTTATTAGAACCGATATAAAAGGAAATTACACCTATTATAATTCCAAATTTGATGAAGATTTTGGCTGGATCCAAGAAGAAGGTTTAATTGGAAAAACCTGTATGATTGCCGTGGTAGAAGAAGACAGACCTAAAGTAGAAGAAACTGCTATTAAATGCCTGGAGAATCCTAATGAAACATTTCAAATAGAAATAGGTAAACCAAAAAGGGACGGTAAAGTACGCACCACTGTCTGGGATTTTATTGCCTTATGTGATGCTGATGGAAAGCCTAATGAAATTCAGTGTATAGGGATAGATATTTCAGAAAAAAAAGAGGCAGAGATAGCGCTTAATAGAGCGAAAGAACAATATGAAGGTTTAATACACAGTATAGAAGGTGTTTTCTGGGAAATGGATGCAGAAACCTTTGAATTTACTTTTGTAAGTGAACAGGCTAAAGATTTAATAGGAATTAGTCCTGAAGACTGGTATAACGATTCTAAGTTTTGGGAAGATCACTTACATCCTGAAGACCGTGAGTATGCGGTTAATTTCTGTACGAGCCAGGTAAAAAAGGGAAACAACCACAGTTTTGAATATAGAATGCGAAAGACAGATGGCAGTTATGTTTGGTTAAGTGATGTAGTTTCGGTAGTAAAGGAAAATGGGAGAATCCAATGGCTCAGGGGTATTATGACCGATATCACTAAAAGAAAACAAGCTGAAGAACAAATTCAATTAAGTGAACAGCGTTTTAAAGGTTTGGTACAGGAAGGTGGTGATTTAATCACTATTTTAGATAAAAACGGTGATTATATCTATGCAAGCCCAACTTCCATGAATGTTTTGGGCTTCACACCAGACGATTTTAATAATAGAAATGCTTTTGATTTTATTCATCCGCATGATATTCCCCGGGTACAAAAGGAATTTGCGAAAATAGAGCAGCAAAAAAGACTAGAAATTAGTGGTTTTAGGTTTAAACATAAAAATGGGGGGTGGCGATGGTTAGAAACTACCTTAACCAATCTTTCTGATGATCCCGCAGTAAACGGTTATGTTTCTAACGCCAGGGATATTACAGACAAGAAGCGTTTTCAGGAATTAGAGAATTTAGAGCGAAAAGTCCTGGAAATGAATTTTAAAAAGACTTCCCGATTAAAGGAGATTCTTAATTTTTATGTAACGAACTTAGAGGAGGTAAATCCCAATGCATTCTTCGTTATTCAAAAGCTTGAAAACGAGCAATTATCTTATTGGACTTCCGGTAAAATTCCACCTACTCTTGTAGAGGCTTTAAATGAGCAGGGAATTGAAAAAAGAGAGAAAATATGCTCTGTATTTGAAGACGGAAAACCTATTATTTTAAAAATTAAAACGGCTCCTGATTCCAAGTTAAAAACCATAGCATTAGAAAATGAAATTGAGTCTTGCTGGACTTACCCCATTATAGATTCAAAAGGAGAGAAGCTTGGGATTTTTACAGTTTTTTATAGGAATGATCCTTTTCCCGCAGAAAAGAAGGAGCAGAGAAGTATTAAAAGGTCGGTAGGATTGTTACAGCTAATTATTGAATTTCAGTTAAATGAAATTGCTTTGAAGCGTAGTAATCAGCGTTATGAATTTGTAAATAAAGCTACTGAAGACGCTATGTATGATTGGGATGTTCTCAATGATGAATTAAAGTGGGGAGACGGATTTTACAAAATGGTTGGTACCGATAGGGAAAATGGCAAATTTCCGCTCGAAAAATGGAGTGAGGGCGTGCATCCCAGGGATTTTGCTGAAGTAAATGAAAGTCTTGAAAATAGTTTAAAGGATAAAAATAAAAAGAAATGGTATTCTGAATATCTATTCAGAAAAACTGATGGTTCTTATCTAAGTATTATTGATAATGGGTATATTATTAGAAATGAGAAAGGGGTAGCCGTAAGAATGATTGGTGTACTTCGCGATGTTTCAGATATTAAAGCTTATGAAAAGGAACTTGAAAATGCAAATGAAAGGTACCGTTATGTAACCAGGGCCACTTCTGATGCGATTTGGGATTATGACGTTGTTGAAGGAAAATTGTTTTGGGGTGCAGGTTTTGAAACTTTATTCGGCTATAATTTAAACGAGTTTAAACCGAAACTTTCTAGCTGGTACAACAGAATTCATCCTGAAGATCAGGGGAAAATTGTTAACAGCTTTCAGGAGTTTCTTAGCAGCGAAGATATTATTTGGGAAGAAGAATATAGGTATAGCAATGCCCAGGGTGATTATTTAGATGTTTTTGACAGAGGTTTTGTAGTACGTGATAAAAATAATAAAGCCCTTAGGGTAGTAGGAGCAATGCAGGATATTTCGCGTAAGAAACAGTACGAAATATCGCTAAAAAAGCTTAATACTGAATTAAATGAGAGAGCCAAAGAGCTGGTAACTTCAAATGCAGAATTAGAACAATTTGCCTATGTGGCTTCTCATGATCTACAGGAACCACTGCGTATGGTTACTAGCTTTTTAACCCAATTAGAAAAGAAATATGCAGATGTTCTGGACGAGAAAGGCTTATTGTATATAAATTTCGCAGTAGATGGAGCAAAAAGGATGCGACAGATTATTCTGGATCTTTTAGAATTTTCCAGGGTAGGAAGAACCGAAGATAAACTTGAAAGCGTAGAATTAGATGATATTTTAGAGGAAATAAAACATTTGTACCGCAAAAGAATAGAAGAAAGAAAAGTAAAGATTATAAGTAAAGACTTACCGGTAATAAAAGTTCCAAAAAGCCCCATAAGGCAGGTATTTCAGAATATTATTAGCAACGCTATTAAATACAGCAAAGAAGACGTGCATCCCGAGATCACCATTGATTTTCAGGAGACTCAGAATTTCTGGGAATTTAGCATTAAAGATAATGGGATAGGGATTGATAAGGAATATTTTGATCGTATTTTTGTGATTTTTCAGCGCTTGCATCATCGGGATGAATACTCAGGTACCGGAATGGGTCTGGCGGTAACTAAAAAAATCATTGAAAATCTGGGCGGAAACATTTGGGTAGAATCCCAGGAAGGTAATGGAAGTATTTTTCTCTTCACCATTGCAAAAAATATTGCTTAATTATAAGAGTTTACTTATAATAAGTTGAATTTTAGATTTATATTAAAAATGAGTAAGATTTTGAGTTAATTATTGTAAAAATCCGTATATTTTACTCGGTGATCGAGTTTAAAATGCTCTGGTACTTGTCTCGAATATTAAACAATTATTCATTATGAACTTCTCGAGAATTTGCTTCGAGATAGTTACTACTGAAACTTTCAAATAAATTCTTATAGCTATGGAATCTATCCACATACTTTTGGTTGAAGATAATGAAGGCGATATACTTTTGACTTCTGAAGCACTTGAGGATGGTAAAATCCTGAATAAATTAAGTGTGGTTAGAGATGGAAAAGAAGCTATGGATTTCCTGGATAAAAAAGGAAAACATGTAAAAGCAATTACTCCAGATCTTATTTTATTAGATGTAAATCTTCCCAAAATGAATGGGCACGAAGTGCTTAAATTCGTAAAGCAGCATAAAGATCTAAAACAAATTCCGGTAATTATGCTCACTACTTCTTCTTCAAAAGAAGATATAGATATTTCTTACCAGAATTATGCAAATTGTTATATCACAAAACCAATAGAAGTAGAAGATTTTATGAAAGCCGTGAACCAAATTGAAGAGTTTTGGGTGAATTTGGTAAAACATCCCTCTAAATAGCTGTTTTTTCAAAATGTAATTAACATTAAATTTTAAATCTTTGTTAATTAAATTCCTCTTGCATTGTTTTAACTTTTTGCCCTATACCTTATATTAGCGCCACAACTCCATGAACCACTTATGAGCCAGGAAACAAAGTATACCGAAGATAATATACGGTCTTTAGACTGGAAAGAACATATTAGAATGCGTCCCGGGATGTACATTGGTAAGCTTGGGGACGGCTCCAGTGCCGATGATGGGATCTATATTCTCCTCAAAGAAGTGCTGGATAACAGTATTGATGAGTTTGTAATGGGCTCTGGGAAAACCATTGAGATATCGGTACAAAACCAAAGGGTTATAGTTCGCGATTACGGGCGTGGAATTCCGCTTGGGAAAGTAGTAGATGTAGTTTCTAAAATGAATACAGGTGGTAAATATGATTCCCGTGCTTTTAAAAAATCTGTGGGACTTAATGGAGTTGGAACAAAAGCTGTTAACGCGCTTTCTTCTTATTTTAGAGTAGAATCTTCTAGAGACGGTAAGTCTCACGCTGCTGAATTTGAGCAGGGAGAATTAAAAGACGAAGAGCATTTAGATGAAACTTCCCGTCGTCGCGGAACCAAAGTGACTTTTGTACCCGATGAGGTTATTTTCAAAAACTTTAAATTCCGAAATGAATATATAGAGAAAATGCTTAAAAATTATGTGTACCTGAATCCAGGGTTAACCATAATTTTTAACGGTGAGAAATTTTATTCAGAAAACGGACTTAAAGATCTTTTGAAAGATAGTATTCACGAAGATGAGCGATTATATGAAATTATTCATATGCGCGGAGACGATATTGAAGTAGCTTTAACCCATAGTAAAGCTCAGTACAGTGAAGAATATCACTCTTTTGTAAATGGACAAAATACTTCCCAGGGAGGAACACACCTTGCCGCTTTTAGAGAGGCAATTGTAAAAACTATTCGTGAATTCTACGGAAAAAATTACGATGCCAGCGATATTAGAAAATCTATTGTATCAGCGATAAGCATTAAAGTGATGGAACCTGTTTTCGAGAGTCAGACCAAAACAAAACTGGGTTCTACCGATATGGGAGGGGATATGCCTACTGTTCGGACTCATATTAATGATTTTCTAAAAACCCAACTGGACAATTACCTCCATAAAAATCAGGAGACAGCCGATAGGCTTCAGCGTAAAATATTACAGGCCGAAAGGGAGCGAAAAGACCTTTCAGGAATTAGAAAACTGGCAAAAGACCGGGCTAAAAAAGCCAGTTTACACAATAAAAAATTACGAGATTGCCGAATTCATCTTGGAGACAGCAAAAAAGAACGTTACCTGGAAACTACTTTGTTTATTACCGAGGGAGACTCGGCTAGTGGATCTATCACCAAATCCCGTGATGTAAATACACAAGCAGTTTTCAGTTTAAAAGGAAAACCTTTGAACAGCTATGGCTTAAGCAAAAAGATCGTTTATGAAAATGAAGAATTCAATTTGCTGCAAGCCGCGCTTAATATTGAAGAGTCTTTAGAAGATCTTAGGTATAATAATATTGTAATTGCTACTGATGCTGATGTAGATGGGATGCATATTAGGTTATTGCTAATTACGTTTTTCCTTCAGTTTTTTCCCGAATTGATCAAGGAAAATCATTTATATATTCTGCAAACTCCTTTATTCAGGGTTCGAAATAAGAAAGAGACCATTTATTGCTATAGCGAAACCGAAAGAAGAAATGCGGTAGAAAAACTCACCGGAAAAGCCGAAATCACCCGATTTAAAGGTTTAGGTGAAATCTCTCCCGATGAATTCAAGCATTTTATTGGTGACAATATTCGTTTAGATCCCGTGATGCTGGATAAAGAAAAGTCTATAGACGAAATGCTTAATTTCTATATGGGAAAAAATACGCCAGACAGGCAGGAATTCATTATTGATAACCTTAAAGTTGAACTTGATCTTATTGAAGAGTTAGGCTTATGAGGTTCAGCAATAAGAATGAAGTAAAAATAGTACCTTCTATTTACATTGTATTGGTGGCGATTTTCGTCACCAATATTTTTGTGAATATCGAGCTTATGAGTAGCGATGAACCGGTAAGGTTTAGTCATTACCTGCCAAATATTGTGGTACTTTTACTTGGTTTTTATATCCATAGAATAGGCCAGAGTTTCGACTTTGACAGCGATGGTGAAACGGTTAATCTCAAGAATAACGGGGTTTTCTTTTCAAAATTTATGGAATACCGGGTAAAGAAAGCTGAATTCCCTAAGAGAAAACTGGGGAAATTCAGGATAAGCGATTACTTTTTTTATTCCGCAGTAACAATTTATATAAGTTCCCGCCGAAGACGCGGCTACAAAAAATATACTTTTAACACTACTTTTCTCCACCGTAAAAAGAAGCGTGGCATGATAGCTTCTATGCAGAAAATAGTAGACAATCAAAAAACTACAGCTTAATGGAAGAAAACCAGGAAGAAGCTAAAGATGAACATTTAGAACAACCAAAAGAAGAGCTTATAAAGGTAACCGGTATGTACAAAGACTGGTTTCTGGATTATGCTTCTTATGTGATTCTTGAACGTGCGGTACCTGCCATGGAAGATGGTTTTAAACCGGTGCAGCGCCGTATCATGCATTCTATGAAAGATCTGGACGATGGTCGTTACAATAAAGTAGCGAATATCGTTGGGCATACCATGCAGTATCACCCGCACGGTGATGCTAGTATTGGGGATGCCATGGTGCAAATAGGCCAAAAGGATATTCTTATAGATACCCAGGGAAACTGGGGAAATATTTTAACTGGAGACCGTTCTGCGGCACCAAGGTATATTGAAGCTCGTTTATCAAAATTTGCGCTGGAAGTTCTCTTTAATCCCAAGTTAACCGAATGGCAACTTTCTTATGATGGGAGAAAGAAGGAACCGGTAAATCTTCCAGTAAAATTCCCGATGTTACTCGCGCAGGGTGCTGAAGGGATTGCAGTTGGTTTAAGTACTCGCGTACTTCCGCATAATTTTAATGAGCTTATAGATGCTTCTATAAAACATTTAAAAGGAAAAAAATTCACCATATTCCCCGATTTCCCAACCGGTGGAATTGCAGATATTTCCAATTATAACGACGGAAAACGTGGTGGCCGCGTAAGAGTGAGGGCAAAAATTAGTCAGTATGACAAAAACACCCTTGCGATTACTGAAATTCCCTACGGAACTACAACCACAACTTTAATTGATTCTATTTTAAAGGCGAACGATAAAGGAAAAATTAAAGTAAAAAAGATCGAGGATAACACCGCTGCGGAAGTGGAGATCCTTATTCATTTACCAAACAACATTTCTCCAGACAGGACTATAGATGCGCTTTACGCTTTTACTAGTTGCGAGAATTCTATCGCACCCCTGGGTTGTGTAATTATAGACAATAAACCAATTTTCCTTGGAGTTTCTGAAATATTACGAAGCTCTACAGATCATACGCTTCATTTATTGAAGAGGGAATTAGAGATTACCCTTGAGGAACTCGAAGAACAGTGGCATTTTTCATCATTAGAGCGAATTTTTATCGAAAAACGAATCTATCGCGAGATTGAAGAGGAGGAAACCTGGGATGGAGTAATCAATGCCATAGATGAAGGTTTAAAACCACATATAAAACATTTGAAGCGTGCCGTAACCCGGGATGATATCACCAGGCTTACCGAAATTAGGATTAAAAGAATTTCGAAATTTGATTTAGATAAAGCACAGCAGAAGATTGAAGCCCTGGAAGATGAGATCGCAAAAGTAAAACACCATTTAGATCATTTGGTAGATTATGCGATTGCTTATTTTACCAAACTCAAAAAAGATTACGGTCATGATAAAGATCGAAAAACAGAGCTTCGCATTTTTGATGATATTGAAGCGACCAAAGTGGTTATTAGAAATTCCAAACTTTATGTAAACCGTAAAGAAGGGTTTATTGGTACCGCGCTTAAGAAAGATGAATATGTTACCGATTGTAGCGATATAGACGATATAATTTGTTTCACTGCCGACGGGAAAATGATGGTGACCAAGGTTGATAGCAAAACCTTTGTTGGAAAAGATATCATACACGTCGCTATTTTCAAGAAAAAAGATAAGCGCACCATTTATAATATGATTTATCGTGATGGAAAGGGTGGTGCATCATACATTAAACGTTTTTCGGTAACCTCGGTTACCAGAGATAAGGAATATGACTTATCCCAAGGAAAAAAAGATTCAAAAGTACATTATTTTTCAGCAAACCCTAATGGTGAAGCAGAAGTGGTGACTATTTTCCTGCGACAGGTTGGAAGTATCAAAAAATTAAAATTTGACGTAGACTTTGCCGATATGCTTATTAAAGGCAGAAACGTAAAGGGAAATATTGTTACAAAATACGCCATAAAACGCGTAGAATTAAAAGAAGAAGGTGTTTCTACCTTAAAACCAAGGAGAATTTGGTTTGATGAAACCGTAAAAAGATTGAATGTAGATGAACGTGGGGAACTTCTTGGAGAATTTAAGGGAGAAGATAGAATTTTAATCGTAACCCAGGATGGAATTGCGAAAACTATAATTCCTGAGCTTACTACCCGTTTTGATGAAGAAATGGTGGTGTTGGAAAAATGGATGCCGAAGAAACCAATTTCAGCAATTTACTGGGAACCCGAAAAGGAGCGTTTTTATGTAAAACGTTTTTTAATTGAAAATCCGGATAGAGAAGAAAAATTTATCAGCGATCATGAGAACTCATATTTGGAACTGGTTTCTACCGATTATTATCCGCAAGCGGAAATTATTTTTTCTAAACAACGTGGAAAAGAACAGCGTCCCAACGAAGAAGTGAATATTGAAGAATTCATTTCGGTAAAAGGGATTAAGGCTCTTGGAAACCAATTAACTACCGATAAAGTAAAGCAAATAAACCCTTTAGATCCTTTGCCTTATGAAGAGGAAGAAGAGGTTCCGGCAGAAGATATAGAAGTAGTAGAGGAAGAATCTGTTTCAGATGAAAAAGCCAAACTGAATATTGTTCGAAAAAAGGAGGATTCCGGTGATTCTTCCGAAAGTCAGACTAAATTATTTGATGAGTAAATGAGTATTTTAAAAGAATTCAAGGAATTTGCCATAAAAGGAAATATGGTAGATATGGCCGTGGGGATCATCATCGGGACGGCTTTTAATTCAGTGGTCAATACTTTGGTAAAAGAAGTAGTAATGCCTCCTTTAAGCCTAATGACCGATGGTATTGAATTCGCTAATAAAAAGTGGGTACTCCGGGAAGGTGTTGCGGAAGCAGAAGGAGTAACGCTTGTGGAAGAAGTGGCCGTAGGTTACGGTGCTTTAATTGAATCTTTACTGGATTTTCTTATAATTGGCATGACGATCTTCCTGGTGATAAAATTTATGAATCGTTTTAGAAGTAAGGCCGAAAACCCTGAAGATAAGCGGGAAGTTACCCCAAAAGATATTGAGCTGCTTTCCAAAATGAATCATCTAATGGAAGAACAAAACCAGTTGCTTAAAAATAACTTTTCAAACAAAAAATAGGCTTATTTAACGCGGTCTACCTGGCCGCGTTGTTTTTTATCCTGCCCTACAATTCCGTATTCGAACGTATAACCGTCTTTATTAGTAGTAAGGATCTTGATATGGACTGGCTTTTCTTCAGCCATACTCTTAGGATTTAAATTCTTAAGAATATACTCGCAGTCATTGATCCATCTAACAGACGAGGTGTCAGATTTCCCCTGGAATTCATCAATTTCTATAGAATCATTCCTTTTAAAGGTAGAAGTAGCTAATTCGCCGTTTAAATAGGTTTTATACTCAAACGTACCGGTTTTAAAATCTGTGCAATTTCTCTCGGGTTCAAAACAACTTGTGAAAATAAAAAGGAGGCTTAATACTGCTAAAATCTTCTTCATAATGGCAATCGCTTTTAAAATGCAAAATAAACCTATTTTAACCGGACTGTCAATTTTCAAAGGCCTCAAAAGTGCCATCTTCATAAAAAATAACAATTCTTCTAATCGGTTTGCTTTTTCCCTGCTGCGGAAATGTAAATGGGACTTTATCATTCTCAGGAATGGGTTCTGTTTGAGGTGGAGCAGTAGAAACTTCATTTTTAATTTCCGGCTCAGGGGAAGGTTCTTCTGCAGGAGGGAAACTTCCTTTACCATTTAACAGCCAATATAATTCAACTTCGGGAAAAGACTTTACAACCTTCATCACAAAATCTAAACTCGGCTTATTTCTACCGGATAGAATATGCGAAATAGAAGAGCGTCCTACTTCAATCTTATCGGCGAAACCAGCAGCCGATAACTCATAAAATTCAAGGATTTTATGCAAGCGTTTAGAAAAGTCTTCGGTGTTTACCATTGTGAATTCTGTTGCGTATAACTACTATTTACAAATGTAATCAAACCTTAGATAGCCTGCAAATTACATATGTAAATGATTAAATTTATATGAATTACAACTTTAGATTTACACATATAAATGACTAAAAAACAATAATTTAATTAGTGAAAATAGTTTCGTAGGATTTATTCCATGTCAAGGGTGTATTGGGTTGAACTCTTGTTTACACTTGTAATTAACAAAGGTAAATTTACTTGTTTACAATTGTAAAATATGTATTGTTTACTTTTGTAAACATGGAAAAAACAGCATTATTTACTCAGCTTTATAAAGACTATAATTCATTTAAAAATCTGGGAATTTCCGGGAGGTATATTCGGCAAACTGATATTCAAAATTTGCTAGATAATCTGGAAGAAGAATTCACTGTAAAAAAAATCGGAGAATCGGTTCTGGGACAACCTATTCATAGTATTCAATTTGGTAACGGGTCAATTAAAATCTTTGTCTGGTCCCAAATGCATGGAAATGAATCTACCACCACCAAGGCTGTTTTTGATCTGCTTAATTATGTATCTATAAATAAGGACGATGCTTTGGTAAAGTCTTTTTTAACCAATTGCAGCTTTTGTATTATTCCTATGCTAAACCCCGATGGCGCGCAAGCTTATACTCGTGTAAATGCTAATAATGTTGATCTAAACAGGGATGCCCAAGATTTAAGTCAACCGGAAAGTAGGATTTTGCGAAAGGAATTTGAGAAATTTCAACCCGATTACTGTCTAAATCTCCACGACCAGCGTACCATATTTAGTGCCGGAAACCAGCCGGAACCCGCTGTTTTATCATTTCTAACGCCTTCTATGGATAAAGACAGGCAAATCTTCCCTTCTCGAATTAAAAGTATGCAGTTAATTGCTAATATAGCTTCAGATCTTTCAGATTTACTTCCGGGGAGAATGGGAAGGTATGACGATGCTTTTAATCTTAACTGTACAGGAGATAATTTTCAAAGCACCCAAACCCCGACCATTCTTTTTGAAGCCGGGCATTATCCGGGCGATTATAAGCGGGAGGAAACCAGGAAATATGTGTTTTTAGCCTTAATTTCGGTTTTAAAAGCTATAAGCGAAGAAAGTTTTAAGGAAATCGATTATCGTGAGTATGAGCAAATTCCTGAAAATCAAAAACTATTCAACGATATTATTTTAAGGAATGCAAAAACTGAAAATGGAGTAGTAGATATCGCTATACAATATAAAGAAGGGGTAAAAGATGGGAAATTGATGTTTTTACCGGAAATAGAAAAAATAGACCCAAAAATTACCAGGTTTGCACATAAAGAATTCTCCTGTGAGAATAAAAAAATTGAAATAAATGAAAAATCTAAGGCTATCGAAAACGTTGTAGTTAATAAAATCACTCTAAATGATATAGAATTACCTCTTAAATGTGAATAATTCTCAAAAACCTTAGCAATTATTCAAGGATTTTGTATTAATTTTGAATTTCATATAAATAAAGAAATTTAAAAAATGGCCAAGTTTAAATTAGACGAAACAGATCACCAGATTCTCGATATGTTAATTGAGAATACGAGGACTCCATTTACCGATATCGCAAAGAAACTTTTAATATCGGCCGGAACCGTACACGTAAGGGTTAAAAAAATGGAAGAAGCAGGAATTATAAAAGGTTCCTCTTTAACTCTAGATTATAAGAAACTGGGTTATGCGTTTATTGCCTACGTAGGCGTATTCCTTAAGAATACTTCACAAACCAAATTTGTATTAGAACGCATTAACGAAATTCCTTTCGTGACTGTTGCTCACGTTACTACTGGGAAATTTAATGTATTTTGTAAAATTAGAGCACGTAATACACAACACGCTAAGGAAGTAATCTTTCAATTAGACGATATTGAAGGAGTTTACAGAACAGAAACTATGATTTCTTTAGAAGAGAGCTTAAACGATAAAAAACGTTTAATGCACTCTATTTTTCAGGATATGTAAACAAGCCTAAACTTATTATAAAAACCCTTTAGGCTTCCGTGTTTAAAGGGTTTTTTTATAACTTTAAATTTAATCTTAATCAACTAAAACTAATTATGCACAGAGAACCAAAACTAGAACGTTTTAATGAGAGCGTACTTTCAAAATATCAGGTTTATAACAGTATATTTTTAACGCTGCCTTTTGACGATATTAGTAAAACAGGATCCCTGCTGCCTCTTTTTCAGGAAATTTGTGAAGCAGGCTTTAAGGAAAATAAAAATCCTTCAGAAATTATTGAAACCTTCTTTAGTAAATATCAGGATGATCCTTCAGAAGAACATCAAATCAGTTTGCTTTTCAGGTTTATTCAATATATAGAAAGACAGGTAGTGCTTTTTGATGCTATTGAAGATGCGTCCTTTCCTATAGTAAATAATATGGATGGCCGCGGAACTCTTAGAAATGTTAAAGAGGAAGCCGAAGCTAAAGAAAAAACACCTGAGTTGCGGGAATACCTGAAGCGTTTTAACGTGAGGCCAACTTTAACCGCCCACCCAACGCAGTTTTATCCGGGAGCCGTTTTAGGAATAATCACCGACTTGGATAAGGCTATTCAGAAAAATGATATTACGCTTATTAAAAAATTATTGGCTCAGCTTGGGAAAACCCCGTTTTTCAAAAAAGAGAAGCCTACACCTTACGATGAAGCCGTAAGCTTGATCTGGTATTTTGAGAATGTTTTCTACCAAAGTGTAAGTAAGATTTATAATTATATTCAGCAGAATATTTTTGATGGCGAAGATATTGGTAACCAGGTAATCAATTTAGGATTCTGGCCGGGAGGAGACCGTGATGGTAATCCATTTGTAACTACTGAAATCACCTTAAAAGTAGCGCAAAGGCTAAGAAGCACTATTTTGATGAATTATTACCGCGACATTAGAAAACTGAAAAGAAGGGTGACCTTTAGCGAAGTAGACACGATTATTACTGAAATAGAAACTCCACTATATCAAAGTGCAATTTCCAAGACAGGAAAAATTAAAATGTCACTTGAAGACTTTAAGTCTAAATTACATGAAATCAAAGAAATAGTTGAAAATAAACACCAGGGATTGTTTGTTGAAGAGATTGACGATCTTATTAACAAAGCAAATATCTTTGGGTATCATTTTGCTACTTTAGATATCCGCCAGGATTCGGGAAAACACGCTGAAGTTTTAGAGGAAATTATCAATACCCAGCCCGATTTACTTCCTAAAAACTATGCTTCTCTTTCTAATGAAGAACAAATAGAAGCGCTTACAAAAGTTGAAGGAAATATTGATCCTGAAAGTTATGAAGACGGTATCACTAAATCAACGCTTTCCTCAATATATGCAATGCAGGAAATTCAGAAGAAAAATGGGGAAAATGGCGCTAATAGATACATAATTAGTCATAGTGAAGTACCACAAAGTATTTTGGAGCCATTTGCATTTTTAAGAATGTGTGGTTGGAATAAACCTACAGTAGATATTATTCCTCTTTTTGAAACAGTACCTGATTTAAAAGCTTCTCCAGATGTAATGGAGACTTTATATAATAATCCGGTTTACCGTGAGCATTTAAAAAGTAGAGGAAACAAGCAAACTATCATGCTTGGTTTTAGCGACGGCACTAAAGATGGTGGTTATTTAATGGCCAACTGGAGTATCTATAAAGCCAAAGAAATGCTAACTGAGGTTTCCAGGAGATATGACATAAAAGTTGTATTCTTTGATGGTAGAGGAGGGCCACCGGCTCGTGGTGGTGGAAAAACTCACCAATTTTATGCCTCTTTAGGTTCCGGAATTGAAAATGAAGAAATCCAGTTAACCGTGCAGGGACAAACCATTAGTTCTAATTTTGGAACTCGTGATTCTTGTAGGTATAACCTGGAACAATTACTTAGTTCCGGTGTTTCTAACGAGATATTTAGCAAAGGAAAAAATCAGTTGACAGATGAAGATCGCGAAACAATGACGCGTCTTGCTGAAATAAGCTACGAAACATATACTAACTTCAAACAGCACGAAAAGTTCATTCCGTATTTGGAAAAAATGAGTACTTTAAAATATTACTCAAAAACAAATATTGGAAGTAGACCATCTAAAAGAAATAAGGATGCGAAACTTAATCTAAACGATTTAAGGGCGATTCCATTTGTGGGAAGCTGGAGCCAGTTAAAACAAAATGTTCCCGGATTCTTTGGAGTGGGTACCGCTTTAGAGAAGTTCGAGAAAGCCGGTGAGTTTGACAAAGTTCAGCAACTTTATAATAATTCGGTATTCTTTAAAACTTTATTAGAGAATTCTATGATGAGCCTTACCAAGTCCTTCTTCGCGCTAACTGCGTATATGGAACAGGATAAGGAATTTGGTGAATTCTGGAAGATTATTTATGCCGAATATAAACGTAGCCATGATATGCTTTTAAAAGTAACCGGTTACGATGCGCTTATGGAAAATCAGCCGGCTGGAAGAGCGTCAATTCAGGCACGAGAGCGAATTGTATTACCATTGTTAACCATTCAACAACACGCGCTTAGAAAAGTTCAGGAACTTCAGGCACAAGGAGAGAGTGCCGAGAAAATGCTGGAAGTTTACGAGAAAATGGTAACGCGTTCCCTTTACGGAAATATTAACGCAAGTAGAAATTCTGCTTAAAATGATAGCAAATAATCTAAATTCTAACGAGTACAATGCGTACTACGACAGATATTTACAGAAAATCCCCGGCAATTTAGAGCTGGGGATTTTACTTCTTGAAAACAGGGAAGAGTTCCTGAGATTGTTGGATAAGATGAAACCGGAAGACCTTAGCTACAGTTATGCTGAAGGTAAATGGACTATAGTCGAAGTAATTCAGCACCTTATAGATGTAGAACGTATTTTTCAGTATAGATCACTTACCCTGGCGAGAGAACCGGGAATTAAACTACCGGGTTTTGATCATGATACGTACGTTCCTGCCAGCGCTGCTAAAATCCGAACTTTAAAAAGTCTTAAAAAGGAATTTAAAGCAGTAAGAAATGCCGGGATTTTCCTTTATCAGAGTTTTTCAAAAGAAATGTTGGAAAGCGAGGGATTTATAAGTGGCAGTTCTACCAGTTGCAGGGCATTAGGTTTTATAACCGCAGGCCATACCAAACATCATATTGAAATTTTTAAAGAGAAATACCAGATTTAATGGAATTCCTCAAAACCACCTGGTCCCTTTTTAAACAAGCCTATATTAGCTGGAATAGGAACGAACCCTATGCGCGCAGCGCTACTATTGCTTATTATGCCTTGTTTTCTTTACCATCTTTGTTAATCATTGTGGTAACCATTGCAGGTTACTTCTTTGAACAGGAAGCTGTGCAGGGAAGGTTAACTTCAGAAATCAGTGGTTTTGTTGGACAGGAGCCTGCAGATGCTATAGAAAAAATGATTGCCAGCGCGGCACTCGCTACAGAATCTACCTGGGCCATTATCTTTGGTATAGGAATGTTGCTTTTTGGTGCTACCGGGGTGTTTTTTCAGCTTAAAATGGCAATGAATAATATTTGGAATGTAGCGGCCAAACAAACCGATTTCCTTAGAATTTTATTAGACCGACTTATTTCCTTCGGAATGGTAATGGTCATTGGTCTTTTACTTTTATTATCCCTGGTAATTTCCGCTTTAATCACCATTTTAAAAGATGAAATAAAGCAATACGCCCCTAATGTAACTGAATTTATGGTAGAGGTTGCCAATGCGGGGATTTCCTTTCTGGTTATAACCACCTTATTTGCAGCTATATTTAAGTTACTTCCAGATATTAAATTACGCTGGAGAATTACTTATCTGGGAGCCGCGGTAACAACTGTTTTATTTCTAATAGGTGAAGCATTGATTAGTTTTTACTTTGGAAAAAGTGAACCGGCATCGGTTTATGGTGGAGCATCTTCGGTAGTGTTAATTCTACTATGGGTTTATTATACCTGCCTTATTTTATTTTTTGGAGCCGAATTTACCGTTCAATATGCCTTACTCAAAAATGAAAGGGTAGTACCCAATAAATATGGAGAACCGGCGATTTACCAGGAACTGGAAAAATTGCAACAAAAGCGTACCCAATTAGAGGAAGAAAAGGAAATTATAGATACGCTTAAAAATAATATGAACTGGGAGAAAAACCGGGAAAGCGGGCAGAAGACAAAGAATAAAAAATAACCTCATTTTAAATAGTTTTAAGAGAATTAATAAAGTTTAACTTTAACCGGGTTTCCTTTTATAAAGACCTTAGCACAGTCTTCCTTAAACATATTTTATCTTTGAATGAACCAAAAAAGAAGATAAAATTATGGAAAAGAGAATAGCAATTTTAGCTACAAATGGTTTTGAAAAAAGTGAACTATTTTCACCAAAAGAAGCCATGGAAAGTGAAGGCTTTAAAGTAGATATTATAAGCCTTGAAAAAGGAAAAATAAAAGGCTGGGAAGGAACTGACTGGTCTGGAGAAATTGATGTTGATTACATTGTAAAAGATGTAAGTGCAAAAGATTATAATGCTTTGGTACTTCCCGGCGGAGTAATTAATCCCGATCAATTAAGAAGACACGACGAAGTTTTAGTATTTGTACGGGATTTCTTTAAACAGAAAAAACCTGTTGGTGCAATTTGCCACGCAGCCTGGACACTAATTAATGCGGAAGTTGTAGAAGGTCGAACAATGACTTCTTTCAACTCTATTAAGAAAGACCTGGAAAATGCGGGAGCACTTTGGGTAGATAAGGAAGTAGTTGTAGATGAAGCTTTTGTAACTTCAAGAAACCCTGACGATCTACCGGCGTTTAACGCTAAAATGATCGAAGAGATTAGAGAAGGTAAGCACGATTTACAACACGCTTAATTCTTAATTAGAGATATTAGAATTAAAAAAGCCTGTCCGTAATAATCCCGACAGGCTTTTTTAATATTTATATTTCAGTATTTATGCTTTCTGAAGTTCTGCAGCTACGGCATCAACTTTATCCATAACCCTAAGCAAGTTTTCTCCCCAAAGTTTAGCGATCTCTTCTTCGGTATAACCGCGTTTTACCAATTCTTTGGTGATATTTAAGGTTTCAGAAGCATCCTGCCAGCCGTCAATTCCGCCACCACCGTCAAAATCTGAACTAATTCCAACGTGCTCAATTCCAATTAAATCTACCATATAATCTATATGGTCTACAAAATCTGAAACTCCTACGGGTTCAATTTCTTCTTTTAGTAATTCAACTTCAGGCGCAGCCGCAGATCTTACTTTTTGAAAATCGGCATAATAAGCATTTCTATCTTCATTGCTTAACGCTCTTACAGAATCCCGTGGTAAAACCTCAAAACTCATTTCTTTAGCTTTTTTCTCGTAAACTTTAGAGCTCGCCTCATTAAACGCCTGGGTTTTTTCGGTATTTACATACGCGCTGAATGCAACGGTTTGTACAACCCCGCCGTGTTCTTTGAACAGCAATAAAAGTTCATCATCTAAATTTCTACTATGATTGCAAAGTTCGCGAGCAGAAGAGTGGGAAGCGATAAGCGGTGCTTTGGAAATCTCAAACATTTGTTTTATAGCTTCTTTAGAAGGATGCGAAACATCTATCATCATTCCCAGTCGGTTCATTTCAGCGATTACTTCTTTTCCTAAATCGCTAAGGCCGTTGTGAAGCCATTCATCATTTTTCTCGCCGGTGTTAGAATCGCTTAACTGGCTATGGCCCTGGTGAGAAAGCGACATATACCTCGCGCCAAGATCATAGAACTTCTCAACGTTCTCAATATCCTTTCCGATAGAATATCCATTTTCAACACCGATCATAGCTACTTTTTTTCCTTCAGAGGTTAACTTTCTTACTTCTTCAGAATTTGTAGCTAATCCTATTTGGTCCGGTGCGAAATTTTTTACCAGTTTATGAATAGCATCAAACTTGCTAATTGCGTTTTCGTATGCATTTTTAAAACCTTCATCAGTAAGTTCGTCCTGACCGGTATAAACAATAAACCAGGCAACATCGAGTCCGCCAGCTTCCATTTTGGGTAACGTTACCTGGTTTTCCAGGTCCATGGTATAATTTCTTTCTTCAGTGAAATTATTAATATTAATATCGGCGTGGGTATCTATGGTAATGACATTCTCATGAATTTCTTTGGCTTTTTCAAGTAAAGCTTCATCGCTGTTTTGTTGGGCAAGTACCAGATTTCCCGTAAAAATTAGCGCAAGGCTAAGAAGATTTAATTTCATATATATTGTATTTCATTTTATTGAAGCCCTGAAATTACTAATAAATATTAAAGAAATAAATAGAATGCCTTATTTTGATAAAAATCATTAAAAGCGTATTTAATTTTCTCCTACATTTGATAGAATTTTCAACTACTCAATGAATAAATATATAATAGTAAACCACCCTGAAAAGTGGAAGTTAAAACTGGCTAATGTAGAGATAATTTCTGCCCAGGCTTATCTCACAAATCCCGACTTTGCAAAGATTAAAAACGCAAGGATTTTCAACCTTTGCAAAGATTATTCTTATCAGTCAAAAGGTTACTACGTGTCGCTTTTAGCTGAAGCCCGGGGGCATTTAGCAATTCCTACGGTTAAAAATATTGTGGATTTACGCGAACCGAAACTTGTAAAAATAGTTTCCGAAGAGTTTGACGATTTAATGCAAACCAGCTTAAAAAGCATAAAATCACAGGAATTCACCCTTAGTATCTATTTTGGGCAAAACGTAGCGCAGAAATATAAGGAGTTGAGTGCAATGTTTCACCGGCATTTTCAAATTCCGTTTCTTCGGGTAAAATTTAATTATACCACCAGGTGGAACATTAAAAGCATTAAAGCAATTTCTGAGGCCGAAATTCCCGACGATCACTTAGAAAGTATGTACGAATTTGCGGCGCAGTATTTTGCCAAAAAACGTTACGACACACCTCGCACAAATACTGCGGAATATGATCTGGCAATTTTAGTACAACCCGATGATCCCGCACCGCCAAGTAATGCCAAAGCATTAAAGAAATTCGTGGAAATTGCTGAAAAAATGGATTTCTATGTAGAAATAGTTTCTCCTAAAGATCTTTCGCGTTTATCTGCTTTTGATGCCTTGTTTATTCGGCAGAGTACCGAAGTAAATAATGAGGCTTATGCTTTTGCACGAAAAGCCCAGCAGGAAGGGATTGCGATTATAGATTATCCAGATGCTATTCTGAAATGTTGTAATAAAGTTTATATGGCTGAGGCTTTGGAAAATGCTAATATTCCAACTCCGAAAACTGTAATAATTCATAAAGAAAATAAAGACAAAGTACTTGAACTTACCGGACTTCCGGTGGTTTTAAAATCTCCCGATTCTACGTTTTCTTTCGGTGTAAAGAAAGCAACTACGCCCGTCGAATACCAGGAATTGGTAACAATGATGCTGAAAAAATCGGAATTAGTGATTGCCCAGGAATTTTCACCTTCAGAATACGATTGGCGAATAGGAATTCTGGATAATAAACCTTTTTATGCCTGCCGATATTATATGGCCAAGGACCATTGGCAAATCTATAACTGGGATGCCAAGGAAAAAGACGATCAGGATGGAAATGCTGATTGTTTGCCTATAGAGAAAGTACCGAAAAAAATATTGGAAGCTGCCTTAAAATCGGCTAAATTAATGGGAAAGGGACTTTATGGAATTGATGTTAAAGAAGTAGGAGGTAAGGCTTTGGTTATTGAAATTAATGATAATCCAAACATCGATTTTGGAGTGGAAGATGCCTATTATGGCGATCAGGTTTATGTAGAGATTTTATCGGCATTAAAAAACCGACTGGTAAAGAAATAATTTATGAAGTATCATCTTTTTGAAGTTTTTGGAATTGAATTGGAATATATGTTTATTGATGCGTCCAGTTTTAAGGTGAATCCAATTGTTGATCAGCTTTTTATTAGTAAAAATGGGGAAATCACCTCAGATATAGAAAATGGAGAAATTGAATGGAGCAACGAATTGGTTGCCCACGTTGTAGAATTAAAAACCAACGGTCCCACCGGAGATTTGGACAGTTTAGACCTTCTTTTTGCTAAAAATATTAAGGAGGTTAATAGTTTACTGAAAGAGAAAAACACCAGGCTTTTACCTTCGGCCGCACATCCTTTAATGAAGCCCGCTACTGAAACTGAATTGTGGAAACACAGCTCCAGTAAAATTTACGCACTTTATAACAGGATCTTTGATTGCAGCGGACACGGCTGGAGCAATGTACAAAGTATGCATATAAATCTTCCGTTTTTTGATGATGCTGAATTTGAAAAATTACACGCAGCGGTGCGCTTGCTATTGCCCATAATTCCTGCTTTAAGCGCGAGTTCTCCTATTTTAGAAGGGAAGGATACTGGTTTTAAGGATACCAGGATGCAGGTTTATAAAACCAACCAAAAGGAAATTCCGGAGATGACTGGAAAAGTTATTCCGGAACAGGTTTTTTCTAAAGACGATTATTACAAAACGATTTTTGAACCGATAAATAACAAAATCAAGCCGCACGATACTGAAAATATTCTGGATCATCATTTTTTAAATTCCCGTGGTGCTATTGCAAGATTTGATCGAAATGCCATTGAAATTCGCGTTATTGACGTTCAGGAATGTCCTAAAGCCGATATGGCAATTGCGATTTTTATTATTGAATGTTTAAAATTGCTGGTTAGTGAAGATTTAATTGCTATTGATGAGCAAAAAAAATGGCACGAAAACGAACTTTTTGAAATATTTGATGCCGTAATTAAGGATGCTGAAAATACTAAAATTAATAACAAGGAATATCTTAAGATCTTCGGACTTTCACAAGCTATAGAAATTAAGGAAATCTGGCGTATTTTATTTTCAAAAGTAAAAAGGAATATTGCAGAAAAACACCAGGAAAGCATTAAATTCTTATTGAATAACGGAAGTCTTTCTACCCGCATTTTGAAATCTCTAAATGATGACTTTTCAGAAGGGAATATTCAAAAAACCTATTTTAAATTAGCCGATTGCCTTGAAGAAAATAAATTCTTTAAGCTGTGAAACTGGTCTTAACCTGCGAACACGCTTTTAATACAATTCCGGAGGAATACAAAGAGTTATTCTCTGATGCTGAGGAAATTCTCAATTCACATCGAGGCTACGATCCCGGCTCTCTGGATTTGTTTCGGGAATTAGAAGTTTTAGCAGATTTTAATCAGGTTCAGGAAAATGGTAGATTATTAGTTGAAGTAAACAGATCAATTGGTCATCCAAATTTATTTTCAGAGTTTACTAAAATTTTATCCCGGTCGCAGAAAACAGAAGTTTTAAACCAATACTATTTTCCTTATCGGAATTCTGTAGAAACTAATATTTCAGCATTTATTGAGAAAGGGGAGAAGGTGTTGCATTTTTCGGTACATACTTTTATCCCGGGATTAAACGGAATAGTAAGAAATACCGATATCGGATTACTTTATGATCCTGCGAAATCTGGGGAAAAGGAATTCAGTAAAAATTTCAAGCGAAAATTAAAAAAAGAAAACCCTCATCTAAAAATCAGGTTTAACTATCCCTATTTTGGAAAGGCAGATGGTTTTACTACGTATTTACGTAAAAAATTTCCTGAAAATTATTTGGGAATTGAGTTAGAAATAAATCAAAAATTTGTGTCAAAAAACCAAATGGATCATCGAATTAAAAATGCAGTGGTTTTCGCATTGAAAGGTTCATTAAAATAAAGAAAGCCACGAATTCACAAACATATAAGTGTATTCGTGGCGAATATTTTTCTTCTAATGTCTTTCAACAAATTATTGAATCAATTCAGATTCCAAGGTGATTTCTGTGTTGAGCAATTTAGAAATCGGGCAATTCTTTTTCGCATCCTGGGCTACTTTCTCGAACTGCGCTTTATCAATTCCTTTTACTTTCGCTTTTAAAATCAAATGTGATTTTTTTACAGCACCATCTTCAAAAGTAATTTCAGATTTGGTTTCCAGTTCATCAGGTGCAAAACCTTCTTCGGTTAAATTAGCCGAGAGTTGCATCGTAAAACAGCCGGCATGTGCCGCACCTATAAGTTCTTCGGGGTTAGTGCCAATTCCGTCTTCAAACCTGGTTTTAAAAGAATATTGCGATTCTTTTAAAACACCACTTTGGGTGCTTACAGTTCCTTTACCTTCCTTAAGATTTCCTTTCCAAACTGCGGTTCCATGTCTTTTCATAATAATATTTTTTGTTGATTTCTTTCTAAGATAAAAATCATTATGACTAACCTCAAATTATTATCAAAACATTAACCCCTCTTTAAAAATCATACAACAAAAAAGCCCGAAACCATTAGGCTTCGGGCTCTTCTATATAAGTTAAAAGAACTTACTTGATCTCAACTACTTCAAGATCAAATACAAGGTCTTTTCCTGCTAATGGGTGATTTCCATCTACCACAATAGTTTCGTCTTTTACATCTTTAACCACAAGATTCATTTCCTGTCCGTCAGGGCTCTTGGAAACAAGTCCCATTCCTACTTCCGGCTTAATTTCTTCCGGAAGCTGGCTTTTTTCTACTTCTTGCACAAGTTCTTCTCTTGGCTCTCCGTAAGCTTCTTCTTTAGGAATATTTATGGTTTTCTTCTCGTTCACTTTCATATCGATAAGGCCTTTCTCAAAACCAGGGATAAGCTGTCCTTGTCCCATAGTAAATTCTATAGGCTCACCTCTTTCTACAGAGCTGTCAAAAACCTGCCCGTCAGCTAGTTTACCTGTGTAATGTACCTTTACCGTGTCATTTGCTTTTACTTGACTCATAATGTTGTTTTTCAAAATTATAATGGGCTTTATTAACAATATGCCCGTTAAAGAGTGCAAAGGTACAGTTATAAAATCCGCTTCCAAATTATGACCGCTTTAATCCCGAAATCTTTTAAAAATCTTAACATTTCTAATAAAAATTTATTCTGAAAGCATAAGTACTGAAAGACAATAGCTTAATATTTAAATTGGAATTCACGGAATAAGTAAATACATTTATTAACTCAAAATTTAGAAAAACTTTAATAAGCTTAACCCACTTAACGTAAATCCTGAAACACATGAAAAAAGAAGAAACCTCTAAATCTAATTCCAGAAGAAGTTTTTTAAAAACAACTGCCTTAGCCACGGCCGGGATTAGCATTATCCCAAGGCACGTAATGGGAGGCCCCGGATTTTTGGCCCCAAGTGATAAACTGGTGATTGCCGGAATTGGAGTAGGAGGAAAAGGTGAAAGTGATATAAATAGCTTTTATCAATCAGGAAAGGCTGATATTGGTTTTTTATGTGATGTTGATAAGAAAAGAGCCGCAAATTCTGTAGCCCGTTTCCCCAAGGCTAAATTTTATACCGATTATCGAGAAATGTTAGACAAGGAAGCTAAAAATATAGATGCCGTTTCCATTTCTACCCCAGATCACGGTCACGCTGTGCAGGCTTTAGCCGCTATGGAATTAGGAAAACCTGTCTATGTTCAAAAACCACTTACCCACGATATTTATGAAGCAAGACAATTAACTGAAGCTGCCGAAAAATATAAAGTTGTTACCCAAATGGGGAATCAGGGAGCTTCGGGTGATGGCGTTAGAAAAATGCGAGAATGGTATGATGCCGATCTTATAGGAAAAGTACACACAGTTTATGTTTGGACAGATAGACCGGTATGGCCACAGGGAATTCCGTGGCCAAAAGGAAAAACCACCGCTGTACCGGAAGGTTTAGACTGGGATTTATGGTTAAATACTGCTCCGTATAAAAATTATATTGAAGGACTGGTTCCGTTTAACTGGCGCGGATGGTGGGATTATGGTACCGGTGCACTTGGCGATATGGGCTGCCATTTAATTGAAGCACCATACCGTGTTTTAGGCCTTGGCCATCCAAAAGACGTGCAGTGTAGCGTAGGAAGTGTTTATGTAGATGAATTTCAAAGAGGTTATTTCCCCGAAAGTTGTCCGCCCTCAAGCCACGCGGTAATTACGTTCCCTAAAACCGAAAAAACCAGCGAAGATGTAACTTTACACTGGATGGACGGTGGCATTAAACCAAAAAGACCTGAAGAACTAGGTCCAAATGAAACATTTGGCGATGGTGGAAACGGTGTTTTATTTATTGGTGATAAAGGAAAAATGATGTGTGGTACATATGGTCGAAATCCTCGTTTATTACCCACCTCAAAAACCGACGAAGTTAATGTTGCTCAAAAATATGATCGTGTTCCCGGGGGGGAAGAAGGCCATTATTCCCAATGGGTAGAAGGCGCAATTGCCGGCTATGGTAAGAAAGAATTGAGTTCTCCATTTGAAATTGCCGGTCCGCTAACTGAAACTTTGTTAATAGCAAATTTAGCCATTAGGGGGTACGATGTTAGAAACGAAAAGAAACGCGAAAATGGAGATACGTATTTTGAATATCCTGGCCGCGATATAAAAATGCTCTGGAATTCAGAAGAAATGCGCGTTACCAATTTTGATGAAGCCAATCAATTTGTGCGTAGAGACTATCGCGATGGCTGGAAGTTAAGCTAGAATAAGAATTCAAATTAATAAGTTATGAGAGCCGGAATAATAGTTTTTTTAATAATTATTTATTTCGGCTTTTTAGCTTGTAATTTTAAGGATAAAAATTCCATAGAACCTTCTACCGTATGGGATACCCTTGAAGTTACAGCATCTGCCTATAATTCCCTTAGTTGGCAAACCGGTGCCGGTGGCGCTAATATTACCGCCTGGGGAGATACTTTAAAACCAGGATTAAGAGCAATCGCTGTTTCCCGGGATTTAATTAAAAAAGGCTTAGACCATAATACGCCGGTTAAAATTGAAGGTTTTGACAGCATTTTCCTGGTGAAAGATAAAATGCATTACCGCTGGAAAAACAAAATTGACATCTACATGGACGCGGATGTACAAAAAGCCCGGGAATTTGGTCGTAAAAAATTAAAGATCTATTATGAAGTTCCAATAGATTCAATTTCAAGGAATAAAAACACAAAAGATTAATTCTTAATGATCAAAAAATACGTTTTTCTATTTAGTCTATTAATTTCAAGTTTTAGTTTTAATGCACAACAAGCTCCAGATAGTCTGGATATTAACCAAACATTTGTAATTGGAGTTACACCTACGCCGCCTTTTATAATGAAAGAAAACGGCGAATACACGGGACTTAGCATTGAAGCCTGGGATTTGGTAAATGAGGAGCTGGATTTTAATTACGAATTTAAAGAATATACTTCCCTGGGCAATCTATTAAACGCTATTGAAAATAACGAAGTAGATTTTAGTATTAATCCGGTGACGGTGACCGATAATAGGATGCAGCGAATGGATTTTTCCCAACCATATTTCATATCTCATACCGGTGTGGCTAAAAGAAGTGAATCTCAGGTTTTTAGTTATTTAGCAAATTTATTTAGCTGGAATTTTATTTCGGCAATTCTTATTTTATTAGCAGTAATTTTTGTTTTTGGGTTCCTGGTTTGGATTTTTGAACGTAAAAAGAATGCCGAAGAATTTGGGGGCGGTTCTCGTGGAATTCTGGAAGGTTTCTGGTGGAGTGCTGTTACAATGACAACAGTGGGTTACGGTGATAAATCGCCCAGAACTACCGGCGGACGTATAATTGGCTTAATCTGGATGTTTATGGCCATCATTATTATTTCCAGTTTAACGGCCGGAATTGCTTCATCACTAACCGTTCAAACAATGAACGATGAAATTACCGGCGTACAGGATTTATCTAAATTTGAAGTAACCAGCGTAAGAAGCAGCAGTGCCCAGGAATTATTAAATCTTTACAATATACAGCATACCGAAGTAGTGAGCGAAAAGGAAGGAATGGAGCTTCTAGAGAATAAAGAAACCAAGCTTTTTGTTTACGATGAGCCTATTCTGCGGTACGAATTAAAAAGAAGAGGATTAGAAGATGATATTGAAGTTCTCCCTAAAACCTTAAAAAAAGATTATTACGGGTATAGCTTTCCTAAAAATTCACCTTTATTAAATAAAATTGATCCTGTTCTCATTGGAGTAATGAAAACGATGGAATGGAATACTATTATGGCCGAGTACGAATAACTATCCGAGGCCAAGGTATCCAAGAATTATCCATAGAATTATAAATACCACGATAATTCCTATACACCCGCAGCCGCCACCAAGTTTTTTGGCGCCCCAACCGGCAAGAATAGCCCTGATGATATTTTTCATAATTTTATAGTTTATAGGTTAAGTGAAGACTAATGTAGCTGAAATCAAATTTCAAAGTTTAGAATTAGCAAATATTTAGCAGCATATTAGTACAAAGCCTTAAAAATTCTAAACATTTGTATTTTGTATCTTTATAAAAACTAACAAAAAATATTATGAAATTAAATTCTATTAAAATCCTTCTTTTAAGCGTGTTTATTAGTAGTGGCGTATATGCCCAAAGTACGTCGGCTACTTTAATAAAGAAGGTAGAAGGCTTTAGCCATCCTGAATCTGTTGTTTTTAATGAGGATGAAAATGAATATTATGTCTCAAATATGGCCGATAACGAAGCCGGAGACGGATTTATTTCCAGGGTTTCTGCTGATGGAGAAATTATCGACTTAAAATGGATAGATGGTTTAAAAGACCCAAAAGGTTTACTGGTAAAAGACGATAAGGTATATGTTACCAATAATACCGAACTTATAGAAATTAGTATTGGAAGATCAGAAATCACAAAGCTAATTGAAGTTGAAGGTGCAAAATCTTTAAATGATATAACTGTAGATGCCGTGGGCAATATTTTTATTTCAGATTCCGGTAAAAGTGCTATTTATTTAATGCCCGGCGATTCTGCAAATATGATGGTTCCTGAAGATAAGAAAGGGGAGATTATTGAATATTTAAACACTACAAGGTTAGAATATGTAAACGGACTTTACGCGCATAAAGATCATCTTTACGCTGCTGCCTGGGGGGAAAACACCGACGGTAACTTCCTGAAAATTGATATGGATACACGCGAGATCGAAAAAGTATCTAAAGAAGGAATTGGGAATTTAGACGGCGTTCAACCGGTTGGGGATGATGCATTTTATATTTCAGATTGGGCTACCGGTACAATTTATCTTATTAAGAAAGACGGGGAACTTAAAGAAGTATTAACTTCAGAAAAAAGTTCTGGGGATATTCTATTTGATGCTAAAAAAAATCAGTTGGTTTTACCTATGAATTTTCAAAACTCTGTTTGGTGGTACCAACTTCAATAATCTAAGAATACCTTATCACTCTTAAAATTTTGAAATACTAATTTTGAATAAAAACTAACCTATGGAACTTAAGAAAGACGAAGAAGAGAAAGATTATATTTTAAAAGATAATAAGAAAACTAATTTTGGAATAGGTTTTATAATTACCATTTTACTTATTCTTGTAGTAGCCGTAGTAATTTCCGGTTTTTACTTTGGGTTTTGGTAATGGGGATAACTAACCGTCTAACTGAAGGTTTCTCCTTATAAAATTTTGGATGGGGTAACCACCCCTTTTTTCAGCAAAGCTGAATTCATTCCCCTCCTTTGAAAGGAGGGGAGCTTTTATCTACTTCTTAATCTCATTAATCAATAAAAACGCCTGATTTACGTATTCCTTTTCTAAGAAAAGTGCGAAATAATTTGAGGTTGAGATCATTTCAAAAATTGGAATTCCTTCGTAAGCGAGAAGTTTAAAGAGATAAAAATAGAGTCCAACAAACTGCGAACTATTTTTAGGTAGGGCAATAGTAATGGAAGAAAGTTCTTCTTTAATAGAAACCCGCCTTTCATTCCTGAAGCAATCTTCAACAAGATTTGTAAGACTGGAAGAAACCAAAATATTACTTTCCTGATAATTGCTGGAATAATTAAGGTAAACCCCGGTTTGATCTTTTACCGCGTCCAGCAATTTAGCCTTATTAGCAATAATCGTATTAGAGTTTAAAAAAGTATATTCGGTAATGCCGGAACGTACAACAATATCTCCCAGTTCCCGCAAATGCTGCATATTAATCTTGGTTCGGCGGGGAGCGTAGCGCCTTAACGCCATTATAATTGAACCCTGCTTTACCGGTTTCCGCATTTCTTTTTCTACCTGCGGCTGAATATCTTCCGCGAGTCCGCTAAAATTTACAATATCCCGGGCAATCGCATCATCCAGGAAAGGTTGGTGTCTAATTATATCGTGAACACAGGTAGTAATCGTCTTCATTGTTAAATATTGTACATTTTGTGCAAATGTATATAAATTGATAGATATTTTTTGTTGCAGGAAGCTTTAATTCTAATTATGCATTAAATTATTCCAGCAGGCAAAATTGAAATAATAAAAAGAAAATTTAGCATTAAAAATCTCACATAGTGAGTAAATAATTAGCAATGAAAGTATTAAAGTTTGGGGGTACTTCAGTAGGATCTGTAGAGAGCATTAGAAATGTAAAGAACATTTTAGCTTCAAGGGAAGGAAAGAAAGTTCTTGTACTTTCGGCAATGGCCGGGGTAACTAATAAACTGGTTGAAATTACCGAAAATATTAAGCTTGAAAATTATTCAGCGATCAATACAATTATTACTGAATTAAAACAAAAGCACGAAACTACCATAGATGCTCTTATAGACAAACCTGGATTAAATTCTTATGCCAAAGCTTTTGTGAATAATGTGCTTGAAGGTTTACAGGAAATTAGCCGCAATAAATATTCTGAAAAGGTTTATGCCGAAGTTGTAACTACCGGTGAGACTATGCTCACTTATATTTTCTCTACGTTTCTTACCAATTCGGGAATTCAGAATAACTTCCTGGATGCCAAAGATTTTATGCAGGTTTCAAACCTGGAAAATCCTGATACAGATTTAGTTGGAAAACTATTTCAGCAGAATATAGAAAACCTGGAATCCACTGATATTTACATTACCCAGGGTTTTGTAAGAATCGATGTGCAGAATAATATTAGCACGTTAAAACGTGGCGGTAGCGATTACAGCGCAACTATCCTGGCTACAGCAGTTCAGGCCGAAGAAGTTCAAATCTGGACCGATATTGATGGGTTTCATAATAATGATCCGCGATATGTTGAAAATACACACGCCATTGCCGAATTAAGTTTTGAGGAAGCTGCCGAGCTGGCTTATTTTGGGGCAAAAATTTTGCATCCACAAACAATCTCCCCGGTTATAAAAAGACAGATTCCACTTTTTCTAAAAAATACTTTTACTCCCGATCTACCCGGAACTAAAATTTCGGCTGAAATTCATTCCCGTGGATTGAAAGCGATTTCCGCTAAAGATGGGATTACCGCCATTAAAATTAAATCCAACCGAATGCTGATGGCACACGGTTTTCTGAAAAAGATCTTTGAGGTTTTTGATAAATACGAAACCGCGATTGATATGATTACCACTTCAGAAATTGCGATTTCCCTAACCATTGATGACGACCGGAATTTAAACCTTATTCTGGAAGAATTAAATGCTTACGGTGAGATTACCGTGGAAAAAGAACACAGTATTATTTGCATTGTAGGCGAGGGCCTAATTGAAGATAAAAGTACTAGCCGACTTTTTGAATTACTAAATGATATTCCCGTGAGAATGATTTCTTATGGCGGAAGCGACAACAATATTTCTTTGCTGGTCGATACTAAAAACAAGATAAAGACCCTGCAGGGTTTAAACCATAAATTGTTTGAGGAACAAGAAGTACCTCAATTTGTTTGATTTCTGTTTGTGAACAGGCAACTGTTCCTTTTGTGTAGTGGAACCGCCGGTAGGCTAACCGGCGGTTTTTTTATTTTTTTCCTTTTCTTCAATAAATTTGGCCATAAAATAAGTACTCCTATGCTGATGATGCTGTAGCATTTTTCCTATAAAATTCTTTTGCCTGTAGAAATTTAGATTTTGAACTAAATCAGTTAATCTTTCTGAAAAATCCTGCTGAAATGCTTCTTTATTAAATCTTGAGTTGATAATTCTAAAACCATTTTCTACCGAATTTTTCCAAAGTTTTTCCTCGGAGTATAATCGCACCGATTTCTCTGCAAATTCTTTAGGATCGTTGGTTATAAAACCATTCCAATCAAGTGCTCCGGGAATTCCCTCGGCACCAATAGAAGTTGTGACAGAAGGTGTTCCGCATTGCATTGCCTGGATAAGCTTTCCTTTTAATCCAGCTCCAAACTGAATAGGCGCCAGGCAAACTTTAGCATTTTTCATCACATATTCCGCATTTCTGGCACGACCTTTTACGATAAAACCTTCTTTTTCATTATTCAGATTCCAGACTTTTTGTGAAGGATAAGCGCCATAAATTTCCAGGTTGGAATTCGGAAGTTGTTGCCTTATCAATGGCCAGATTTTCTCCTTTAAATATAAAACTGCATTCCAGTTAGGCTCGTGAAGAAAATTTCCAATACTTATAAAATTCTGTCTTTCGTTAAATGGTGGCAATTTTGCTTTATTTTCGTATGAAATTGTTTCCAGAAGAAAAGGAAGATAATGCAGGAGGTTCTTAGCTATCTTAAATTCCTTCTGAAGCAAATCCATTTCAACTTCAGAAATTATCAGGCTCAGGTCGCAGCGATAAATACTCCCGATTTCCCTTTTCGTTATATCGACATCAAAATAAAGACTTTCTGCAGAAATATTTTTTTTATAAGCTTCAGTCCGGGTTTTTCTGAGAAAATGAAGATCTTCAGTATCTAAAATTTTTACCGCATCAGGGCAAGTTTCATCAACTCTCCAACCAAATTGCTCTTCAGTCATAAACCTATCAAAAAGCACTAAATCCGGCCGAATTTTTTTCAGTAATTCATCAAAAGAAGGATGATTCATTATTATCACTTGAGATGCGATATTCATCTTTTCTAAATCTACAGCAAATTCGCTACGCGCTGCAGTGCTCACAAAGGTGATTTCGTAATTTTCGGCAAGAAAAAATTCTAATAATTGAAGAATTCGGCTACCGGCGGCAGAAGAATTAGGTTCTGGCCAAACACAGCCAATTACAAGTAAGCGACTTTTAGGTAAGCTCATAAAAAATTTACAGAAAAATTAATATCTAATTTGAACTTAGATCTACGCCATCTGAATCCCGATTATCGGGTAAAAGCGGCATAAATTTTTTGTCAAAAATACCTGAAATTAAAGCAGATTCCTAATTAAAGACTGGCCGATAGTAGGAGGGATGCGGTTACCCAGAGCACTAGCGAAACGGTACCGCCAATTATAAAAAAGTGCCTAAACCGATAAATTCCCATTCCATAAATTATAGTGTTGGTTTGGTAGCCAACCGGAGTGAAAAAACTAAAATTAGAAGCAAATAAAACCGATAAAATAAAGGGTTTTGGATCCATTTGCATGCTCGCCGCAATACTTATGGCGATGGGTGTGATTATAATTGCCGTCGCATTATTAGAGATGAATCCGCTTAAAACCATGGTTACCAGGAATAAAATTCCTATTACAATAATATCGGTTTGGTTTTGAAAGATTAGCAATAATTGTTCAGAAATCCAATGATCGGCGCCGGTGTTATTCATCGCTACACCTAAAGGAATCATTCCTGCAAGTAAGAAAATGATTTGCCAATTTACCTGGGAATAAATTTTACCAAGGTCTATACATTTAGTGAAAATCATTAAAAAACAGCCAATAAGCGCACTTTTTAAGATAGGAAAAATAGAAAAAGCTGAAAGCCCAATAACTACTAATAAAATTGCCAGCGACAGATATTTTTTAGTTTTGGTGGTAACCTCAATATTCTTGTGTTGCTGTAAGATGGTGACGTTTTCAATCTTTTGAAGTTCATCCATGGCACTTTCGCTAACCTCTACTAGCAACCGGTCTCCAACCCTTAATTCAATTTCATCTTTACCACGATTAAAAATTCGTCTCCTGGGATTTCTAAAATTTCTTCTTTTTCTTATTGCCAGCGGTACAGCCCCGTGAAGATCATACCAACCCACGGTTTTGATGTTTTTTCCAATTAAAGGTGAATTGGGAAGCATTAAAAGTTCTACCACCTGTACATTTTCTTCCAGTTCTTCAGAATCAGTAATAGGGTCGGCTAGTTTTTTATTGTCTTCATCTTTAATTACGGTAAAACCTTCAGCATCTTTAAGTTTTATAAGGTTTTCAAGATTACAGCGCAGTAAAAGCTGATCGTCTTCTTTAAGGCTGGTGAATTTCCCTGGCCTGTCGTTAATAATCCCGTTGCGCTTAAGTCTTAAAACTTCAATATCATCATTATCGTGCAAAAAAGTTTCGCCAATACTTTTCCCAATTACCTTGGAATCTCCGGTAATAATAACCTTGGTAATATATTCATCAAGGTTATAATCTTCACTTAATTTGGTCTTTTTAGTAGCGGGGAGAAGTTTTGCCAAAGCACTGACTATAACTATGGTGATAATTAAAAAAATTACTCCATACCAGGTAAATTCAAAAAAACTAAATCGTTCAACACCTCTATCTATAGCAACCGCGTTTACAATAAGGTTGGTAGAAGTCCCCATCAAGGTGCAACTTCCTCCAATAATTCCCGCGAAAGAAACAGGCAAAAGCAGTTTTGAATTAGGGATGTCGTATTTAGCCGATAATTCAGTGATGATTTTTATAAAAACGATCACCACTGCCGTAGTATTAATAAATGCAGAAATACTCCCGGCAATAAACATAAATGCCGGGATCATTAGAAAAATGGGTAAAACTCTTAGGTTTTTGAGTCCGCCGGCCAGCCAGTCTATCACCCCGTTTGTTTCCAAACCTATGGCTATAATCATTAAAGCCAGCACCGTAATAGTGGCCGGACTCGAAAAGCCTGAAATAGCTTCTTCGGGACTAACTAAATTGCTTAATAATAAAGCTGCAAGGATAAAAAAGGCAATTTTATCTACCGGAAAAACTTCCAGGGCAAAGAGAACAATTACCACAATTATGATAAAAAACAATATGGCGATTTCGAGGCTCATTATTTAAATTTATAAAATAAAAGTAAGGGAATACCGCTTTGTAGAATTCTTCTTCTGAAAGATTTATGAATTAATAAATCAGTTTAATTTTTTACCAAAGCATATTAATTCATATTTTGAAGGTTAAAACAAAATTATGAGCAGAGGATTTGTAAAAGAAGACGACCAGGAAGAAGCTCCTATTATCCCGCCAAGAGCGGCTTTACCGGCAGGCGAAACAAATTATGTGACGCCAAATGGATTAAAAGAATTAAAAGAAGAAGAGGAAGAACTTATAGAAGAACGCGCCAATCTCGATAAAGAAAATGAAACTGAACGTAGAAGGGCACAGGCGGTTATAGACGGGAATCTTAAATTATTAAGAGAGCGAATTAGCACCGCCAGGATTTTAGATCCTAAAGAGCAACCTGAAGATGAAGTGCGTTTTGGTGCTCTGGTAGAATTAAAACAAAACGGGAATACCCAAAGGTTCCAAATTGTTGGCGTAGATGAGGCTGATGTGAAAAAGCAAAAAATCGCTTTTGTGGCGCCTATCGCTAAAGCAGTGACAGGTAAGAAAGTGGGGAATAAAATTGATTTTAAATTAGGTGAAGAAACCCGAAAACTGGAAATCCTTAAAATTACTTACTAATGGCCGTATATATTGTGATGGGTGTTTCGGGTTCAGGTAAAACCACTATTGGAAAACTTCTCGCTACAGAGTTGAATTTACCTTTCTATGACGCCGATGATTTTCATCCTCCCGAAAATGTGGAAAAGATGAAAAATGGAATTCCGCTTCAGGATGATGATAGAAATGGCTGGTTAGCAGTTTTAGCTGCAAATATTCAAAAAGGGGAGCAAGGCGGTGGCGCTGTTTTGGCCTGTTCGGCTTTAAAAGAAAAATACCGAAAGCAATTGACTTCAATTCCTGAAGAAAATTTAAAATGGATTTTCCTTTCGGCAGATTTTGAGGTGATTTTAGAAAGATTAAAATCAAGAAAAGGGCATTACTTTAAGCCGGAAATGCTCACCTCGCAATTTGAGACACTGGAAGAACCAAATTATGCCATTCGAATAAATGTAAATACTTCTGAAGAAAATATTTTAAAGGAAATTATGGCAAAATTAAATGTTCTTGAAGCTGAAATAGGACTTATCGGACTTGGTGTAATGGGTAAGAGTTTGGCTTTAAACCTACTTTCAAAAAATATTAATGTTTCTGTTTTTAACCGGCACGTACCCGGTCAGGAAGAAGATATCGCTAAAAATTTTGTTCAGGAAAATGCTGAAAAATATACATTTCAGGGTTTTGATGATTTAAAAGAATTTGTTTCGTCTTTAAATCCACCCAGGAAAATTTTATTAATGGTAAATGCCGGTGCTGCGGTTGATGCTGTAATAGAAAGTTTGCTTCCTTTCTTAGAAAAAGATGATATAATTACCGATGGTGGGAATTCCCATTATAAAGATACTTTGAGAAGGGAAAAGACCTTAAAAAAACAGGGAATTCATTTTATAGGTTGCGGAATATCGGGTGGGGAAGAAGGCGCCTTAAAAGGTCCCTCAATTATGCCCGGAGGATCTTTAGAAGCTTATAAACAAATAGGACCGATTTTAGAAAAAATAGCAGCAAAAGATAAAACCGGAAATCCCTGCTGTACCCATATTGGTCCCGATGGCGCAGGTCATTTTGTAAAGATGTTGCACAATGGTATTGAATATGGCGAAATGCAACTAATTGCTGAAACCTACCATTTTCTAAGATATTATACGAATTCAAAACCGACAGCAATTGCCAGTCTTTTTGAAGCCTGGAATAAGGAAATGAAAAGCTATTTACTGGAAATATCCGTAGATATTCTTCGAAAAAAGGAGAATGAAGACTTCCTGATCGATAAAATTCTGGATGCAGCTAAACAAAAAGGCACTGGCGGTTGGTCAACGAACGCCGCCTTAGAACTCGGTGTTCCGCTTGATACCATTACCGCTGCGGTTTTGGCCAGGAATATTTCCGGGATGAAGGAAATTCGGGTTAATGCTTCATATTTGTATAAAAATGATAACCAAGGTGGAAATTTGGAAGAAATAAAAGATAAATTATTCCAGGCCTACAAAACCGCCAGTATTATTAATCACACCGTGGGTTATGATTTACTGAGGGTTGCTTCCTCAGAATACAGCTGGAACCTTAATTTATCTGAAATTTCCCGGATTTGGACCAACGGCTGTATCATTAGATCGGGATTAATGGAAAATCTAGTTGAAATCTTTAAAGATTCAAATAATCATTTATTGCTGAATAAAAATATTTCTTCAGAAATACAAAAAAATCAGGCCTCATTGACGAAAACAGTTAGTATTGCACTTCAGTCTGGTTATGCCGTTCCGGTTTTATCGGCTGCGACTAATTACTTTCTGAATTTTACTTCTGCTCAAAATTCTGCAAATATGATTCAGGCTCAACGGGATTATTTTGGAGCACATACTTACGAGCGAATCGATAGCCCCCGGGGCGAATTTTTTCATACCCAATGGAAAACCTATAATTAATGGATATACAATTACTCTTTGCCGTTATAGCTGGAATCGCGCTCTTGCTTTTCCTGATTTTAAGACTAAAAATCCAGGCTTTTCTGGCTTTATTAATTGTTTGTATCGCGGTTGGAATTATCGCAGGAATGCCCGCTACAGAAATCCTGGAAACTATGAAAGATGGGATGGGCAGCACGCTGGGCTTTGTGGCCACGGTAGTTGGTTTGGGTGCCCTTTTTGGTGGAGTTTTGGAACAATCTGGTGGAGCGCAACGCCTCGCTTCGTTCTTATTAAAGAAAACAGGCGATAAAAAAGCACCCTGGGCTATGATGGTTACTGGTTTTGCCGTAGCAATTCCCGTATTTTTTGATGTTGCATTTATTATTCTGGTACCGGTTACTTACGCTTTAAGCAAACGCACTGGAAAATCACTGTTGCTATATGCACTGCCCTTACTTGCGGGCTTAGCGATAACCCACGCGTTTATTCCGCCCACCCCAGGACCAATTGCGGTTGCCGATATTCTTGGTGCCGATTTAGGTTGGGTGATTGTTTTCGGTTTTTTAGCAGGAATTCCAGCAGCAATCATCAGCGGACCAATTTTCGCAAGATATATTTCCAAAAGAATCCAGATTGAGCCTAAAAGCTTTACCGAAGAAATAGAATATGATGAATCAAAAGCACCGGCACCGGGATTAATTATTTCTATCATTCTTATTCCAATCTTTCTAATTGTGGCAAACACTTTAGTTCAAAGTCCTTTATTTGATGGAATTTCAATTCCGGAAGGGCTTTTGTACGCGATAGAATTGGTGGGACATCCATTTTCAGCATTGATAATTGCAAATCTTGTAGCCTGGTATTTTCTTGGAGTAAGACGGGGAATGCAAAAAGAATTTTTACTGAAAGTAGCTACTAAATCTTTTCAAGCAGCCGGGATAATTATTTTACTTACCGGTGCTGGTGGCGCTTTTAAACAAATTTTGATCGAAACAGGAGGCGGAGAGATGATTGCCGATGCTTTAAATAACGCCTGGTTTAACCCTTTGGTTTTTGGGTTTATTGTTGCGGCATTGGTCAGAATCTTACAAGGATCATCTACGGTAGCAATGATAACCGCTGCAGGGATAACTGCGCCGGTTTTAACGGGAGGCGATTATTCTATGGCGCAAACTTCACTAATTGTAATTGCCATAGCTTCAGGCGCTTCAATTTTGTCTCACGTTAACGATAGTGGATTCTGGCTCGTTGGCCAGTATTTAGGTTTAACCGAAAAACAGACTTTTAAATCCTGGACGGTAATGACCACCTTAATCGCTGTAGTGGGACTGGCTGTTTCCCTAATTATATGGCTTATAATTTAATTAATTGGCTTCAACGGTGAATTCCAGTGTATCTACAATATCACCATATTCATCTATTTTGATTTCAAATTCAATGGGGTCACTCGCGGTATAATTAAGTTTCTGCATTTGCAAAGGGTCAATTTCAGCAGTATAATTTCCGGGTTTTAGTCCCAGGTAAGTGAAATATCCATCTCCTTCGGTTAAAATTTCTTTTACCAGGCTTCCATTTTCATCTAAAATATTTATCGTTATTCTTCCCTGCCCGCTTAGACTGTTTCCTTTTCTTACATACACCATTCCGGCAACTTCACCTAAAACCTCTACTGGTACTTCAATCTCCTGAAACTGATTAGGAACGGTGTGTACCTTTATTTTTTCATTTTTCACTTTCCAGGCAATGTTATCCAGGCTATTAGGATCTACTTCAATAATAATATCTATATAAGGCTGAAGTTCAGTAATTCGTAAAATAGTTTCATCTTCGTTATACGAAAGTCGGCCAGAGGTATTTTTGATTTCCATCCCTCGCACAGCTGGTTCCATAGGATCTCTTTTTCCGTTAGTATTATAATCCAAAAACGGAATAATACTTATAGCAGCTCTTGACATTGCGGTACGATTATTTGCCATCACGTAACCAGTATTATCGTCTAACATTAAACTACCGCGAGCCGATTGTACAAACGAATTATTGCGGTTACCCAACCTGGAAGTCACCGATGTTTGAGCAAAATTGAACGCATACCTTAAACCAATCTCAAAAATATGGGCATTTCTAAGCATATTCTTTTCATAGGCTACGTTTAGAAAACCGTTTTCGAAAACCGGGCGTTCTATTTCCATAATAATATTATTGAACTGATTCCGGCTAAAATCGTATTGCACCTGCGGTGAAAACAAAAATTTATTCGGAAGCCTGTAATTCTGCGAAAGCGAGGTATATATAGTTGGTTCTTTTACACGGTCATTATAAATACCATAGGTGGTAAGGTTGGTGCTAATTCCCATAATAGCACCAGAAAGTAATAATTGCGCCGTAGTGAACTCGGTAGTAGGCATAATGATTTGGTTTACACTAAACCTGCTGAACATCGAGAAGTTTTTACTTCTAATAGGTGCCGAAAAGCTTAATTTTCTTTCTTCCAGGTAATTAAAATTTATCGCTGTCTGGTATTCATCATATTTTATATAATTAAGATCTACCTGGATATTTCCGGGAGTACGGTAACTTAAAATCCCTTCTCCTTTTACGCCGTGCATATATTCTCCTGTAAATAGAAAATTTGAAGCAAAACGAATAGATGAATTCACAAAAGGCATTACTTCGCCACTGGTTACACCTGCAAGATATTCGGCACCACCACCAATGGTTACTGAATTGCTGAGTCCATAATTAAAATTAGCTCTGGAAAAACGGTCAAGGTCTTCATTCTCTACAATCCCGGCGCTAACGGTATATTCCAATTCATTTTTTGGAACAAAATTATACGGAATATTGATCACTCTTTCCTGAATACGTTCCTCACCATAAGGACCATAAAACCGGAGACTAACGGCCGTATTTCCATACATTAATGGCACATCAAACGTGTAAAAACCTGAAGCATCAGCCTGAGTAAATTCAACTAAAATATTATTTACATATAATTCTACTGTCCAGCGAGGTTCGGTATAATCGTTAAGCACGTAAGTTCCAAATGATCTTCGATTTTGGAATGGACTGTTACTAATTTGAACCCCACTAACAGGGGCGAATAGGGAAGAGGTAGCGCGGGTAAAAATTCTACCGGCTGTTACCTGTTTAAAAACCCGGTTATTATTATTTACATAACGCCATTGGTAAAACTGATTTCTGGAATCAAATGGAACCCGAGTGGAGTAATTCAGCATTAAGTTGGTTTCCCCACCAAGAAACATTGTTCCCAGACCTAAGGATAATCGGTTGTCATTCTCAAATTCACTTTGTTGAGTAGTAACAACTCCCCAATCTAAAGCGCCACTTTTAAAAAGAGGGTACCGCCTTTCCATAGTGGTATCAACTTCTACAAAGCCACGAACGCGATTTAGGTTTTCCCTTACTTTTCTAAGTCGCATTTCCTTTATTACCGGAAGTTCTTTTTCGGTTTCCATGGTAACGGAAAGACTTCTGAAAGAGAAATTGGTATTTAAGCCGAAAATCTCGCCAAAAAAGTTCGATTTTAAATAAAGATTTAGCGGAGTTTGAATATAATCTTCTTCCGAAAGCGAAAATTCTTCATTCTTATAAAGAATCCTATTTTCTGAAGGATTTATTTGATATGTAGAATCGGGATTTATAATAAAACCTACGACGCCATTAGTAGTTTCTTCATTTTTAATCTTTAAAAAATCAAAAAGCTCCTTTACCGGAATATAAGCGTCCTGACCTTTAATTGCGATAGGAATTTCAATAGTACCGAGGTCTCGTACATTCATATCCACACTTAATTCGTCGTATTCAGGGAAATCTTCCTGGGCTATTCCTGTAAAAGATAATAACAACAAAAAAATTATTGAAAAAAGTTTTTTATAAAACTCAACAGGAAAAGCGCAGGGGAGGGTTTGCATTTCGCTTAGCGTTCTTACTATTGATGAATAAAAGTTAAAGTAAAATTACCAAAATAGGTGCCCGGCAGCATACCTGAATTATCTGGAGGAATGGTTAAAGTACCTCCAACAAAAACTTCATTTGGGGTTTGGGCATTAGCGGTCTGGGTGACAAAAGTTCGCTGGCCAGTACTAAAACTGTTAATTGTAAGTTTTATTTCGGCTCCGGTATCCTGATTTAGCAAAATATAATCTCCTAAAGTTTCAATTTGAATAATGGTCCCAGGGTTGGCATATACATCAAATAAAGCGGCAGAGACAGGTTCTCCAAAATTTAGTTCAACAATGTCGCCATTAACAGTCCGTTGATCGTCATAACTCACAGTTACATTCCCACCAGCACTACCGGCAGTAAATGAACCGAAATTAAGATTCCTCGAAGTCCTAACTTCCACTTCTATGGGAATAGGCGGATCTTCTTGGGCATTAATTTCAAATACTGAAAACATAAGCAATAACAACAAAGATGTGTTCTTGAATAAGCGTCTATTTTGCATAGTTTTCGTTTATTTTTTTATTAATACTTTTTTACCGTATTGCGCTTTTCCTATCTGTAGGTTAATGATATAAACCCCTTCACTTGTTATTCCTTCAAAAATAACTTCGTCTTTGCCGCCTGCATCTTTTATTTGAAGAATTTGCCCCGTCATTGTACTGGCCCTTAAAATCCCTTCCTGATTTTCTTCTAAATTCATTTTTACCACCACAACCCCATTTTCTACTTCCACATCAAAAGGTTCATTGAAAGCAATGGCAGGACTGGTTACTTTTTCATCAGAAAACATTATTTCAAACCTGGAATTATGAGTTCCTGCTAGAATATTGAAACTATATTCTGGATTATTTCTTAGGTTTTGGCCTTTGCCTTTTTCGTGGTCTATTAAATAAATATTAAAATTTGAATTCAAATTTTCTACCGAGGCCAGGTCAATCTTCATTTCACCATTTTTATCCACTTTAATACCGAGTGGAATTTTCTTATAACCCCTCGCTTCTGGGAAAGGAATAGCATTTATGGCCAGTTCTTTTTTATTTTCGGTTAGAGTATAAAAACTCGGAACGGCGAGATCGGTATTCATCAATTTATGGGCATCCATTTCCTTTTCAAAATTTAGAGTAGCATAAGATGAAAAATAGACAACCAAAGCATCCTGCTGGTTTGAAGTATTAAAGCCGGCCTCCAATCGAATTAAAGATTTTAAATCTTCCTGGGTTCTTAAAAAATCCTGGTCAAAATCGTTTACCCGAACATTATTATCCATTGCAAAGCTTCCGGTTACTACATCCTGGGTGTCAGAATCACTTACTTTAATAAAAAAGCCCTGCATAGATGGAATAATATTAGAAGATTTTCCATCAGTTGTAGATACTTGATTTACATAAGCAGAATAGGTGCCGGTATACTGACTTGTATCACTGGCGGTAAAAAAATAAATTCCGTCGTCAATATTAGTTTTCGTCCAACCCTGGGTAGCATCCCAATCTATAGGGGAAGGGTATGGGTTTCCTACCAAATGGAAACCTCTTGTATATTCACGATGATGATTTTCTAACTGGCGGTTGGGAATAATACCATTATTAACTTCACCACTTAACTCTATAGTTTGTGAAGCGATTGAAGTTCCAAAATTAAGCGCATAACCTGCAGCAATATTTAAACTATTGGTAACCGTGGTATATACTTCCCAACCGGTAGCATCTCGAACAATATCATTTATATTTATATTACGGTTTTCGTTATATCTATAAAAATTTGGAAATCCCGTTATTGGATCTTCTAAATCCAAATATGAAGCAAAATCTCTAACTACTGAATTTTGAAACGGAGAACTAAAATATTTATATCCGAAAGCTTTATCCAGATAGCGTTGCATTTTAACTGTACCAATTACTTGACCATTTCCTGCTCCACTTATGAGCGCTGTTTGTTCCTCGTTTGAAATCAAAATCAGGTTATCTCCAGTATTAAAATTCCCATTTTCCACATTAAGAATTCCGGTAACTTCTATTATAGCTTCTGAAGTCACTCCTGAAGTATTATCGATCCTTAAATTTCGAACCCGGTTATTAAGAAATGCAGCCTCAGGTATTATTTGAGGAGAGGCGCCCTGCAAAGAAATACTTCCGGCTTCAGTATTTAGGATTCCGTTATTGGTAAGAATACCTGCCACTCGTAACCAGTTTTCGTGTACTTCAACAGAAGCATTATTTTCAATAAAAAGATTTTTAGCATACGCATTACCTCCGGTGCTTATTTCAGGATAATTCCCTGAAGCCAAATCGTCCGGTATCAAAACATCGGTTTCCAGGGTAGGTAAGACGTTACAGCTCCAATTGGCGATATTGTTCCAGTTGGTATCTTCGCTTCCTCTCCAGATGTTTTCTCCCTGTACGGGAATATATAAAATAGGGGATTGGTTACTGCAATTGCCAGAGTTTACAGTTCTTTTTAGCCAGATATCCTGGTTTAAAATTCCAGGGTTATAGTTTTGCTGATTATTATTCCCCGGGGCTGGAGCAAAACCAGAAGCAGGCCCAACGGTACTCAATTGCCAGCTATAAGAAATATTATTTCCGTCTATTTCTGTACCGATTACTGTACCTGGATCAATTCCTTTACAAAATGTTTCAGAATAGGTTGCGCTAATATTAAGTCGTTTAACGGTACCTACACAAGGATCTGTAAAAACACCGTTTGTTGCAGGAATAATAGCTAAATTCTCTCCTAGTAAATAAAATTCTGTAACAGGAAGACTGGTATTAGCGTGGCATTCTTCATTAATACTAAAATTGCCTGCGTCATTAAAAGGAGTTCCATAGCTGGCAAAATCTACATAAGTAAAAACCGTTCCTTCGGGCGCCTCTAAATTTACTTCTCCATATTCATTTGCTATTGCTTGAAGTGTGCTTGTATTACCGTTGAAAAATGAAATATTATTATTAGCTATGTTAGCATTGATTGTAATTTCAATTGAATTGGAAATATTTTCAGTACAATTTTCAACGTTTACTTTTCTACGGTACCAGGTAGTTTGAGACACCGTTCCGGGATTGTAATTGGGCTGGTTATTATTTCCAGGAGCCTGGGTAAAACCATTAGTTTCACTGGTGGTGCTTATTTCCCATTCGTAATTATATCCTTTTCCTAAATCTTCTCCAATTAGGCTTTCCGCATCGAATACTCCGCAGGACTCCTGTGCGCCAATAATTCTATTGTTTTCAATAGAATTGATCACATCTATAGTTACCGCTTTATTTGGATTGTTATTTTCACAACCATTACCATCGGTAATGTTGATTATTTCAATAGTAGTATTTTGTTGAATATTAAATGGATAATTAAAATCCCTTTCATTTATAGTTAAGTTAAATTGTTGGCCATTTATTTCTCCCGAAATATTCCATGGACCTGTACCAGTAAAAGAACCACCAATAATAATTTCTCCCGGGCAAATGTTGACAGGGGCTTTTAGAGTCATCTCAGGAGCTTCGGGACAATTGTTCTCTCCCACATTTAAAAAAGCTGTTTCTGAAATAGAAACACAACCATTTTCATTGGTAATTAAGAGCCTGTAGCGAGAACCATCTTCTGGCCAATATCCAACTGTTATAAGCTCTAATCTTTTGGTTCTTGTACCGCTATAGTTTTCATCATTATTGATATCATACCAAGTTGAACTATATGTTTGCCATTGATAGCTCAGATTGTTCCCAGATACTTCAGCTTCAATTATCGCATTTTCACCAAACGCGGCGAAGACATCCTGGGGTTGCTGGGTAATAGGATCGGGGTCAACTTGTAAAGTTGCGGAATTAGAATATACCCTACAATTTTGGTTGAAAACTTCAATACGATATAAGTTGTTATTAAAATTGGCTGGTGTACTTATTATATCTAATCTTTCTGAATTTACATTCTCATAAAATTGATTGTTAGAAAGATCAATCCAGGAAGTGCCATTATCTGCACTGACCTGCCATTGTCTTTGATCATTAGAAGTATAAGTTTGAAAAGAAATATCATTTCCTTCACAAACTACTTGATTTGAAGGTTGGGTATAAATGCCTTGGGGACTTTGGAAAAGATTCAAAACTGCCGAATTAGAGGTAAGGGTGTTTCCATTTCCATCAGAAATTATTACTCTAAATCTACTATCGTTTAAAGAAGTTTCAATCACATTGATACTTAAACTTGTTGTTTGTGTTCCTGAAAAATTTTCTCCATTATTAATATTGTAAAATCCGGTATTACCGCCGTTATTTCTCTGCCATTGATAAAATAAATTTTGTCCTTCAGCAATCACGTTGAAATTAATTGGATTACCTGTACACGTTGTGAAATTCTCGGGTTGATCAATAATATTAATCGGCTTTTCTACAGTAATAATAGCCGCATTTGATTTTATCCTTGCCCTGTAAGCACTTCCTAACCTATTGTTGCTACTGGATAGAGTAGCTATTCTATATATATAATAAGTACCTTCGGTATTAAAAAATGGTGCTAAATTATTATTGGGAGTAAAACTTGAATTTGTAGCTCCGGGAATTTCAGTGGTTTCCCCGCCCTCAACGGTACTGTAAACCCATTGATATCCATTACCAAACCGACTCATCCCGTTTGGAAGATTATTAAATTCGTCTCCGGTGATTGTCTGTCCTGAATTCTGTGAATTAAGCGTTTGAGTAAGATTGTTGGATAAAATATTTTCAATAAGAAGTTGTGGCTCCCCGATACTAATACGGTTTCCACCGCCGTTTTCATAATAATCCAGTACTAAATTACTATTACCAGATAGACTTAGTAGAATATTTTGATTGCGATATCCGTGATCACTCCAATCATTATAAATTAACTCATCATCTACACTTAATCTGCTACCATCATCGGAACCTATATTTAAACTATATAAACCCTCAAGGCTGCTATTTATTCGATATCTTACCGCAAAAGTTTCGGTATAAACCGAAGGAGCGCAAATATCTGTACCTAACTGAAAATTATTAGTATTCCCCCCAAAGTCTTGATCAAAATTTAGATTTTCTATATATCCCCCTATATAATTATTGAAATTTTGATCAAAAGTTATATTTTGGTTTGTCCCATCGTAAACGTGGCCTATCCAGGAGTCGTTACCAGATTCTCTTTCCTGGTATAACGTTGAAGAGTTTATTGTAAAAGTATTGGATAGAGCAGAGCGAGAATTGGGACTTGATGATTGAACCTGTAAAGTATAATTTGATCCACTTAATTCTGCAGGAATGGTTACCCTTGTATTTATTTGAAATTGATTCCTACTCTCTACTCCTGGTGCGGTTTGAGAACTAAATGATTTTATTTCTTGAGGTCCATCTTGAGTGTTAAGGAGAATTTTATAGTTTGTATTGGTAGTAAAAGGTATAAAATCGGTATAATAATAAATAAAAAACCAGTTTCTTGTATAGCCATTTCTTACCTGGAAAGAAATATTTATTTCCTCTCCAGCACAAATTGAACTTGTTTCAACCACAGGTTGTGTGATTAATGGTTCATAAACCTGCCCCTGCACAAAATAACTTCCAAGCATAAATATGCATAAGATAAGAATACGTGCAATGGGGGGCTTGATCATTATATTTTGGAAGAATTAATTTTTACTAATAGCGAAGTGTTTTGAGTATTTTTACAATTCATAAATTTTACTCGCAAGAATTTCTCCCTTTTCTTCCGAATATGAAACTTCCAATTTTCCACTATTCAAATCAACTTCCGTAGCATTTCTAAGCTCAAAGCTAAAAATCCTTTTTACATTAGGGGTATACACCGAAACTCCTTTTACCATCCCTAATTCGGTTTGAGTACCATTAGGGGCAATATGAGTTGCTTTTAAAATTCCGTAGACAGACATATTACCCGAACGATTAATAACAAGGGATAATTTTGGGTACTCGGTTTCGGTAGCTAATGCAAGATCGGTAAGAGTAATATTTGTAGTAGATGTTCCTTCTCTAATAATAATGGGGATACTAATTCCAAATACAGTTTTGATGTTAATGGAAATTCCATCGCTTTCTTCGGTTTCTTCGGCACCAAGTGCAGTTTGATCTTCTACGGCACGAAAATACATATGAGAACGGTATTCGCCCTGTTCTAAATCTCCGGTTCTGGTTTTTTGTACCCGAATAGTTTGGGCTTCATTAGGAGCTAAAGTAACACGTCTTGGAAAATAGCGAAGAAAATCTTCAGCAAATCTCTGACCATCTTCAGGTGCTTCCACCTGTTCAAAATTTCCTTTTTCGGTCATGATGTAATTCACAAAAGAAATAGCATATACCGCGGTGTCACTTCCTGTATTAACCAGGTTTATTTCCTGAGAACGCTCAGAACCTTCGAATACCAAACGTTTTGGCATAATCATTAGATCACCTTGGGCATAAGTTGCAAGTCCTAATAAAGTAAATATAAAGAAAAGGAGTAGGGGGCTAAGTAGTTTTTTTTTCATATCCGTGGGGCTGGATTTTTAGATTATGTCATTGGGTACAAAGATACTAAATAAGTTACCTGTTAAAGAATTCTAAAAGTTTAATTATAGGAAACCGTTACATTAAAGCCGGAGGAATTGGTGTAAAAGCCGGAAGTCTGGTTGGCTTCCAGATTTAAAGTACCGCCAATTTTAATTATATCAATAACATTCCCTTCTTGGGGTTGAATAGTAAACTGATCTATAAGAAGCACCTGGTTAGGGTTTTCCTGGTTGTATAATGTAAATTGTTCAGGAAGACTAATGGAGTAATTGTTATTACCGTGGGTTACTACTGCTTCTGCAGGATTAACGGTTCCTGGTATAGAGTTTGAAATTTGCACCCCGTAAGCCACCCTGGAGCCGTCTGGAGATAAAATAACCTGTCCTGGGTTATAGGCACTTATTACGTTACCAAAATCCAAATCTACCGTTTTATTAATTTTAATAGGATCTATAACTGTTGCCCTACTATTTACAGTCGCTGAAGCCGAGTTTTGCGCCGAAGCACTTAACCCTATTAAGCTGAAAAATAAAATGATATGATAATTCTTCATTAATATTTTCAATAACAATTCGCTAAAAGATTTAATAAAACCAAAAAACGCCGCCACAATGGCGGCGTTTTTTATATTATAAAGTAATTGTTTTACTATTCGTAAGTCACAGTTACATCAAAAGTACCGGTATAATTCCCAGTAGCTTGCGCAGATGCAACATTTAGAGTAGCTCCAACACCAACTGTTTGAGCGCTGCCTGTTCCTGTAGTTCTTCCTTCTGCATCGTGCTTGAACTCATCTACGGTAATATCATCGGTGCCATTAGAAAGATCAACAGATCCCGGTAGGGTAATAGAATAACTAAAACCATCAGCTGCCGTTACATTGAAACTTGCAGCAGTTGGAGTTGTTGAACCAATTTGAGATAAAGTAGAAGTGCTAAAATCACTATCTGTAGCCACTACTACTGTTCCCGCTTCGTTGTTAGCAACTTTACCAAAATTTAAATCTTGTTGGGATGAAATTCCGATAGGACTAACGATATCTGCAGCCGCGTTGGCAGTAGCAGTAGCAGTCTCAGCATCTTGTGCAAAAGCATTTCCAAAAATAAGTGCAACTAGTAGGGTAAAAGTAATTTTTTTCATTTTGAGTATTTTTAGTTTTGATTTGGGTTTCAAAAGTTTAACAGTACAAATATGGGGGTAATCCCCTATACAAATGAAACTTATTCGACAACCAAGATAAAATACTCGTTGAAATGCACTTTCTGATAAATTTTTGATAAAACTACATCGATATCGTTGATTTTATTGAAGAAAATTTAATTGTAGTTAACCGTAATCTGTAGATCGCCTGTAGTTATATAATCTCCCGGTTTTTGGTTTGGTCTTACAATTAAACTGGCACCAACCCTAATAGTTTTACCATCACCGTTTAAACTGCTGCCATCATAATTAGTGGTGAAATCCTGAATTAACATACTTTCACTTCCGCTACTTAACCGGTGAGTTCCCTTTGGCAAACTTATCCCAAATGCAAAGTCGTTTTGTCCGGTAACTTCAAAAGTTGCTGCAGAAACATTTCCTCCTTCTGCTAAAACTAATTCCCCAGTGATAATCCTGGTATTATTTGGTGTAAGAATAACCTCTCCGCCATTTTGAGCATCAATATTTGCGAATTGCATATTAGATGTTGTAGTAATACCTATAGGTTGAATGATTGTGGCAGAAGCTGTAAAATTTGCTGTAGCAGAGGCCTGTGAAAAGACAGGAGACATTCCTGTAAAGAGTAGAATTAAGGTTATTAAATATAATCGCGTCATTAAGATAGGAAATTATAAAGATTTTCGGATTATAAAGATAGCTAAATTCCATCATTAAAATCGATAAAATACCAAATATATCGATGAAATACTCAGTTTTTTATTTAACTTAATTTAAAAACGAAATCTCTTCTTAAATTTTATTTTTTTCACCTTAGGAGAATAGCATTGATGATTCACTAATGATAGAGAAAAATTTCTCTATCCTGAAACCGGAAATTTCATGGATTATGAAAAGAATATGTTTAATTTAGGGGATTGAAACTACCAAAAAAAAATCATATCAATGAAAAACTCTTACACTACCAGCTTAAATCTTCAAAATACAGATTTTGGCTTGCTACTATTTAGAATATTTATTTCAGGACTAATCCTTACACACGGGGTACCAAAGCTCATTACCTTTTTTGGCAGCGAAGAAATAGCCTTTGCAGATCCAATAGGTTTGGGTGAAACCGTGACCTTTACATTTGCTGTTTTTGCAGAATTTGTTTGTGCAATACTAATACTACTAGGCTGGGCTACCCGTTTTGCTGCAATTCCCTTAATTATTACTATGGCAGTGGCAGCCATTATTGTTCACTGGACCGATGGATTTGGTCGCCAGGAATTACCTTTATTATATATGGGCGGATTTCTCTTACTTTTCTTTACCGGTGCCGGTAAATTCTCCCTGGATTATTATCTTTTAAAGAAAAAATAATGAAAAGCGAGCGTCGGGATTTTTTAAAGAAAACCGGGTTGTTAGGCATCGGCGGATTTATCAATCCGTTTTATGTTTTTTCTGAAAATCAACAAAAACGCTTTCAGTTTGAGCAAAATTCCTATTTAATTAAAGATGCCAGCATTCTTAGCATGGATGAAGAAATCGGCGATTTTAATTCTGCCGATGTTCTTATTGATAAAGGAAAAATAGCAAAGCTGGGTAAAAATATTGAAGCTCCCTCAAACACTGAAACAATAAATGCTGAAGGCGGAATTTTAATTCCCGGCCTTATAGATTGTCATTGGCATTTATGGACATCCTTATTAAGAAGTATGTCCGGGGATTCTCCTAACGAAGGCTATTTTAAAATGACGGCGAGATATTCCAGGTTGTACACGCCGGAAGATATGGAATTAGCCGCAAATTATGCTATTGCTGAAGCAATTCATTCGGGGATCACCTGTATAAGCGATTATAATCACAATGCCAGGAGCACAGAATTTGTACAAGCCAGTTTTGACGCAATGGCCGCAATGGGAATTCGTGGCCACGTTAGTTATGGAACCTATCGCGATATGCCTGGAAGCCAGCCCACAGATTTTAAAGAAATTAATGGGTTAAAACAGCTTATAGAGTCAGATTCAAAATATAAAGACATTAGCCTGGGATTGGGTTCGCGCTCTGCGAATTATAAAGATATTAAAGAAGACTGGAATCGTGCCAGGGATTTGGACTTAAGAATTACCATCCACGCAAGTTCAAACGAGAGTCAGAAAGGTCAGATAGCCTCACTTTTTAAAAAAGGTCTTTTAGCTGAAGATGTCAATATTATTCATGGAAATGCGATAACCCCGGAAGAAATTAAAATACTTGAAGAAACCGGTGCAAGTATCACCATGACGCCGTATTCTGAAATGCGCATTGGGTACGGACTTCCTTAAATTAATGAGCTGTATGAAGCTAGTATTAATTGCTGTGTAGGTATGGATACTACCGCTTTAACCGGTAACGCTCATTTACTTGATACTTTAAAATTGCTCCAGAACCTCGCAAATGCAAATGCTAAGGATGAATTTCACATGCATCCAAAGGAGCTTTTAAAAATGGCGACGATGAATGGAGCTAAAAATTTGGGTATAGAAAAAGAAACAGGTTCTATTACCCCGGGAAAAAGTGCCGATTTAGTTTTACTCAAAAAATCTGATATTAATTTTTCTACCGGGAATAAACCTTATCATCTGGTAATTGAGGCCGCACTGCCTGATAACATTAATATGGTCATGGCAAAAGGAAAGATATTGAAGTACGACGGGAAACTTACGGGTATAAATGCCAGCAACTTAATAAACCAGGCTAAAAATCGTTTTGCAGAAATGGAAAAAGAAATTAATTAAAAACCTTCCTAAAATGATATAAAATAACAGGAAGGTTTTTTGATTCTTTTTTACAAGATAATCCGAGATTTATTAAGTTTTGTTCCGAATTAGTTTAAAACAAACTAATTATCCTTTGTAGTATCAGGATCGGGTATATCATCCAGGTCTCGATTTTTCCTTTCGGTTCCTTTTTTATTAAACTGGTAATTTTCTTCATCTACCAATTTATCCTTATCGTTTTTGGCAGTTTGGTTACTACTACCAGGAATATCTAAATTATCGGCGGTAAAATCTACCGGTTTTTCCCTGTCTAATTCTTTATCCTGACCTTTATTCATGCTTCGGCCTTTTTCATTTAAGGCTTGTTTATCTTCAGCAGTAACATCGGAATTATACTTTTTCTTTTCTTCTTGCTTACTCATATCTCTATTTTTCTTTTAAATTAAGAAAAAGGAGGGAGCCTTCAGGTTAAAAACTGGTTAAAATAAAAAGGCCTAAAAAGAATTTAATCTTTTTAGGCCAGTAATAATTGGAAATACGGTTGATTATTCAGATTCCAACATTGCAAAGAATTTATCCAGGTTAGGTATAATTACAATCCTGGTTCTTCTGTTTTTTGCTCTACTATCGTTATCCACATTATCAACTAATGGCTGGTAGCTACTTCTACCGGCAGCGATAAGCTTCTCTGGTGCAACATCATACTTATCCTGAAGTAAACGAACAATTGAAGTTGCTCTTCTTACACTAAGATCCCAGTTATCCTGGATGTAAGATCCTTCTACCATAGTACGATCGTCGGTATGCCCTTCAATCATTACTTCCATTGCAGGCTCAGAGTTTATAACTTCAGCAAGCTTTTTAAGCAAAGGTTGTGCGTTGTTAGATACACGGTAGCTTCCGCTTCCAAACAATAATTTATCTGAAACATTGATCATTACTACAGTTTCATCTACAGTAATATCAATATCTGCATCGTCAGATCCTTCAGAAATATTAGCTTTTAAATTATGAGAAACCGCAAGGTTAATAGAATCTTCTAAAGTTTCGGCACCCGCTACTTTTTCCGGATCCATTTTTGCGATTGTGGCCCGCATTTGGGCCTTATTATTATTAGACATCACGGTAAGATCGTTCATCTCCATCTTACTATCGTTTTCTTCGCGTAAAGAATTTATTTTTGAGTTGTAATCTGCAACGCGTTCTTCTATACGGGCAAATTTTTCTTCAATTTCCTCTTTTTCTACCTGAGTTTTTTGCAAGGTGCTACGGGTATCGTTTAGTTCCTCTTCTAAAGTAACATACTTTTTCTTTGAAACGCACGAGCTTAGCATTGTTGCGGCTAAAACGGTTACGGCGATTGTTCTTTTCATATTTCGGATTTTTAAGTTTAAGCCTTTATAATTTAGAGATTTGGTTTTTTCGTAAGGCTTGTTGGTATGGGGCGAGAATCATACCAAATTGGTAAAGTAGTTGATAGCATAAATATGGTGATGCCCCGGTGATCTTTTTAACTTCTCATTTTATGAGACTTAGAAAGCCTTGTTAAGGTGAAATTAACTTTTTAGAACGGTTTTTGAATATAATTTCTATCGATGAAACCTGTGGAATTCTATTAAAATCTGTGGTAAAATTACACACCTTTTTGAAGGTGAAAAGGTCGGACCTGTCCCATTCCTTTCAGGCTTAAATGACTTGACTACAATAACTTGAGATTGCTTGTGCTTAAATATTCATACTAATTTAAAAATGGGGAATTATGAAAAATTCAAAAATTTTTTACCGGTTGTTTTTCGCGTTACTGCTAGCTTTTAGTTTATCGGCTTGTAGTAATGACGACGATGTAGATGAAGGAGATGACGTAACTGATGATCTTACAGATGATATAAATGGATCTGACGACGACGATGGGAATGGAGATGGCGATGGTGAGCCAGATCCTGATGCAGCGGCTGTTTTTGTTTTTATAGATGAAGAAAGTATAGATAACGGAAATGAACCAAATGATTTCTCTGAAACAGATGTGAATGATGATATTTCTGAAATTGGCCAGAGAGAAGTGCTCGCATATTTTAATGAAAATCCCGGGGAAGAAATCACACTTTATACCGGCCAAACCGGGGACGAAGCCTGGTTTGTTTTAAAGGAAATTCCGGGTTCCTGGAATGAAGCCGGGCCAAATGAAAATGGCGCGAGAAATTTCCTTGAAGCCGGTCCCGGCTTGGGCCAGGACCAAACTGAAGATCTTCTAGATGAAATTTCCGATATAACGCCACTTAGGGCCACCGGCTTGTCAATGTTAACTGGTCAAACCATTATTGCCGTAGTTTATGATAGTGATATCAGTATTAATTACGATCCTTTAGAAGGAAATTTACAGGGAGAAAACCTTGGGGTAGTGGCTTTTGAAGTATTAAACGTTACCGAAAGGACAGATGGTTCATCTTCAGCTCTTCCTTCTGTAAATATTAGGATTTTAGATTATACAGCAGTTGAAGCGCTTGAATTGAACTTATTTAGCAACGCCCCGATGCCCGAATCTTCTTCAGAACCTGAAGATACCACTCCGCCAGACACGATTCCAGATATTGAATTAAGTCCCGCTGAATAATGCTTTATTAACTAAACCTTAAGCCTAAAAACTTCATTTTATTATAAGAATACAATAAATTTGAAGTTCTAGCGATCACGGGATTTGGAAAAAGAAAAAAAGAAGAAGAAAAAAAGATACCGTATATTAAGGATCCTCGCAAAATTCTTTGCGGGGCTCTTTATTTTTATAATACTTTTACTGCTATTTATTAGAAGTCCCTGGGGCCAGGACATTATAAAAGAACAAGTTGTTAAGAATATTTCGAGTAAAACTAATACCGAAATTAGCCTCGATAAACTCTTTATAACCTTTGGTGGAAACATCCAACTCGATGGTCTTTATCTCGAAGATAAAGAAGGAGACACCCTGGTATATTCAAAATCCCTGGAGGCCGATATTCCTATTTGGCCCATTATTCAGGGAAATGCAATAAGTATAGATAATTTAGACTGGGAAGGCTTAAAAGCCAATATTACCCGTAAAGATTCTATTGAAGGTTTTAATTACGAATTTTTAATGGAAGCCTTCGCGGCAAATTCTACTCAACAAAGCCAAACCGCTACAGCCCAAGATACTACTGCTACGCAGGAAATAAATATTGGCGATTTAAATTTTAAAGATTTCGACATCACTTTTAAAGATGACGTTATGGGAATTGACACCCAGGTTAACTTTGAGGAGCTCATCCTGGAATTGGAAAAAACCGATCTTAAAAAGATGGATTTTCGTGCAAGTAATGCCAGTATAACTAACGCACAAATAGATTATACTCAAAACAAACCCTTTCCAGAACCCGAAAATGAGGAACCGGCACCTATGCCTTATTTAGTGGTAGATAATTTTAACCTGCAAAATGTGCAAGCAAATTATAATTCCATTCCTGATGGAATTAATTCAAATCTTGATATCAATGAATTTTTAGCCGAAGTTCCATTGATGGATCTTAAAGGTCAGGAGATTGAGGTAAATAGTGTTGCGCTGAATAATTCTGATATTAAAGTTGAAATGAAAACTTTAGAAAAAACTCAGGATTCTACCACAACCGAGGATTCTGCGTTTAGCTGGCCAAACTGGAAAGTTACCGTAAACGAAATCAATTTTTCTGAAAATCATTTAAGCTATTTAGTAGATGATGCCGAGCCTAAACAGGGGAATTTTAATCCTGAAGCTCTGGTACTTGATTCTCTTAATTTTAATGCCAATAATTTGTTTTTAAAAAATCAAAATGCAGGGGCAGAGGTTGCTGCCTTAAATTTTAAGGAAGCTTCAGGGATAAATTTGAAACAGCTGAATTTCAACTTAAACCTTGGAGAAACGCAATTAAGCCTTTCAGACTTAACATTAGCTTTAAATGAAAATCAATTAGGAGGTGAGGCTACTTTGCAATACAATTCCATTCAGGAATTGATTGATAATTCTGAAACCGCAGAGCTTGCCTTAGATTTACCCACTATTTCAGTAGATGTAAAAGATGCCTTCAGATTTCAACCAGATTTGAGATCTAATCCTTATATGAAGGAATTAAGCACAAATAAAGTGTCAGGAAATCTTCTGGCTTCAGGAAAACTTTCGGCTATAGATATTTCACGTGCCAATTTTAGATGGAAAAACACTTCATTTTCAGCCAACGGAAATATTTACAACGCTACCGATCCCGATAATATTCGGTTTAATATTCCGCGTTTTAATGCAAAATCCCGAAAATCAGATCTCACCGGTTTTGTTAGCGAAAAAGACCTGGGGATTAGTATTCCTGAAAATATTCAGCTTAGCGGAAATTTTGAAGGAGGCCTGGAAGACCTTTCAACAAAAGCACTTTTACAAACTTCAGAAGGTGATATTCTCATAGACGGGAACTTCTCGAACCAGGAAGAAATCGTTTTTGAAGGAATAATGACTTCTGAAAAACTTCAACTTGGAAATATTTTACAAAATGAAAGCCTGGGCGCTCTGGATATTGAAATTGAAACTTCCGGGAAAGGAAGTACCATAAACACACTTGATGCTACCCTTGATGCGACAATCACTTCATTTGCTTATAATAATTATGAGATAAAAGATCTTAATATTACGGGAGATATTGAAAACGGAAGCGGAAACATTACCTCAAGTTATAAAGACGATAATTTAGAACTGGCGTTAAACTCACAGGTAGAGTTGGATTCGGTTAAACCCAGGGCAAACCTTAATTTAGACCTAAAAGGAGCCAGGTTACAGGAGCTGGGACTAGCTTCCCGCGATATTCGGCTAGCCTTTAAACTCGCCGCTCAGTATGAGGGAAATGCAGAAGAATATGAAACCTATGCCGATATTAAAGATGCAGTGGTAGTTTATGATAATAATACCTATCTCCCCGGCGATTTAAGTGCTCACGCTTTTGTGCGTACCGATTCTACTTCGCTGCAAATTAGTAACAAGATTTTGGAACTCGATTTGAAGTCGAATGCCGATCCTGTAGATTTTTCTAATGCATTAAACCGTCATTACGAATCTTATTTTACCGAGGTAGATCCTTTAGATACCGTCCAAAAACCGGTGAATTTAAAATTGAGGGGCACCATAATGGATGACCCCGTTTTAAGCGAAGTTTTTTTATCTAATTTAGAAGATTTAGATACCATTCATATCGAAGCCGATTTTAATGAAAAAGAGCGAAAACTCGACGCCCTGGTAAGTTTGCCGTATATTAATTATTATAGCAGTGAGATTGACAGCTTGGAATTCAGCTTAAATTCAGATCCCGATAATTTTGATTTTAACCTTGGATTTAATGCGATTAATTCAGGCCCAATCGCGATTCAAAAAACTGATTTTCACGGAAGTCTAACGGCTGATAAACTTTTCCTTGATTTCACTTCCATGCAAGACGAAGAACGTTTAATACATATGGCTTCAGAAATCACGAAACCGGGAGACAGCCTTAAATTTCATATAAATCCTGAAGATTTAATATTAAATAAAAAAAAGTGGAATATCGCTGCTGATAATGAAATGATTGTTTACGAACAGGAAATTACTGCGAATAATTTCAGGTTAACCCGAAATAACCAGGAGATGCTGTTAAGCAGTGAACTTTCTTATTCCGATAAAAATCATATTGGCTTAGAGTTCAATAACTTCAATTTAGGCGCGCTAATTAATTATTTAAATCCTGAAGAAGAATTAGCTACTGGCCAGTTAAACGGTCATTTAATTTTTGAAGATCCGCTGCAAAAAATTGGAATTCTGGCAGGAATGGAAATTAACCAGCTAAATGTAATGCAGGTTGAACTTGGTAAACTAAGTTTAAATTCTACCCCTAAAGCCGATTTCTTATATGATGTTGGCCTGGCGATAAAAGGCGACAATGTAGATCTTGATATGAGTGGCGATTTCCAGGCGCTGGATTCTACCACCGTTGTTGATATGGAAATGCAGATAAATAAGATTAGCATGAAAACCGTCGAAGGTTTTTCTATGGGAGCCATCAATAATGGCGAAGGAAGTTTCTCTGGTAATTTGAGCCTTGGAGGAACTACCACCCAACCGGAATATAACGGCCAGCTACAATTTGATGAAGCTCAATTTCGGGTAGCCTTGCTTAATGCACCATTTAATTTTCCATCAGAAACTTTAGAATTCGATAAAGAGGGAATCTATTTTAATGAATTTAAAGTTGAGGATAAAGATGCAAACTCCTTTGTAATTAATGGAGAGGTTTTAACTGAAAACTTACTAAATCCTGAGTTCGATTTGGAATTTAGGGCCAGGAATTTCCAGGTGCTTAATTCTACAAAAGAAGATAACGAAATGTTCTACGGCACAGCCACTTTTGATGCCGATGCCACTTTAACCGGAGATCTTAATATTCCAAATTTAGATATGGATGTTACCGTAGGGCCTAATACCGATTTCACTTATGTGATGGTTGAAGAGGAATTGGCGATGCAGGAGCGCGACGGAATTGTAATTTTTACAAACCGGGAAAATCCAGATGATATTCTTACCGGTGATGAAGAGGAAGAATCGGCTACGCTAACCGGATATGATATTAATGCCCGGATTAATATAAATGAAGATGCCGCATTCAGTATAATTATAGATGAGCAAACCGGTGATAATTTTAGGGTAAAGGGAGAAGGAGAATTAGATTTTAATATTTCTCCTAACGGAAGAATGACGCTTGCCGGGCGCTATACGATGAACGACGGTCATTATGAAATGAGCTTATATAATTTGGTGAAACGTAGGTTTGATATTGCTGAAGGTAGCCGAATTACCTGGGCCGGTGATCCTTTTGACGCTTCTTTAGATGTGAGTGCTATTTACAGGGTAGAAGCATCACCTTCTTCGCTTATGGCTACAACTCAAGGGACCGATAATAATGAGTTTAGAAGAGAATTGCCATTTTTGGTTTATCTTAATGTAGACGGCGAATTAATGCAACCTAAGTTATCTTTTGGTCTGCAAATGCCTGAAGAAGATCGCGGTTCTGGTGGAGGCCGGGTGTATGGACGCTTACAACAGTTGAATAACCAGGAAGCCGAATTGAATAAACAGGTATTTTCCTTATTGGTGCTTAACCGTTTTTATCCAACTTCAGGAAGTTCCGGCGATGGTGGTGGAAACCTATCTATTGCCCGTGATAATTTAAATCAGGCACTTTCAGATCAATTAAATATGTTCTCAGATAAATTGCTGGGAGATACAGGGGTAGAACTTAATTTTGGTGTAGATAGTTATACCGATTACCAGGGAAATACTGCGACTGAACGTACCCAGGTAGATATTGAAGCCCAAAAGCGTTTACTGGACGATCGTTTAATTGTAAGTGTGGGAAGTGAAGTAGATGTACAGGGAAGCAATAGACCCGGTGAAGAAGCGAGCCCTGTAATTGGAAATGTAAGTATTGAGTATTTACTTACCGAAACCGGAAGGTTTAGATTAAAAGGCTTTAGAAGAAATGAGTTTGAAAATGTTATAGACGGCCAGCTTATTGTTAGTGGGATAGCCTTTATTTTTACACGGGAATTCAATGAATTTCAGGAATTATGGGATAATTTCTTCCTCAAAGAAGACGAAGAAGAGCAGACCGAAAATAACGAGGAAGAAAATGAATAGGGAACAGGTTTTTTTCAGAATTATTAATTAGCAAAAAATAAAGAAGATTACAACTTTAGTATTGAAAATATAATAGATGAAATTATACTTTAAATATATCGCTTATCTCTGTGCAGGTCTTTTTCTTTTGCAGGCTTGTAATATAAAGAAATTTGTACCTGAAGACGAATTACTGTACAAAGGCGCCAAAATTACGATGGAGAGCGATACAAGTATTAAAAGAAAATCACGTCTAAAAGCAGAATTAGAATTGGTTTTACGGCCGGAACCCAATAGCTCTTTTCTAGGAATGCAACCGGGACTTTATTTTCATTATAAAGCGCAGCGTGAAAAACCGGGTTTCATCAACAAATTTTTAAATAAACAAATAGGGGAAGAGCCGGTTTACGCCAGTGACGTAGATCCTCTTAGAACAGAAGATTTGCTAAAAAACCGGTTGGAAAATAGGGGTTTTTTCTACAGTACCGTAGTTTCTAACGAAAACCGTAACGAAGATAAAAAAGAAATGGATGTTGCCTATGATATAGATGTGCCCAGCCCATATCTACTGGAGAATTATAAGTTAGATACAGATTCACTTAAGATCTTTAAAGAAATTAGTAACAATTTAAAAGATTCTCCCATAGAAAAAGGAATGCGGTTTGATCTTGCAACTTTAAAAATGGAAAGGGAGAGAATTGATGCCAATTTAAAGTCGAAAGGGTATTATAATTTCAACCCCGGATTTTTAATTTTTGAAGCAGATACCAATCAATATGAACACAAGAATTTTGATCTCTTTTTAAGATTAAAAAAAGATGTTCCTACTGAGAGTATTATTCCATATAAATTAGAGAGCGTTAATATTTATCCTAATTATGATGTAGGAACCGATAGTTCTACCGCAAAAACCCGTTATGCTGAAAAGAACTTTTTTCAGAAAGAAATATTTTTTAAACCGAAACATTTAGATCCCTACATTCTGCTGGAAGAAGGCCAGTATTACAATCCTGAAAATTCCCGGAATACCGCCAGGAGATTAGGAGACATTGGCGCTTATAAATTCGTGAATATAAATTATACGGAAATTGATAGCCTGTCCACCGATAGTTTAGGCGTGCTGGAAACCAATATTTATCTTTCTCCATTAAATAAACGTTCGCTGCGAGCAGAAATTCAGGCGGTAACAAAATCTAACGGATTTACCGGCCCCAGTTTAGCTTTAGGCTATACCAACAGAAATCTCTTTAAGGGCGGGGAAATTCTAAATGTAACCGGTGATTTTGGGTACGAGGTGCAAACCGGAGGGGGTACCCAGGCAGGGTTGAACAGTATTCAATTAGGTTTACAGGGAGACCTAATTTTTCCGAGGTTATTATTTCCCATAAATTTTGATAAAAACTGGTTTTCATATTCCATTCCAAAAACCAAGACAAGTTTAGGTTTTGATTACCTTACCCGAAGTAAACTTTTTAGCCTGGGATCTGTTTCTGCCCGGTTTGGGTATCTCTGGAATGCCAATCGTTTTGTAACCCACGAGTTTTATCCTATCTCTTTAAATTATGTCAATTTGGGAAATACTACCCAGGAATTTCAAGATATATTAGACGATAACCCATTTTTAGAAAGAAGTTTTAACCAGGAATTTATTGCCGGCTTAACCTATTCTTTTCTTTATAACGGACTTATAGATGGGAATAGCAGGCACCAGTTTTTTATAAATACTACCTTAGATGTAGCGGGAAATTTAATTGATGCTATAAGCGGACGCGGTGAAGAAGATCCACAAACCTTTTTAAACCTGGAGTACGCCCAGTATGCCAAGGCCGATGTTGATTTGCGGTATCATTTAAAAACAGGATCAGATTCCAAAATAGCCACCAGGCTGTTTGCCGGTTATGGTATCCCTTATGGAAATTCTGATGTTTTACCTTTTACAAAACAATATTTTGCCGGTGGCCCGTATAGCGTAAGAGCATTTAATACCCGTTCTTTAGGTCCCGGAACATACACTCCGCCTAACGAAGAAGGTGCATTTTTTGACCAGGCAGGGAATATTAGACTCGAAGCGAACCTGGAATATCGCTTTCCACTTTTCCCATATTTATACGGTGCCGTTTTTGCCGATGCCGGGAATGTTTGGAATACTGGAGAAAACAGCACGCTGGTAGGAGGTGAATTCAGTAAAGATTTTATGAACGAACTGGGAATTGGTACAGGTTTTGGTTTAAGGGTAGATATTCAAAGTTTTGTGATTCGGGTGGACCTGGCCGCACCATTACACGATCCTTCTTTACTCGAAGGGCAGCGCTGGGAATTTGATTATGCAAATCCGGTCTTGAATTTCGCCATAGGTTATCCCTTCTAATTGTGTTGAAAATGCATAAAGAAATTTTAAAGCATATAACTTCAAAAATCGAACTTTCTGAGGAAGATCAACGAGAATTTACAGGTGTTTTAACAGAAAAACGAATTTCAAAGAAAGATTTTGTAATTGAACCCGGGCAGGCTGTAGATTATGAATATTATGTGGTTCAGGGTTGTTTAAAAGCCTTTTATTTAGATGAAAATGGCAATAAACATATCATTCAGTTTGCGGTAGAAGATTGGTGGATAAGCGATTTTGAAGCTTTCTTCGGAAATAATCCGGCTCAATTATATGTTGAAGCTATAGAAGATTCTGTTCTCCTGGGAATTCATCGCGATACGCTCGAAACTTTATATAAGCGGATTCCCAAATTTGAACGTTTTTTCAGAATAAAGACTACTAATGCCTTCGTAGCGCTACGAAGTAGAATTCTTTCCTCACTTCAAAAAAATAATAAAGAGCGCTATCTTGAATTCTGTGAAACCTATCCTCAAATTGAAAAACGGGTTCCCAATTATCATATCGCAAATTACCTTGGAATTAAGCCTGAAAGCCTCAGCAGACTACGAAAAGAGCTGTTTTAGCTTAACATTTTTTAACAAGCAATGCTAACATACATCAAGTATTTTCTTTCCTTTTTCTGCTAATTTCGCTACTCAACTGAGGATGAGGTTTTGTATAGTTTTTCAAAATATTTGATTCTCAACGTTTTTAAAACTGGATTTATTCCGGTTTGTAAAAAAATTGCTAAGAAAAAGATTAATTAAATCAACCAAAAGTTATGAGTAAAGAACAACATTTATTAAAGTCATATAATTTAAACGGATTAGAACTTCCAAACCGAGTGGTAATGGCTCCAATGACCCGAAGTAGGGCCAATAACCCTGAAAATAAACCTACAGAAGGTTTACACGATATTTATTACACGCAAAGAGCTTCTGCCGGACTTATTATTACCGAAGGTTCCCAGGTTTCTAAAGAAGCCGTTGGTTACGTGAATACACCCGGGATTTACAGTAAGGAACAAGTGGAAGGCTGGAAAATGGTAAATAATAAAGTTCACGAAGCTAATGGCCGAATATTCATTCAGCTATGGCACGTGGGAAGAATGTCTCACCCCGATTTTCATAATGGGGAATTACCTATGTCCGCTTCAGCGATAAATCCTGAAGCGCAGTCTTTTACTCCTGAAGGTTTTAAAGATACCGTGACGCCAAAGGAAATGACTGGAGAAGATATTAAAAGAACGATTCAGGATTTTAAAAATGCAGCTAAAAACGCAATGGAAGCCGGTTTTGATGGAATAGAAATTCATTCTTCCAATGGATATTTATTCCATCAATTCTTTAATGGAACTTCTAATAAAAGAAAGGACGAATACGGTGGAAGCATAGAAAATCGTGCAAAGATCTTGTTCGAAACTATTGATGCGATTAAAGAAGTAATGCCGGAGCAGAAAATTGGTTTAAGATTGAACCCATCACTAAATGGTATTTTTGGAATGACGATGGATGAGGAAACCATTCCAACTTTCGATTATATTATTAAGAAGTTAAACGACTACGATCTTGCTTATTTGCATTTATCAGAGCCTTTTAACGATGTTTCAGATGTTCCACATGCTGTAACTGAAATCGCTAAAAGATACCGCCCGATGTATAACGGAACTCTAATGATCAACGCAGGATTTGACCAGGAATCTGGAAATATAGTTATTGAAGAAGGCAATGCCGATTTGGTAGCTTTTGGTAAACCTTATATTTCCAACCCCGATTTAGTAGAACGTTTTGCTGAGAACATCCCTCTTTCAGGCTGGGATACCGATACTTTTTATACACCCGGCGAAAAAGGTTATATAGATTACGAAGCTAAAGCCAGAAAGCAGGAAGCCTAAAAGATCCTGTTTAATTGCAATGATAGAGAGGTTGTTTGGAATTATATGGCCGCGTCATGCTGAACTCGTTTTCAGCATCTAATATGTTTACAATTTTAGGCATATTAGATTCTGAAATAATCCCGAAGCTTTGGGACAGAATGACGAATTAACTTAATCCAAACGACCTCTTTTTTATACCTTAAAACGAAATCACATTCTTACCGATAGATTTCCCTGATTCCTGCAAACTATGAACTTCTTTAAAGGTTTCCGGCTTTAGTCCAGAAAAGGTTTTGTTTAAAGTACTTTCAATAGTTTCTTCCTCTAAAAGTTTGGAAATTCTTTCCAGTATTTCATGCTGTTTGTGCATATCGGGAGTTTGGAATTTTGCCCGGGTAAACATCAATTCCCAATGAAAAGCCACACTTTTATTTTTTAGTTTATTTAAATCTACAGGATCTTTTGTTTCAACAATAGAACAAATATCTCCCTGGGGTTTTATGAGTTCGGCCATGGCATCCCAGTGCAATTCGGTATCAGAAAAGTTTAGAATATAATCTACGTTTTCATAACCTTTAGATTTCATCTCTTCTTCTAAATTCTTATGATTTACAATCACATCGGCGCCCATATTTCTACACCATTCTTCAGTTTCGTTTCTGGAAGCTGTGGCAATCACGTTAAATTTCGTGAGTTTCTTTAAAAGCTGAATTCCAATAGAACCAACTCCGCCGGCACCTCCAATAACAAGAATATCCTGATTTTCCCCTGAATTTTCTTCGATTTTTAAACGCTCAAATATACATTCCCAGGCGGTGAGAGCGGTTAGGGGGAGAGCGGCTGCTTCTTCAAAAGAAAGGTTTTTGGGTTTATGACCTACGATATTTTCGTTTACCAATTGAAATTCGGCATTACAACCGGGCCGGTCAATTTCCCCGGCATAAAAAACTTCATCTCCTTGCTTGAATTTTGTCACTTTATTTCCAACGCGTTCTACAGTTCCTGCAGCATCCCAGCCGAGGATTTTGGGTTGTTCCAATTCTTTGTCTTTTGCGGCGTTTTGCCGTACTTTAAAATCTACAGGGTTTACCGAAACGGCTTTAATGCGCACCAATAAATCTGAATCTGCCGGCGTGGGATCTTCAGTATTAAACTCAGTGAAACTATCTGAATGATCTATAGGAAGCGATTTTTTTATTCCAACGGCTTTCATAATTTTATTTTTTAAGAATTAGCGTAATAATATTTGAATTTAAGAAATATAAAAACCAGCGCCCAACACTTAAGAAAACTATAAGAATTGGTATTATTAATGCTGAAGTTTCCCGCCATAACAAAGGTCTCCGGCGTCACCAAGGCCCGGTACAATATATCCGCGATCATTTAATTCTTTATCAATGGTCGCAATCCAGAGTTTAGTACTTTCGGGAAATTCTTCAGCTACATGTGCAATACCTTCTTCGGCACCAATCACGGCAACTAAATGTATTTCTTTAGGTTTACCCATATGCTCCAGGGCCTTCATAACATTCACAAAAGAACGGCCGGTAGCCAGCATCGGGTCGGCAAGAATAAGGGTTTTTCCTTCCAGGGAAGGAGAGGCAAGGTATTCTACTACAATTTCAAAATTTTCATCGCTGGTTGGATGATGGCGATATGCTGAAATAAAAGAATTCTCGGCATCGTCAAAATAATTTAATAATCCGTTGTGTAAAGGAAGTCCGGCGCGTAAGATAGAACAAAGCGCAACCTGGGTTTCAGGTAATTGAACTTCAGCATTACCAAGCGGGGTATTTATATTTTTGGAAGTAAATTTTAGTGTTTTACTAAGTTCATAGCCTAAAATTTCGCCTAAACGCTCAATATTTCTACGAAAACGCATTCTATCTTTCTGAATTTCAGTATCTCTGAGTTGTGCTACAAATTTTCCGGCTATAGAATTTTCTTCTAAGAGATGATGTATCTGCATGGTAGTTTTTAAATTTTGAACTTAATTATAAACTGCTTCGGGGCAGTGAAATCTCGATGATCGGGGAGTAAACTTCCTCGGAGCATTTAAGTCTCGATTATGGAGTAAAGATAAGTAAAATAGAACGGAGCGAATGCCGGAACCTTAGTAGTTGGTAACATTTTTCTAAATTCAAATATACCTAATAGTAAATTAAATCTTATTTAAGTGTTCTTCGATGGAGTTCCATTTCAGGTTTAAGCCAAAAGATTTTTCTGTAAGATAATTTGGCTGTATTTTTGATATAATTAGCTTAAAGAATTCATCTTATGAAGTTTATCTATACATTCTTGTTTTTTTGCTTCAGCCTTATAAGCTATGGGCAAATAGATCTTCCCGCTACTAATAATACCGGAGGAATTCTAAAAGCAGAGCCTGAAACAAAATCTTCAGGTTTTCCAATTCTCCGTGCTGAAGAATCTAACGAAGAAAGCAAATATTTGAGAGAAAAACCAAAGGAAATAGACTTCAGGGAAAAACCGAATAATTTAAAAACCGCCGGTGATGCGGTTAAAGAAAAATGGACTGAAGATAAAGAAGCATTAGATAAATATAAGGAAGATCAGTATTTAGGCGACTTTAAAACCTCCGGGAAATTTGTTGAACTTTACTGCCGCGATCATCAATTTGTAGATGGTGACCAGGTAAATATTTATGTAAACGGAAATTTTGTAAAACGTGTAGTACTGAGTAGTGGTTTTCATCCTGTGTTAGTTACGCTGGAAAGCGGCTTTAATAATATTGAATTTGAAGCAATAAACCAGGGGTCATCTGGTCCCAATACCGCGCAGTTAAAAGTCTTGGAAGAAAACGGAAATCTTGTTGCTTCTAAAGAATGGAATCTTTTAACCGGCGCCAAAGCGAGTTTAATTGTGGTTAAAGAATAATTTATTCTGAATAAATTCTTTTCAAACGATTCATTACCAAATATTCTACTTTTTAAAATTCATTTAATAACTTTATAAGAAATCCAATCTTATGAAGCGTATATTAATTGCAATAGATTATCACCCGGTTTCAGAAAAAGTCGCTGAAGCCGGTTACAAACTCGCCAAACAGTTAGATGCCAGGGTTTGTCTACTTCACGTAATGGCCAATGTGAGTTACTACGGAATTGATTACCCTACATTTATGGGATATTCAGGCTATGATGAAATGGCTGTAAACCTTGATATTGCCCAGGAAATGCGGGAAGTTGTAGAAGATTTTCTCGAAACTGCAGCAAATCACCTAAACGATAAAAATGTAGAAACGCATTTAGCCGAAGGCGATGCAGCGACCGCTATCCTTGAATATTCAAAAACCTGGAATGCGGATATGGTGGTAATGGGGACTCATAGCCATTCGGTTTTTGAAAAACTTTTAATGGGAACTGTTGCAACAAATGTTTTAGAAAAAACTGAAGTCCCGGTTTTTATGGTGCCGATTAAGAAGGATTGATTTGAAATTAAAATTCCTATAAAACAAAAAGTTTTCTATAGTGGAAGACTTTTTTCATTAATCAAAATTAAAATTATAATTACGTGTACTGGATAATACGTCTTCTAATTCTTTTTGAAGCTCCTTACCTTTATCTAAATTATACCAATTTTGGATCTCAGTTTTAATTATCTCAAAAGAAGCCTTCTCTATGAGTAGTTCAGCATACATCTTCTGACAATTTTCAGGACGTGGTCCCCAGGTCGCTAAATCCTTGCCTTTATGATTCTGAATAATTAATTTAGGAATTGATTGAGTGCCATTGGTAAGATACTGCTCAATCCTGTAGGGTGCTGCATCCCTTAACTCATAAGATACCGTTATCAGGGGATTCTCACGTGTGATCATTTCTATAAAGGGAATGTTGTGAGCTGCATCGCCACACCAGGGTTCTGTGATAATGATCCAGTGCTGCGGTTGATCTATTTTTTTAACAACTTCCACAATATCATCAAATAATTTTCCTGTTTTGAACCAACGGTTCATACGTGACCAGTTTAACTTTGTATAATTCAGGTAATCTGTATTATCATAAGGCGGTTGATGTGCCGTCACAGGTTTGACGATGATATTTTTAAAGTAGATGCTATATTCTTGAAAATTCATTGAAATTAATTTTATCGCGATTTTTATTAATTCAAATCTACAGTATAGGAAATAAAAAAACCGTAAAGACTTATAAATTAAGTTTTACGGTTTTACAAAGTGATCGCGCCAGGATTCGAACCTGGGACCGCCTGCTTAGAAGGCAGGTGCTCTATCCAGCTGAGCTACGCGACCGTTTTTGCGGTTGCAAATATAAGTCTCTTTCCAAATAAAACAAGCTTTTTTTATTTAAAAATTTATTTTTTTATTCGGCTGCGAAATTGTCAAAATTTAATCTCTTTTTAACTTAATTTTTAAATTGAAAGTTTTTCCCAATTATATCCTTAATTTTGCCTCGTAAATTTTTTTAAAAGATTCCCTTGATAAAATTGAAATACGTTTTACTCCAAAATTCAACACCTGTAAGCCAGGGTTTTAAGTTTAGTCTATTAGCATCACTCTGTAATAAAGCTTGTTAATTGTGTATGGAGTTTCAGTTCACCATTATTGTTCCGGTTTATAACGAAATAGAAAGTTTACCCAGGCTTTTTGAATATTTACAGGCTTACCTTAAATCGGCCTCTCTTAAATCCTGTGTTTTACTGGTAGACGATGGCTCTGGTGACGGTAGCGCTTCGGCTATAGAAAAATTTTGTATAGATCACGAGGATTTCAATTGTTTGTTATTTGACAAAAATTATGGAAAAGGCGCAGCATTAAAGGCTGCTTTCGATTACACCAAAACGCCTTTACTCGGTTATCTTGATGCCGATTTACAAACCCATCCCGAAGACTTTGAATTGCTTCTGCCATTTATTAATGATTTTGGTTTGGTTACCGGTTGGCGTAAGAATAGAAAAGATACACTGGTAAAACGTATTTCTTCCAAAACCGGGAATGCGGTAAGAATATTTTTTACGCACGATAATATTCACGATACCGGTTGCCCGCTAAAGATAATGCATACCGAATACGCAAAGAAAATACCAATGTTTAAAGGTTTACAGCGTTTTTTACCGGCAATGATATTATTGCAGCAAAAGGAGATCAAAGAAGTGGTAATAAATCATTATCCAAGAATTGAAGGCAAATCAAAATACAATTTCAAAAATAGGTTTCTCGGGCCTTTGATAGACTGTTTTGCTTACGTTTGGATTAAAAAATCGTATATAGATTACAGCATAAAAGCGAAACATGAATAATTCGCTGCTCATTTATGTGATAGGATTTACCGCCCAAATCCTGTTTTCTTCCAGGATGATTATGCAATGGATTCTATCTGAAAAACAGAAGAAAGTCCTTACGCCAATTCTTTTTTGGGAGCTGAGTTTATTGGCTTCTTTTTTACTGTTTATTTACGGGTATGCCAGGGACGATTTTGCCATTATGCTGGGGCAAAGTCTTACCTATTTTATTTACATTCGTAATTTACACTGGCAGGGCCAATGGAAAAGACTTCCTTTTCTAGTGCGGTTTTTAATATTGATTTTTCCTGCGGTAGTGGTCATTTACAGCTTTTTTAATAATGAATATAATCTTCAAAAATTATTTCTGAATGAAGCAATCCCGCTTTGGTTACTTTTATTAGGAATTTTTGCCCAGGTAGTTTTTACCTTAAGATTTTTATACCAGTGGATATATTCAGAAAAACAGAAGAAATCTTCATTACCGCTGGGATTTTGGTGGTTAAGTCTTGTAGGTTCTTCTTTAATCTTGATTTATGCAATTTTCAGAAAAGACCCGGTATTACTTATTGGGCATTTATTTGGCGCAATAATGTACATTAGAAATATTATAATTCATCATAATGAAATTAGAGAATAAATATCTTCTGCTACTCGTTCTTGCAGGAATTGCCGTATTTTTTATAAATCTTGATGCGATTTACATCAACATTATGGAGGCGCGTAATTTTATTACCGCCAGGGAAATGCTGAATGATAACAATTGGATTTTCACTACGATGAATGCCGAACCTCGTTATGAAAAGCCGCCACTACCAACCTGGTTAACCGCAATTTCAATGTCAATATTTGGGATGGAAGGACTTTTTGGTTTGCGACTTCCTTCAGCGATTATGGGTTTAATTTTAGTAGTTTTTATCTACAAATTTCTGCTTAAAATCACTAAGAATATAGAATTATCTTTTGTGGCAGGATTAATAGCTACTACTTCATTTTATATCGTTTTTTCCAGTAGGGACGGGCAATGGGATATTTACACGCATAGTTTTATGATGCTGGCCATCTTTTGGCTGTACAAACTCTATAATTCAGCTAAAAACTGGTATTCATATGCTGTAATTAGCGGATTGTTCATTGGTTGTTCTATTTTAAGCAAAGGGCCGGTTTCGCTTTATGCCTTATTTCTTCCGTTTTTAATTGCCTACGGAGTAATTTACAAGTTTGATGGCACCAAAGAACGCTGGAAGGCTTTAGTTCTTTTAACGCTAGTTGCTTTAATTTCCGGGGCATGGTGGAATCTCTATGTTTATTTATTTGATACGCCTGCGGTTGCCGAAATTACCAGTCAGGAGACGGGGAGATGGTTAAATTATAACGTAAGGCCATTTTATTATTACTGGAGTTTCTTTATTCAAAGCGGTTTATGGACTATTCCATCTTTTGTGGCGCTGCTTTATCCATATTTAAAAGATAAGGTTAGCAATAAAAAAGCCTATAAATTCACACTTTTCTGGACGCTGGCTTCGGTTTTCTTATTATCTGTAATTCCGGAGAAAAAATCCCGCTACCTATTGCCGGTTCTTATTCCTATGGCAATGAATACGGCTTTTTATATGGAATTCCTTTTTAATCATTTCAAAAGCTTAAAAACCAAGGAATCTGCGGTTATTTATTTTCATTTTGGAATTTTCGCCGTTGTAGGTTGTATATTTCCAGTAGCCGCATATTTCTATTTTGAATCTTTCCTGCAGGATATTCTTGTTTGGTATATTTTGAGTTCAATTTTCTTATTTATCATCGGGATTTTAATGTTCCGATTTTTAATACTGAAAAAAGCAAAACCGCTTTTCTATTTAAGTATTTTTTTCCTGGTAAGTATAGTTTGGTTTGGTTTACCAATGGCCAATAAAATTAATGTAAACCAGGATTATAACAGCATCGCCAATATTGACAGGCATCTAAATGAATATGATGCTCCAGTTTATGAAATTAAAGATTTTGCTCCAGAGATGATTTGGGAATACGGGAAACCAATTCCGGTTTTAAATAAAAGGGGTAAGATTGAAATTCCTTCAGAAGATAAATTTTTGATTTTATCTGATGGAGACTATAATCGCGATAGCTTACAGAACATTTTTAAAAATTACAGCACAAAAAAAATTGATAGTGTAGATATGAATCCTGTTAGCAGTAAACACAAACAAAGATTATACAGGGATTTATTCCTCTTGGAAAGAACAGGAAACCGGTAATTTTCAGAAGGTTTAAAATATAAAAATGGATGTATTTTTAGATAAGTCTAAAACTTTTCAAATCTTGTTGAAATGAGATGCTACCAATTTTTTAACATGCTAATATTTGATTATATTGAAGCGCTTTTAAAACTAACCAAATAATGCTCGACTATCCAATAAAATTTTTCCCCATTTTGAAAGAAAAAATATGGGGTGGAGAAAAACTGAAAACAATTCTAAATAAAGAGACCAACCGGGACGACCTGGGCGAAAGCTGGGAAATCTCTGGTGTAGAAGGAGCTATTTCTGTAGTTTCCAACGGTGAGCTTAAGGGTTTCTCCCTAAAAGACCTTTTAGAAGAATACAAAGAAGAAATTTTAGGTAAGAAAATTTATAAAGAATTTGATGCTGATTTTCCTTTGCTTATAAAATTTATAGACGCAAATACAGAACTTTCTGTTCAATTACATCCTAATGACGAGCTTGCACAGCAGCGCCATAATTCCTTCGGAAAAACCGAAATGTGGTATATCATGCAGGCTGATGAAGGTGCAAAAATCAATATTGGGTTTAAGGAAAGTGTATCTAAAGAAGATTATATTTCTCGTTTAGAAGAAGGAAAAATTGTAGAATTACTCAATTTTGAAGAAGTAAAAAAAGGTGATAGTTTCTTTATAAATACCGGAAAAGTACACGCGATAGGAGCAGGGGTGCTTTTGGCTGAAATTCAGCAAACCTCAGATGTTACTTATAGAATTTACGACTGGGATCGAACCGACGATGAAGGAAACTCCCGGGAACTGCATACCGCATTAGCCATTGATGCGATAGATTTTGAGAAGAAAGACGATTTTAAGCTGAATTACGAAAAGACAAAAAACACTTCTTCTGAAGTTGCCAGTTGCCAGTATTTCACTACTAATTATTTACCGGTAGAGGGAGAAATTAAAAAAGATTACAGCAATTTAGATTCGTTTGTGATCTATATGTGCGTCAGCGGAAATGGCGAAGTTTCAGTAAATGGAAATTCTGAAAAAATCGCCCAGGGTGAAACTTTACTTATCCCGGCTCAGAATAAAGAAGTTAAACTTTCAGCTGAAAACTGTGAACTTTTAGAGGTTTATATTACTTAACAAAAGAGGCTGTCTGAAGCGTGAATTTTCGTCAAGCTGAAGTTGTTTCAGCTTCTAACGCGATTGAAAATCTAACAAATTATATCCTGGAAACAAGTTCAGGATAACGATTTAAAACCTTCTGAGACAGCCTCTTTTAAAGAAAAAATCTTACTACTTATTTTTTAAAATCCCTTCTATTTTCTCTAATTCATTTTTACTGAAGTCAAGGTTTTCAAGGGTTTTAATATTATCTTCTAATTGAGAAACCTTACTCACACCAACCAGAACTGATGTTACTCGTTCATCTTTTAGCAACCAGGCCACGGCCATTTGCGCCAAGCTCTGATTCCTGGATTGTGCGATTTCGTTAAGTTGTTGCACTTTTTCTACCACATCGGCCGTGATTTGCGATTCATCTAAATAACTTCCCTGGGTAGCCGCACGGCTGTCTTTTGGAATTCCGTTTAAATATTTATCGGTTAAAATTCCCTGTTCCAGGGGAGAGAAAACAATGCTACCAATACCTTCGTGCTCCAGCGTATTTAATAAACCATCTTCAACCCAGCGATCCATCATATTATATCTAGGTTGGTGAATTAAGAAAGGCGTTTTCTGCGCTCTAAGAATTTCGGATGCTCTAGTAGTATCTTTGGCGGAATATTGCGAGATACCCACGTAAAGCGCTTTTCCCTGTCTTACAATCTGGTCTAAAGCGGCCATAGTTTCCTCTAAAGGCGTTTCAGGATCTGGGCGGTGGTGATAGAAAATATCCACATAATCCAGTCCCATTCTTTGTAAAGACTGATCTAAACTGGCAATAAGGTATTTCCTGGATCCAAAATTACCATAAGGTCCCGGCCACATATCCCAACCGGCTTTGGTTGAAATAAGCAATTCATCACGATATGGCTTAAAATCCTGTGCGAAAATTTCCCCGAAATTCTTTTCAGCAGAACCATAAGGCGGACCGTAATTGTTGGCGAGATCAAAATGAGTGATACCGTTATCAAAGGCTGTTCTTAAAATGTCCCTGGCATTTTCAAAATCATCCTTATCTCCGAAATTATGCCATAAACCCAGCGAAAGCAAAGGAAGCTTGATTCCGCTTTTGCCGCAGCGGCGGTATTGCATCTTTTCGTATCTATTCTCGTTAGCTATATATTTATTCATTGAAATTAATTTTAATTCTAAATTTTCGGAAGTTCCCAACCATTATGGTAATTAGCTTTTAGCAGTTTATTAGCCTCATCATCATCAAATTTTTCTTTCTCTGAATCCCAATACAATTTTTTTCCTGTTTTGTATGCGATATTTCCCATATGCGCATTAATTGCCGCAATGCTTCCTGTTTCTATTCCACAATTTAATTTTGAAGAATCATTGGTATTAATGGCTTCAACAAAATTAGCAGCATGCTTTTCCAGAGCATTCCCTTCAGGTTTTTGCAAGGTTATTTCTTCAACTTTCGGAATAAATTCTCCTTCAATATTATCTCCTTCAGGAATTATCTCCCAACCACCCCGATTAACCACGAGCGTGCCGTTATTTCCTATAAAAGCAATTCCTTCGTTTCTTCCATAATTTCCGCCGTCAATTCCAACCGCGTGTTCCCATAGCAAATTAAAATCATCAAACTCATATACTGTTTGAAGGGTATCGGGAGTTTCAGCAGCATCCTTAGGATAAGCAAGTTTTCCACCAGAAGCCAACACCGATTTCGGTGCTTTTGCGTTCATTGCATAGAGCGCGATATCAATTTCGTGTACACCCCAATCGGTCATAAGTCCGCCGGCATAATCCCAAAACCATCGAAAAGTAAAATGAAACCTGTTCTCGTTAAAAGGTCTTTCAGGAGCAGGGCCAAGCCACATTTTATAATTTACACCCGGTGGAGGTGTACTGTTAGGTTTATGCGGAAGCCTGTCTTTCCAGCCTATATAAGCCCAACATTTTACCAACCGAATATTCCCTAGTTTTCCGGATTTCACATACTTTATAGCATCGTCATAATGCGTCCCGCTGCGTTGCCATTGGCCAACCTGTACAATTTTATTATACTTTTTTGCCGCCTTGAGCATGGTATTGCATTCTTCAATACTATTGGCAAGCGGTTTTTCAACATACACGTGTTTCCCCGCTTCCAGAGCGTGCACCAAATTCAAACAATGCCAATGGTCTGGTGTGCCAATAATTACCGCATCAATATCTTTGTTCTCTAACATTTTGCGGTAATCTTTGTACTGTTTTGGAGCTTTACCGGTTATATCTTTTACATTTTTTGTTCGCTCATCTAAAACCCGTTGATCTATATCTGCAAGGGCAATACACGTCACATTGGGTAATTTAAGATGTGCTTGCATATTAGACCAACCCATTCCTTTACAGCCAATTACTCCAAAATTAATTTGATCATTGGCACCAAAACCTGAGAATCCTGATAGCGGATTAGCCAACAGAGATCCCGACAAACTTAAACCGGCAGTGGCGAGGGTAGTTTGCTGCAAAAATTTTCTTCTTGAATTCTTCATTTTTTAAATTTAGAATGCATTAATTTAATTCTCTTACCCAGATATTTCTAAAACTCACAGGATTCCCGTGATCCTGAATATGAATGGGAAGTTTTTCGTCGTGTGCGGTGTAATTAGGTATGCCAATATATTCGGTTGGGCCTCTAAGTTCATAATTATTTTGAACCAACACGCCGTTATGAAGCACAGTAAGTTTCGCCGGACTCAATAAAATGTCATCTTCATTAAATCTTGGAGCGGCAAAAATTATATCGTAGGTATTCCATTCGCCGGGAGCTTTTGTGGCATTTACTAAAGGTGGAGATTGCTTATAAATACTGGCGGCTTGCCCATTAGTATAGGTTTCATTTTCATAGGAATCCAGGATTTGAACTTCATATTTTTCCATGATAATCACACCACTGTTTCCACGGCCTTGTCCTTCGCCTTTAACTTCTGAAGGCGAACGCCATTCTAAATGCAATTGCATATCTCCAAAATTCTCTTTGGTTTTTATCCCACCGGTTCCCGGGTTTACGGTTAGCACATCTCCTTCTATATTCCAGGTGGGTTCGGTGCCATCTTTTTCATTTACAAAAGCTGATAGATCTGAACCATCAAACAATATTTTTGCATCAGAAGGAGGGGTAGTAATAGATTCCCCGGCTTCAATTTTTGGCGGAACCGGTTCGTAAAACTCGGTGGCTTCAGGTGGTAAATCGATATTTTGTTCCTGGGCAAAAGAAGGAATTGAAGCAATTATAAAAGAACCGGCAATTAAACTTGATTTTAAAGATATTTTCATTTTTAAATTTTTAGTTGAAAATTATTTAACGTGATCATAGATCATTTTTGAAACTTCGGTAAGCATTTTTGTACCGGCATCCATATCTTTCATGTTTTTAGAAAGAAGAACCAGTATATATTTTGTTCCGTCAGGTAATTCAATCAGCGCTGAATCGTGATGTACGCCGGTAATCCAACCAGTTTTATTAGCAATATTTAAATCTTCTGGAAGCAAATGCGGAATAAGATCGTTGTGTTTTTGTTGGCGCAAAATTTCGAGCATTTTTTTATCGGCTTCAGGATTTACTACATTTCCGTTTGCAAGAGCTTCAAAAATCAACATCAAATCGTAAGCAGTAGTGGAGTTACTCAACCCGGCTTCATAGGCTTTCATATCTTCTACACCGCGAAGTACGTTGATATTCAGCGCACCGAGATTACGCATTGTTTTATTTACATTTTTCGCGTCAACCAGTTCAATTACGATATTTGTAGCCAAGTTGCTGCTGTAAATAATCATATCAGTTACGAGGTCCTCAATACTTCTTTTCTGGCCAATTTGTACATAAAGATGTTCCCCGCTGTCCCGACCAAGCTCCATAGAATAAGAACTTCCGTCTACAATACTTTTGAATTCATTTTTAATTAAAAGGGAATCTTGAAGAGAAAATTTTTCTTCGGAAGCTTGTTTAAAAACTTCGATCATGACCGGGGTTTTCATAGTGCTGGCCGCGTGAAAATCTTCGTGATGATTTATAAAAATGCTGTGATTTTCTGTGGAAAGATCTTTAAAAGCAATAGCAAAATCGCCTTGAGTTCTTTTAAAAATAGAATCAATTTGGTGCTGAAGTTTTTCAGTGGACGTTTGTGCGTTGCAGATAATACAGGCTAAAATGAAAAAAATGGCCGTGAAAAACTTCATTGGTTTCGAAATTACTTTCCGAATTTAATGAAATTTCCCTAAACCGACTTAAATACTGCCCAAAGCGATTTCCACCATTCGGTTAAAACTTTGCTCCCGGTCTTTTGAAGGTAAATGTTCGCCGGTAACCAAAGAATCTGAAATCGTTAATACCGAAAGAGCCTGCACCTTATGTTTGGCTGCTACGCTGTAAAGGCCGGCGGTTTCCATTTCTACGCAAAGCACTCCATAATCTGCCCATTTTTTATAATTCTGATCGTTTTCTTCATAAAAGACATCAGAAGAAAGTACGTTCCCGGCTCTGAATTTTATGTTATTGGATTCAGCAAATTTTACGGCTTTCATAAATAAATCAAAATCGACAGTAGGAGCGTAGTCAGCGTGCTGAAATTTTGCCTTATTAAAACCTGAATTTGAAGAAGCGGCCATTGCCAAAACAACTTCATTTACATTTAAGTCTTCCTGATAAGAACCTGCAGAACCTACACGGATAAGCTTTTTAGCGCCGTATTCAGTAATTAATTCGGTGCAATAAATCAATGCAGAAGGAATTCCCATTCCCGTAGCCTGTACCGAAACTTTTTTACCTTGAAAGGTGCCGGTATAACCCAACATTCCACGGACTTCATTATAACAAAAGGCATTTTCCAGGAAGTTTTCGGCAATCCATTTTGCTCTTAAGGGATCTCCCGGTAATAAAACGTTTTCTGCTATTTGATCTTTTTTGGATTGTATATGTACGCTCATTCTAGTTTTCTTCTGAAGTTACCAACTTTATTCCCGAGGAAGTTCCTAGCCGCGAAGCACCTAGTTCTATATATTTAATCGCGGTTTCCCGGTCTTTAATACCGCCTGAAGCTTTTATTTGCATTTTATCACCTGCTATTTCTTTCATCAATTTTACGTCATCAAAAGTAGCTCCGCCGGTTCCAAATCCGGTAGACGTTTTCACGAAATCGGCTTTAGCATTTAAAGCGGCACGACAGACAGTTTTCTTTTCGGCATTAGTTAAAAAGCAGGTTTCAATAATTACTTTGAGTACTTTAGAACCAATCGCCTTTTTAATTTCTGCGATTTCATTTTCGATATGATCAATTTTTTCGGCTTTCAGCATACCAATATTTATCACCATATCAATTTCATCGGCACCAAGCGCAATAGCATCTTTAGCTTCAAAAACTTTAGCTGCAGTGGTCATTGCTCCTAAAGGAAAACCTATTACCGCCGCTATTTTTACGTTGGAATTTTCTAAAACCGATTTCGCTAGTTTGATATAAGAAGAGGAGAGGCAAACTGCGTAAAACCGGTGCTCCAGTGCCTCTTTACACAATTTTTCTATATTGGCCGGTGTGGCCGTTGATTTTAATAATGTATGGTCTATATATTGGTTGAGCTGCATTACATATTTTTAAGAATTACAAAGCTAAAACTTTCTGGCAGATCTAATTTATGATAATTCTCAGGTTTTTGATTTTAGACAGCTCTTTTAATTTTAAAAATTAATGGTTCATTTTTTAATATTATTAAGAAAAGATTGATAAAAAACTAATTTATTTTGTAGTTTTCCGGAATTATTAGGTATTATTCATCAATCATTTACTGAATGTTTAGAAATTACTTTTTTCTTTTTTTTATCTTAATTTCTTCCGCGACATTTTCTCAGAATTACTCCGAAGAAAAGATATACTCCTGGTATGATAAGCAAGTTGGAATTGAAAATTCTGGGTTGTTTCGGGGTATTGAGTATGTTGAGACCGATAGAATGATAAATGAAAAACATAAGTTTTTTCAAATTCAGAACTTTCAGATTGGATCTGTAGTTTATGATGGGCAGCCTTATTACGATCTGCCTTTAAAATATAATGTTTACGATGATTTACTACTCATAAACCTTCAATATGGTGAAAGAAATTCTATTTTTCAGCTTTTTAGTGATAAGGTTGATCTATTTGAAATAAATGGGAAGAAATTCAGGTATTTAAAGGCTGATAATGATTCAGATATTATAGGGTTCTACGAAGTGATAAATGAAGAAGGGCAGTTTAAGATTTTTAAAAAACATCTTAAGAACAGAATGGAAATTAGGGATAGGAGTGTTGCTTACAGTGAATTTAGTACTGCAGACCCAGATTATATTTTTCAGTTTAAAAATGAGTATTTTGATTTAGATAATCGAAGGGATCTATTTTCTTTATTTCCCAATTTAAAGAGTGAAATAAGGAGTTTTTATAATGCTAATAGAAAGCAATCCCGCGATAATCCTGATGTGTTTATGAGTAAACTTGCCGCTGAAATGAATAACCAAATTTCAACTGTTCCAACTGACATTTAAGAATGAGAAAAATTCTACTCTTTATATTGCTTTTCTATATTTCACTTACTTACGCTCAAACAGCTGATCCGGTAATTTCTTTAAGTTTTGACAATAAAGAACTTCCTGAAATAATAAAGGAAATCGAAGCAAAAACAGATTTTAAATTTTTCTATGAGGAAGATTGGTTTGGCCTCAATAAATACTCCGGTGAATACTCAGAAGTAAAACTTACCACAGTATTGGAAGATATACTGGAAGAAACCAACATTAATTATTTTATAAAAGGAGAACGTATTATTCTTACCCGTGGTAGTTTAATTTATGACAGACTTCCACAAGGCTTTTTAGAAATTCAGGAAGAAAGAGAAGTAGTAGAAGAAAATCAAAGTGCTGATCCCGTTTTTTATAATGATAATGAAGAACAGGCAGAAGTAGTTGAAACTGTTTTAATAGGAAAAGAAAATAGACAATCTACCAGAAGTACTTATCGACTTTCGGGGAGAGTGGTTTCAGAAAAAGGAGATCCAATTTCAGGCTTAAATATTTTGATTCCGAATCAAGATAAAGGAACCGTTACAGATATTAATGGAAATTATGAAATAAGACTTCCTAAAGGAATAAATATTTTAGAAACACAAGCATTAGGCGTAAGCAAGGTTAAAAAGCGCCTTGTGGTTTATAATGACGGAGTTTTAAATTTACAGTTAAAAGAGAGTTTTGAAGAGTTGAGTGAAGTTTTGGTAGAAGCAAATGCCAGAGATAATGTAAGAACCGCACTCACAGGTGTAGAAAAAATAAACGTTGCCGAGATTAAAAACATTCCACTCGTGTTAGGAGAGCGGGATATTTTAAAAGTAGCAACTACTTTACCAGGTATTACAACAGCAGGAGAAGCAGCAAGCGGATATAATGTGAGAGGAGGGAAAACGGACCAAAATTTAATTTTACTTGACGAAGGGGTTATATATAATCCTACCCATTTCTTCGGTATTTTTTCTGGATTAAACCCTTTTACTACCGGAGATGTAAGTATTTATAAAGGAAGTATTCCTGCTGAATACGGCGGGAGATTATCTTCAGTTTTCGATTTAAATACCAAAACCGGAAATAAAGAAGAATTTGCCGGCGAAGTTTCTATTGGGCCGGTTACAGGAAATTTAAGCCTTGAAATTCCTATAGTGAAAGGTAAATCGAGTTTAATAATTGGGGGACGCGGTACTTATTCGGATTGGATATTGAACCTTCTTGAAGAGGAATCTTTAAAGGACAGCCAGGCTTCATTTTATGATGTAGTGGCAAAATACAATCATAAGTTTGATAATAATGACGAGTTAAATGTAAGTGGTTACTACAGCGATGATGTTTTTAGCATTACTTCAGATTCACTTTTTAGTTATACTAACAGAATGTTTTCCCTTTCTTATAATAAATTTTTTAATGAGAAGCACCAGGGAGAATTGGTGGTGACTAATAGCAATTATGACTTCAATTTAGATTTTGAGAGTGATTTTGGGAATGATTTTGAATCAGGGTACACCATTAATGAATCGGAAGTAAAACTGAAAATGAAATATTTTCATAGTAATGCACATACTTTTAATTATGGTATAAGCGGAAAGTATTATAATGTTTCCCCGGGGGAAATAAATCCTGGCAGTGCAGAATCGCTCATAGAAGAACTTAGCATTCCAAAGGAAAGAGCTATAGAAACAGCCATATTTATTGAAGATAGTTTTGAGGTAACCGAAAGGCTTTTAATAAGTGGCGGGTTAAGATATTCGTTCTATACAGCCTTTGGACCGGCTGGAATAAACACTTATGAATCAGGTTTACCTAGGAATGAAAATACAGTAACAGGCGTAGAAACCTATGATAGTGGTGAAGTAATTGAAACTTATGGCGGGCCTGAGGTTAGAGTCTCGGGTAGGTATTTCTTAACTCCTACCTTTTCAACTAAGTTGAGCTATAATAATACTTATCAATACATCCACACTTTATCTAATAACACAACTGCAGCTCCTACTGATACTTACAAACTTTCAGATAATTATATAAAACCGCAAAGAGCTAATCAGTTTGCATTGGGATTGTTTAAGAATTTTGATGAGAATATTTATGAACTTAGCTTAGAAGGCTATTACAAAACTTCAGATAACCTTTTGGATTATAAAGTAGGCGCCGATTTATTTTTAAATGAAAATATTGAAACTGAAGTTTTACAGGGCGAAGGGGAGGCTTACGGTGCAGAACTCCTTTTGAAGAAAAATAAGGGGAGGCTTAATGGTTATTTAGGTTATACTTACTCCAGATCTTTCATAAAATTAGAGGGGGATTTTCAAGAAGAAACGGTGAATAACGGGGAGTTTTTTCCTACCAATTTTGATAAACCACACGATTTTAGTGCGGTTCTAAATTATAAACTTACCCAGCGCTTTAGTTTTTCTGCCAACTTTGTTTATCAAACCGGTAGACCGGTTACTTATCCTATTGGGAAATATAATTTTAATAATTCTGAATACGTAATGTATAGCGACAGGAACCAATTTAGAATTCCCGATTATTATCGTCTGGATTTAAGTTTTAATGTGGAAGGAAATCATAAAATTGAAAAATTCGCACATAGCTTTTGGAATATTTCAGTCTATAATGTTTTGGGCAGAAATAACCCCTATTCAGTATTTTTTGTAACCGATAGTGGAGAAGTAAAAGCTTACCAAAGCTCTATTTTTTCGATTCCAATTCCAACTATCACCTATAACTTTAGATTCTAGATAATTACTAAGATTGATGAAATTAATTTTAAAATATAAGAGTTTCTTTACTTTAATTGCCTTAATTACAATTCTCGCATCTTGTGTTGAAGAAATACCAATAGAAAATGAAAGTTTTGAAAAAGCGCTTGTTATTGAAGGAAGCGTAACTAACGAGATGAAACAACATCAAATTAAATTATCTCAGGCTTTTGCAATAGATACCTCAGGACCAAATCCTTTATCTGGGGCCAATTTAAGTGTTAATGAATTTGTTTTTGAAGAAAACCAACCAGGAATCTATGTTTCAAGAGATAGTTTTGCTGCACAGCCGGGGGTAGATTATCAATTAAATATTTCTGTAAACGAAAATCAGTACGAATCTCAACCTATGCAGTTAACGGGTACAAGTAGTATAGGTGAATTACAGGCTGATAGAATAGATTATAGAGGAGAAGACGGTGTAGCAATCACTTTAAACAATCAAACTTCAGCAGGCACAGCAAACTACTACAGATATGAGTATACGGAAACCTTTAAATTCAATGCAAATTATTTTAAGGTAAATGATTTAATTCTTGTAGATGGAGAACCCGTTGAAATTCCTAAACAAAAAGAAGAATATACTTGTTACCAAACAAACGAATCTCAAGATTTAATTCTGGCTAATACCAATTCACTTTCGGAAGATAGCGTAAATGACCTGCTAATTAAATTTATAGATTCAGATAATCCTAGTCTTTCCAATAGATATAGTCTTTTAGTAAAACAATATGTTATTAGCAGAGAAGCTTATAATTATTATGAGATCTTACAAGAACTTTCAGGTTCAGATAATTTGTTTTCCCAAAGTCAACCTGGATTTTTTGCAGGGAATATTTCAAATGTCAATAATCCTAATGAAAAAATAATTGGTTATTTTGATGTTGCCTCAGTTTCAACCAAAAGAATCTATTTCAATTATGAAGATTTTTATGACCCAGAAAGCATAAGACCGACGTTTGTATCATTATCTGCCTGTGAGGTGACCTTGCCAGATATACCAACCTTAATAGCTCAATTAGAGCAGAATGCTGTTAAATGGTCAGAGACCCTTCCGGGAAATCCACCGCCAGTTCCACCTTATTTGGTGGTGCCCACCCAGTGTGTTGACTGTACACTTTTTGGAACTAACGAAGAACCCGATTTTTGGGAAGATTAATTCAAACTTAGAAAATGGTTAAAAAGATTTATATATTCCTCTTTTCTGTACTCTTTGTAAATGTGGGTAATGCCCAAATTGAAGACCAGGAAAATTTTCTTCAAAATGAAGTACTAAAAGAACAGGTTTATCTTCACCTCAATAGTAGCCTCTTATTTAGTGGAGAAAAATTGCTCTATAAATTTTATTGTCTTGACAGCGAAACCCGCAAACTTAGCGAATTAAGTAAAACAGGTTGGGTGGTATTAGTTAATTCAGATAAGGAACAGGTGTTTAAACATAAGTTACAGCTTCGAGCGGGCCAGGCTTATTCCGATTTTTTTATTCCTTCAAATCTGCCTTCAGGAGCTTATAAAATTTTAGCATATACAGCCTGGATGTTAAATGCCGAAGATAACTATTTTGAACAGGATGTATATATTTTAAATCCATATCAATCAGAAAATAAGGGGCTTATTTTAAAAGATTCTATCGCAACATTTTCACAGAATATTACTGTAGAAAAAAACACATCTAATTTTAATTTAAAACTGAATAAAAGTTCATTCTCATCCCGGGAACTAGTAACCTTAACGTCCGATGGTCCTTCTAAATTAAATGGAAATTTTTCAATTTCAGTTAGACGGAAAAATAATTTAAAAAAGCCTGAATTATTGAATAGTACTAATTTTAATGAATCGTATGAGAATATTAATTGGGATTTTTCAGATACTTTAATATTTCCGGAAGTAAGAGGATCTCTTATTACCGGGAAGGTTATTAGGAACGATGATCAACAGGTAAGTAACAATTTAATAGTTTCATTTCCCGGGGAAGAAAATCAATTAAACATTATTTCTACGAAAGAAAATGGTGAATTTAATTTCACCATAGACCAAGCCATTAATGAAGAGGAAGTTTTAATCCAAATAGCTAACAATCAAAATAATGATTATAGCATAGAATTAAAACAAAATCCTCAACCCGATCTCGGTTCCCTTAATTTTGAAACTCCTGAGGTTTATCAGGGTTTTAAAGAATATATTTTAGAAAAAAGTATCAATAATCAGATTGAAAATGCGTATTCGGCTACTAAAGCAGATCGTACAATATTTCATGACAATTCAGGATATTTTTTCGAAGAAAACCTGGAGAAGTTCAACTTAGACGATTATACACGTTTTCCGGAAGTTACTCAAACCTTTGTAGAAATTATTGAAAATGGTAGAGTTAAAAGAAATGCTGACGGAAGCCATAGCATATTAGTACGAAATAAAAATACAAACGGAGAATTTACCTTGCCGGCATTGCTCGTACTAGATGGGGTAGTAATACAGGATCACGATAAATTGGTTTCTTTTGACGCAGAAGGAATTGAAAGTATAGGCCTTTTAAGAAATAAATTCTTTTTTGGGCCCGAAATCTACCAGGGAGTAGTTGTTGTGGAGACCATAGAAGGAAATTTCCCGGAAGTGTTTAGAGATGATACCATAAAATCGCAGCCTATTAGTACTACCCAAAATCCTAAAAAATATTATAGCCCCGATTATCAATCTGAAAATTTAGAACGAATTCCCGATTATAGGACGCAACTCTGGTGGAATCCAACAATAAATTTTGAACCTGGGAAAAAACACCTTAAATTTTATACTTCAGACCTTACTGGAGAATTTGAAATTAATCTTCAAGGATTTACGGATGATGGTGAACCGGTATCCTTAAAAAAGTATTTTAGAGTAGAATAGGTATAAATATTACATCATACTTTTAGTATATTAAACATTTAAAGTTCTACTTTACATATTTAAACCTTATTATTCTTAATTTGGATGACTTCAAGATCGAAATATAGCGCGCTTTTTTTACTCCTAGCTTTCGTGGTATTTATATCATCTTGTGTAGAAGAAATTCCATTAGATTCCGAAAATTTTGAAGATGCAATTGTAATTGAGGCTCTGGTTACAAATGAGTTGAAGAAACACGAAGTAAAACTATCGCAGGCTTTTGAAATAGATTCTACAGGTCCCAATCCCCTGGCAGGCGCAGACATTCGAGTTACAGGCGACCGGGATTATGTTTTTCAGGAAGTAGAACCTGGTCGCTATTTATCTATAGATAGCTTTGCCGCCCACCCCGGAATAGAATACCAGCTTAATATTCGTGTGGATGATAGGGAATTTAGATCAGAACCAACAAAACTTTCGGGAAACAGTGATATAGGTGAATTAGAAGCTAATAGAATTAATTACCGGGGGGAAGATGGAGTTGCCATTACACTAACTAATGAATCTTCCCCTGACGGCGCTAATTATTATAAGTACGAATATGTAGAAACTTTTAAATTCAATTCAAATTATCAAAAATTTAAAGATTTAATTCTTGTAGATGGAGAACCAGTTGAAGTTCCTAAACAAAAAGAGGAGTATACCTGTTACCAAACTAATGATTCCCAGGAAATAATAGTTGCAAATACAAATTCACTATCAGAGGATAGTGTAAATAATTTATTAATTAAATTTATAGATTCAAAAAACCCTAGTCTTTCTAATAGATATAGCCTGTTAATAAAACAATATGTAATAAGTAGGAAATCCTATAATTATTATAAAATTTTAGAAGAGCTTTCAGGATCTGATAATATTTTTTCTCAAAGTCAACCAGGATTTTTCGATGGAAATATTCAAAGTACAAACAACCCGGATGAAAATGTTATTGGATTCTTCAATGTTTCTTCAGTAGCCACCAAAAGAATTTATTTTAACTATGGAGATTTTTACGATCCACAAGGCATTAGACCTCGATTCGTTTCTTTTGATCTTTGCGAAGAAACTTTTCCAGATTATGCCACTTTAATATCTGAATTGGAAAGAAATGCTGTAAGATGGTCCGGAGTAACTCCGGGAGGAGGTTTTCTTGTTGTACCTCGAATATGTGTAGATTGTACTCTTTTTGGTACAAATGAGAAGCCTGATTTTTGGGAGGATTAGTTAAAATTTACTATCCTTTATTATCCGGATAATCTTCATACCAGTCATCAAAGGTCTTTTTGGTTTTATAATTATCGGTAAGAACCTTATAAACGGTGTATATTAGAAGAATTTGGCCTATACAGGTTAAATAGAAAACCACCGGAAAACTGATATTAAAATATACCAGGCTTGTGACTACAACTAAAAGAATGGTGGTGATTATTAAATATGTAATTCCATTGTTTTTCATAATCTTTAATTTACAGAAGATTACCTTTAATCTATCTTAAAGAGTCATTAAAAATTAGTTATTGTTTTTAAAATGTTTTAAGACAACTTCGTTCTCTAATTTGTTGTAATTTACCGGATGGAGTTTAAATACGTCGGTTCCTGTAAGACCCTCAATCTCAGTACATAATTTGCCCGTACGTTTATTAAATTAAGCTTTTTTATTGAGCTAACTCAATTATACCTATCATGCTTTATGGAATTACCCCACCCACCAACTAAGACGCTGGAATTAAAAATCGCAGACAATGTCTCAGCTATGCTCGCCTTTTGGGATAAGGATCTCATTTGCCGATTTGCTAACGCCGCTTATCTGGAATGGTTTGGGATGCGTCAGGAGGATATGATTAATAAAATGAACATTCAAGAACTTTTAGGACCCTTATACGAACAAAACCTGCCTTATATTACCGGTGCATTAAATGGACGCGCACAGGTCTTTGAAAAGGAAATTACGTTGCCTGACGGAAAAGGGAAAAGATATGCCCTGGCCAATTATTATCCCGAAATTGAAAATGGGGAAGTAAAAGGTTTCTATGTTCACGTGGCAGATGTTTCTCCTATTAAAAAGCTGGAAAAAAAGCTTAAAAAATCTAATGCGAAGGTTAAAAAGCAAAATAATCGTTTATTAAATTTTGCCAATATAGTTTCTCATAATCTCAAATCTTATTCGGGGAACCTTGAGTCATTGCTAAATTTATACGAAACTGCAGATTCTGATGAAGAAAAAGCTGAAATCTGGAACTATCTCCAAAGTTTATCATCCGAATTTTCTTCTACCGTATCCGATTTAAATGAAATTGTAAAACTGAAGAATCAGAAAGATATAAGTTTAACTGATTTAAGCTTGACTCAGTTTATTCAGAAAACAAAGAATATTTTAAGGGTAGAGATTAAAAAAAGTAAGGCGATAATTAAAAGTAACGTGGATGAAGAAACAATAATTAAAGCCAACCCAGCTTATCTAGAAAGTATTTTGCTGAATATTCTCAGCAATTCCCTTAAATATCGTAATCCTGAAAAACCATTAGAGATTGAATTAAATTGTTTCTCCAGCAAAAAACGAATTGTTTTAAATATCAAAGATAACGGACTTGGTATTGACCTTAAAAAATACGGAAAAGACCTTTTTGGCATGTATAAAACTTTTCATGGAAATGCAGATGCCCAGGGAATAGGTTTATTTATAACTAAATACCAGGTAGAGGCCATGGGAGGTGAAATAAGCGTTGAAAGTGCGGTAGGCGAGGGGGCTGATTTTAAAGTTAGCTTTAGAAATTAGATTCTGCAAGTACCCTGTCAAAAATTGAGGTATTCAAACCATTAAAACTCAGTTCAATTTACAGCGATATTGTTTTTAAATTCAGTTCTTCAGCTTCAGCCTTATTTTCGATAATTTTATAAAAGGTATTCAATTTAAGTTTTTTAAAAACCTGGGAGTTATCACTACCTGCCCATTTAATTATAATTTCCTGTATTTCTGAAGCTTTCCCTAGCCCCATTTGTGCCCTTAAGGTAGAACCGCCAAAACTACCACCAGAGCTAACGGTATGAAATATAGACCGTTTTCTTCCATCTTCAATAACCGTCACTTCAATTTTGCTCCCAATAGCAGCCCTGTTTGCTTCCGTTCCTTCAAGTTTTACGCTTATCCAATTGTTTTCAGCTTCATACGGGTTCTGATATAAAGAATTGAAAAATTTATCGCCTTCAAAAGCGCCACCCATAACAACGTGTATATCCTGGTCACCATCATTATCAATATCAGAAAAAGAGACGGCGTGGCCTTTTTGAATATGGCCAAAACCACCCGCCGTGGTCACATCCTGGAAATCTTTACCTGAATTATTCCTGAAAACCCGGTTTGGAATAATGGACTCGTAACTTACTTCACCGGTACTTAAATAAAAATCAGGATAACCATCATTATCTAAATCGCCGTAATTGGCGCCCATAGCGTAGCCTATTTTATCTAATCCAACTTCAGCTGAAACATCGGTGAAAGTTCCTTTATTATTTTCATAAAGGCGCATCGTTTCGGCATTATTTCGTTCGCCTAAATACTCTTTAATAATATCCGGGACAATAGTATAAGAATTACTTTTTCGATATCCGGCTACAAAAATATCCATCCATCCATCATTATTATAATCAAAAGACCAGGTTGGGAAACTGGAGATTTGCTCTCCTAATCCTACTTCAGCTCCGGCTTCTTTAAAACTTATATTACCCTTGTCATCAGGTCCGTTATTTAGAAATAATAAATTCTTACTTGTGGCCTGAAGCGTAGAAATATAGATATCCATCCAGCCGTCGTTGTTGTAATCCCCGCTGGTTACTCCTTTTACATAATAAGGTTCATTTTCTGTACTCACGGTAAGCCCTGCTCTGGAAGTTAGGTTAGAAAAAGTACCATCCCCATTATTTTTGTAAAACTCGGAAGTATGAATATTATTTTTTTCAGATTCATTTCCTATAAATAGATCAACCCAACCATCGTTATCAAAATCTGCCCAGGTGGCAGTTTGGGTAGGGTGGAAGGAAAGTAAACCGGCTTCAATAGTTACATCGGTAAAAGTACCATCACCATTATTTTTAAGAAGGGAATTTGGATGTTTACCTAAAGTTCCCATCCAGGCTCCCCGCATCACAAAAACATCCAGGAATCCGTCATTATTATAATCGCCCTGCACCATATTCAGCCCTCCGGTAACTAATTCCAGACCGGCAGTTTCCGTTTTTTCTGTAAATGTCCCATCTCCGTTGTTTTCAAAGTATCTAAGATTATCTGCAGGTGACCAACTGGAAACTAACACATCTAGGAGATGATCGTTATTGAAATCATCTACGATTCCGCCTCCTGATAATTCATTAACATTTAAACTTAATTTGGGAGCAATATCTTTAAATTTTTTGAGGGTATAGTCTGATTCAAAAGCACTTTCGGGTATTAACCATTTTTCGGGAACACCTTCAGGGTATTCACCTAAAGTCATATAAGCAATATTCAAGAGCCACCGACTATTATAATCGTGCGAATTCTGCCTTAAAAATTCTTCGTAAAGTTTAATAGCATTTCTGGAGCCTTTTGGAACCTGGTGAAAGCCTTTTGGGTTAATAGGAATAATGCAGGATGCCGAAGCATCATGATGATGAATACAGTTTTGTTGTTCTCCTAAACGCATATAGGCCAGAGCCAGTAATGGGCCAATACTTTCTTCTTCCTGAGCTTCCAGTTTGTATAATAACAGTCCGCCGCTGCTAGCTTCTCTTAAATTTTCAAGTATAGTAATAGCTTCTTTGGTTTTACCCGCGTATAAGAGAGCACGCGCTTTTTTAAGATTATACCTTTCTTTTTGATTTTTGGGTGCTACCTGTGATAAGCTATCAAAATATGCAGCTCTTACAGAGGAAGCATAAATATTCTCGGGAACAAAAAATTGATTTTTGGCCGTTTCTTCTAAAAGATCAGGCATTGTTTCCTTATCGTCACAAGAAACAAAGACTAAAACTGAAAATAAGGCAATAAAAAGAATGTACTTCATGATTTTATAAGGTGGTATACTTTTTATTTCTCTTAAATGAATTAAAGGCTTCCCAAATGATATAGATAGGTGAAATTGAAATATTTAATTTACCAAACCTAAGGAAATATAATATTTTTATGAAGTGACTTGAAGTTTTTTAAAAATAGAAGAAGAAAATTATATGAGAAGGAACTGATGCCCAGATTATATTAAGATAACCGAATAGGTCACATTTTCTTAGGTTTTGATACTCAAAAAAATCGGGGTGGTAGTTGCGAAGCGTAGGCTGAACCTGGAACCACAACAAACATAATAGCTGTTACAAAAAATCCACCATTTTCCAATAGTGGGTTTTAGAAAGTCGGGGTGGCAGGAAGCTTTTAAGGCTTCATCAGCCAAGTCATACCGCGACAATGTATCTTTAATTCTGGATATATTCACCGAATCATTCACTAAATTAGAAAGAACTATACGACTCATTTTATTTCATCGCTTTTGAAGGCATTAAGATAAGAATTTACTATTATAAATGTCTGCCAATATGTCCAATTAAAATTTTACCTCCCCCAATTTCATATTTTCCTTCATGAAAATATATTCTATTCTGTTCTACTTTTCTGTTATCGTTAAAAACCAATTTCAAATGTAACTCACAGTAGATATTTTCATTAATACCCTCATTATTTTGAAAGTCAAAGGTCAAATCTGATTTTCTCTCTATATTACCTTCAGGGGATGCATTACTATCTAAATCACATGATGAATTAAATTGTTTTAAAACATCTTGGCGTGTCTTATTTTCTTCTATACAAATTGGCAAAATATCATTTAAATAAATTAAATGTTTAATAATAGTTTCATAGCTATCCCTCAGAATTTTTTTTAATGAAGTTAAAATATTTGGATGAAAAATTAGATTGGGAAAATACTTTTTGCATTCAGAAAAAAATACTTCAGGGGTAAGTAAAAATTGTTGTAAAAAATATCGATGGAAACTTAACCAATTATTTTTATTATAAACTAGGAATTTTGGGTCAATTCCTTCTACTTCAAATAAGCACATTAAGCCATGCAGTTCATTTTCGGATTGTTCATTGAGTAAGATCTCGATAACTTCATCAGTTGTAATACTTGTTTTTTTCGATTTTCTTAAAACTATATTTAAATAAGTAATTATTTGTTTATTAAATAATTGTTTGGTATTGGGCGAAAAACCTAAAAACTCTGCGACGGTGATGTTAGGATAAATTAAAGCTTCATAAATTCCACTATTAACAAGCACTACCTCACTCTCATGTTGCCTTATAAAATCATAATCATCCGAGAAAGATCTAATTCTATTTTCAATTTGAGATACAGTAGTCTTGGTTTTATATTCGAATGATTTATTTACCAAATAAAAATTACTCTGCATTTTCCCTTCCAAGTTTAAAAATTTGAGAAAGGTCTATTTCCTGTTGATCAAAAAATCCATCCGGCCAATTGCTAATACTACCGTCCTTTTCAATTTTAAGTTCTAAAAATGCATTCTGACCATCCATAAAATATAGAATTGAAATTTCATTGTGAGATAATTTTATTTCTTCTTCTAAGGAGGCCAAGATTAAACTATTTAGTATATGTTCACTATGAGATTCAATAAAAACTTGAACTCCTATAGAGGCCACCTTTGCAAGAAACTTAACAAGATTGGACTGGGCTTTAGGATGTAAATGAGCCTCTGGATTTTCAACAATTAAAATCTCACCAGGTTTTGCGATTAAACCAGAAACAATAATCGGCAAAACATAGGAATATCCAAATCCTACATTTGTAGCTCGAAATTTATTATTTCCTATACCAAATGTAAGCGTTATTAAGCGTGAACTTTCCTCACTCGAGACGTATGTCTTGATTTTTTTAGTATCTAAAATTTCAGATAACCATTTCCCAGATTGAATTTCCAATTCTTGAGATAAATTTTCTTCGGGATGGGTAAAGATCTCGTTCACCAATTCCCCTCTTTTTTGCAGTAACACATTACCCACAAATTCTCCCTTGGTTCCTACGTTGATAAATTCAGGTAAGCTTGATTTCAGATAAAATTCTTGTGGCCCAACCCTATCCGCAGCAACGTAATGAATATTCTGAAATTTTTTTAGAACCTCATGAGAAAAGTCATTTATAACAACACCCACCATATCATCATCTAAATCCGATTTAAGCTCTAAATTTAAGTTGTGGGTCTCAAAAGAATGCTTAATTTTAATTGAAGTGTCATTGGTTGTATTCCTATTTTTCACGTCATAAAATGTCCCCAAATTCACACAAGATCCATTAAAAAATAATTTAGAGAACTTTTCTTGATTCTCTAAAGATTGACGGATTAATAGTAAACTTTGTAAAAATGAAGATTTCCCTCTTCCATTAATTCCTGTTAATAAATTGATATTTTTTAAAGGAAATTTAATTTCATCCTTGAAACCTTTAAAATTTTTTAATTCTGTTGAAAAAATCATCCTTATAAATTTTTACACCCTGCATTTAAAGTATCAAATACTAAATCAAATCTAGTGGAAACTCTTTTTTTATCACCAGTCGAAATTCTAACTGCATCTAAATAATCCCAATTGTCAATCAAAATTTTAAAATTTTTCTTGATTGTTCTTTTATTTAATTTTAAAAACTCTTCATTTTGCGAGGCAAAATATCCAGCAACTGTTTCAAAAACTGCGATATTAATTCGTCCTCTCGTTTCATTTGTCGGAATTCTAAAATTATTACGACCGAAAAAGTCATATGTGAGACGCATTGACTTATCGAATTCCTCTTCCAGTGCGATTATTTCTGAGTCATTAATATTAAATCTATTTAGATATTTCATCGCCCTTTCGACAAAATCATTCATGCTATTTTTGTAATTAAGCCTATAGTCAAATATTCTAAATGATAAAAATCTCAATATAGCTTCTTGATCTTTAGCTCGATTTGAGGAAATACCATAATCAATACTTAATTTGAAACCTTCCTTTTGAGACAACTTCTGAAGAAATTCTGTAGCCGTTCCTAAGAAAATACAATTTCTAATTTCTTGTCTTTCTAATTGCGTTCCTCCAGTATTTATTCTATTGAAAATATCATAAACCATTTCTAAGGGAACAGTTGGTTGGATAAGATAAACTAGCAATTTCTTGTCTTCAATTCTACTTTGATAACTAATATCTAAGGACTTTAATGCACTAAAGTTTTTTCCATTTAAATTAGGAAATGCTTTTAATCCACTTAGTGAAAATTCATCTTTCATGAATCTACGTAATGTGGTAATCCTTTGTCTTCCATCTACAATTACATACTTTCCTTTTGTATCCTTGTTTATATAGAGCGGGGGTAAAGGAAAATTCAATAAAATAGATTCTATAAAGAGACTTTGTTGTTCAATTTTCCAAATATAGTTTCTCTGAAAATTTGGCATTTTAATTAAGCCTCTTTCCCATTTTCTTTCAACTAATTCGTAAACTGTTTGAGGATCTTCCCTTATATCAATATCAGCTTGTGTTGGATCATATGGATAAATTGAACCACTTTGACCGTCATTTTCATCTAAAGTGTCTTCATCACTTTCGATTTGTTCTACATGATCTAAAATTTCAGAAGCGTAATCGGAAAATTGATCTTCTAATAGACCGTGAAGTATTAGTTTAAATTCATCATAGCGCTGAAAAGATTTTCCTTTTAGTGATTCTAACTTATTTATGATATTTAAGGGTAACTCATCTTTTAAAATATCTAAAGAATATTCAGTTAACTCAATTTTATTTGTCAGCATTTGAACAATTTTGTGAAAAATATAAAATTTAGTAAAATAATTACTTTTTGTTATCTGTATAATTTCTTAACTCGAGATATTTTTCCTGCTCAACTTTTATTAGCCGTTCGTAGAGTTTTTTATTCTCATCAATCAGTTCCATTATTTTGTCCAAAGGATTAAAGGTGCAATTATAGTTTAATGATGCGGATTGGTCGTGAAAAGTATTACCTATAATATTGAAAACCGCATCTTCAGAGAAATTTTCTATAGCTTCTTTGGTAACGCCAAGAACTTTAGCGACTTTCTCCAATTTTTCATCTTCCAAAGTTTCACTTTGTTCAATATGAGAAACACTCTGCTGGCTTATTCCTAGTTCTTCGGCCAGGGTTTCCTGTTTCATGCCTCGTAATTCACGAATGCGGGCAATCTTACGGCCTATATGGTTGGGTTTGGTAGTTGTTGTCATAATCTCAAAGATAAGGATTCATTTTAAAGTTTTAAGACTTTTCGCAAGCGGTAATTTACAGGCAACCGTCTGTATTTTACAAGTACGCCTGGTTCGGTACGGGGACTAATTTTCAGAATTTGAGGTCAGAATCAATAAAATTACCGGCTTACTAATGAAATTTTCTCCCCTTAACTCCAAATATATAGAAAATGCATTAAAACCAATTATGGGAAAACGTAATAAGAAAAAATAAAAACTTTTAAACCATAATAGTTATGAAAATCAAAAACATACCGCAGCACGTATTGGAACAACTCATAGAGGTGATTAGGTCTTTGGTTAAGGTGCATTCCATTTACTGGATTGGCGCAGCTAAAAGAGACAGTTTTTCAAGTTATATTTTTAATTCTAAAGTATATGACCATTCTAAACAGGAATATGAATTCACGCTACTTATTATCAGCTACAAAGAAATTTGCGATCCCAAAACTTTTATGAGCGAGGTGTTTAATAAAATGAAGGAACGGGTGAAATTGTATAGTATTGATTATTCCTATAATGACATCAAACGGCGATTAGAAGCAGGCGATAATTTTTTAAGTCGGTTGCTTTTGCCTGAGAATTGTTTGTTCGAGGAAAGTCCTTTATCCCTAACAGGCTATTGTTACCACCCCAAGAAATTTGAAGAAATTAAAAAGGCATGGGAGTTTAGATTGAACCGGGGATCCTATTTTGAAGATAAAACAGATACCGTAGATATGGTGAATGATGAAAGTGCAAGGATGGTATTGGTTGGCCAAACCATATTGCAAACCTGTGCGGCACTTCTTGGGGTTTATTGGGAATGGAAACCCCACTATTTTGAGCTCGACCTGCTTTTAAACCTCTGTAAACACTTTAGCAAAAGCCCGCGTATAGTTTTACCAAAAAAATCTTTCACCTCAAAAAAGGTGTATAGCCAGCTCTGCCATGCACAGTATAATATCAACTTTAAAACGGTAGATGACGTAACCATGAAAGATAGTGATTATGCAAGTAATTTAGCCGAACGTTTTCTAAGAAAAGTACATAAAGAAGGAAATAAAAAACTAAAGGAACTTGAACTTCTGCATAATCGGAAATACACTAATAATTACAATGAAATGGAAACATAATTTTAAGCCAGAAACTATGAAAAAACCACGCATTCCTTGAATTGGTCATATAGCTATTTTCCAGTTGAAGTGGTAGATTTACTGGATGAAATTCACCTCGCTATTATAGAATAACAAACTCAATAAAATAAAAAACGACGAAAGATTCTGAATTAAGTTGAAAACTCCATGAGATTAGAAACAATTGTATAGAATTGATTAATCCATTACAGGAAAAAATTTGACTTGCGGATTGGCCCCAAATTATTCAAAACTGATCAATTTCACTGTAGATCTCCTCACAAACTCAAAAAAAAAAGCACTTGATGCCTTGTTGTTTAAAAATATATATCACTGATACAGATTACAAAATTGCAAATGTTATTGTAATCGCAATTAATTTACTCCATTCGCCGAGAGTAGATGAAGTAATAAACTTGTTTAATAAAAAGGCGATTAGCTCAAGTCTTTCAGAACAGCTGAATTCTCTTGCCAGTACCTCATATCTTGTAAAATATCATCTAAAATTTCAAGTAATTGCAGACGGAGTTTATTAATTCGCGGGTTTGATTGGTCCAGCGCATGAAAAGCTCCTACGATAAATTTAGTCACTAACGAATTGCGTTGATACATAAAATATTCTTGGTGTTGCACTTCATTACTTTGCTTTATGCTTAATTGAAATAAGGCGATAGCCAATCCTGGTTCTGCATGACTTTCCTGTAACAAATAGGAAATAAATTTATCTGATGGTATAAATTCCGAGGATTTCACATACTCCTGTAAAAATGGAAAAATATCGTGCAAAGAGATATGATCCATATTATAAAAATGTTTTCTTCGATGTACATACTCATCCTGTTGAATATTCTTTAAGGCATGACACAGAATTTTATTACAGAAATTTTTATGATTTTCTTTATAATTGTAGTTTTTGATAACCTGATAAAAAGCTGCTTTCCGAGCTTCTGGACCATTTTTCACGAATTCAAAAAGTAATTTTTTCGCTTCATGGTGTTTTTGCAGTGCTTGGCGGAATAGTATACCAAAAAGTAAATTAGTATCCTCCGAGCCTATTTTTGGAGATTTCACCAGCTTTTTAAAAATGGGCAGACAGGCATCAAAATTATAGTTACAGAGATATCGAAGTGCGTTCAACGAGGAGGCTAGAAGAAATACATCTTCTTCATCAGCTATGTGCTTTACAAAAAGGTTGAAAGTTTTCTCTTTATTGAGATGCATCAATTGGGCATACTGAAATAATAAAGCTGCTTTTGTGGATTCGTTGTGATTTGAGAATATCTGATCCATAAAATCATATACTTGGGATGCCATTTCTTCATTGCGAGAATACGCCACTGCCTGTGCAATGGATCCGTGAATAGAATTAATGCCTGTTGTGATTAATCCCCTAATTGATGTTTTTTCATGGTCCTGCCGGAATTTTTCATATGGTTTGATAGATGTATTCTTGCAGGTAGAAAATAAAAAGTCATAAATTTCCTGATCGGCTCTTTCTTCTTGGATCACATATGCAGCAATACCTATACAGGGAAGTAGTTGTGAATCGTAATCTTTTGTAGCCAGTATCCTTTTAAACAAACCCAATACGATTTCCGGATCTCCTTTGGCGTCGCAAAACCCGCTTAAACCTAGGATGGGATAGGAGGAATCGATTCTAGGTTGGCCAATACTTTTTTGAATAATATGGATTTTTTGTTCGCTGGGATTGTTTTTAACAATTTCCCGAAATGCCCATGAGTGTTCATGAAGTCCACCTTTGAGAAAATCTTTTTGAAACGGATCCCGTTCTGTAGCATATTTCTTAAAGGAACGAAGCCATTGCTTTTCGGACATATGCTCGTAAGCTTCTGCGGTAAGAGGACGTTTGACGATACCTGCTAACCCTCTGTTACTATAAGCTTCTTCCAGATTGGGGAATTTTCGCTGCAGTTGCTGATATTCTTTATAAAGGGCTGTTCGTGGACGTATAGCTTTTTCAGGAATACGTTTTAATAATGCCAGTTTACTCTTTCCCCAAGACAAATTGAGGTGAGATTTTTCTTGTCTTTTTATTACAAATGCTTCATAGGATACTCTAATTTTCTTTATTATTTTAAGTGTTTGCTGTTGTTGCCGTTTGGAAAAGAAAGGAAAAGCCTTTTCCAAAAGATTCCGAAAGGTGGTTCCGGGATCTCCATGATAATCAAGCTGCTCTCTTTCATTAAATAACTGTAACAGGTAAAATACCGTATCTGCATATTGTGGTTCTTTATCTTGGATACTGGACATGACCAGCTGCAACATTGGAAAATGTTTAGAACTACTATGGTCATTCAAGAATCTTTCAAAAATAGGAAGATCCTTATTGTAAGCCACTCTAAGACATTCTGCCAGAAGTTGGAAGATGAAACTCTTTCCATTGAGGTCTTCCTGCAATTCCAGATCGACAAATTCATAAGGATTTACAGCAAATAAAAAATCATCGTCATCATCTTTGGGAGGGCTGTTAAGATCCTCTATCATTTTATTCGTTAATTCCGGAATCAATTTTTCCGGAATTCGTTCTGTCAGGGATTTCAGTGTATCGATTAGGATATGATCATGAGGATTGGCCTGGTTCAAGTAGGTGTCTGACAGGAATGTTATTTTTATATTTTCCCAGGCCGTCTCTGGTTTTTCTTTCGCGATCTTTGCCAGCGTACTGAGGTACCCATAATTATCTAGATGCATAGGTTGACAGAGATCAAACAGTACATAAGATTTTGGATTGGTCCAATCATTCAAGCGGAATAAAATTTCTTTTTTAGTTTCCGGTGTGGTTTCTTCCAATACAAACTTCCAGGCATCCGAATTTCTCAGATTTACAAAATTACTGAGATATCCAAGCGCCGTTTTTCTTAGGAATCGCTGATTAATGATCGCTACATTATTTTCCCTTTCCTTATTTTCTTCTAAAGGTGTATTTAGCATCTGCAGTCTATCCTCCGATAATAAAACCTGTAACCATTTGGGGGATTGTGCAAGTTCCAAAAATAAGATCTGTAGCGGGATGGAGTATTTCGTATATTTTAAAACAAGGTCGATTTCATCTATTGTTGGTTCTTGTTGGAAGGCGAGATGAGAGATCAATAAATGTTTAACATGAAAATATATCTGGTTATCACTCAGTAGCTTTTCTAAAGAATGGTGATAAGCTACTGGATCAAATTCTCTGAGGTAATTGACAATCATTTTAATTGCAGAACGGATTAGGAGGGATTGCTTCTGAGAAATTACATATACCAACAAATCATTTTGGTTCTCGACAAATTTCTTCGAGAAGATAAAATCGTAAAAAGTCTGATGAAAAAGTTGCAACTGTATATTTTCAGTACGGATGAGGTGCTCGCTTTCCAGATAGGATAATTCACGGGAAAAATTTTCAAAATGATTTTTATGTACTTCAGTACGTTGGTGCTTAAAGAAGAAAGTGGCAATTTTGTATAAAAGTTTTCGAATTCTTTGTGGTTTTAATCCCAGTCTTTCCGGCTTCTCGACAATTTGCTGCTGCCAGAGTTCGCTATATAAATCGTGAAGAGAATGCAATCCCGAAAAGTTCCTTTTTGTAACGGCAATTCTTGAAAAAATGTTCAGATGTTGTGGTACCTTAAGCAGTTCAATCAGCTTATCCGGTAGTTCATTTTTGGAAATGTGGATTTTATCCAATTGGGTTAGAACCTGTTGTTGCGTTAGCATGGCAACAGGAATGCTTTTAATATGACGATAGCTCTTTAAAGTGGGATCATAATGAAGGTCTCTGAGCCTTATCGATAATACAATTTTAATATTAGGTTTATGGGTAAAATAGTCAATAAGCGACTTAAAAAGCATAAGATATTTACGTTCACTGGACATTGACTGGGAGAGCGCATCCAGTTGATCAATGATTAGAACTACTTGATCAAATTCTAGCATACATCTATCGAGGAATTTGATCACCGAAAGACTCAGTCCCAATCGTTTCTGGAGATCATCGTCAGAATCCACATACAATTTGTCTGCCTTTAAACCAAGAACTGGAATAGAATCATTCTCTAGACGCTCATATAAATCTCTTAGGATGACGGTTTTCCCCATTCCGGCGTCACCGGCGAGGATACAGATATTCAAAGCTTTATCCTCTTTATTGGTAGCTACAGGTTTTTGGATCCATTGAATTAGTTCCTCAGTTTCTTTCCTGGGTATATGCGAATCAGGTATTTCATCAAATTCATTTTTTTCCAGAATTAGACTGTGGGAACCCCAGGAAAGTTGTTGTTTAAATGGGATTTCCTGGTGCGACTCTTTCATGATCTTGTCGAGTCGGACATGAATTTTTCTCACCTCTTCTGTATCGACAATACTGCGAACCTGAAAGAACAATGGGATCAATTTTTTACAGGGATCTTTAACTAACAATTTATCAAGATCCTGAGGACTTATTTTTTGTATGTTAATATTTTTTAAGGCGACAAATATGAAGGAGCGTGCTTTTTTGAGAGGAATATTGTGAAATTTTTTCTCCCGAAAACAATACTTGATCCAGTAATCAATTTCTTTTTTCTTATCAATGGTATTCCCAATAGAGTCAATAAAATCACTACACTCATTAGAATACCCACTGGAGGCAGCAATGAAATAAGTGAAATTAGTTGTCTCAAAATGTAATTCATCGTAGATCAGACTGTATAAGAGGAATTTGACTATTTCCTTTCCAAACTGATCTTTAGATAGCGGGTTCTTATACTTTTTGCATTGAATCAGTGCGGTAAACTTTGAAGAGGTATTAAGGCTACAATCACGTCCTTTATCCCTGACTCCACTCATCAGGCTGATACTATCATATGAAGCTATTAATTTACATCGAATTTGTTCACTGAAAATACTGTATACCAATTCTTCATAACGGCGATGATCCGCTAGTTCGTTGTATGGAAAACTTTTGTTTGCAATAGATATAGGAGCTCCTGCCTGTCCTGATATCGTTGGTTGTTCAAATTTTATTTCCGACATGTGAATGCTTTAGATAATAAAGATAAATTTCAAATAAAGGATATAGAAAATTATTGGTAATTTAATTAATGTAAATATAAATCTACAATCTTGAGAAACCTTAAAATGATCTGCCATTATTACCTCCAGATAAAGAGGTGAAACCAAAGTTTCGGGGTCGAGTGAATAAAATTTCGAATCAGTCGATGTTGGTAAACGCAATAATCTTACAAGAGGCGAAGGATATTTCTGAAGTTGATAACATAGTTACTGAATTCACCTATTCTTTATCTGAGTAAATAAGTTATAGATAACAGAAATGATTATTATGCCGATCCCGGGAATGTCACGGAGAAGTTCAAGGAGTCGATCGAGTTAATATTTGAATAACCTTATCACAAGATCAAATGTCACGTGGAGAATGTAATTGCAAAGCGGCAAACAGCTGCCGAATATCTGAATGAACTAAAGAACATAAGAATTCTGAAATCTCAGAAAATAGAGCAAAAAATCTGTTCTGAAATGGCAATTAATGAAGATACTGAATAATAAATATTCATGTTTTTATATCTGCTTCCGATCCACTAGAGTTTAAAATCCGTTATTTACATAGACGATTCCTATTAGTATACAGGAAATTAAAAAGAGAACCCCTACGACAATCTTCAGTATATCCTCAATTTTTTCATATTTCCCGGCACTTTTTCGGTACAGTTCTATCTTTTCCAATTCTACTTGATTAAAATAATCAGCCTTTTGTAATCGAGTTTTTCTGGCAAATTCATGGGAAACTATTGCCACCACTAATCCCAATAAAAAAAGACTGGCAGCCACACTAAGCAGGATGCGGCTCATAAAGGATTGATATAATTGGTAAGTACCCTGACTTGTATAAAGCCCAATTCCTGAAATGATGAAGAACATAATATAAATTCGTCGTTCAAAGAATCCCGATTCTTGGTGATAGTGTAATATTAAAAGGTTGCGCATCTCCTGAACTCGTTTTGGTTCTAATGCCTCAAGTTGTTCTCTATCCGGTTTCATAATGCATATTTACAAAAAAAAACACGAAATGAATCTGAGTGGGTAATTCAAGATGTGTGCCTGTGGGCACAATCTTGATTGCTCCCGATGGTCGCAATAAAAAAAGAGAGGTTTAAGGGGAAGTTCAGGTTATTTAGATATTTTCTCTAAAATTAAATAAAACTTACTCTAAAAGTTGGTAGCTATAATAGCTTTGATTATCCCAGGTGATAATACTCAAAGAATTTCCATCATCTCGATTTAGATTTTCCTGAGTAAACATTTCAAACTGTTCTACAGCTTCTATTAAAGCGGTCTCATTTTCATAAATAAAATAACGGGAAGAAGTGTTATTCCAGTTTCCTGATGAACTATCAGGATATGGAGTTCTTCCATTTTCAGGAAAGGTATATGATGATAATGATGGCACATCATCCAGTTTCTCTAAGAAATTGGCACACAACTCTGTTTGTTCTAAATTAGTACCGCAAACTACAGCGAAGGAATTTTCAGGATATCTGAAGGTAATGGGGTTTATCAAATCAGTAAACTCGGTAGTTCGGGGAAGAATTTCAATTAGTTCTGTATTGATATTTACTTCGTAAGTATCAGTTTGATCGCCACGAACAATTTTAAGCTCTCGCGTGGTTTCTGGTAATTCCAAAGTGCCAATGGCTGGACCAAAAGCAGTCAAACATATACCTGGCTTATGAATATTATTTATTATAACCGTCATTTCATCTTTCTCAAAACTTTTAGAAAAATCAATCTTATAATTGAAACAAGGATAAATTTCAGAGGTTCGAAGAGTTAATTTTAAGATCGGTAAGCTTTGATCATTACCGGAATAGACCTCTTCTGGATAGAGTTCTATATCAGTGGCAAGAATTTCATCATCAATAATTGTAGTTTCCTCAGGTTCACAGGATACTAAAATAAAAATGAATAATAATATGCGTAATGGTTTCATATTTAATAGATGCAAAAAGGAGCAAATGGTTGCGTTAAATTCTAAAAAATGGAATCAGTTGAGAAATTAATAAAATTTAGAACCAATATAGACTTAAACTTTATTTACTTTTTTCATCGCCATCGCATTACCTTTTGATGCTCCTTAATCCTTAAGCTTTGAAATTATAGAGGAGCTATAAATAGCAAAGCGGTTTATGCGCTCCGATTAATTTCAAAGGTTGTTTTTTAGCAGAAAAAGGTAAGGTGAAGTAAGAAGTATTTTAAAGCAATTCTGAAATCCTGATCGGTGAATTTTAGTTGCTTGCAAGGCGGACTTGAGCAAAAAAGCTTAAATGTATCTCTCTTATTAAGATTTTGCCTCAAAGCTTTTTGGCTCGTGTCCAAGACATTTGTAATGAACCTCTTTTGCTGAAATGAAGCTTTTGCGAAGTGGAAGTAAAAGTGGTGAATGGATGGGTTAATCCATTTTTCCGTGAAAAAATTACCGCTATTACTGGCTTTGGAAATTTTTTTCGTGAAAAATTATTTTCAAATTTTCAGAACTAAAATAATTTAATCTCATTTAGAATCAAAAAGCCCTAAAATTTACGAAAATGACTACCCAACACAGTGTAGCGTGTTACCCTCTTGCTGTCATTTTCATTTATAAATATTTTTCTTTCTCAGGCACTAAATAGTTAGTATTTAAATATCTAAATTAATTAGAAAGATTATTAATAAGTTTGTCATAGTTTTAACCATAAGACCAATTTATACGAAATCGTTAGTAAAGAAGTAGATTTTGTGATTTATTTATATTGGCTGATATAACGCTTAATATTCTCATTTTTAAAAATGTGACCTCTAAAATTTTCCGTTTTTGATTAAAAATTTTGATTTTCTTGAATTCCTAATGAGACTTAAGAAAAGTGTTCTCATTTACTATTTAATATTAGCTGATGAGTTTCCTTAATTGGACCACTTACAATTCTAAGAAAATAATTTCGATTTTTAAATCCTGATACATTTAATCTATATTCACCCATTAAATTCCTTCGTCGAAAAATTTTAGTTTTTACTAATTTACCCTGAAAATTATATAGTAACAAAGTTATTTCATTTGACATATTTTGGGATAAGGCCTGTCCCGATTGCATATTAGATTTTGAGGAAATATCATTTACAACAACAGTTTTATTCTCAACAGGATTGGGGGCCACCGTAAAGAAAGGGTCAGGACCACTACCACCTATTTGGAGAGAAACAAAATAGTTATGGGAACAGTTCCCATTATCAGCGGTGACAGTAAAGAAATAATTCCCCTCAATATTCCGATCGAACTCAACAGTGTTATTATTAAGATTCCACCAATTTAATGAGGCTGCTCCACTCCAAGTTAAAGTAGTGTTTGGAGTATCTGAAAACACTGAAAAACTACCTTTTGCAGTATAAGAAGTAGAAAAATTAAAACTGCCACCCATGTAATTTTTATTTCCATTCGAATCTATTGTATAAATATCTGGTTTCCCTAAGTTGATTGTGATACTAGAAGTTTTAGTTCCACAATCACTATTTTCAATTTCTGCGGTAAGTTTTATCCTACCTTGGCCTTCACTATTTACGGTTACTTCATTCCCATCTGGTTCAATCGATGCAATTGACGTATTAGAAATTGACCAGTTTACATTTTCGGCGGGAAAGGAATATATTGCTGAACCTTCACATATTCCTTCAGGTCCAGAAATCTCTAAATCAATACAGAAATTCGAACAATCTGTAACATTGTCAGAAAGGTTTTCACCCTTTATTTCTTTTGCCAACCAACCGCCATTAGTTGAAAAAAGTTCTAGATGTTTTTGATTGAAATTATTTATAGTAACAATAGAACCATTAGTTTGTTCAAAGCTATTAATAACAAACGGTGTATCCCTATAGGAAGAAATAAAGTTTGTAAAAGGAGAATCTTTAGGAGATACTGGGGGAGAATCAACTCCATAGGATTTTAAAAAGTCGGCACTATTTAAGTTAGCATCTCCCTTACCTATATCCAAAGCACTTACCGTGGGTACAAATGAAAAATCAGGATCGCTATTCACGATTACATTTAAATTGTATAAAACATTTGATTCATTTTGTGTAGAACTTTGAATCCCCGTTGAAAATACACCACCTGGAAAATAATCATACGATAATATATTTGAAGGGGAAGTATAACTTTCATTGGTAATAGTTGTATTTATATTGATCAAAAACAATAACTTTTTGGTAAACGTTATATTGCCACTATAAACTTGCTCAGAACCACCAAAGTTAGGTAGGGAATTTATATTAATATCAGCATTTAATCTACTACTTCCTGTCAGTAATCCGGTTAAAAACCCTAATTCACCTGTAAAACTATTAAGTGTCAAAAAAAATGTTGCATTGGTTGCATTCCCCAATAATGTGAAAGTTGAAAGTACATCGGTTAACCAGCCACTTTTAATTTGCCCATCCATAGAAAGTAAATTACCCCCTGGTGTAAAGCCCTGTGTTTCTGCACATTGATTACCATTTGATATTGCAACATTCCTAGTTTGTCCAGGATAACCCATACCTTGAAGTTCAGCTTGCCATTGATCGAACAAATTATTTTCGATTTGGAAGTTTTCATCTAAACGGTTAACCAACAACTGTCTTGCTGCAGGTTGATCTATGAGTTCCAGATAATCTGAAACCGCCACCCCATCATTAAACAAGGGTACTACTAATTCCCCCGCCAAAAGTTGGAAAGGGGATTGAACATACTGTTTATTTGCGTGCCTGGCCGCAGCCTGGTAGCCCAATGGTACGTTTGCACCAAGGTGGGGAGCGTCCTGGCTTATGTACGTACGAGTCTCGTGTGAAACGCCCTCGTCTTCCATATTTTTTAAAGCATAACGAGCAATAAGGCCACCCATACTTTGGCCAATGACCACATTTTCTTCCTCACCGGTTTTTTCTTCATTTACCCATTCAATTACTTCTTTTAAAACCAAAGCGTTGCGTTGTAAATAATCGGTGCCATTGCTCCAGTTGACATAAATAATATCATATTCCTGGTCGTTGTCGTTCAAATTTGGACTACCAGTAACAATATCAATTAGATTACCACTTGTAGACGATAGAACTTCCCTTGAAAAATCTCGTAAATCCGTAGCTCCATATGGCTCTTCCGGCGAAGTAACATTCCCGGGGTCAAAGCCCTCAACCACAATAAGGGGTTTTCTAATTTCACCAATGGTATTTCCATAGTTTACTAAAACGGTGGCGCTCCCATATTTTCCAAGGTATTGTTCTATGGCCTGGATATTTAAGGTGTCCACACCTAGGCCATCGCCAATTTGTTGTTTTGAGAAACTTTTGACTCCATAGGGTACGGCCTGGATACCTTCTTCTACCGCAATTTTTGAATGGCTGTACAAAGTTTCCCCGGTATTGAGTACTAGCTTATAATCCCAAACTTTTTCCCCGGCACTACTGTATTGAACGTTCACCGCCTGGCCAGAAGTCATGTTTCTATAGCCTTGCCCATCATTAAAATCTACCTGTACAGATTGTATCTCATTGGGGTTGTTAGAATACCATAGGTTTTGAGGCAATTGCACCCTGAAATCTAAATTTCTATAGGTAATTATGGAAGGAGCAAGCGCGAAGGCAACTTTTTCTTCATAAGGATCCTGCCAATTGCCATTATTATACCTGTCGCTTATTTTATTGTTGTTTATATTTATTTTATTTGGGTATGCATCATCCAGAAACTTAGAATACCGATAAAAAAGCCCGCTCAGGATAATAATACCTTTTTCTCGCTCTTGTTCCCAGTTATCGGTGAAATCTTCATATTGCACGAAACCCTGGTTGCTGGTGTTTACCCGGGAAAATAGTAATGTTTTGTAGATTTGTTTTAAGGTGCCGGGGTGTACATAAGAGCTGTCGCTAACTGTGCCATCAAAAGCATCCAGGGCGGTAAATTCCATGGCAAAATCACGGAGAAGGCCATGGGGCACCCGATTCATTTCCAGGTTTTCAAAGGTCGTTTGCATTTGCGTGCCAAAAGAGGTATTGACCTCCTGCTGAGCAGCAAGGTTAAAAGCGCAAAATAAGATAAGTAGGTTAAGTAGTTTTATTTTCATAGGTATTTGGTATTGTTTGTTAAACTGTATTATCTTTAATAACGTACATCAAATCTCCCTTCCCGTATTTCAACTATCTCCCCCTCTTCGTTCACAGCATCAAACCAAAATTCACCACTGATAATTGCACTTTCTTCATCTAATCGAGAAAATATAAACTCTCCCTTTATAGTATTTGTAGTAACAAATGCATCAACAAAACCAGCATCTAATAAATAAAAAGCAGAGGTACTTATTTCATTTAATTCGCTAAGGGTATAAGTTTCCCCTTCTTTAAGAGACTCATTTTTTGATTCAATTTGTACAGTTCTTTGAAATTCACCGGTTGTTCTATCTGTTAATGATAGGCTAAAGATATATTTTCCTTCATTGAGAATATACTGTGCTTTTAACATAGAACCGCTGTTCAAACTTCCTCCCTTTGGCAAAAGAACCTCTCCATCAACCAAGCAACCGGCGGTGTTTGCACCGGTTTTGGTGGCTTCGGGCAGTTGTTCTTCTGGGGATAGATCATTTTCTTTATCGCAAGCGTTTCCCGTAAAGAGAAAAAGGACAATGAGGAGTTTTATATATAGTTTCATAAATAATGAAATTTTAAGTTAAATTATTAAAAAAGAAGTAACACTATGTTAATTTAAAGTTAACTACAGTAGTTCATCGGATTTTTGTTGGTTTATGGCGGTGAACTTCATGGCGAAATTAATTATGTTATGATATAATTATAAAGCTATCATAAGGTTTCTAAAACTTTAATTTTAAAAACTAATTTTCTGGTTGAACCAGTGATTTTTTTAAATTTAATTTATATAGGTATTTAAAGTAAATTGTCTTTGGACATAGGATTCCTCAGCCATAGTCTCAAAAAATAGCCCGAACCTTGTGATTAATCCACACCAAACTCAATTCTATATTCTGTATCACTTCCTTCTTGCTCCACACGATCATATAGCTGCACATATATTTTCTAAATCCATCCCTAGTAAGAATAAGAAGCCCCTTTTATGTGGTAATATGAGGGTTTCTTATATAAGATGAAGATTCTTTTAAAAGGTTGCGCCTAATTATCATAAAATTTAAAATAGTGCTTATAGTCCTGCTCGCAATCGTTCGAAATCCAATGCTATTTTTAGAATCAATCAATCTTGCCTAAACTGGAGTTTTAAAATTTTTAATGGCTTAATTGGTAACCTTTTCAATTGACATTACGTTGGCTTAGGCTACTACTTTGTTTATTAACCTCAGGATATACATTATCTGGTGAATGCTTTGTCAAAAACTGTTTGTAGAAGTTGGATCAATTTCATCGTGTATTTTATTTTCTATATTACTACAATAGGCTTAAGCGTATTTTTAGGAAGTTTGCTATTTACCGGAACTTAATATTATGGTTTCTAAAGTATCATGTATTATTATTATGGAGAAGGTGATACATACCTTTACCAGGTTTAAAGTTCGATAATGCCTTCATTACTGTGCTTACCTCGAGTAGGAAAGTTTACGTGTCTTTTGGGAAAGAGCTTTATAAGTTCTAGAAGAGTATATTCTTAATCATATAAATAAATTACTGGATTTTCTTAATAAGAATGAAAATAAAGAAGAATTCCATTAAATTAAAAAGACTTTTAATGGGAATTTCGATAGACCTGATTAACTTTTTAGAGATTCAGTATTTTTTTATTCTTCTTCGCCATCGTCTTTTCCAACATGCTTTTATCACCGCTGATTTTATTCTCCATCACTCTTGCATAAATCTGTGTTGTGGATAATTCTGTATGCTCTAACAGCTTAGATACAGTCTCAATAGGCACCCAATTTGTAACGGCGTGGCAAAAGTGTGTCTCTCGGAATGAAAAGTAATATGCTTTCTCACCTTTGGCGGCTTTCATGATTTCTTTTACATAGGTATTCATCTTTTGGTTAGATATCACTGGAAACAAGTATCTATTGATAAGGTAATTGACCTGTTCCTGATATTCTTTTAAAATTATCTCGGCTTTACTAAGTAGGGATGCTTTCACAGGTTTATTTCTTTAGTACGTATGGTATATATCCTCTTTTCACCGTTCATTCCGTTAATCATATGATCGTTAGTGAGTTCTTTTAACTTTCTATTTCCATTGTCGCAATTCTAACCCTGTTTGTGCGGTTTCTCAAGCCATTTGTCGCAAATTTATCTAAAACCCCCTTTTATTGAAAACATAAACTACTGAAAATGAATAATATAAAAAATGTAACGAGGCTCCGCCCGGTATCCTCTTGCTACTCATTTTTTCCCTCAAAAGGCAAAACTTCGTGCCTTTTTTAGAAGTTTAAAAACGGGTTACAATACTAAAACATTAATAGGGACTAAAAGTTATTTGTAAATAAAGGTGATGTTAATTTAGTGTCACTTAAAAATGGAATTTTCTTTAAAGCTAAAACCTTAAATTAGTTAAGTCTTAAAGTACACTAATTTTAGGTTCGGATATATCGGAATATTGAAAGTTTAGAATAAAAAGCTGGAAAAACTCCACAACGAAATATTTATTTTTATATGATATTTAAATTGAAATGAAAAAAGCTTCCTGGATTATACTTGGCGTGCTCTCTATTACTATTGGCTTATATCCTATTTTATACTTCTTCATTGACCGGGAATTTGGATTATTAGGAACTAAGTCGGTGGACCTTTTAAGTGATACTTTATGGAATATTATGTTTTATGTACATATTTTTCTTGGAGGTCTTGCTTTGTTGATCGGATGGCTGCAATTCAGTAAAAAATTGAGAAGTAGAAATATTAAATTACATAGGGGGATAGGGAAAATATATGTTGTTTCTGTTTTAATAAGTGGAATTTGCGGACTTTATATAGCTTTTTTTTCAACTGGAGGAATCACAAGTACAGTTGGCTTTAGCTCACTTGCCCTTATTTGGATGATCTCAACTTTTCTGGGGTATAAAAGTATAAAAAATGGTAAAATTAAGCTACATGAGGACTTGATGATCTATAGTTATGCTGCGTGTTTTGCAGCAGTGACATTAAGGTTTTGGCTTCCTATTTTGACGATATTATTAGACGACTTCATTTTTGCATACCGCATTGTTGCCTGGTTGTGTTGGGTGCCAAATCTATTGGTAGCTTATCTAATTATTAATTATAAAAAGCCAGTTGCCCATACTTTATAAAAAAATGCTTGGACATGGTGGTTCATAATCTATAGGTATAAAAAAAGGAAACTTGCGGCTTCCTTTTTTCTTAATTTTAATGCAAAGCTTTAAAATTTGTAGCCTAAGCCAATACTTAAGGCATTAAATTGAGAATCTACCTTTACATTTTCAGTATCAGCAGCGTCTCTAATTTCTTTTGAGAACCTATTTGTAAGCTCTAAGCTATATTTTGCTTCTACGAAAAAATTGGAATTGATCTCGTAACCAGCTCCAAAAGCTAAGTCTAATCCAAAAGTGTTAAAAACGTCTACACCACTAATAGAGACATCATCTAATATAAAAGTTGCCTGTGGTCCGGCGTGAAGATAAAAACCAGAATTTTCGATATAATACTGAGCCAAGACGGGAACTACTAGAAAATTCACTTCATCAGCATTTGCGTAATTTACAGAAGGCTGTAAATGAAAATTCTCTGATAATGTAAAATCGGCTAAAGCCCCTACATAAAAACCGGATGAATTACCGGATGAAGAAATATTGTCTAAAGAGTTAGAAGACTTACCTTCAACATTAGTGTAACCTGCTTGGATTCCGAAATCTACTTCCTGTCCAAAGGAGGCCATACCTGTTAAGATAGCCCCTACCAAAAGTAATTTTTTAAACATATTAAATTTATTAAAGATTTGCAGCAAATTTAAATTAAAAATCCAGTAACAAGAAAATATATTAAATAATCGGCAGTATGATTCTTTCTATTCCGTTCTAAAGTAATTTTAATGAATTTTAATATGTCATGTATCTTATTGCTTTTGTAAAAAAGTATTGATTGAGACAAATTATCGTAAAATTCTCTAAAATTGAACAGAAGATAAAGGCTCCATATTGACATTTATAAGTAATTTCTATTAAATTAGATGTAGGATGTTTAAATTAAAAAACGATGTTTGACCTCGGCAGGCTTTATATTCCAACATTGCTATCCTTCGATCCAGTTACCAAAACGGTATCGTTTAATATACCGGAGCTTTATTCGAAGGAATATTTGAAGCAAGTACCATATTCTCTGGAACTTAATATCCTGGGATCAGATGCTATTATATATTACTAAGGGGAAGATGATACTTACCTCTCACAGGTTTTGGGCCTCGATGAAGATTTTATTGCCGCCGGATCCTTGGAATATGAGAGTTTTGGTGCCATTCAGGAAAAAGCTTTAAAAGTACTGGAAGGATTTATACTGAATCCCAAGACCGAATTACGGGCTCTTTTTGATGAAAACGAAGAAGAATAGCCATTAAACTAAAACGGCTACTTGAAAGAATTTCAATCGCTCTCATTAGTTCCATTTGAGGAGTCCGATCTTTTTCTTTCCTTCTTCGTCATTCTTTTCTCCAGTGCGGTTATATCACCGCTAACTTTATGCTCCAAAACTCTTGCATAAATCTGTGTAGTAGATAATTTTGTGTGACCTAAAAGTTTTGAAACCGTTTCGATAGGCACCCCATTAGAAAGAGTAACGGTGGTGGCAAAGGTATGCCGCGCGGAATGAAAAGTAATGTGTTTTCTCACTTTTGAAGCTTTCATTACTTCTTTTACATATTGATTCATCTTTTGATTGGATCTTACCGGAAACAAATATTTACTAAAAAGGTCAAACCGCTTTTCCCGGTATTTTTTCAAAATAATATCGGCTTTATAGAGTAGTGGAGCTTTTACAGGTTCATTAGTTTTTTCACGTTTGGTATATATCCAATTTTTACCGTCCATTCCTTTAACGATATGATCTTTGTTGAGTTCTTTAAGCTCACCATAAGTAAGCCCGGTATAACATGAGAATAGAAACATATCTTTAACCCGTTCCAGAGATTCACTCTTAAAATAGGTTTCTTCGACCATTTTTAGTTCCCGCTCCGATAAGAATTGACGCTCGTTCTTTTCAAATTTCATTTTATAATTCTGAAAAGGGCTTTTCTCCAACCATTCTAATTTAATGGCCAGGTTGATCATTTTCTTAAATCGCTCCAAGTGTTTCATCGTACCATTCGTTCCGCAGGTTTTTCTTTCTTTTTTAGCCCGGTAATTCCTAAGAAACATTTCAAATTCGGTGATAAACTGGTAATCGATTTGCTTTAGATAAACATCATTGGTTTTCTTTTTCTTTTTTAGAAACTCATCTAAGTATTTGGCAGTGGTATTATAGTTCTTAAGCGTACCCCATTTAAGGACGCCCTTCATTGTCTGGCTATGATACTCAATAATATCCTTGAGGGTTTTATGTTCTTCATCTAATCCCAGGTAGGAAGCTTTGACTTTATCAGCAGTGATTAAGTTATCCTTATCCAGAATTCTCTTTTGGGTGTCCAGTAATTTGGAGTAAACCTGGTCTAAATAACTGTTTAGTGTTTTAATCCTGGGGGAAGTTCCTTTAAGTCGTCCTTTAGAACTATCCCATTCATTCACTGAAGTTTTCCTTTTGAGGCTCATTTCAGCGCATTTTCCATTTACCGTGATACGGGCGTAAATGGATAATTCTTTTTTGTTCCGGTTGAGCTTCCTTGTAAAGAAAAGCACGGAGAATGTAGTAAAATCAGGCATTTCGAATGTCTTTAAGTTAAACAATAGGTGTTAAAGACGAAAGTCAAATCGATCTAATGATCATTCTAAGATAGTGAAATGCTGGAAAGAAAGTATTCACCGAATCATTCACTGGATAGGGTGATATCAAACGATATCAAATGATATCGTAAAAACAAAAAACACTGAAAATCAATAGATTAACAGTGTTTTTATATCCCTTTAAAGAAGGTTCGTCGGGGTGGCAGGATTCGAACCTGCGGCCTCCTGCTCCCAAAGCAGGCGCGATAACCGGGCTACGCTACACCCCGAGCAATTTTTTAATCGCGCTCGGCGCGATAACTGGGCGGAGTTTATCCCGACAAATGTCGGGGCTATACCCCAAGCTTACTAGCTTAAAAATTTTAGCCTTTCCGATCCAAAATACTCTTTCAAAAAGCAGTCCGGGAGACGGAGGAAGATTATCCCTATCTTTTCCATTGGAAAAGGAGAATAAAAATCCGCAGACTAAAAAATCTTGCGGAGAGACCGGGATTCGAACCCGGGCATCCAAAAAGGATGACAGCTTAGCAGGCTGCTGCATTACCACTCTGCCACCTCTCCAATATTTAAGAACGTGCAAACATTTTTGCGGTTGCAAATGTAACTTTTACTTACTTACCTTCCAAACTTTTTAGGGGAAAGAATGCAATAAAATAAACACTAATTTTTAAACGCTTTGTCATCAGAATTTTAAGATTAAAAGTTTTTAAAAATTTATCTCTTCCTGGTCTATTAAGCGAGCTACATTTTTAATAATCCGTTGGTGATTCTTTACAAACGGATTAGTTTTATCCCAAACATAACCCGCAAGCACTGCACATATTTGTTCTTTTATTTCAGTTCGCGGCATTTCGTGAAAAAACAATTTCTGCAAATTCCCAGTATACCATTCTTTTACATAACTGCTAAATACAGAAATCCCGGATTGCATATATTCGGTATAGTCTTTTTCCCAATCCACATTATTACCTTCCACTTCAAGTTTGGCGAGTTTAGCTGCCTGCAAACCAGATTCCGTAGCAAAAGCTACTCCCGAGGAGAAAATAGGATCAAGAAACTCGGCGCTATTTCCGCTTAAAGCGAATCCGTCGCCATAAATTTTCTTTACATTTCTTGAAATATTTGGCATTTTAACCGGTTCAAAAAGAAATAATTCATCATCAAACCTACCCAGGTAATATTTCAGCTTTTTCAGCATTCTCTTAAATGCTACTGAATTATCATTGCTAAAATCTTTAAACCAGTCATGATTACTAACAAATCCCAGACTTGCATTTCCATTTGAAAAAGGAAAATACCAGAACCAGGTTTTGGTATCCAAAACTTCAAAAGTGATCAATTCACCTTCTTTTCCCTTTGGTCTGTCCGTTTCTTTAATATGTGTAAATATCGAAGAATTACCCGTGATTTTTGGAGATGTATTCAATTCTAACTGATTAGCTAAAACCCGACCGTTACCGCTGGCATCAATTATAAAATCAGCGTTTATCTCGATTTTCTCTTCAGAATTAATAAGAATTTTAGTAGTCGATTTTTTTCCGCAGAAATCCACATTGTTAACTTCCGCATTAAAGAAAATTTTTACTCCTTTCCTCTGAATTTCATTAGCTAAAACAAGATCAAAATCGGCCCGGGGAACCTGCCAGGTCCAATCCCAGCCTTCGCCATATTTCTCACTAAAATCAAATTCCCCCACTTTACTGGCTTTTATAAACCTTGCGCCATATTTTTTCTGAAATCCGGCTGCTTTAATAGCTTCCAGTAAACCTGATTCCTCAAAATTCTCCATACTCTTAGGAAGCAAACTTTCGCCGATGCTAAAACGTGGGAATATACTTTTTTCTACTACCAAACAATCAACCCCTTGTTTTTTTAAATAGCCGGCAGCGACCATTCCCGATGGCCCTGCGCCAATAATTAAGATTTGGGTATTAAGCTGTTTCATTTTAAATTTTATGCCGATCTGGATATCTAATAAATATTCATTCTAAATCGAAATCCGGCAATTTTAAATACGGGCTAAATATAGTACATTTGTTAAGCTTTTTAACAATAATGCGGCCTATGCTCCAAATTAATGATGCCCTTAGCCTGGAAGATTTTTACAAGGTTTTGTTTGAAAATACTGAAATTCAGTCGTCTTCACAAAATCTATCCAAAATTGACGCCAGTTTTGAGTTTCTAAAAGAGTTTTCTCAGAATAAGGTTATCTATGGCGTAAATACCGGTTTTGGCCCAATGGCGCAATATAAGATCAAGGAAAAAGACCGCATTCAGCTTCAATATAATTTAATTAGAAGTCATGCTGCTGGTTCGGGGGAACCTATGGAGCCGCTTTATGTAAAAGCGCTAATGCTGGCGCGTTTAAATACACTTTCCTTAGGGAAATCTGGCGTACATCAATCGGTTGTTGAAGTTATGCAGCAACTAATTAATAAAAATATTACACCATTAATTTTTGAACATGGTGGAGTAGGAGCTTCGGGAGATTTAGTACAGCTTGCGCATTTGGCGCTAGTTTTAATAGGTGAGGGAGAAGTTTTTTATAAGGGAAAACTTCGCGAAACTAAAGCAGTTTTTGCTGAAGAAAATATTCAACCGATAGAAATTGAAATCAGGGAAGGACTGGCTTTAATGAACGGCACTTCGGCAATGACGGGCATTGGGATTGTAAATATCATCTTCGCCAAACGCCTGCTTGACTGGTCGGTTTTTTGTTCTTCGGCGATTAATGAGATCGTCCAGGCTTACGACGATCATTTATCTGAAGAGCTAAACACCGCTAAAAAACATCTTGGTCAGCAAAGGATAGCTGAAATAATGAGAAATCATTTAAAAGACAGCAGACTTACGCGAGACCGTAATGAGCATTTGTATAATGATGCCGCCGACAAAAACACGTATTTCAAAGAAAAAGTACAGGAATATTATAGTTTACGCTGTGTTCCGCAAATTCTTGGACCGGTTTACGATACCCTTGAACACACCGCAAAGATCCTAATTGAGGAAGTGAATTCTGCCAACGATAATCCAATTATAGATGTGCAAAACGAGCACGTTTATCACGGTGGAAATTTTCATGGGGATTATGTGGCTCTGGAAATGGATAAGTTAAAACTCGTTGTCACCAAACTATCCATGCTTGCCGAACGCCAGCTTAATTATTTGCTAAACCATAAACTCAATGATATTTTACCGCCGTTTGTAAACCTGGGAAAACTGGGTTTAAACTTCGGAATGCAGGGAGCGCAATTTACAGCGGTTTCGACGACTGCTGAAAACCAAACGCTGTCAAATCCTATGTATATTCACAGTATACCCAACAATAACGATAACCAAGACATTGTAAGTATGGGCACCAATGCCGCGAACATTACAAAAACGGTTATCGATAATACTTTTGAAGTGCTTTCGGTAGAACTTATCACTATTGTGCAGGCTTTACGATACCTGGATTTTGATGAAAAGCTCTCGAAAAAAACTCAAGAGGTTTTAGAGGAAATGAATAAAATAATACCGGAAATAAAAGAAGATTTTCCATTATATAAAACCAACGCCAAGGTAAAAGATTACCTAAAAAATAACGAAGTCTATTAAGAATGGCAGGTCGTCTGCAATCTAGACCTACCTCAAAACCGATAATTAAATGAAATACGCCCTCATCACCGGTGCTTCCCGCGGAATTGGAAAAGCTATTGCCATAAACCTGGCAAAGGAACTGGGTTATAATATTTTGCTGAATTTCCATTCCAATACTGAAGCTGCTACCGCTACCAAAGAGCTTATAGAAGAAGAAGGTGTAAAATGCGAATTACTACAGTTTGATGTTGCAGATACTGAAAAAACTAAAATTTCGATAGAAAATTTTAGTAAAAATTATCCAGAGGTTGAAATTGAAGTAATAGTGAATAATGCCGGAATTACCCGCGACGGACTTTTTATGTGGATGAAGCCTGAAGATTGGCATTCGGTGATCAATACCAGTTTAAATGGTTTTTACAATGTCACGCAGCCACTAATTAAAAATATGCTGAAACGCCGGTATGGGCGAATTATAAATATCGTTTCACTTTCCGGTTTAAAAGGTAATGCCGGGCAGGTAAATTATTCTGCGGCTAAAGGAGCACTGGTCGCCGCTACAAAAGCCCTGGCGCAGGAAATTGGAAAAAGAAAAATTACCGTAAATGCCGTGGCTCCGGGATTTATTACCTCAGATATGACTGCAGAGTTCGATGAAAATGAACTTAAAAAATTAATTCCTTTAAACCGTTTTGGGGAAGCCGAAGAAGTTGCCCATTTGGTAAGTTTCCTGGCTTCAAAAAAGACTTCTTACATTACGGGCGAAGTCATAAATATTAACGGCGGACTCTACTCTTAATTATGTCTAATTGGAAAGGACAATCGCGTGGTACTGTTCTGGGGTTGAAAATTTACGTTTTCATCATCAAAACTTTCGGGCTTTCCGCATCTTATTTTGTCCTTCTTTTTGTAGCACTTTATTTTGTTTTTTTTGCCTTTAATTCTACTAAGAGTGTTTATTATTTATTCAGAAAACGGCTGGGATATTCCCGAATTAAAGCAGTTTTGAATATTTACAAAAGCTATTTCACCTTTGGTAGAATTCAACTGGATCGCATCGCAATTGCTTCAGGATTAAAACATAAGTATAGCTTTGAGTTTGACGGGATTCAACATATTGAAAATCTACTTCAACAGAAAAAAGGAGGAATCTTACTTACCGCTCACATAGGTAATTTCAATCTCGCCAAACATTTTTTTGATGATAGAAACAATTATCAAATTGTGAACCTTGTGGTTACCGATTTAGAACACGAAGAAATTAAAAACTACCTGGATTCGGTAACCGGAAAATCGGCAATAAAACTAATTGTTTTAAAAGAAGATCTCTCTCATATTTTTGAAATGAACCGTGCCCTTCAGAACAACGAACTCCTGGTTTTTGCCACCGATCGTTACACCGAAAATACCAAAACTTATACCCAAAATTTTATGGGAAAATTTGTGCAGTTTCCTCAAGGACCTTTTAAATTGGCGGCACGGAATAAAATCCCCGTATTGTTTGTGCACATTATGCGGGAAAAGAATTTTCATTATCATTTCTATGCCAGGCCTTATAATCCTGAGAAAAATGATGCGAAAAATCTATTAAAAGCTTATCTTGAAAACCTGGAAACGATGCTAAAAAAGTATCCGCATCAATGGTATAATTATTACGATTACTGGAACGATTTCAGCTAAAAACAACTTATGGCAGAAAATTTACTTAAAGAACCCATTTTGGAATTAGACCGAATTCTGCAGTTAATTCCGCAGAAACCTCCATTTGTAATGGTAGACAGTTTGCTGGAATACACCGATAAGACCGGAACCACTGGTTTTACAATTCCCGAAGATAATATTCTGGTAGAAAACAGCATTTTTTCTGAACCCGGTCTTATTGAGCATATGGCACAGAGTATGTCGCTTTGGCGTGGTTACGAAGGATTTTTAAGTGGACTCGATAAACCAAAAACGGGATTTATAGGCGCTATTAAATCTGTTGAAATCCTAGAACTTCCAAAAGCGGGAAACAAATTGGTCACGTATGTAGAAATCCTTCAGGAATTTATGAATGTGACTTCTGTGGGTGCGCGTACTTTTGATGAAGAAGGAAATCTTTTAGCAACTTCTGAAATGAAAACTGTTACTGTAGATTGATATGCTTGAGAAATCTTTAACCACAATTACAAATCTTAGGGTCCGTTTTCACGAATGCGACCCTTTGCAAATAGTGTGGCACGGCAATTATCTGAAATATTTCGAAGAAGGACGCGAAGATTTTGGCCGCGAGCACGGTATTTCTTACTTAGATGCTCAAGCTGAAGGTTTTTCTACGCCCATCGTAAAATCTGTTTGTGAGCACAAATTACCATTAAAATATAGCGATGTTTTTAGGGTAGAAACCACTTTTGAAAATTCTGAAGCTGCAAAAATAAATTTCAGTTATAAAATTTTTAAAGGTGAAGACCTGGTTTGTACCGGTGAGACCTTGCAGGTTTTCCTTGATGAAAAGCGAGAATTAGTGTTAAATAATCCGCCGTTTTTCTTAGATTGGAAAAAGAAAATGAAGCTGCTTTAATGAAGAAACTCTACCTGTTAGACGATGCTATTATTTCTCCATTGGGATTTTCTACTAAAGAAAATATCCAGTCAATTCGTGAGGGAAACTCAGGTTTAAAGCTTCAGCAACGACCAGAAATTACCGAAAACCCGTTTTTTGCCGGAATTATTGATGAAACTCTTTTAAACCAGGCTTTTTCAGAAATTGGATCTTCTGAAAAATTTACCAAGTTGGAAAAACTGATTATCCTGGCAGTAAAGCTAATTCTGAATAAAAATAGAAACCTGGACCCAACGAAAACCGCCTTAATTATTGCTACCACCAAAGGGAACATTGATCTTTTAAATGAACCCGGAGGTTTTCCTATAAATCGTTTAAAATTAAGTGAATTAGGAAAAGTTGTTGCCAATTTTTTCGGTTTTGCACAAACTCCTATAATTGTTTCCAATGCTTGTATTTCCGGAGGCTTAGGACTTGCCGTAGCGAGAAGACTGGGGAATTCAGAAAAAATAAAGAATGCTATTGTTGTCGGAGCTGATCTGGTCAGTGATTTTGTGATTTCTGGATTCAATTCTTTCCAGGCATTAAGCACCAAAGCCTGTAAGCCTTTCTCAAAAGATCGTGATGGGATTAGCCTGGGAGAAGCCGCAGCAGCTATCATGGTAAGTACTGAAAAGCCCGAGATTTCAAATGTTATCAGTTTGATTGGTGATGCTTCAGCAAATGATGCCAACCATATTTCAGGACCGTCCAGGACCGGCGAAGGTTTGTATAAAAGCATTCAAAAGGCGCTGAAAGAAGCTTCTATTTCCGCAGAAGAAATCGGGTTTTTATCGGCTCACGGCACGGCAACCGTATATAATGATGAAATGGAAAGTATGGCTTTTCAAAGGTCTGCTTTACAGAAAAGTCCACTTCATAGTTTAAAGGGTTTCTACGGGCATACACTGGGTGCTTCGGCTTTAATAGAAAGTATTATCACCAAACATTCGATGCTGAATAATGAAATATTTGCTTCTAAAAATTTCGAAGAACTTGGAGTTTCAAAGCCTTTAAATGTTATTCAGAAAAATGAGAAAAAAGAAATAAGGTATGCTCTAAAAACCGCTTCCGGATTTGGCGGTTGTAATTTAGCTCTGGTTTTTAAAGCAGAAAAGCAATAAGATGTCAAATCAATTTCACATACAGAATTGGGTGAAGATTAAAAATGGTAAAATTTTTAATTCAGAGAAATTGATTTTTGATTCTTCAGAAAAGGAACTCAATTTTTTTCTAAAGGCGTGTTATGATTTTTTAGATTTGAAATACCCTAAATTTCATAAAATGGACGGACTATCGAAAATGGGAATTCTGGCTTCTGAAATTATTTTTAGAAAAAATAAACCAACAGAAGACACCGCTCTGGTAATCTCTAACAATGCCTCCAGCCTGGAAATCGACAGGCAATTTCAAGAAAGCACAGAAACGTTTGCGTCCCCTTCGCTTTTCGTTTATACCTTGCCAAATATCGTATTGGGTGAAATAAGCATTAAATATAAACTTCAAAGTGAGAATGCTTTTTTCGTTTCGGAAGATTTTAATGCTAAATTGCTTAAAGATTACACCGAATCTTTATTGATTTCAGGAAAAAGTCACCAGGTGCTTTCTGGGTGGATAGACTTGCAAAATGGCGAATATGATGTATTTTTGTGCCTGGTTTCAAAGGAGAGAAATATTCCATTTTCCGAAGAAAACCTCAGAAAATTATATTGCGCTGAAAATGACAAACCTACACACTGAACTTAAAGAAAGTATCATCGAGCAACTTAACCTGGAAGATATGGATCCTGCCGATATAAGCAACGACGAACCGCTTTTTGGCGACGGTCTTGGCCTGGATTCTATCGACGCCCTGGAGCTTATTGTGCTTTTGGAAAAAGATTACGGGATTAAACTCACCGATCCTGCCCAAGGAAAAGAAATATTTGTTTCTATAAACCAAATGGCTCAATTTATTGAAGAAAACCGAACCAAATAATTTATGAATAAAGGTGTTGCCGTTACCGGAATGGGGATTTTCTCTGCTATTGGCAACAACACTGCCGCAAATTATCGCTCTTTAATTTTAGGAAAACACGGAATTTCTTCTTCTGAAATTCTTGAAACGATCCACAAAAATTTACCAGTTGGGGAAATTAAGATTTCTAACGAATCGCTCGCTGAAGATTTAAACCTTCCCGAAAATCATAGTTTTTCACGGGCTGCTTTATTGGGTGCATTTGCCGTAAAGGAAGCGGTTACGCAATCTAGTTGGAAAATCGACAACGAGACCGGCTTTATTTCTGGAACCAGCGTTGGCGGAATGGATGCTACCGAAACCTATTTTAAAGATTTCACAGAAGGAAAAACCGATAACAACCGATTTATACGCGCGCAACACCCCGGCTTTACTACGGAAAAAATCGCTGAATATTTCGGGATTACCGAATTTGTAAGTACAATAAGCACTGCCTGTTCTTCAGGAGCTAACGCAATTATGCTGGGAGCCAGGATGATTAAAGCCGGAAAACTAAAACGAGTGATTGTGGGCGGAACAGATTGTCTTACCAAATTCACCCTCAATGGATTTAATTCTTTAATGATTTTATCTGATGAACAATGCAAACCGTTTGATGAAAGCAGAAATGGTTTAAATTTAGGAGAAGGCGCTGCATATCTAGTTTTAGAAGGCGAAGAAGAATTAAATGGAAAACCGGTTTTAGGAAGGATTTCGGGATATGGAAATGCCAATGATGCATTTCATCAAACCGCTTCTTCAGAAAATGGGGAAGGGGCATTTTTAGCAATGCAAAAAGCTTTAAAAACTGCCGGAATTTCTTCGAAAAAAATTGATTATATCAACGCCCACGGCACCGCGACCAGGAATAATGATAGTGCAGAAACTGAAGCTCTAAAAAGAATCTTTTCAAAAAATTTACCTGATTTTAGTTCTACCAAAGCCTTTACCGGCCATACTTTAGCGGCAGCGGGAGCTTTGGAAGCAGTTTATAGTTTGCTATCGCTGCAAAATCAACAGGTTTTTTCTAATCTCAATTTTTCTGATCCAATGCAAAGTTCTGGCTTTATACCAGTGACTAATTTGAAGGAAAAACCGATCAAGTATGTTCTTTCAAATTCATTTGGATTTGGCGGAAACTGTACTTCCTTAATTTTTAGAAAAAATGGGGAATAAAATCTATATCAACGGGATTGGAATTGTTTCAGCACAGGAGGAAGATTTATTTTCCGAAGGGTTTGCAAGTACTTATTATGAAAATATTTTCCCTGTAATTTCACCAAATTACAGGGATTTCATAAAACCTATGGCTTTAAGGCGAATGTCTAAAGCGATTAAAATGGGGATTACTTCAGCTAAAATCGCTTTAAAAGAAGCTGAAATTGAAGTTCCTGATGCAATTATTACCGGTACCGGCGAAGGTTGTAAGCAGGATACTGAGAAATTCCTGGAAAATATGCTGGACCAGAATGAAAAATTATTGACTCCAACATCATTTATTCAATCTACACATAATACAATTGGGGGTCAAATCGCTTTAAACTTGGGTTGTAAAAATTATAATGTGACTTATACTCAAAATTCAGTTTCGCTGGAAACCGCTTTGCTGGATGCCCAAATGCAGTTCGATGAAGATCCTTTTTTAAATTCAATTTTGGTTGGGGGAGTAGATGAAATTTCAGAAAAAATCACTTCTTTCAGAAAACTCGATGGACAATTAAAATCAGTTCCAATTAAAAATCTTGATTTACTAAAAGAAGATTCAACGGGTACGATTACTTCAGAAGGGGCATATTTTTTTGCTCTTTCAAATAAAAGAAAAGAAAATACTTATGCCGAGATTCAAAATGTTTCTATTAAAAACACCATACCGCCGGAAAAAATTAATGAAGAAATCGAAGCTTTTTTAGAAACAAATAAACTGGATCCAGCTGATATAGACACGATGATTTTAGGTATGAATGGAGATAATCGGTACGATTATTTTTATAAAAATCTTCAGCAAAAACTGTTTAAAAATACAACCCAACTAGCCTATAAACATTTAGTTGGCGATTTTGATACGGCTTCGGGCTATGCGATTTACCTGGCTGGTAATATTCTTAAATCCGGCAAAATACCTTCAATTCTTAAATTAAATGATATAGAAAGTAAAGCCCCAAAAAATATTCTTATTTACAATCAGTATCTTGGCAGGGATCACAGCTTAATTTTACTCAGTGCGTTTTAAAATTATAAATACAGTTATTGTCCTGCTGCTATGTGCTGCTTTAGTACTAGCATTTTTTGGTTTTGCTTCATTTTGGTACGTACTGACATTTATCGTTTTCTACCTGCTTTTTTTGCTTACCGTGTCTACCAATGTTCGGTTTAATTTCTTTGTAAAATCAATTAGTGAAAATCGAAGGATCAAAGACAAACAAATCGCACTTAGCTTTGATGATGGACCGGTAGAAAACACACTGGAAATTTTAAAGATTTTAGAAAAATATGAAGTAAAAGCCGGGTTCTTCTGCATCGGGAAAAATATTAAAGATCACCCTGAAATTTTCAGAAAAATTATTGAAGAAGAACATTTGGTTGGCAATCATACTTATAGTCATACCAGAAAAATGGGTGCTTTAAGTGTTTCTACTATTATAAGAGAAATTGAAGATTGTAACAAAATAGCCAAAGAAACAGCAGGGATAAAAATGAGGCTCTTTAGACCGCCTTTCGGAATTGTAAGCCCGAAAACGCAGAAAGCCCTTCGAAAAACCGAGATGCAATCTATAGGCTGGAGTATAAGGTCTTTTGATGCGGTGCTTTCTTCAGAAGAAATTATTTTAAATAGAATTAAAAAAAGGCTGAAACCGGGAGCGGTTATCCTTTTGCACGATAATAATGCTAATACCGTTAACATACTGGAACAGTTGTTGCTATTTTTGAAAAACAATCACTATAAGGTGATAAGACCTGATAAATTACTGGAAATCAATGCGTATTCTTAATATTCTATTATTGTTTTTAAGCCTGAATTTGGCGGCCCAGGACGAGCTTTCTAAAGAGGAAATTTCCCATTTTCAGGAGGAGATGCTGACTAAAGCTAATGAATTAACGACTTTGGAAGCCGACTTTATACAAACCAAAAAAATTGAAATGATCACGGAAGAATCTGTGAGTCGAGGCAAACTTTATTACCAGAATCCTGAGAAATTAAAATGGGAATATGCCGAGCCTCAGGATTATGTAATTCTTTTTATAGAAGGTGAGCTGCATATAAATGATGCAGGCGATAAAAGCGTGAGAAACACCAGTTCTAACAAACTTTTTGATAAAATTGCCAAACTTATTACAGGAAGTGTGAATGGCAAATTGCTTCAGGATAATGAGAATTTTGATATTTCCTATACTCGTAAAAATAACCTGATTGCTGCTTTAATAATTCCGAAGGATAAAAATCTAAAAGCCATGTTTGCTGAAATTCACCTATTTTTTAATGGAGAGAATATTGTGGAACAGGTTGATTTAAAAGAGGAAGCCGGGGATATGACGACTCTTGAGTTTAGAAATATTAAAATTAACCAGGAAATACCCGCTACGTTTTTTGAACCATAAAATTCTTCTGAAAGCTTAAATTCCTGAAATTTCTGCGTAATTTAGTAAGACACCAACACCAGCCAATACATGATATTAAAGAATTTTTATTCAGTATTAAATTCTTCCGAAGAAAACGGAAAACAGCTTACCCAGATAAAAATTAATAAGGATCACGAGATTTACGATGGACATTTTCCCGGCAGGCCGGTTACTCCGGGTGTTATTTTAATGAATTTATTTAAAGAGGAAGCCGAGCGCAGGTGTGGATGTAAACTTCAATTCAAAAAAGGCAATAACGTGAAATTTATGGCTGTGGTAGACCCAAATACCGATGCCGTGCTGAACCTTGAAACCGAAATCACAGAAGAAAATCAGGAAATTAGACTTAAAGGTATAGCTAAGAATTCTGCTGGTATTTCATTGAAAATCAATTCTCTTTATAAAAAATTTCAATCTTAAGCTTTTAGAAGTTTGTCCTTTACTTTTTAATTTTACTTTTGCAATTAAAGCCATTTTAATTTGAACCAAGAACCCATACACCAGTACAAATTTGAAGCTTTAAATTGTTGTATCCTCATTCCTACATACAACAATGAAAAAAGCCTGGCCAGCGTTTTACAGGATTTATTGTTATATACCTCTAATCTTTTGGTAATTAATGACGGTTCTACAGATGCTACGGAAGAAATTCTGAAAGGTTTTTCTGGAATAAATATCCATCATTTTGAAGAAAACAGGGGCAAGGGCGAAGCTTTAAAACACGGATTTAAAATTGCGGAAGAGCTTGGTTACGAATATGCAATCACCATAGATTCAGACGGGCAGCATTATCCTGATGATTTAGATGTTTTTCTAAGTCATCTAGAGGAGAAAAGTCCTGATTCTGAAATTTTACTGGTTGGAGATCGCAATATGGGTCAGGATGGAATTCCCGGAAAAAGCACCACTGGTAATAAATTTTCTAACTTCTGGTTTTTAGTGGTAACCGGCACTCAACTTACAGACACTCAAAGTGGCTATAGGCTTTATCCTTTAAAAGTTATAAACCAAATTAAGCTTTATACCAGTAAGTTTGAATTGGAAATCGAGATTATTGTAAAAGCCGCCTGGCGTAAAGTTAAGGTACGAAACGTACCAATTAAGGTTTTTTATGAAGAAAACCGTGTAACACATTTCCGGCCGTTTTGGGATATTACCAGGATTACCCTGCTTTATATCTGGTTTGTTTTGGTGAGTTTCTTCTATATCCATCCTCGGGATACTTACCAGGATTTTAGAAAAAAAGGTTTTAAGCGTTTCTGGAAAGAAAATATTATTAAAAGTCAGGAGCCCGCACACAAAAAAGCCGCAGCAATTGCCCTGGGCGTTTTTGTGGGGATATTACCATTCTGGGGTTTACATACTTTGCTTGTTTTTAGTTTAGCCGCAATGTTTAAACTCAATAAGGTTGTGGCATTTTTATTTAGTAATATTAGTATTCCGCCTCTTATTCCTTTTATTATTTATGCGAGTTACCAGGCCGGGTCTTTACTTACCGGTCGCGGATTCGCCTGGGAATTAAGACCGGAAGATTTTGATTCTACCGCGGATATTTTTCTAGGATTGTGGCAGTATATTATTGGTAGTTTTGCCCTGGCAGGAATTGCGGCCATACTGCTGTGGATTGTGTTTTATTTCTTATTTTCGGTAACAAACCAAAAACAGGTGGTAAAACCTTAAATGCACAAGTTTTTCCTAAAGCTTTATTATTTTTTCAGAAGGCAAAAAGCTATTGGTTTTTTGTTGTTAATCCTTTTTGTACTGACTGGCGGCTATTTTGCTTCTCAAATTCAGCTGGAAGAAGATATTACTAAACTAATTCCATCCGGGGAGAAACAAGACGCTTTACGCAAAGTCCTTGATAATACTGAGTTCTCAGATAAGCTCATTATCGCTATTTCTTCGGAAGAAAAAAATTCCGAAGAACTTACTGCCTACGCGAGTAAACTCACTGATTCCTTAGATAAAAAGTTACCGGAATATATTACCAAAATCCAGGGAGAAATTTCGGAAGAAGGAATTTTAGAAGTTTATGACTTCGTTTACCAAAATCTGCCGTTATTCCTAAATTCCCGGGATTATGAGGAAATAGATTCCCGATTGCAGCAAGATAGTATTCAGGAGCGATTGGAAAGCTCTTACAGAGACTTAATTTCTCCAACTGGATTTATAACCAAACAATTTCTCTTTAAAGATCCACTTTCGCTAACCAACCTGGGTTTAGAAAAATTACAGGAACTTCAGGTAGACGATAGTTTTAAAATTTACAATAATTACCTCGTCACCAAAGATGAAAAGCATTTGCTCCTCTTTATCACCCCGAAATATCCGGCTTCTGAAACAAGGAACAACGAGGTTTTTGTAGAGAAATTAGATCAAATTGTTTCTGATTTAAATGAAAATTCTGAAGTAAAAGCGGAATATTTTGGAGGAGTGTTATACGCTATTGCAAATGCAAAACAGATAAAAAGCGATATTCAGTTCACATTAAGCATTGCTTTTTCAATTTTACTTGTTCTACTAATTCTATTTTACCGAAGATTCTACGTTCCGCTACTGCTTTTTCTTCCCAGTTTATTTGGAGCTTTGGCGGCCATTACTTTACTGTATTTCCTCAAAGGGAGTGTCTCAGCGATTTCCTTAGGAATTGGTGCTATTTTATTGGGGATAAGCCTTGATTATGCGCTACATATTCTCACTCATTTTAGAAATAATGCCGATGTAAAAATACTATACCGGGAAGTCAGTAAGCCTATTTTAATGAGCAGTTTTACTACTGCTATTGCTTTTTTATGCCTGCTATTCCTTAAAAGTGAAGCTTTAAACGATTTGGGAATTTTTGCTGCTGTTAGTGTAATCACGGCTTCAGTATTTGCGTTAATTCTTATTCCACATTTTTATAAGCCGCAAAAAAATAAGAAAAAAGTAAAAAATAACTGGATAGATAAGCTCGCAACTCAGCGATTCTATCAAAATAAATTTTTAGTCGGATTTGTACTATTGCTATTTCTCTTCGGATTGTTCTTTTTTACAAAAGTCGAGTTTAACGTAGATCTTTCACAGGTTAATTTTGAACCTAAAAATATAAAGCAAACCGAGGAAAAAATTAAGCAGATTGCCGGTGAAGCCGCAAATACTACCTATTTGGTTTCCTACGGGAATGATATTGATGAAGCGCTTTCCAGAAATAACGAACTATATCAGGAACTTAAAAACCTGGAAGAAACGGATAAAATTAAAAGGTTTAGCAGTATTGGAGGCGTAGTGCTTTCTACCGACAAACAAACCGAAAGAATTGAAGCCTGGGAAGAATTTTGGAGTGATTCTAAAAAGGAAAACTTAAAAAATAGCCTTTTAAATGAATCTTCTGAACTTGGTTTTAAAGCAGAAAGCTTTAATCGGTTTTACGAGCAATTAAACAAAGACTTTAATGGTATATTCCTGGAGGATTATCGTAATGTCTCAACGCTTTATTTAGACGATTTTATAAATAATAATCCGGGATTTTCTACAGTTACCAGTACGCTTAGCTTTACAGAAAGTAATCCGGCAATTTTGGAAAAACTGGAGGAGGAAGAGGGCATCATCGCTATAGACCGGAAGCAAATGAACCAGGATTTTCTTGGGGATTTAAAAAGTGAATTCAACCAACTTATTTTATTCTCTCTAATTGCCGTTTTTATTGTTTTACTTCTTTTTTACAGGAATTTGCTGCTTAGTTTACTCACTTTATTGCCCATTGCCATTACCTGGATTATCGCTCTTGGAATTATGGCAGTTTTAGGCATAGAATTCAACATTTTAAATATTATTATTTCAACATTTATCTTCGGGCTTGGGCTAGATTACAGCATTTTTATTACCAACGCCTGTTTAAAAGAATACGAAATAGGAAAACCTGCTTTAAAAACATACCAGGCTTCTATTTTGCTTTCTGTTTTAACTACCTTACTGGGAATTGGTGCACTGGTTTTTGCCCAACATCCTGCACTCCAGTCTGTTTCGGTGGTTTCGGTGATTGGGGTTTTAACCGCGTTGTTGGTGGCTTTTGTAATCCAGACAAAACTATTCGATCTTTTATTTTTCCGAAGAAAATTAGCGCAGAAAGCTCCTTTTAGTTTTTATTCGCTGGTTAAAAAATCTGGTAGTAAAGAGCAGCTCTATTTAAAAAATGCGCTTTTAGGAAATTACAGGTATAAGTCGGTTTATTCTGCTGCTAAAAAAGAATTTACTCAAAATCGTGAACGATTTTTAAAGGTTTCAGGGTTTTTAAATCCAGGTGAAAAAATCTTTATGCTGAATTCCAATTACGGAATTCTCCCTGTATTTTTAAGTCTGAAAAACCAAGAAAACAAATTCTTCGTTTTAGATACAAACAAAGAAAACCGGAAAATTTCGAATAATACTGGTCAAAGCAATGCTGAGAATATAAATTTCAGTAAAGAATGGCCCGAAAATTTGATAACATATCCTGTATTTATTATTAGTAAAAAACCTTCAGAAGAAATCACTTCAACTTTAAAAGAAAATATCTCCCGGTATGCTGAGAAAGTGATTATTTTGAGTTCAGAATATGAAAACCGGTGGCTAATCGATTTAAATTTTGAGATTATTTACCGTCAAGATAATATCCTCGTTTTAAAAAGAATGGATTAAGTGAAATTGTTCTTTACCAAAATATCGGTTGTTTTTGGGATTCTAATCCTTTTAAATTCCTGCGGAGTAAAACGGTCTATGGAAGACCGCCCCGATATTACCGGCATAGAAAAAATAGATACTACCAGAACCAAAATTAACGACAATCATTATAGAATAGGGAAGAATTCTCTTTATAAAAATAAATACGGGATCTGGGAACTCTATGTTGAAGGCGATGCCCTGGAGCGTGGTGTAATAAGTGGAAGCTTAACCCAAGAACTGATGCACAAGCAGGAAACTGCCTTTATGGAGAAAATCTATGATTTGGTACCAAAAACCGGATATCGCAATTTCCTTAAAAAGACCGTGGCCTGGTTTAACCGTAAAATATACCTGCACGTCCCGGAAGAATATAAACAGGAAATTTATGGGACATCCCTTTTCGGACTTGAAGAATACAACGACTTTGCGCCGGCTTATATAAGAATGCTCTATTTTCACGGGGCACACGATATTGGCCATGCCCTGCAGGATTTAATGTTGGTGGGTTGTACTTCTTTTGCAGCCTGGGATTCAAAAACTGAAGACGGACAATTATTGCTGGGAAGAAATTTTGATTTTTATGCCGGTGATGAGTTTGCAGAAGAAAAAATCGCTGCTTTTATAAATCCCGATGAGGGTCATAAATTTATGATGTACACCTGGGCGGGAATGATTGGCACGGTGAGTGGTTTGAATGAAAAAGGAATCAGTGTAACCATAAACGCCGGAAAAAGTAAAATTCCTTTGCAGGCTAAGACGCCCATTAGTCTTGTGGCCCGGGAAATTTTACAGTATGCAGCTTCAAATGAAGAAGCTATAGAAATCGCTAAAAAGCGGGAAGTTTTTGTTTCCGAATCTATTATGGTGGGAAGCGCAAATGAGCGAAAAGCGATTTTAATTGAAGTAGCGCCTGGAAATTTTGGAGTTTACGATGTTGAAAATTCTAATGAATTGGTATGCAGCAATCACTTTCAAAGTGAAGCTTACGTGAAAGATAACCGGAACTTAAAAACCATAAAGGAAAGTCATACGCAATATCGATTTGATAAAATGCAGGAATTACTTTCTGAAAAGGAGCTATTAACGCCTGAAAAAGCTGCTGATATTTTAAGAAACAAAGAAGGGCTGGGAGGTTCAAAATTGGGAATGGGAAATGAAATGGCTATAAATCAGCTGCTTGCTCATCACGGTATTATTTATAAGCCGGAAGAGAGAAAAGTTTGGGTTTCGGCTAATCCCTATCAATTAGGGGCGTTTCTTTCATACGATCTGGATAAAGCTTTTAATAGTTTTGAGCGTGGAAATATTTCAGGAAGTGTAATGACTGATGAAACTATCGCTGAAGATCCTTTTGTAAATACAGAAGCTTATAAGAATTACGAAAAATACCGAAAATTAAGTCAGGAAATTACTGATGCAATTTTAGCTGAAGAAAAGGTTTCCGCAGAAAAAATCAATAAACTTAAGTTTTTAAATCCGTATTTCTGGGAAGTTTATAAAATTGCCGGAGATTATTATTTTCAGCAAAAAGATTATAAAAAAGCGGTGATTAATTATAAACAGGCCAAAATCAGGGAAGTGACTACCTTGCCGGACGAGGAATATTTGGAAAAAATGATTAAAAAATCTTACCGAAGACTTTAATGACGAGTTTTTACGAAATAAACGGAAATAAAATATTGCTAAAACAGCAATTAAGCTACGTGGCGGCAAATTCTCCATTCTACAAAAAGCATTTTCAAAGTAATAAAATAAATATTGCGGAAATCGAGTCTTATGAAGATTTCAAGCAGATTCCGATTACCACAAAAGAAGATTTACAACATTTCAATAAAGAGTTTATTTCTGTTCCCGGAGATGAAATCATAGATTATGTAACGACTTCCGGGACTTTGGGAAATCCTGTAAGTTTTGCTTTAAATGATGCAGATCTGGATAGATTGGCTGAAAATGAGCGCAGATCTTTTGAAATGCTTGGAGTCAAGAAATCCAGCGTGGTACAAATCACCACCACATTAGACCGACGCTTTATGGCGGGGATGGCATATTTTCTTGGTTTACGAAAATTGGGCGCCGGAATTATAAGAACGGGCAGTGGGCTTCCGGGTTTGCAATGGGAATCTATAGAAAGGTTTAAACCTGAATTCTTGGTTGCAGTTCCTTCATTTTTATTAAAGTTGATCGATTTTGCCATTCAAAACGGTATTGACTATAAAAACTCTTCCGTTAAAGCAGCGGTTTGTATTGGGGAACCTTTACGAAATCCGGATTTCAGTTTAAATTCCCTTGGGCGAAGAATCAAAGAACTTTGGGATATTGACCTGTTTTCTACTTATGCAAGTACCGAAATGGGCACCGCCTTTACCGAATGTGAATTTCACGAAGGAAACCACAGTCTTCTGAAGCTTATATTTGCTGAAGTTTTAGATGAAAATCAAGAACCTGTAGATAAGGGTGAAATCGGGGAATTAGTGGTTACTCCTTTGCAAACCAAAACAATGCCTTTAATAAGATTTGCTACCGGAGATATGGTGAAATTCTATGGGAAAAATTGTAAATGTGGAAGAGAATCATTGCGAATTAGTACACCGGTAGGTCGCAAACAGCAAATGATCAAGCTGAGAGGCACAACGCTTTATCCGCAGCAAATCATCAATTTACTGACTGCCTTTCAGTCTTTAAAGATCTTTGTTATTGAAGCAAGATTAAATAAAACTAAAACTGATGAAATCCTGGTAAGAATTCCAGAGGATTTTGCTGAAGTTAATGAGCTTCAGGAACATTTACAAGCTGGCCTAAAAGTGAAAGTAGTATTAAAAAAAGCTTCCGTAGAAGAAATTGAAAAACTAAAATTTCCCAGAGAAAGCAGAAAGCCAAAGCTTTTCCACGATTTTAGGTAAAACTTCTAGATTTTATCCCTCAAAAACGACGCCGCGACTGCGCTCGAAGCGACAATTTTATTTATATAATCTTTTTGATTACCCGGAGTTTGTGGGTGTGCCGTTTTAATTCTGCATTAAAGATCCCGGAATGGTCAATTCGGTCAATTCGTACTTTTCCGTCTACGTGGATAATGTAATTATCGTTCATCATAATGCCCACGTGATCTATCACACCATCTTTATCATCAAAGAAGGCAAGATCTCCGGCTTCACTTTCTTCAATAAAACTAAGCGCTTCTCCCTGCTTAGCCTGATCGGCGGAATTTCTGTTTAACTGGTAGCCGTTTAATTTATAGACCATTTGTGTAAGTCCGCTGCAATCAATTCCCAACGGAGATTTTCCACCCCAGGAATACGGACTGTTTAAATACAAAAGTGCGGCTTTTACAATTTCCACCTTAAGTTTTTCACCCGAAACAGAATGTCCTTCAAAGTGATGATTTAACAAATCTGTGGCATTTAGTGAAGCTCCAATAGGTACGGTAATAAGATGTCCGTTTTGATCGGTTACAAAATCAAAAAGATCGGCAGAATAATTTGGAATTACTTCGTCTAACCGGTAATAAGTTTCTTCCGGTATTTTAAGCAATTGTTTATTTGAGATCCAGGACTCAAAATTATCGAATGCAACACGAATCCTGCTCCATTGGGCGCGTTCTTCAAGTATTTTAAAATGTTCTCCATAAAGAACCTGAGATACCATTTCGCTTTTATTAGATGTGGTTTCGCGAAGTGGCACAATGCTTAGGGGGCAAATTCCGTATTGCATTCAATAAAAAATATAAAATTAAGAGTTTCGCTCTATTACCATTGCAGATGCACCGCCACCGCCATTACAAATCGCGGCTGCTCCCAATTTAGCATTATTTTGCTGCAACACATTTAATAAAGTGATTAGAATTCTTACTCCGCTGCAACCCAGTGGGTGACCTAGAGAAACGGCACCACCGTGAACGTTGGTTTTTTCATCGCTAATTCCCAGAATTTTCATATTCGCTAATCCTACCACGGCAAAAGCTTCATTGAATTCAAAGAAATCTATATCGTCTTGTGCAACACCTGCATTTTTAAGTGCTAAAGGCAAAGCTTTGGCCGGAGCGGTGGTGAACCATTTTGGTTCCTGAGCGGCATCAGCAAAACCTTTAATGCTTGCAAGAATTTCCAAACCTAATTCTTCAGCTTTTTCACGACTCATTAGAACTACAGCACCTGCACCATCGTTGATGGTAGAAGCATTTGCAGCAGTTACCGTCCCATCTTTACTAAAGGCCGGACGAAGTGAGGTTATTTTATCCATTCTCACGTTCTTAAATTCCTCATCTTCTTTTACAACGATAGGATCTCCTTTTCGCTGCGGAACTTCAACCGGAACAACTTCGTTATCAAATTTCCCGTCGGCCCAGGCTTGAGCTGAACGTTCGTAAGATTTTATCGCAAAAGCATCTTGATCTTCTCTTGAAAAATTATGTTCTGTAGCACAAAGATCGGCGCAAACGCCCATTGCATTATGGTCGTAGGCATCTACCAATCCGTCTTTTTGCATTCCGTCTTCCATTTTTGCCGGACCAAATTTCTGTCCTTTTCTATGGTATAAATAATGCGGAATTAAACTCATATTTTCCATTCCACCTGCAACCACTATAGAATTTTGTCCCAGCATAATAGATTGTGCGCCCTGCATTACGGCTTTCATCCCGCTGGCACACACTTTATTTACGGTAGTACAGGGAACCGAATCGGGAATTCCTGCTTTTAGAGCTGCCTGTCTTGCCGGTGCCTGGCCAACGCCAGCCTGCACTACATTACCCATTAAAACTTCCTGTACAAGTTCAGGTTTCAAATTAATTTTATTTAAAGCTCCTTTGATGGCAACAGCACCAAGATCGGTAGCTTCTACGGTAGATAAGCTACCCAAAAAACTCCCAATTGGAGTCCTTGCGGCGCTTACAATTACTACTTCGTTATTCATCATTTATGTTTTAGTTATTTCTTCTTTTGCGAATTTAGTGATTTTATAAGGAACTTAGCAAGAGCGCTCATTCGGCCGCTATTTTTTAGTACATTTGAGCAATAGCACGATTTATATGAAGAAATTCGTAAATAACCTGTATAAAAATCAGGCGTTATTTTACAAGGTATTTTTATTTGCGCTTACCGCGGTGCTAATTGTTTACCTGCTACCCAAAGGAGGAAATTTTAAATATGAAATTCCTAAGGGAAAGCCCTGGCAGTATGAAAACCTCTATGCGCCTTTCGATTTCGCGATATTAAAATCTGAAGAAGAAATACAGGAAGAGCGCCAGCAAATTATAAATAACCACACTCCATATTTTCAGTTTAACCAGGAAATACCTAATCAGGTAGAATCTGAAGTTCCCGAGGTAGTACAGGAAGTTTTTCCAGATAGTATTCTTTCAAACCGTGAAATTCAAATTATAGGTTTTGTAAACGAAACCCTTGAAGATGTGTATGAATATGGTTTATTGCAGGCCAACAACAGACTAGAAGACAATCAGCTGGTCTACTTACGAAAAGGGAATGAAGCCTTTGAAATTTCTTATAAAAACATTTTAAAGCAAGACCAGGTACGTGATTTTTTAAATTCTGAAATTGAAGAATCTAACCTTTCAGAGTTTGAGAATGAATTATTGGAAGTCTTTTTCAATCTAATAGAACCTAACGTAAGTTTTGACAGCGAATTCACCCAGAAGGAGCTACAAAGCAAATTAGATAATATTTCTTATACCCGCGGAAATATTGAGCAGGGCAGTAGGGTTATTGCTCGTGGAGAAGTTGTAGAAGGGAATAAATACAATATTCTTAGATCACTTAAAAATGAATATGAATCGCAAGTTTGGAGTGAAAGTAATTATAAATGGATTATTGTAGGCTATAGCGTTTTAGTGGCTCTCGCACTTTTAATGCTCTTATTATTTATAAGAAAATACAGGGAAGAAATATTTGAAAATAACGTAAAGGTCACTTTTATTTTCTTCAATATACTTTTTATGGTATTACTAACCACGCTGGTGGTTAATTTTAATATAGATTATGTTTATGTAGTACCGCTGTGTATTCTTCCGCTTACTTTAAAAGCATTTTTTGATGCACGGTTGGGAATGTTCACCCACGTAATTACCGTATTGCTTTTAGGATTTATTGTACCTAACAGTTACGAATATATGTTCCTGCAAATTATTGCCGGGATTGTAACCATACTTACCGTTTCTGAACTTTATAAACGTGCCAACCTGTTTATTTCTGTAGGACAAATTACTTTGGTATATATTATTTCCTATTTCGCTTTTACGGTAATCCAGGAAGGAAATATCGCCGATGTGGAAGCTGAAGTCTTACTTACTTTTCTCCTGGGAGGTCTTGCTACTTTATTTGTACAACCCCTGATTTATATTTATGAAAAGATTTTCGGGATGGTTTCAGATATGTCTTTGCTGGAGCTTTCTGATACCAATGCAAAATTGCTGAAAGAACTTTCAGAAAAAGCACCGGGAACTTTTCACCATTCTTTAAATGTGGCAAATCTTGCTGAAGCTGCTGCCAACGAAATTAATGCGAATGCAATGTTGGTTAGGGTGGGAGCACTTTACCACGATATTGGGAAGATGAAAAATCCAACCTATTTTTCGGAGAATCAAACTTCAGCCGTGAATTCTCACGATGAACTTGCGCCCCGCGAAAGCGCACAAATTATTACAGATCACGTGATTAACGGGATTGAAATCGCCAAGAAGCATAATCTGCCGGACAGGGTTATTGATTTTATTAGAACCCACCACGGGACCACCACTGTTTACTTCTTTTATATGAAAGAAAAGGAACAAAATGAAAATGCTGTGGCAGAAGATTTTAGATATCCCGGGCCTATTCCTTTTAGTAAAGAAACCGCAATTTTAATGATGTGTGATAGTGTAGAGGCGGCCAGTAAGAGTTTAAAGGAACCTACCGCCGGGGTTATAGATAATTTTGTAGAGAAGATTATCAATAAACAAATGAAGGAAGAGCAATTCTTAAACGCTAATATTACTTTTAAAGAAATACAAGTGGTGAAAAAAATCCTTAAACGTAAGCTTAAGAATATTTTTCACCTTAGAGTTGAATACCCGGAATAGGTTTATCCTACCGCGGTAATTTTTACTTCCTCACCATTAAATTTAAAGGTTTGGCCTTCTTTTTTACCTTCCATTTCTTTGTAAATGGGGGCTTCAGTTGAAATTGCGTAAACGCTGCTTCCATCTTCCATAGCAATCTCACCAATGGGGACCGAAACAAAATAATAATTTCCGCTGGTTTCTACTACGCTACCAAAATTTATAGCCTCGCTGTAATGATCGGGATCTATTCGGCTTAAACTTTCTTTCATTTTTTGCGAATCGCTCAAACGGCCTGCATATTTTTCAAAATCGCTTAATAATTGGCCTTTGTTATCTTCATCATAATCGGTTTTGATATCATTTGCCTCCATAGATTCCTTTATTTGGTCCATTTGCTTTTGATATCTTTCTATTTGCTCATTTACGGTATCTAAACAGTTTAAATAGAGCTCTTTCTTATTACTTACCATATTTTTTTTTATTTTTTCTGGTGATTTTTTTTAAAATTAAATAACCTATTCAGGCTTAAAGAACATTTAGCAAAAATTTAATATCATACCTATGAACTTTTTATAAGCTAATAGACTTATAAAACTATATTATAAGCCTTAAGACTTATAATTGTAAAATATAAGCCCTAGGACTAATATTTTTTGTTATATTTGAAATATGATAGCCGTAATTACAGCCGATTTAGTAGATTCTTCCAATTATTCTGAAAGGCTTTTAGATGAAATTCTAAAAAATCTAAATTCAGAATTTGAAATACTGCAGCAGGAATATGCTGAAGAGGAAATTGATTTTAAAATTTACCGGGGCGATAGTTTTCAGGGAGTTATCGCAAAATATGAGGATTCGTTGCAAATTGCTTTACGATTAAAAAGCTTAATAAATAAAGTGAAATTAGAAGATCAAAAAACAGCCGGGCCTTTAGCCGATGTAAAAATTGCTATTGGCATTGGTAGTTTTGATTATAAAGGAGATTCTATGGCCGAATCTAACGGAAAGGCTTTTCAGTTTTCTGGCAGAACTTTAGATGCAATGAAAAACGAATCCAGGAAAATTCGTTTAAAAACACCTTTAGAAAGTTTAAATTCTGAATTTGAAGCCAGTTTATTTTTATTGGATACTGTAATGGAAAAATGGAGCCAGGCATCGGCAGAAGTAGTTTATTATCTTTTAAAAGGAATGAAGGAAACCGAAATCGCCGAAGTTTTAAAGATCAGTCAATCTGCGGTAAATCAGCGTAAAAAAGCCTGCGGTTGGGAAGCAATTTCGGTATTACTGAAACGTTTTAAAAATGTAACCGAACAGAGCTTTTAATTATGGAAGAAACTACGCTAATCCTGCTTCAACTTTTCCTGGCACACATCTTAACCGATTTTGTGCTGCAACCTACTAAATTGGTGAAACATAAAAGGGAGAAAAGGGTTGGCTCATGGTTTTTATATTTCCATTCGTTTTTAGCGGGATTTCTTACTTATATTTTTCTGCAGGAATGGTATTTATGGTATATCCCGATTATAATTAGTGTAAGTCATTTTTTTATCGATCTATGGAAACTTCAGCATAAAAAAGATACGCTAAAACTGTTTTTAATAGATCAGTTCTGGCACAGTGTAATCATAATTTTAGTGTGGATTTATCTTATTGATGGCTTTTCAGAATTAATTCCATTTATTGCTGATGTATTTTCTTCCCCACAAATTTTAGCAATAGTAATCGGCTACCTACTGGTTATTTTTCCTGCAGGATTTTTAATTGGCAAAGCCACCAAACGCTGGCATAACGAATTGCAACCCAATGGCGAAAGCCACAGCCTGGAAGCGGCAGGCCGGTACATAGGAATTTTTGAAAGAATTCTGGTACTAACTTTTATCCTTACTCATAATTTTTCGGCCATAGGTTTTCTTATCGCTGCAAAATCAATTTTACGTTTTAGCGACAAAACCGATGCCAGCGCCAGAAAACAAACCGAATACGTTCTTATAGGAACGCTAATGAGTTTTGCAATTACAATTTTAATTGGTCTTCTAGTACGTTACTTCCTCTTCTAAAAGCTGAATATTGCTTTGTAAACGCTCTTTGACAATATTCATCATTCGTTTATTTAAAGCCGAAGAATTCTTGATATAAGTTGCATATTCCTCTAAAGTGAATTGCCCGATTATAATTCCCTTTAAACTATTTCTGAATTTTATATCTTTTTGGATAGCATTTTCGATATAGATAAAGCGCTTTTCTATATTAAGTTCATAGAATTTATTCTTGTGTTTTTTAGTGTAATTTCTAAAAACTTCCAGCAACAACCCATCCTGAAGTTTGGCGATTGGTCGTAAAGTTTTGTTCTGAAATTGTTCGTCTAAGCTCATGTTTTCTGAAACTCTGGCCGAAGGAATCTCAGGCCTAAGTGCTACTAATTGAAGATCACGTGGTGTCATAAGAACTATGTTTTCTTAAATTTAATAAACTTTAAAGCTCAAATTCCGCGCCTCATTAAAGACTTGTAAACTACTTATAAACATTTGGCACGTTAAAATCGTCTTAATCGCCCTGTCTAAGCCTATTCTTCTTTTTATCTTTAAATGGAAGCCTAAATTTATAAATATCAATAACCAATGATAATTTCAAAAAATCCATATACCGGGGAGGAAATCTCCAGCCACCACGAGTTAAGCGATGCCGAAGTTGAAAAAGCCATAAAAAAAGCACATTCCAGGTTTAAATCCTGGCGGGAAACATCTTTTGCAGAGCGAAGCAATTTAATGATAAAAGCTGCTAAAGAACTAAAAGATAACTCCCGCGAATATGCGGAAGCGATCACCAATGAAATGGGCAAACCAATTACCCAGGCTATCGCAGAGGTAGAAAAATGTGCCTGGGTTTGCGAATATTACGCTGAAAACGCAGAATCTCACCTAGAGAATGAAAAAATAAAAACCGATGCAAAGAATTCCTATGTTAAGTATGAGCCGTTAGGTGTAGTTCTGGCCGTTATGCCGTGGAACTATCCATTCTGGCAGGTATTTAGATTTGCGGCTCCCGCACTTATGGCCGGGAATGTCGCCATTTTAAAACACGCGAGTAATGTGATGCTTTCAGCCAATAATATTCAGAAAATATTTGAGAGAGCAGGTTTTCCTCAAGATTGTTTTCAAAACCTGGTAATTGGAAGTAAAAAAGTAGAAAATATAATTAGAAATAAAAAAGTAAAAGCCGTAACCTTAACCGGTAGCGGTGGGGCAGGAAGCAGCGTAGCTTCTATTGCCGGGGAAGAGATCAAGAAATCGGTTTTGGAACTTGGAGGGAGCAATGCGCTGGTTGTTTTTAAAGATGCTAATATTGCTGAAAGTGTTAAAACCTGCGTTATGGCCAGGTTTCAAAATACAGGACAAAGTTGTATTGCCGGGAAGCGTTTACTGCTTCATAAAGATATAGCTGAAGATTTTCTGGAAGAGTTCACACGACAGGTGCGTGAATTGAAAAGTGGTGACCCAATGGATGAGGAAACGTTTATCGGTGTGATGGCAAAAGAAAGTCTGGCTGAAGATTTAGAAGATCAGGTGAAAGATTCCGTGAAAAAAGGAGCAAAAATTATTTTAGGCGGCAAAAGGGACGGTACTTATTTTGAACCCACCATTATTACCGGCGCAAAGGAAGGAATGCCTGTTTTTGATGAAGAAACTTTTGGCCCAGTAATTTCTGTTACCGAGTTTAAAAACGCAGAAGAGGCGATAGAATTAGTTAATTCTTCTAGCTTCGGACTTGGAGTTTCCATTTTTACTGAAGACGAAGATTTCGCCCTTAAAATGGTTCCCAGGTTTGAAGACGGCGCTGTTTTTTTAAACGAACTGGTTAAAAGTGATCCAAGATTACCTTTTGGCGGAACAAAAATTTCAGGATACGGAAGGGAATTATCTCATCACGGAATCCAGGAATTCACGAATAGAAAAACCGTTTACTTTAACAAATATTAGTTTATAAAATGAATTTTGGAAAAGTAGAACATCCCGAGAATATAGATTTTACGCTACCTGAAACCCATCCTGACACCATTAAAGTACTTAATAAGAATGGAAATAAAAGTGGTTTCAAAGATGTGCGAATTGGCTGTGCAAAATGGAGTAGAAAAGACCTGAAGAATTTCTATCCGCGAGGAACAAAAGATGAACTGGTTTATTACTCTTCACAGTTTAATAGTATAGAATTCAACGGTTCATTTTACAGAATGTATCCTGAAGAACAGTTTGAAAAATGGTATGGAAAAGCCGATGATAATTTTAAGTTTTTCCCAAAGGTTCCCAGGCTTATAAGTCATAGAAAATGGCTTAATGAAACTGAAGAGCTTACTGATGATTTTGTAAAAAATTTGTTCCAGTTAAAAGATAAACTAGGAATGGTTTTCCTACAAATGGCTGAAAATTTTGCGCCAAAGTTTATAGATAGGCTAGACGGCTTCTTTGCTCATTGGCCAAAGGAGATTCCGCTTTCAACAGAATTGAGACATACAGATTGGTATGCTGATGAAAAAGTCGCTAATGAACTATACGATGTTCTTAAAAAAAGAGATGTAGCACATATAATTACAGATACCGCCGGGAGACGCGATCTTATTCATATGCGATTAAGCAATACCACTGCTTTTATTAGATACAACGGCGCAAATCACAGTTCAGATTATACCAGGTTAGACGAGTGGTTAGATAAGCTTGAAGAATGGCATAAAGAAGGCCTGGAAAATGTATACTTTTTTATACACCAGAATGTAGAAGAGGCTTCGCCATTGCTTTCAGCATATTTTATAGAACGCTTCAATAAAAGATTTAAAACAGATATAAAAATACCTAAAACTTTAAATTAGAATGATAATGAAACAGCAAGAAGTAGCGGTAACCGTAGATAGTGTAGTTTTTTGTAATGCAAATAATGAATTCAAGGTTTTACTTATAAAAAGAAAAAATGATCCTTATGGAGACCAGTGGGCATTGCCGGGTGGTTATATAAATGAATCTGAAGATTTAGAAACCGCAGCAAAACGTGAACTCGAGGAAGAAACCGGTCTCGCGGTAAAAACAATGGAACAGGTAAGAGCATTTGGAGCGCCGGGTCGGGATCCAAGAGGAAGAACCATTTCTATAGCCTTTGTAAGCCGGATATTCTGTGAGGAGGAACTGAAAGCCGGAGATGATGCTGGTGAAGCCTCCTGGGTAAATGTTGATGATTTACCGGAATTAGCTTTTGACCACGCCCAAATTATTGACGCTGCAAAGAATTATTTATAGAATTTAAAAATTCTTATACTCTTAATTATTAAAATCTGATATAATCCATTTGATTTTAAGGAGCCGGTAAAACTTTGAAAAGTTTTTACCAGCCCATATTTTATGGTTATTTTTAAAACAAAAATATGAGATTTCATACCAGAAAATGGATTAAACCCGAAGATCTAAATCCTAACGGAACTTTATTCGGCGGGAAATTACTGGCCTGGATAGACGAAGAATGTGCTTTATACAGTATTATTCAGCTGGAAAATTCTAAATGTGTCACTAAGTATATGAGTGAGATTAATTTTCAGCATTCTGCGAGACAGGGGGATATCGTTGAAATTGGAATTCAGGTGCTTAAATTTGGTACGACCTCGCTTACCTTAAAATGCGAGGTTAGAAATAAAATGACGCGTTCTACTATAATTACGATAGATAAAGTGATTATGGTAACCTTAGATGAAGAAGGCAAACCAACACCACACGGAAAAACTAAAGTGGAATTCGTAAAAGATAGGTTACAGAATAAGGTTTAAAGCTTTTCGCACACCAGGACAATTTTGTCGTTATTCATATTGGTGGTGAAGAATAAATAGTTTTTCCCGCCGTCTTTAATTTTGAATTTCTTCCTTAAAGTAGAAACGCTCTCATGAAAATTTCTCGTAGTAATATTAGCTTTTAAGTTACTGAACTTTTTCTTTAATATACCTGGTTTATATCGCTCTATATCAATTATTTTAAATTTTCTTCCCGGGAAATTTATTTCTTTTTCTGAAGTATATAAATGTGTGTTAGTGTGAAGTTTTGCAGTTTGTGTTTGTGAAGCAATTTCATTGAAAAGTCCGCTTTTCATAATACCGGCATTGGGTTCATAAAGGAAATTTTGAGGTAGTGAATATTCTACTTTAGCAGTAAGATTTATAAAAATTCCGTCAAATTCCTCGAGACCTTTTTTAGTAAAATTAAGGGTCCGGATTTTAATTTCTGAACTGTTTTCTTTTTTCAACAACCAGAGGAGTTCTTTCACCTCATTATGTACGGCTACAATATGAATTTCGGCTACAAATTGTAATTCTGAAATTCCGGCTTGTAAATCCAGTAGCGGAGAGGTTTTTATCAGGATGCAATTGCTTTTACTGAAGAGCAAATTAAGATTTTCAGGTACATATGGTAAGCAATCTGCCAGCCTAAAGACTTTTCCTCCGGTATTATCACGCCGTGCCGGATCTACATAAATACAATCAAAATTTTGATTAGTACCTTTTAAATATTCAATACTATCAACATTTTTAACTGAAATATTCCTTCTTCCTAATTGTTTGAAATTGTGTGCTGCGATTTCAGATAATTCAGCGTTTAATTCACAATGAATTACTTCTTCAAAGTTTTCTGCGAAAAAAAAATCGTCTATTCCTAACCCGCCGGTTAAATCGATTAAAGTTTTGCCCTTTACAAGTGAAGCCTTGTATTCTGAGGTAGTTTCAGAAGAAGTTTGTTCTAAATTTAGTTTTGGGGGATAATAAATCTGGAAATTTTTAAACCAGGTTGGTAACTTATTTTCAGCTTTTTGTAATCCTGTTAATTGTTGGGCCAATTCTGAAGAAGAAATTCCGGCAAACGGACTTCCGCGTAGCGCTAAGTCGGCAGCAGTAGTTTTCAGGTTATTTCTAAGAAATTCCTGAATCTCCTCATTTAATATCGCTTTATTCAAAATTAAAGATTTAAAGGTCTCGTGTAAGTCGTTTTACGATCTTGTATTCACTTAAAGATTCTTTTGCAATCACTTTTAAAGCCGTGTAGAATGGAACGGCCACAACCATCCCGGTAATTCCAAACATAATTCCAGCGATTAGAATAATAAGGAAGATTTCTAGGGGATGAGATTTTACACTGGCACCAAAAATCATAGGTTGGGAAATCATATTATCTATAAGCTGGCAAACACCATAGCCCAACATAATATAACCAAGTTTTGGTAAAATAACTAATTGAAAATCGGCTCCCAGATTACTGGAAATCACAAAAAGTGCCATTAAAATTCCGGCAAAAAGGGGACCTAAATAAGGTACTAAATTTAAAAAAGCGCAAATAAATGCAATAGCAATTGGGTTGTTGATTTCAAATACACTCAGTAAAATGGCGTAAAGCACAAATAAAACGGTGATTTGCAGCGTTAGCCCAACAAAGTAACGAGATAGTAAAATTTTAATTTTATTAAATACCCGCTGAAATTTCTTCTCGTCTCCCTGATTGGCAAAAACCAGGATACTGTTTAACATCAATTTACTGTCTTTAAGCAGGAAAAATGAAATAAAAAGTATAGAGAAAATAGCGATTAAAGTAGCACCTAAAATACTAAAAAGATTATTCAAAATCCTTGGAACAGCACCAATATCGAAGTTTCTCACAAATTCACTTTGCTTTAAACCTTCAATTATATTAATTTCTTCAATACCTAAATAACTATTAATTTGATTATTGAGTTCGTTAAGATCATTCCTAAACGCATCCATATCTATTCGACTTAGATATTGACTTTGTTCTATAACAATAGGAACGAAAACAAGGATGATTCCAGCGAAAATTGAAAGTACGAGGACAAGTACTATTACCACTGAAAGCTGATTGGGGATTTTTAAGCGTTGTCTTAGAAAAATAACTACAGGCCGGCCAATTAAGGAAATTACCGCGGCTATAGCGATATAAACCAATACCGATTGGATTTCCCATAGAAAATACAGCAATAGAACAATGCCAACCATTATTCCTGCCGCTCTTAATATCCCTAAAGTAATCGATTTTGAGTTCACGAGGTAAATATATTATTTCTTAGTGAAAGCAAATATTGTTTTTGATATTTCATATAATGCAATACCTGCGGCCTGGGCAACATTCATACTGCTGTTTTGCCCAAACATATTGATATGCAAATGTTTATCTGAAATTTCTAATAATTCTTTACTTATTCCTGAAACTTCATTTCCTAAGATTAAAATAACGCCTTTTTTTTCTTCGGAATATTGAAAATCTTCCACCGGAATACTGACTGAAGTGATCTCCAGCGCATAAACCTCACTATTATGGTTTAAACTTTTAATATAACCAGGGGTATCTTCAGTAAATTCATAAACTACGGTTGTATGGGTATTTCTGGCTGTTTTTTGAAGTCTCCTGCTATTAAGATTTGGTTCAGTTCCTGCAAAAACAATTTTCTCCACATTAAAAGCATCGGCAAGTCTAAAGATGCTACCAACATTTGCTTCTCCGGTAATATTATCTAAGAGAAGAATAACCGGAAACTTTTCTTTGCTGAATTTTTCCTCAAAATGGGAGAGTTGTTCCATTAATTTTCAAAAACGTATTTTAAAATATTTGCTCCCATTTGTAAAGCTTTTAACCTTACTTCTTCGGGATCGTTGTGAACGTCTGGACTTTCCCAGCCATCACCTAAATCACTTTCTATGGTAAATAATAGAACAAGTCTGTTTTCATCAAAAAAACCTAAAGCCTGCGGTGGTTTATTATCATGTTCGTGAATTTTAGGCAATCCACGCGGAAAATTAAAAGCAGAATTAAAAACAGGATGATTGGCGGGAAGTTCTTCAAGTGTTTTTTCGGGAAATATTTTTTTCAGTTCTTTTTCTAAATACTGCTGCATTCCGTAGTTATCGTCTATATGAAGAAAACCGCCGCTTAATAGATAATTTCTAAGATTTTCGGCTTCTTTATCATTGAAAACCACATTCCCGTGGCCCGTCATATGCACAAAAGGATATTGAAATATATCTGAATTTTCCGGGGTAACCGTAGCAGGTTTGGCTTTTAAATTTGTCCCTATATTATTGTTCGCAAATTTTATAAGATTGGGTAAGGAAGTAGGATTTGCATACCAATCGCCACCGCCATTATATTTTAAAAGCGCTATTTCCTGTGCGGTTAGAATCTGACCGAAAACCAGAAAAACAATTAAGAGTGAAATTTTTTTCAAATTCAACATTTGGGTAAAAATATCAATAAAAAAGGGAGTATACTAACTGATGAAAAATTCAGAAAAATGCAGCGGTACCGGTTAATTTTATTTGCTTAATTCTGGTTAATAAGTGCCACGGTATGGCAAGCCACTATAGCTGCGGTTTCAGTTCTTAATCGGCTATCACCTAAACTCACAGGTTTCCAGTCATTTTTAATTGCTGATTTTATTTCCTCAGGAGAAAAATCACCTTCGGGACCAATTAAGATTGTTATATTTTCCTTTGGTTTCGCTTGATTTTTCAGGGAAAAACGTTCCATTCCGTCTTCGCAATGAGCAATAAATTTTTGTCCTTCGGTTTCAGTTGTTATAAATTCAGAAAAACTAATTACTTCATTAATGATGGGCAAACTAAAATGAAGGGATTGTTTCATCGCGCTTTGTAAAACCCTTTCGTAGCGGTTAAATTTTATCGTTTTTCTTTCGCTGTGATCGCAAATTATGGGCGTGATTTCGTCTATTCCAATTTCGGTAGCTTTTTCCAAAAACCACTCAAAGCGATCGTTCATTTTTGTGGGTGCAACAACAAGATGCAATTGGTGCTTTTTTGGTTTTTCCGCCTCAACTTCAATAATTTCAGCCAAACATTGTTTGGAATCTGCAGTGATGATTTCGGCTGTGAATAAAAATCCTTTCCCGTTGGTTACCTTTAAAATATCACCTGCACTTTTACGTAAAACCTTTGCAATATGCCGGCTTTCATCTTTCGGAAACACAATTTGCTTATCGGTTTTCTCTATATCTGGAGTATAAAAAAGTTGCATTGATTAAAATTTATAGCGTGGCTGTGCGGTAATGGAATAATCTGAAAAATCTTTTTCCAGATATTTATAATGTCCCGCAATGGCAATCATTGCAGCATTATCTGTAGTATATTCAAATTTTGGGATAAAACAGTTCCAGCTATATTTTTTCTCTGCTTCCATAAGCGCATTTCTAATCTCGCTGTTTGCTGAAACCCCGCCGGCGATAGCAATTTGATTAATTCCGGTTTGTTTTACGGCTTTTTTTAGTTTATCCATTAAAATCCTCACAATTGAAAATTGAATTGAAGCGCAGATATCTTTTAAATTTTCAGCAACAAAATCAGGGTTTTCTTTCGTCTGCTTTTGTATAAAATAAAGCACCGACGTTTTAAATCCGCTAAAACTAAAATTCAAATCCGGTACTTTAGGATTGGGGAAAGGAAAAGCTTTGGGATTTCCTTCTTTTGAATATTTATCTATTAACGGTCCGCCCGGATAGGGCAGCCCAAGAATTTTTGCACTTTTATCAAAAGCTTCTCCCACCGCATCATCTGTAGTTTCCCCAATTACTTCCATTTCAAAATAATTAGAAACTTTTACTATTTGGGTATGGCCACCACTAATAGTTAGTGCCAGGAATGGAAAGGTGGGTTTTTTAAAATGTTCTTCTTCAATAAAATGAGCTAAAATATGCGCCTGCATATGATTCACTTCTATAAGCGGAATTCCCAATCCAAGCGATAAAGATTTTGCAAAAGAGGTACCCACAAGCAAAGAGCCCATAAGTCCGGGACCACGTGTAAAAGCAATTGCAGATATATCTTTTTTGCCGATATTTGCCCTTGCTATGGCCTGGTGAATCACAGGAACTATGTTTTGTTGGTGAGCCCTGGAAGCAAGTTCTGGCACCACACCGCCGTATTGTTTATGAACTTCCTGAGTTGCTACAATGTTAGACAGTATTTTGCCGTTATGCAGTACAGCTGCAGCAGTATCATCGCAGGAAGATTCGATCCCTAATATGTAAATATTTTGTGAAGCCATTAAGAAATAAGGGGCATAGAAATTGTTAATATTGTGTACAAAGTTAAAATATAAAAGCGTATCAAAAAATTCTGGAAAATATTAACTAGAACAGTGGTTGCGCTGGTTTTACTTTTTGTCATAATTTTGATCGTTTTCTCTATTCCCGCCGTTCAAACCGGTATTGCAAACCGTATTACTACCTCAATTAATGAAAATAACAAGGTAAATATTTCTGTAGACCGTGTTAGCCTCACGTATTTTGGGCGGGTGAAAATTAACGGAATTTACATTGAAGATCATCATAATGATACCTTAATTTTTACTAAAGAATTACGTACTTCCCTTTTGGGGGTTTCAAACCTCTTTAGCAATAATCCACATTTAGGAAAAACCTATTTAGATGGGTTAGAATTAAATATGCGAAAATATAAAGGAGAGGATAGGGATAATCTCGCTTATTTTATTCAGCAATTAAGTACTGAACCCACTGGAGATTCTACACAATTTGAACTTTTGGTAGATAGAGTAGAAGTCAATAACGGCTATTATAGTTTTGTAAATGAAGAAAGTGAAAACCCCGAATTTGTAGTCCTGGATGATTTAAATATTTATGCCACCGATTTAAAAATTAAAGGGTCTGAGGTTAATGTTAATATTGAAGGTCTTAAAGGTTATGAAAAGCGTGGCTTAAGAATAGATAATTTAAGTACGGATTTTTTCTATAATCCGCAGCGAATGATTTTTGATGATCTCACGATTCAAACTCCCCAGTCTTTGGTTAAAGCAGACCTGGAATTCAATTATGAAACGGAATATTTTTCAGACTTTGTAAATAAAGTAGAAGTGACAGGAACTTTTACGGAAAGTATTATTTCCAGTACAGATCTTCAAACTTTTTATTCAAATTTTGGAGATGACCAGATAATGCAGTTAACTACAGATATTACCGGAACCTTAAATGACTTTGTTCTTCCCAATTTGCAATTAACAGGAATGGATCGCAGCAGTATTCAGGGAGAAGTTAATGTAGAAGGTGCTTTTTCCCGTGGGGGTGAAGATTTTAAACTTACCGGAGATTTTGAAAATTTTACCACCAATTATTACGACCTGGTAAATTTATTGCCGGGTGACCTTGAAGGAAAACTCCCTGAAAATCTCCGTGATTTTGGCAATTTAAGAATGCGTGGTGATGCCATAGTTACTGGTTCAAATTTAGATGCCGATGTGATTATAAACACGCAGCTAGGTTCGGCTGAAGCTGATTTGGTTTTACGTGGTTTTGATAACCCAAGAGAGGTTACCTACGAAGGAAAACTAATTTTTGAAAATGTAAATATTGGTAAACTCGCCAATAATGAAAATCTTGGTAAAACCAGTTTCAACCTTGATATAGATGGTAGCGGGTTTGATGCTGAATCCCTGAATGCCGAGTTAAAAGGCCAAATTTCTAAACTGCAATTTAACGGGTATACCTACCAGAGTATAAGAGTTATCGGGAATCTTAGAAATCCGGTTTTTAACGGGTTATTGATGGCGAGCGATCCTAATTTAAAAATGGAATTCAATGGTTTGGCCGACCTTTCTGAAGATATAAATAATTACGATTTTGAGGCATCTGTTGGTTATGCCGATCTAAACGCCCTTAATTTTGTTTCTCGCGATACCCTTTCCATTTTTAAAGGAGACGTGATTATGAATATGAAAGGCACAGATATAGACGATGCTTTTGGTGAAATTTTATTGCTCAATACTTCGTATCAAAATCAAAATGATCTTTATTTTTTTGATGATTTCAGCATAACTTCCAGTTTTGAAGGCCGGGAAAGAACCTTAAGTATCAATTCTCCGGATGTGATAAGCGGCGAGATTATTGGAGATTTCAATCTTTCAGAAATAAGACCTTTAATTGAGAATTCCCTGGGAAGCATTTACACCAATTACCAGCCCAGAACCATTACCAACAACCAATATCTTGAGTTCGATTTTGATATATATAATAAGATTATAGAAGTTTTTTATCCTGAAATTAATCTTGCGCCAAATACTTTTATTCGTGGGCATTTAGCTTCAGATGAATCTGAATTTAAAGTGAATTTCCGTTCTCCCAGAATAGATATTTTTGGAAATATGATGGAAACGGTTAATCTAAACGTAGACAATACCAACCCTATTTACAATACTTATTTTGAAGCCGACAGTGTGGCTACAGATTTTTATAACTTTTCAGAATTCAGCTTTATCAACGTAACCCAGCGGGATACACTTTTTATAAGATCTGAATTTCAAGGCGGAAACAACAATGAAGATTTCTTTAACCTTAACCTCTTTCATACCATTAACGAAGAAAATAAATCGGTTATTGGGGTACAGCGGTCAGATCTTACTTTTAAAAATAATACCTGGTTTGTAAACGAAGAAAGTAATAAAAGCAACAAAATAGTTTTCGACCTCGATTTTAAAGATTTTGCGATAGATTCTTTGGTAATGAGTCATAAAAATGAGGAAATAAGGCTTAGCGGCGTTATGCGCGATTCTACTTATAAAGATTTTAAAATGGAATTTGATAATGTAGATATTGGCAAAATTACTCCCCACGTAGATAGCCTTGATCTCGCAGGAACATTGAACGGTAAATTCGATTTACTTCAGGAAAACGGGGCCTATTATCCCAATACAAATCTTAGGGTAGATTCTTTGAATATTAACGATAATTTACTGGGTAATTTGGTGCTTGCTGTAGAAGGAAATGAAAATCTCACAAAGTATGATATAAATGCGAATTTGCGTAAAAACGGAAATGAATCCTTAAATGCAATAGGAAGTATTAATGTGAGTGGGAGTGAACCAACCATAGAAATGGATGTAGATTTGGACGAATTAAACCTCGCTGCTTTTAGTCCCTTAGGAGGGGAAGTGCTTAGTAATATTAGGGGAGGGGCATCAGGAAATGCGCAGGTTTCCGGAAATTACAAAAATCCCGATTTTTCGGGAGAAATAAGTCTTGAAAATGCCGGTTTACGGGTTCCATACCTTAATATAGACCTCGATTTTAAAGATGAAGCGGTCGTTAATTTAACCCAGCAGGAATTTGTATTTGATGATGTTGAAATTGAAGATACCAAGTATAAAACCACCGGAACACTAAATGGAAGTATAGGCCATACAAATTTTAAAGAATGGGATCTAAACCTGAATATTGATACTGACAGGCTCTTGGTTTTAGATACTGAAGGCGATGAAGATGCACTGTATTACGGAACTGCTTTTATAAGTGGCGATGCCAGTATAGCTGGCCCTACCGATCAATTAGTTATAGATGTCACTGCCACAACAGAACGGGGAACTGTTTTTAAAATTCCGTTGAACGATACAGAATCGGTTGGAGATAATTCTTACATTCATTTTTTAAGTCCGGAAGAAAAAGCAGCTCGCGAAGCCGGTGAATCTATTGAACTTCCAGAAGTCACCGGTCTGGAACTTATTTTTGACCTGGATGTTACAAATGATGCTGAAGTAGAAGTAGTGGTAGATCAAACCAGTGGTAGCACATTAAGGGGTCGTGGGTCGGGAAACTTGCTTTTGGAGATTAATACTAACGGAAAATTTAATATGTGGGGTGATTTTGTAGTATATGAAGGAGTTTATAATTTTAAATATGCGGGATTAGTACAAAAGGTTTTTAATGTTGAATCTGGCGGGAGTATCAACTGGAACGGAGACCCAACTGATGCCCAACTTGATGTAAGCGCAATTTATGCCTTAAATGCAAACCCTGCAGTTTTACTTGAAAACCCTTCGATTAACAGGAAAATTCCGGTTGAAGTGGTTATTAATCTTCAGGGCGAAATAGAACAACCAGATATTACTTTTGATATTGCTTTTCCAAACGCCAGTTCTGTAGTTCGATCTGAGTTAGAATATAGAATGGACGACCGCTCCAGTAAAGAACTTCAAGCTTTATTCCTGGTAACCCAGGGGGCTTTTTATAGTGAATTCGGTTTAAGACAAAATGCAATTACAGGAACTTTGGCCGAAAGAGCTTCGAGTATAGTGAACGATATTTTTGCGGGAGACGATGGTAAATTCCAGGTTGGGGTTAATTATGTTCAGGGAGATCGTACTCCAGATCAGCAAACCGTAGACCGTTTTGGATTAACCCTTTCAACTCAAATTAATGACCGCGTGATTATTAATGGCCAGGTGGGTGTACCAATTGGAGGCGTAACCGAATCCATAATTGTAGGAGACCTTGAAATAGATTTTCTTTTAAACGAAGACGGCAGCTTAAGAGCCAAGGTTTTTAACCGGGAAAATAATATTCAGTTTATAGGAGAGGAAATCGGTTTTACCCAAGGAGTTGGTTTATCTTATTCTGTAGATTTTGACACCTTTAAAGAATTGATTAGAAAAATTGCTAATACAGAAATTCAGTCTTTAAATAGCGAAACCGAGAATGAAGAAACTTCCTCACGTCCACAATCTCCCGATTATATTCGATTTCCCGATGAAAACTAGCATTAGCTCGATTATCGAGTAAAACTTATTCTTTTTTCTTTTCAGGTAGCTTCGGAGTTTGTAATTTTAGGCAAGAAATTGAAAGTATGGCAAAAAGAGTTAAAAGAATTGGAGTAATGACCTCCGGTGGAGATTCCCCGGGAATGAACGCTGCAATCAGGGCTGTTGCAAGGGCCAGTTCTTACTATCGCGTAGAATGTCTCGGGTTCATGAGAGGCTTCCAGGGAATGATAGAAAACGATTATATAGAGCTTAATGCACGTAGCGTTAGAAATATTATTAATTTGGGCGGGACAATCCTGAAATCTGCCAGGTCAAAAGAATTTCTTACTGAAGAAGGACGGGCAAAAGCTGCGGCCAACCTCAAAAAAGCCAATATTGATGCAATGATTCTTATTGGTGGTGACGGGACCTTTAGAGGTGGAAAGGTGTTTAGTGAAGAACATAATATTCCCGTAATTGGTGTTCCAGGAACTATAGATAACGATATTTTTGGAACCCATTACACCATAGGTTACGATACTGCTTTAAATACGGTTATAGATGCGGTAGATAAAATTCGCGATACTGCCAGCTCCCATAATAGATTATTCTTTGTAGAAGTAATGGGTAGGGACGCCGGATTTATTGCGCTAAACAGCGGTATTGGAGCAGGAGCAGAGGAAATTTTAATTCCCGAAGAAGATCTTGGTTTAGATCGTTTACTAAACTCACTGGAGCGCAGTCGTAGATCAGGAAAAACTTCAAGTATAGTTATTGTTTCTGAAGGTGATAAAATTGGGAAAAACGTATTTGAACTCGCGGCCTACGTAAAAGATAATTTACCGTATTATGATGCAAAAGTTACCGTTTTAGGCCATATTCAACGCGGGGGAAGCCCAACCTGTTTTGATCGGGTTTTGGCCAGTAGACTATGCGTAAAGGCTGTAGAACTTGCCCTGGACGGTCAGCAGGATATTATGGTTGGGATGATGAATAATGAAATCAAAGCCATAGAACTGGTAAATGCCTTAAAATCAAAACCTACAATTAATAAAGAATTGCTACGCATTTCTGATATTTTATCTGTCTAATTTATGAAAACAGTTGCAATCATTGCCCACAACGGGAAAAAGGCTGAGATGGTTCAGTTTTTAAACAACCATAAGGAAGCCCTTCAGGCTAAAAATATTACTTTAATCGCCACCGGTACTACCGGTGCGAAAACAGAATCTGCCGGTTTTGAAGTTGAAAAATTACTTTCAGGACCATTAGGCGGGGATGCACAAATTGCATCCCGTATTGCTGAAGGTAAAGTAGATATGGTAATTTTCTTTAGAGACCCGCTGGACAAACACCCACACGAACCCGATATATTTATGTTGATGCGTTTATGTGATGTACATGATATTCCGCTTGCTACAAACCCTGCCAGTGCCCGTTTATTAATGCAGGCCTTCTAAACCCTAATTGATTTTATTGAAATTTTCACCACGCTTTCTTCTTTTTATAATTCTTGTTTTAATGATCTCAACCTCCTCGTTGCGATCACAGAGCAATAATACTGAGGCGGCTATTTTTAATATCGGAATAGGATCGATTTTTAGTGGGGTTGGTGCAGTTATAAATAAAGAACCACAGGAGAAGTTAGGAAAAGTGCTATTTAAAGGAATGGCCCAGGGCGCACTTGGCGGTTACCTGGTTTACGAAAGTAAAGTTATTGCCGGAAGAATTTCCAAACAGGAAAACCTGACTTATGGCTGGCCCGCAAAGTTTATGAATTCGGCGGGAACTTCAATAATAGAAAATGCCGCTTCCAATAGGAATTTCTGGGAACAATGGAACCTTAATATTGGTTTTAACCGAATAGAATTTCATACAAAAGATCGTTTTCAGCTTAAATACAGGATCCAACCGGTGTCTTTTCTTCTAACCGCTTACACCGCAGTTCAAAACAAATTTGAACCTGAATTAAGTTTAAGGGTTGGGGAATTTGTATTTTCAGGAAACAATACTTTTGGATATGAGGATAATAACGATTATTACCTTGGCAGAGCAATAAGTACAGCAATATTACTAAATCCGGAAGCCGGCGGATTTAATTATACCACCATGGCGCACGAATTAATTCACGTATTTCAGTATTACGATTTCAATGTACTTAACACCTATTTAAATAAACCTTTAGAGGAATTTAAAGATGGCTCTGGCTTCTTCCGGAAAATGGACAAAATCTTTTATTACGATTTTAATATTTTCGCTTTTGCCGGATTGTATAAAATGGAACATTTTGGTAAAGACCAGAAATCTTTTGAAGGTTATTACTCCAATTACTTTGAGCGTGAAGCTTATCTTTTCAGTACTTATTAATCTTTTACCGCAATTGCGCTTATCTCTACATTCACAAATTTTGGAAGGTTTGCAACTTCAACTGTTTCCCTGGCAGGTGCAGTTTCGGCATTAAAATAGGACGCATACACCTCGTTTATTTTAGCGAAATTATTCATGTCGCTTATAAAAATTGAAGTTTTAATAACGTTTTCAAAATCCATTCCTGCTTCAGCAAGAATTGCCTTTAGGTTTTGCATTACCCTTGTTGTTTCCGCTTGAAGTTCGCCGGTTTCCAGCTTGTTAGTTTCAGGATTAAGTGCTATTTGACCAGAAATATAAAGCATATTTCCGGTTAAAACTGCTTGGTTATAGGGCCCAATTGGAGCCGGAGCTTTGTCGGTTTTAATAATCTTTTTCATCATTTTAAACTTTTAAATTTTATAATCTTCGGTCTGGTTCGTTTCGTTTATCGTATTTAATATCACTTAAGATAGACGATTTAATCCCGATAAAGAAATACCAGGATCTACGTTCGCTAAAAGGCACCCAGTTAAAACTTAACCGCCAGGTATTTAAATCCCGTTGAAATCTTAATTGGGTATAAGTAAAACCTAATTCTTTTAAATCGTAACCCGAGGAAGCTCCAACCACCCATTTTGGTGAAAGTTCAACATCTCCCGAAAACATAATGGAGTGGGAGGTAATTTCATTTTGCCGCGCGGTATTATTATACGTCATCGTATAAGAAAGCCTTAGATCCCACGGAATTTTGTAATTATACCAGTTATCATTTCTTTCTCCACGCTCTTCATCGTCAAAAGGATCTTCTTCTTCATCGTAAAACTTTCCTTCTAAATCAGATCCTTTTCCAAAAAGATCATCGCGCCTTCCCCCACCGCGATAAGTATCGTTGTCTATTTCATCTTCACTTTCGTCTTCGCCTTCATCTTCAAAATCTTTACTGGAAAAAGCATAACCAAAACTTACGTTAGCATTGGTAAACCTGAATAAACTACCGCCGTTGTTTATGTTTAGTTTATCGGTTCTCCGGTTATTATTATCCAAAGCATAGATATCCATATTACCGGCAACGTTAATATCCAGTTTATCTCGAACTATCGGGATACTACCTCTAAGCGCAATTGGAGAAAGCTTAGGCTGGCCATCTTCACCGGCGAGGTTATATGCCGTACTCATACTAAAGTTATTCAGCAGGGTGATTTTTTCCGGTTCGGTTGCTGTACTGTCTTTAGAGCGTACTTTAGCTTCCAGGGTATTGCTTAAACTAAGCCCCAGCGAACTTGAAAACCTATTTCCAGGAGCACCATATAAAGAGCCGTCAAACCTGGAATAATCTACCATATTTGTTTCTATAGGATTTGCAGGATCAATACGCTCATAAGTGTCATAATACTGGTCAAAAGCAGGGTTTACGTTATAACTAATTGAAGGTCGCATTACGTGCCTAATAGCCTGGATTTTTTTATCCTTTCCAAAACTCTTTAATCCATATAAAGTTGTACCTACACTGGCTCCAAAATTATAGGTCCGGTAGGAATCAAAGCCGTTTATGGTATCAATAACCACCTCGTTATTAAATTCATCGTAAGATTGTTCAAAGGTTCTAAAAACCCAGTTCTCTTCGTAATTAGCATTAGCACTAACACTTAAATAATTAAATAATTTAAAGTTTGTAGTAACCGGAATGGAATGTTGCGCTCCATAATTAGCATCCTGAAACATTTCAGGTTTAAAAAACAAGGAATCTGTTGTTCTAATTTGATTCTCGGCCCTTATATTATATTGAAAATTTATATTCTCAATTAATCCTTTTTTAGCCCCGGTTTTTGGCGCAAAAGGATAAATACGCGTCATACTCGCCTGCAAAGTTGGCAAACTCATATTTATAGTTTGCGTCCTGGTATTTTGTTGGTGCCTGGCTGCAAGGCTTAAATTAACCTGTGGTTCGCCGGGAAATGTTTTACTATACGAAACCGAAGAACTTAAAGTATTGGTTAAGAAATTACCGGTATTCATTTGATTTACAGAATTCTGATAATAAGTACTACTCCCAAGGTTTACCGATGCACTAAACCTGGAATTAGGATTTGCCTTGGCATCCTGATTGTGTGACCACTGTATGTTATAGACCGATTGTTCTGCAAAATCGGGGAAACCACGTTCACTCTGAAAAAGATTTTCGTAACGTATTCTTACATTTCCGCGGTAATTATAACGCTTGGCATAATTACTTTCCAGTCGTACGGCATAACTCCCGTTGGTATAATAATCTCCTAAAGTTAGTAAATCTACATAGTCGCTAATGGCGAAATAATAACCTCCGTTTTGAAGAAAATAACCACGCCGGCTATCCCCAAAACTGGGGATTATAAATCCTGAAGTTTCCTCTTCGGTTAATGGGAAATATCCAAAAGGAAGCCCCAATGGTGTAGGCACATCTGCCAGGTACATATTTACAAATCCTGCCACGATCTTTTTATCGGGGACAAATTTTATTTTACGGGCATAGAAATAATAATCGGGGTTATCTAAATCTTCATCTGTGGTAAAGCGTACATTCTGCATAAAATATACTGAATCATTTTCACGCTTGGTAACTTCACCTCTTACATTAAAATTAGCTTGTTGTGTCCTGGAATTATAGACCAATGCTCTTTCCGTATCAAAATTAAACCGAATAGAATCTGGTTCTACGGTTTGATTTCCCTGTACAAAAACCGGTTTTTGGGAATATGCGCCGGTAGAGTCGGGAATTCCATAGGCATAGACTTCGTTTTTTTCATTATCCATTATAATAAGCCCGGCATTAATCTGCATATCTCCGTAAATAATTTGTGCTTCATTATAGAGATACATCCGGTTTTCCTTCTGGCTTATTCGCATATAATCTGTTGCCTGGTACTTCACCGCATCAGAAATTAATTGATTGCCCTGTTGCGGAGTTTGCAAAGAATCTCCAACGATACTATCGGTTAGCTTTATGGTTTCAGCAAGTGGTAAGGAGTCGCCCACGGTAACCAGGGAATCTCGTTCCTGGGCTTCAATATCTATTTCCTGGTTATTTCCTATTTCCTGTGCGTTTAGACAAACGATAGGAAGCAGTATAAAAATACAGCGAAAAAGTATATTAGGTATGTTTGTTTGCAATGCTCTAAGTGCTATTTTTGTAAAGAATGGCTTGCTTTTTGCAATTTCAAAATTACATATATTTTTTCAGCTTAGATTTGAGATTTCCTGAAAAAAGTAATTAAAATAATTAGCCTAAACTTAGCGTTACCTTTTTATGAGAACGAACCTACTTAAACTTTTCGTATTTTTCTTCATTTTTCTTGCAAGCTTGCAGGGTTTATTCGCAAATAACGATAAGCCGCGGGATAGATTTGTAGTGGTTTTAGATGCCGGTCATGGAGGAAAAGATCCCGGAAATATGGGAAATGGGTTTAAAGAAAAAGATATTGCGCTTAGCATTATTCTAAAAATTGGTAAAGCCTTAGAAAAACAGGATGGAATTGAAGTTATATACACCCGGGATTCTGATGTCTTTATTCCTTTAGATAAAAGAGCACACATTGCCAATGAAGCCGATGCCGATCTTTTTGTATCGGTACATTGTAATTCTCATAATTCTCAGGCCTATGGTACAGAAACCTTTGTATTGGGGCTTCATAAAACCGCAGAAAATTTTGAAGTAGCCAAAAAGGAAAACTCGGTAATATTTTTAGAGGAAGATTACGAAGTAACTTATGGTGGTTTTAATCCTAATTCCCCTGAATCTTATATAGGAATGGCGCTAATGCAGGAGGAATATTTAAACCAAAGTATTCTTTTAGCCGATTTTGTTCAGAAGAATTTCACCAACGAATTAAAAAGAAAAAATCGCGGAGTAAAACAAGCAGGGTTTTTGGTACTTAAAAACGCGGTAATGCCAAGTGTTCTTATTGAAACCGGATTTTTAACCAATAATCACGAAGGCCCTTATTTAAACAGTACCGGCGGACAAAACAAAATGGCAGCAGCTATTGTAGAAGCAATAGATAAATATGCCAATACCATAAACCTGTCTAACCTGGAGAGCGTTGGGAGCAATTCTTCTTCAAATATGCCTGTTCAAAGTCAGATTTATGAAGGGATAACCTTTAAAATTCAGCTTGCCGCAGGTTCTAAACGTTTAGAAACCAAAGCATACAATTTTAAAGGTTTGCAGAATGTAGAGCGGGCAAGGGAAGATGGTATGTATAAATATTATTATGGAGCTACTTCAGATTATATAAAAATAAATGAGCTTCATAATGAAGCAAAACGGAATGGATATCCTTCAAGTTATATTGTTGCTTTTAAGGATGGCAGCAAGATTACAGTTAATGAGGCGTTAAAATCTAAGGTGAATTAACGGTTCTTTTCTATTTTTATTTCTAAATTTGTCCATATTCCTAAAAAAATAGCTTTTGAAATTTACACGTGAAGTAAAAACTGCATTATTAGCAATAATTGCTATCCTCTTATTAATATTTGGTTATAGTTTCTTAAAGGGTAAAAACCTGCTGGATTCCAGTAGAACTTTTCATGCAGTTTACAACGATGTAGAAGGGCTTTCACCTTCCTCGGCTGTAACAATAAACGGCCTTAAAGTGGGGCAGGTAACCGAAATTAACTTTCTTGATGCCCAGGGAACCCTGGTGGTTAGCTTTACCGTAGAAAATGATTTCGATTTTTCTAAAAACAGTACCGCACAAATTTATGGAGGTAGTATTATTGGTGGAAAATCACTAGCTATTATTCCAGATTACGAAATAGATGAAATGGCGAAATCTGGAGATACATTACAAAGCGATACTGAAGAAGGTATTATGGAGTTGGTAAATGATAAATTAACTCCGCTGCAGGATAAAGTTGAAAATACTATAGTAAGTGCAGATTCTTTAGTTACAGCTATTAATAAAATTCTAAACGACAGTACCAGGCATAATATTCAAAACACTTTTAAAGACCTTAATGCTACGGTAGCTTCATTTAAAGTAACGGCTAATACGCTAGAAGGAATTGTAGGTAGAAATTCAGGAAAAATAGATAATACATTTACCAATCTTGATGAAATGACTACCAATTTCAATTCATTCTCTGATACTTTAACGAAAATGGATATTGGCAAAATCACCGCTGACCTTGAAAAAGTGGTAGCCGATTTTGAAAGTGTTTCAGATAAATTAAATAATAAAGAAGGTACCGCCGGGAAGTTAATTAATGATGATGCCGTTTATAACAACCTGGATAATGCTACCAAACAGTTGGAACAATTACTACAAGACGTAAAACTGAATCCAAAAAGATACGTACATTTCTCTGTCTTCGGTAAAAACCCGAAACCATATAAGGAACCCAAAGAAAAGGATTCAATTAAATAACCAACTATGCAAATTATTTCCCAGGTCTTATTCCTAATTGCCTTAGTGGTAGGTATAGGTTTTTTTATTCGAAACATTCGCAGGTTATTAAGAAACATAAAATTAGGAAAAGAAGTAGACCGCAGCGATAACAAAGGGGAGCGTTTCGCAAAAATGGCCAGGATTGCCTTTGGGCAAAGTAAAATGGTCAAGAAACCGGTTTCAGGATTTCTTCACGTTATTGTTTATGTTGGTTTTATTATTATAAATATTGAAGTTCTTGAAATTATAATAGATGGATTATTCGGAACTCACCGGGTGCTATCTTTTATGGGTGGTTTCTATAATGTTCTTATCGCTTCTTTTGAAGTTTTAGCTTTGCTAGTTTTAATTGGAGTAATTGTATTCTGGATAAGAAGGAATATCTTAAACATATATCGTTTTTTAAGCCGCGAATTAAAGGGCTGGCCTAAAAATGATGCCAATTACATTCTTTATTTTGAAATGGTACTTATGGTACTTTTTCTGGTAATGAATGCTACAGATTATCAGCTTCAGCTTAATGGAGCGCCTCATTATGCGAGTGAAGCAGGCATTACCGGAAGTTTTCCTGTGAGCCAGTTTTTACTTCCAATTTTTGAAGGAATGAGCAATGCAACGCTCATCATTATTGAAAGAGCAGCCTGGTGGTTACATATTTTAGGAATTCTTTTCTTCTTAAATTACCTGTATTACTCCAAGCACTTACATATTCTCCTGGCTTTCCCAAATGTTTACTTATCTAAACTTCAGCCTCAGGGAGAAATGAACAATCTGCAAGCGGTTACCGATGAAGTTAAACTTATGATGGATCCCGATGCCGATCCTTTTGCTGCCCCGGCAGAGGAAGAGGAAGGCGCCGAACCGGATAAGTTTGGAGCTTCAGATGTTTTTGACCTTAACCAGGTTCAATTATTAAATTCATATACCTGTACCGAATGCGGAAGATGTACAGCAGAATGTCCTGCCAATCAAACCGGTAAAAAACTTTCTCCCAGGAAGATTATGATGGATACCCGGGATAGGCTGGAAGAAGTAGGGGAGATCATTAACACAAAAGGTAAATACGAAGATAACGGCAAACAATTACTAGACGATTTTATTTTGCGCGAAGAACTTTGGGCCTGTACCACTTGTAATGCTTGTGTAGAAGCCTGCCCGGTTGGGATAGACCCGCTTTCCATAATTTTAGATATGCGTCGTTATCTGGTAATGGAAGAAAGTGCCGCTCCAAATGAGCTTGCTATTGCAATGACCAATATTGAAAACAATGGCGCACCCTGGCCTTACAACCAGCAAGACAGATTAAACTGGGCTAAAGAGAATTAATTTCTTAATAGCGAATACAATATTTTTAAATACCGAACTTACCAAAAGTCTTTGGAATAAAATTAAAAGAAATTAGATATGGCAGAAGCGTTAAAAGTACCAACAATGGCCGAGTATATGGCAGAAGGCAAAAAACCCGAAGTTTTATTTTGGGTAGGTTGCGCCGGTAGTTTTGATGACAGGGCAAAAAAAATCACCAAGGCTTTTGTGAAATTATTACACGAAGCCGGGGTTGATTTTGCTGTTTTAGGTACAGAAGAAAGCTGTACGGGAGATCCGGCAAAACGAGCCGGAAACGAGTTCCTTTTTCAAATGCAGGCTGCCACAAATATTGAAGTTCTTAATGGTTATGAAATAGAGAAAGTGGTTACGGCCTGTCCGCACTGCTTTAATACTATAAAAAACGAATATCCAGCTCTGGGTGGAAATTACGAAGTAATGCACCACACTCAGTTTTTAAAAGCACTTCTTAACGAAGGAAAATTAAAGGTTGAAGGCGGAAAATTTAAAGGAAAGCGAATCACTTTTCACGATCCTTGTTATTTAGGGCGTGCTAATGGTGAATATGAAGCGCCTCGAGACTTACTTAGAAAACTGGAAGTAGAACTTGTAGAAATGCGTAAATGTAAGTCTAACGGGCTTTGCTGTGGTGCAGGTGGAGGACAAATGTTTAAAGAACCCGAGCCAGGAAATAAAGACGTTAATATAGAACGTACCGAACAAGCAATGGAGGTTAAACCAGAAGTTATTGCTGCCGGTTGCCCGTTTTGTAACACAATGATGACAGATGGTGTAAAGGGAAAAAACAAAGAAGACAGTGTAGAAGTAATGGACGTGGCAGAACTTATTGCCAATGCCCACGATCTCTAAAATACTTTAAGCATTTATATAATAATTCAACTTAAAAAGCTGGAGATTTTTTCTCGGGCTTTTTGACTTTATAAATATAATTTTTGATTTAAATCAAACGTTAAAAGGTAAAACTAACCTTGAGACAATGTTTAAATCAATTAGTTTTGTAAAAATATAATTTCAGTAATTTATGTTAGTACCATTCGAAAGCCTACCCGATTCTTCAAGGGTTTGGATATACCAGGCAAACCGTTCTTTTACTACTGAAGAGTTAGAAGAAATAAAATCAAGATTGGACCAGTTTGTAACTCAATGGACGGCCCATGGAGCCGATTTACAGGCCGGTTATCTAATTAAATATAAAAGATTTATCGTTCTGGCTTTAGACCAGGAAATGAATGCAGCCACCGGTTGTTCTATTGATGCTTCAGTACATTTTATCCAGCAATTGGAAAAAGAATTTAATGTTGATCTATTAGATAAGATGAATGTCTCTTATAAACAGGGAGAGTTTATCGCCTATAAAACCCTTTCAGATTTTAGAAAAATGGCCAAAGAAAAAGCTGTATCTTCTAAAACCATTGTATTTAATAATCTTGTAAATAATAAAGCTGAATTTCTTTCAGATTGGGAGGTTCCTGCTTCTGAAAGTTGGCATAAGCGTTTTGTTAGTTAATGAAATTCACTTTCGCTCCGAAAATCTTTGTCTTAACCTTTTTTCTTCTTGTTTGCTCTACTCTTTCTGCACAAAACAATCCTTTGCTGGCAGAAGATACCGTTGCACAAAAAGAATGGGTAGATAGCACCTATAATGCAATGAGCCTTAAAGAAAAAATAGGGCAGTTGCTAATGATAAGTGTTGCTTCAGAAAGTAGTAACACTTATATTGAAAAGGCGAAAAAACAAATTTCAGAAGAATATATTGGGGGCGTTATTTTCTCTAAAGGCGGTCCGCTAAGACAGGCAAAATTAACCAACGAATTCCAAGAACTTTCCAGAACTCCACTTCTTATAGGAATGGATGCCGAATGGGGCCTCGCAATGCGCCTTGATTCTACCTTCACGCTACCCTGGAATATGACGCTGGGGGCTATTCAGGATAATAATTTAATTGAAGAAGCAGGGGCCGCAATTTCCAGGCATACTAAAAGACTGGGTGTACATATTAATTTTGCTCCGGTTGTAGATATTAATACCAATCCTAATAATCCTATCATTGGAAATAGAAGTTTTGGGGAGAATAAAATTAATGTAGCCGAAAAATCGCTTGCCTTTATGCAAGGTATGCATCGGGTTGGTACATTATCCAGCGCAAAACATTTTCCGGGCCACGGCGATACAGATACCGATTCGCATAAAACCTTACCAACTATTCCGTTTTCAAAAGAAAGGCTGGATAGTTTAGAACTTTATCCATACTATCCTTTAATTACCCACGGACTTTCCAGTGTGATGGTTGCACATTTAAACGTGCCTGCCATTCAGGAAAATTCAAGGACTCCATCTTCGCTTTCTAAAGTGATAATCACAGATCTTCTAAAGGAAAAAATGAATTTTGAAGGACTTATTTTTACTGATGCCCTTAATATGAAAGGCCTTACCAATAATGCAGAAGCTGGGGATGCTGAATTAAGAGCATTTTTGGCAGGAAATGATGTGTTATTAATGCCTGAAAAAGTTGAAGTTGCTTCTGAAGTTTTAATCAATGCTTATAAAAACAATATTATTACCCCTGGGAGATTAGCACATTCTGTAAAAAAGATACTTCAGGCAAAATATAAGGCAGGACTGAACGAGCAAGAAAGCGTTCAGGAGAATTTTATTTTTGAGGAACTTAATTCGGTTCGGGATAAGGTTTTATTAGAAGAACTCTTTGAAAATGCACTTACCCTAATTAAAAATAACAAAGCCGTTTTACCGGTTAAAGATATTGCCGATTCCCGTATAGCTTATGTAAATTTTGGCGATGCCGATGGTAGTATGTTTTTAAACGAATTAAAGAGATACACCCATATAGATTGGGTTTCAGCAACACGTTTAAGCGATTTACAGAAGAAGTTAGAAGAATATGATCTTGTAATTTTAGGTTATCACAAGCCTAATAGCAGTCCCTGGGCATCTTATAAATTTTCATCAGGAGAATTACACTGGATCAATCAAATTGCTACAGAAAATAAAACAGTATTAAGTCTTTTTTCGAGTCCGTATGCCTTAAGGGAACTCCTCGGAATCAACGAGTTGGAAGGAATTCTAGTTAATTATCAAAATCATCCCGTAGCCCAGGAAAAAGCTGCCCAGCTAATTTTTGGGGCTGTTGAGGCCAGAGGGAAACTTCCTGTAAGCATAGGTAATAATTTTCCCGAAGGTACGGGTTATCAAACCCAAAACATAGATAGACTGGCTTACGGACTACCTGAAAGTGTGGGTTTAAATTCCTATAAATTAAACAGAATAGACAGTATAATTACTGAAGCTATTGATAAAGAAATGACGCCTGGCGCTCAAATTCTAATAGCGCGAAAAGGAAAAATAGTTTACAACAAAAACTTTGGTTATCATACGTACGATAAGAAAATCCCGGTTTCAGATACTTCGGTTTACGATTTGGCTTCACTAACCAAAATTCTAGCGACTTTACCGCTTATTATGGAACAGGAAGAAGAAGGGATTGTTAGTTTTGATTCAAGACTTGGAGAAATGATGCCTGTTTTTCAGAATTCGAATAAAGCAAATATCAGGTTGCAGGATATGCTTATGCATTATGCCCGGTTAAAATCCTGGATTCCTTTTCATATAAATACAATAGACAGAAAAACAAGATTACCTTCAGAAGATTATTTTCATAAAAGGCCTTCAGCTGAATTTAATACCAAAGTTGCCAACGAAATGTATCTTAGAAATGATATGAAAGATACAATTATCAATATCATTAAAGATAGCGACTTAGAACGGAGTTTAGATTATAAATACAGCGATCTCCCGTTTTACATTTTAAAATATTATCTGGAAGGTTATTATGGCCAAACTTTACATAATCTTACACAGGAGAAAATCTATAAACCATTAGGCGCCACCCATACAGGTTATTTACCAACGTCAAGATTTCCTTTAGAACAAATTGTCCCTACCGAAATTGATAAGCTATGGCGCAGGCAACTTATTCATGGGGTGGTTCACGATCAGGGAGCCGCATTACAGGGCGGCATTGGTGGTCATGCCGGTCTTTTTAGCACCGCTAACGATGTGGCTAAAATTATGCATGTATACCTTAATAATGGGATGTACGGCGGTAAACAATATTTAAAAGAAGAAACCATTTCAAAATTCAATACCTGTTATTATTGCGAAAAAAATGTAAGACGTGGCGTTGGTTTCGACAAACCCCAACTGGGAAGCTCAGGACCAACCTGTAATTGCTTATCTATGGAAAGTTTTGGCCATAGCGGTTTTACCGGCACCTTTGCCTGGGCAGACCCCGAAGAAGAAATTGTTTATGTATTTTTGTCTAATAGAACTTTTCCCGATTCTACCAATAGGAAGTTAATTAGGGAGGATGTAAGATCTAGAATACAAGAAGTTATCTACGAATCTATAGATTTTTAGATAATTGGGTGAATGGCCTGCAAAACTTAATTTGAAAACAAAAAATCGGCCTTGGTCGTAATTTAAATTCTCACTAAGGTGAGTAAATCGAGCTAAATGAAAATAGCCATTGTATGTTATCCTACCTTTGGGGGTAGTGGAGTGGTAGCCACAGAGCTGGGGCTGGCCCTTGCAAAACGTGGTCACGAAATACATTTTGTAACCTACAGTCAACCTGTACGTTTAGATCAACTTTCCAGCAATGTACGTTTTCACGAAGTACACGTACCAGAATATCCACTTTTTCATTATCAGCCCTATGAGCTTGCACTTAGCAGTAAACTGGTAAACGTGGTAAAACAATTTGATATTGAGCTTTTACACGTTCATTATGCAATTCCGCACGCATATGCGGGTTACATGGCGAAAAAAATGCTTGCTGAAGAAGGCATTAACCTTCCTATGGTAACTACACTTCACGGTACCGATATTACTTTGGTAGGAAACCATCCTTTCTATAAACCGGCGGTGACTTTTAGTATTAATAACAGCGATATAGTGACTTCGGTATCTAAAAGTTTAAAAGAAGACACTTTGAAATTCTTCAAAATCAGGAATGAAATTGAAGTAATACCCAATTTTATAGATTGCAGTAAATACGATAATAAAGCCTTTACCGATTGCCAGCGTGAAATGATGGCCGATAATAAAGAAAAGATTATTACTCATATTAGTAATTTCAGAAAAGTGAAGCGCATAGATGACGTGATCAAGATCTTTTATGAAATTCAGAAGGAAATAGATGCGAAATTGATGATGGTTGGGGAAGGCCCCGAAAAAGAAATGGCAGAAGATTTAGTAGACGAACTCAATATTGCCGATAAAGTAATGTTCCTGGGCCAAAGCCACGAAATAGATAAAATTCTTTGTTTTTCTGATCTATTCTTGCTGCCTTCAGAGAAAGAGAGTTTTGGTCTTTCGGCCCTGGAAGCTATGGTTAATGGAGTTGCAATAATATCTACAAATACCGGCGGACTTCCGGAAGTTAACCAAAATGGAATTTCCGGTTATTTAAGTGACGTAGGAGATGTTCAGGCAATGGCGGCGAATGCATTAAAAATTCTGGAAAACGATGAAACCTTGGAGAAATTTAAAAACAACGCCAGAAGTGTTGCCGAAAAATTTGATATAAAAAATGTAATGCCGCTTTATGAAGATATTTATCAAAGAGCTTTACACACTACCTTATAAAAAAAGAGGCTGTTTCTAAACAGCCTCTTCAATTCAATCTTCTCTATTATTCTCTAGAACTGGTATCTTACTCCTAATGCAATATCTGGAGAAAATTCATTCAATACATCATTGTCACTAAAGAATCCAAATTCAGGTCTAAAATCTAAAGAGATCAATAAAGGGATATCAAAGTTATATTCAATACCTATATCACCGGCAAGGAATAAATAAGTACCGTCATCATCAAAACCATCACCTCTTTGGCCATCAACGCCTAAGATACCAGCCCCTGCACCGGCGTACCAGTTAAATCCGCCTTCAATATTCCAAACCCATTGGTAAAGACCGGTTAGTTTAAATGCATCATAATCGCTGTTATCACGCCATCCAAGGTCTAATTCCAAACGATTATTGTTGGTTCCTAAGGCTCTTTGGTAAGAGATTTCAGCTCCCACACCGTCTCCACCACCAAATCTCACTCCAATGGCGTTATCTGAAATGGTCTGAGCTTCAGCCTGATTATAAAACGTAGCGCCGATTACAAAAACGGCAAGTAAAACTAATTTCTTCATAGTTAGGATTTTTAGATTTGCTGGCAAATTTAAATGTTAAAACCGCACAGAAAACTAATGCCAAGCCAATCTATTGTTAATATTGTTTAAAAATCTGTTAAGCGCTTTAGGGGAAATTTTCTATTTTTAACCCATAATTATGAAAGAAAAACTTAACCAACTATCCCAGCAAATTGACGGCCAGTTATATGACGATAAATTATGGCGATCAATCTTTGCAACAGATGCCTCCGTTTATCGCGAAATGCCTTTGGCAGTCTGTTATCCAAAAAGTGAAAAAGATTTAAAGAAGCTTATTAAATTTGCAAAAACAAATAAAACTTCTTTAATTCCAAGAACGGCAGGAACCTCGCTCGCCGGCCAGTGTGTAGGAGATGGCATCGTGGTAGATGTATCAAAGCATTTTACAAAAATCATAAAAATAGATCAGGAAGCGAAAACCGTGACCTTGCAACCCGGTGTGATCCGTGACGACCTTAACCGGGTTTTAAATGAATCCGGTTTATTTTTTGGTCCAAATACTTCAACTTCCAATCGTTGTATGATTGGCGGAATGGTGGGGAATAATTCCAGCGGAACTACTTCTATTAAATACGGCACAACCCGCGAAAAACTGGTTTCTTTAAAAACAATTCTTAGCGATGGGAGTGAGGCTGAGTTTAAAGATATTACCGCAGAAGAATTTCAGGAAAAATTAAAACTCCAAAACCTGGAAGGGGAAATTTATCGAAATATCAATAAACACCTATCTTCTGAAGAAAATAAAGAAGAGCTGATTGAAAAATATCCGCCTAAAAGTTTACACCGAAGAAATACCGGTTATGCGATAGATGAATTGCTCTATGCTGAAGTTTTTTCTGAAGATTCTACCGAGCCCTTAAACCTTTGCAAGTTGTTGTGTGGAAGTGAAGGTACATTGGCATTTACCACCGAGATTACCCTGAAGTTGGACGATTTGCAGCCGCCTGAAGCGGCGATGATCGCAGCGCATTTTGATAGTATTGAAAGCTGTATGCAAGCCGTGGTGCCGGTGATGAAACATTCGCTCTACACCTGCGAAATGATGGATAAAACCATCCTGGATTGCACTAAACAAAACCTGAAATACAAAGAAAACCGATTTTTTATTGAAGGCGATCCCAAGGCGATTTTAATGCTGGAAATAAGGGCAAATACCGCTGAAGAAGTCCAGGAACAAAGTCAACGTGTGCTAGAAACACTAAAAGCATCCAATTTAAGTTATGCTTTTCCGGTTTTAATGGGTGATCAAATAGAGCTAGCAATGGAGCTGAGAAAGGCCGGACTCGGACTTTTGGGAAATATTATTGGCGACAAAAAAGCCGTGGCTTGTATAGAAGACACCGCGGTTGCGATTCCATATCTGGCCAATTATATTGCTGAATTTGCCGAAATAATGAAAAATTACGGCCAGGATGCTGTGTATTACGCGCATGCCGGCGCCGGAGAAATTCATTTAAGGCCAATCTTAAATTTAAAGAAATCTGAAGATGTAAAACTTTTTAGAAGTATTACAACTGATGTTGCCAAACTGGTAAAGCAATACAACGGTTCTTTAAGTGGTGAGCACGGGGATGGTAGGGTAAGGGCAGAATTTATTGAAATGATGATTGGTCCTAAAAATTATCAAATTCTCAGGGATATTAAGTACACTTTTGATCCTGATAATATCTTTAATCCAGGCAAAATCACAGATACTGCACCAATGGATACCTCACTGCGATACAAGGCAGATAGAAAGGAACCTGAGATTTCAACTTTAATGGATTTCTCAGAATCTGAAGGAATTCTAAAACTTGCCGAAAAATGTAATGGGAGCGGTGATTGTAGAAAATCGGCGGAAGCCGGTGGTACTATGTGCCCAAGTTATCGCGCCACAAAAGATGAAAAAGATACTACTCGGGCGAGGGCAAATACACTTCGCGAGTTTTTAACCAATTCAGATAAAAGCAACCGATTTGACCACGAAGAAATAAAGGAAGCCTTTGATCTTTGTATAAGTTGTAAAGGTTGTAAAAGTGAATGCCCTTCCAGCGTTGATGTAGCTGCTTTAAAAGCGGAGTTCCAGTATCAATATCAAAAAGAGCACGGAAAAAGTTTAAGGAGCAAAGCTTTTGCCAATAATGGCAAAATGAATAGCCTGGCTTCAAAAACCCCGGGAATTGCGAATTTTTTCTTTAAAAATTCCTTGACTTCCAGTATAGCCAAAAAGATGATGGGTGTTGCACCCGAAAGGAGTTTACCAATTTTGGCAAAACGAACGCTTGCTAATTACTATAAAAAGAATAAAAAGCGTTTTCAACTTGAGAATCCTATTAAAACCGTTTACTTTTTTAATGATGAATTCACCAATTTTCTGGATTCAGAAATAGGAATTGATGCGCTAGAGTTATTGCATTATCTCAATTACCGAATAGAATTTGTAAAACACGAAGAAAGCGGTAGAAGCCATATTTCAAAAGGTTTTCTGGAAGAAGCAAAGGTTTTTGCTAATAAAAACATCAATACTTTTAAAGATTTAATTTCTGACGAAACCCCTTTAATCGGCTTGGAACCATCGGCTATTTTAACTTTCAGAGATGAATATTTACGCTTAGCCAATGATAAAACAGATGCTGAAAACCTGGCAAAGAATTCATTCATAATAGAAGAATTTCTGAAAAAGGAAATCGCCCTTGGTAATATAAGCCCGGAACAATTTACTTCAGAAGAAAAGAACATTAAAATTCACGGGCATTGTCATCAGAAAGCACTTTCAAATACTGCGGTGACTTTTGATGTACTCAATCTTCCGAAGAATTTTAAAGTAAGTATAATTCCCTCTGGTTGCTGTGGGATGGCCGGCTCTTTTGGTTATGAAAAAGAACATTATGAAGTAAGTATGAATATCGGCGAGCAAACTTTGTTCCCTGCAGTTAGAAAAGCAACAGAGGAAACGCTTATTTCTGCAAATGGTACAAGTTGTCGCCACCAGATTTTGGATGGCACAAAACGCAACGCACTGCATCCGGTGAGCATTTTAAGGGAAGCCTTAGTGTAATTTAAGTGCTCGCCCTGGCGCGATTGTATTTATTTCGATATTGAACCGGGGAAATCCCGGTTATTTTTTTGAAAGTATTTCGAAAGGCTTTTTCATCAGAATAACCGACTTCAAACATTACTTCACCCACATTTTCGCGGGAAGTTTCCAGGCTGCGCTTGGCGGCTTCCACTTTTACGCGTTGCGTGTATTGGCTTATCGTATTATCGGTTGCTTTTTTAAATCGGCGTTCCAGGCTGCGGCGGCTTAGGGCGAATTTCCTGGCCAAATCGTCTACATTAATTTTTTGGGGAAAATGGGCTTCAATATATTCCTGAACTTTTTTCACGGTTGAATCTTCATGACTTTTCTGACCTTCAAAAATCCGAAAGGCCGATTGTTCAGCTTTATCCATATCTATCATAAAAGCTTTAGAAGTGAGAATAGCCATTTCCCTTCCCGCATATTTTTCGACTAAATATAAAAGTAAATTAAGGTAAGAATAGGCTCCTCCACTGGTATAAATACCCGAATCTTCAGTAAGAATTTTATCGGCTACCAGGTGGGCTTCAGGATAGCGTGATTTAAAGTTTTCAGCGTGAATCCAGTGGGTTGAGCATTGTTTCCCGTCTAAAAGTCCGGTTTCTGCCAGGAAAAACGCAGCCACGCATAAACTGGCAATTTCAGTTCCTTTTTCATAGTGTTTCTTCAACCACGGTATAAAATCCTTATTTCTTTCCAAAGCAACTTCCGGTTCATCGTGAATGGCGGGAATAATTATAAGATCGGTTTTAGCAATCTCATCAATCATTTTTTCGGGTTTAACCGAAAAAAGTCCGTTGGTTTGCTCAGTAGGATTAGACACACCTACCAGTTCAACTTCAAACAAGGGTTTCTTACCTCGCTGTTCTAAAAATCCGTTCACCTGATTGAAAATCTGGTGTGCTCCAACGATATTCACCAAACTCGTATGGCCCCGGGGAATTAGTATGGAAATATGCTTTTTCATCTGAAATTTTTTTCAATTGAAATTCAGGAGCTTAAAGTTACTATAAAATCTAAAAAATTTGTTTTAAGGATTAAACAAATATTAAAACCCTGCTGACAAACCCTTGTCACATTGCCTCTTTAATTTTGACAAGTAATTAAAAAACAGGCGTATGAATTTTTTAGAACACACCGGATGTATAGGAAATACGGTAATAGAATGGCTTTAGCCTAGAATATCAAAATGAAGAAATTAATTAATCTTTTAAAACTATAATTATGGAAACAACAAATGTAAAAAAAGAAGTGCAGGTAATTAATGCTGAAGAATTACTGACGCATTTAAAAGGCCATCGTAAGTTAACCAGAAGGACTATTGAAATTTTTCCGGAGGAGCAACTTTTCACTTATTCTATTGGTGGCATGCGCAGTTTTGCTGAATTAATTCAGGAACTTCTGGGAATTGCCGCACCGGGAATTAAGGAAATTGCTACCGGAAACCCGGCCGAGTTACAAGAGAATTTTGATCATCAAAATAAAAAAGCCAATCTACTTGAAGCCTGGGATAAAGCTACGGTGGAAATTGAAAAATACTGGCTACAAATTGAACAGGAGCGTTTTCAGGAAACCATAAAATCTTTCGGCCAATATGAAGGGAAAGTTTGGGAGAACATCTTCTATTTTATCGACAATGAAATACATCATCGCGCGCAGGCTTTTGTGTATTTGCGTGCTTTAGGAATTGATCCTCCTTTCTTTTGGGATAGGTAATGGATGTATTGGTTTTTAAAACCTCGGTTAAAAATGAACTGCAAGCTAGCCAGTTACAACCGAAGTTAGATAAATTGATCCAGCAAGGAGAATGCTGGAATTTTGACCTGGAAGATTGTGATCGTATTTTGCGTTTTGAAGCGAATCAAATACGGGCAGAAAAAATTCTAAAAACACTACACCAAAGCGGTTTTGAATGCGAAGAGTTGTTATAACAATCGGCAGGAGCTAAAAGTTCCTGCCGATTTTTTACAATAGTTTTCCAATTTTTAAAACGGTATTCCAGTTGCGTGTGGTAAGGTCTTTCCCAAATGTATTTTCCAATAATTTCATAGCCTCGATGGTTCTCTTTTCAGAAACATTTAAAACGCTTATAATTTCTACTCCTGTAAAATTTAAAATTTGGAACGATTTATCTTCCGAACTCCACGGCGTTTTAATAGGAGAATTTTCTATTCTGTTTTTTAGAAAAGTAATATATAATCGAAGATCTTTATGTACTTCAATCTTTTTAAAAGGATTGCTTTTTAAAAGTTCTTGAAAATCTGTTGACGTGCGTATAAGAACAGGCACCGGAAATCCAAAAGTTTTTTCTAAAGCTACACTCATTTTTTCCTCTAATTTTTTTTCAGTAGTTGCAGGTGCAGAAAAAACTACATTTCCGGAATTAAGCAAGGTTTTTACGTTTTCAAGACCGAAACTCGTCATCATTTTTTTAAGGTCTGCCATCGGCACTTTTTTATGCCCTCCAACATTTATTCCGCGTAGGAAGGCTATGTATTTTTTATTTTCCATTTTAACTTCACTTAATTTCTATTCAATTCCTTTTTCTGTATTCTTTAAAATTTCTTTTACCCGGATTTTTAAACCTTCGGGTTCCAAAATTTTTGCATAGTCGCCAAACATTAAATACCAACGCGGAAATCCATCTTCCAGATCTCGTGACATAAAAGTCATTTCTACCTGATTACCGCAAATTTTTTCAGAAATAAACCCATAATAGTTTCTCTCTGATTTTATATATTTCACAACTTCTTTGGCTACTAAAATCCGAATTTTAGTATTGTGAGTGGATGTATGATTTTTTAAGAAATGATCTAAGGGCGGATGTTCCTGCTGAAAAAGAGTTTCAGTACGAGTAATCTTCTGAATTCTATCGGTGCGAAATAGGCGGTAATCTTTTCGTAAATGACAAAAACCCGTAACATACCAATGGCGGTTTTCATGAAAAATTCCAACGGGCTCAATTTTTCGTTCTGTTGGGATTTCAGAATCCTGCGAATGATAAAGGAGAAAAACCTGGTGTTTTTCTGCAATACTCTCAAATAAAATCTCTAAAGCATCAGGTACATTTTCGTTAAAAAGTTCTTCGGAAGGATTAATAAATACCTTGGACTCTATAGCCGAAACCATATCTTTTTCTGAACCGCGCAACACCGATTTCAATTTAAACATCGCAGATTCATAATGACTACCAAGTGTTTTATCGGTGAACTTTTGCATCAACTTTTCGGCAGCTACAAAACTTTGCGCTTCTTTTGACGTGAACATTACCGGTGGCAATCGGTAGCCGTCCACAATAGAATACCCTACACCGGCCTCACTGTAAATAGGTACACCTGAAGCTTCCAGGGTTCGAATATCGCGATAGATGGTGCGTAAACTAACCTCAAAACGATCTGCCAACTCCTGGGCTTTTACAATGCGCTTAGATTGCAGCTGAATAAGAATTGCCACAATACGGTCAAATCGCTTAAGGGTATCAAAACTCATATGGCTAAGATAATAATTTAGCTATTTGATCTGGTCCTCAATTATAGGGAGGTTGGTAGCCATTATTCTCATTCAAATAGTTTACAAAGAAAAAATACAATTCAAGATTATTAAATTTTGTCGCAAACTCCCCCAAAAATTGGCGTATTTCCCCCAGATGTTTTTACTAGAAACCCTTTAATTTTATGATAACCAATAAATTAATGTAAAATGTTTAAATATTCATCAGTTTTTAGTGGCTTTTCGGTAAACGATTTAGATAAGGCAGAGGAGTTTTATAGAGAGATCCTAGAATTTTCGGTGAAGAATAATCCTATGGGACATATTGAATTAGAAATCCCTGATCATAATAATATTATTATCTATCCAAAACCAGATCACCAACCGGCTGTTTTCACCGTATTAAATATTCCGGTAGAAAATATTGATAAAACTGTAGATCAACTGGTTAAAAAAGGAGTTCAGTTTGAACAATATGAAGGAGAAATAGCTACCGACGAAAAGGGAATATGCAGAAGCGATGCAAAAGGACCAATTATAGCCTGGTTTAAAGACCCGGCTGGAAATATTCTTTCGATTTTAGAGGAATAAATTAACTCACAAACCTCACAGGTTTTATCACTAAAAAGAAGATTTTGACAGAAAAAGAAAATTTTATCAAAGAGCTAAATGAAGCATTTGCAGAAGGAGATGTTCCATTTATTCTAGATTGTATGGCTGACGATATTGTTTGGGAAATGATTGGTGGAAACACTAGTCGCGGTAAAGCAGAAATTGAAAAGGAAATGGCTGCAATGAAAGATGTAGAAATGCTGGAGATGAAGTTAGACAAAGTGATTACTCACGGAAAATCTGCTGCATCAAATGGTACTTTCAGGTTGAAGAAAAATGGTAAAGAAAAGGCATACGGGTTTTGCGACCTCTATGAATTTAACGGATTTAAAAAAGCGAAAGTGAGGAAAATGACTTCGTATGTAATTCCGATGAAGTAGAAAGTAGTTTAAGGATCTTCCCGAACCTGTGTCAGATCTGTTCTACTGAAGCAAGCTATCAGATTCTAAAACAGGTTCAGAATGACTTTTAATTTTAAAGAGTATTAAGATGAAAACACAAAAAATTACACCTCATCTATGGTTCGATAATAAAAAAAATTCGGCAGAGGAAGTGGTAGATTTCTATAAATCGGCTTTCAGAAATGTTGAAATAAAAAATATTTCCCGCTATGGGAAAGCCGGGCAGGAAATTCATAAACAAAAGCCAGGTAGCGTGATGACTGTAGAATTTTCTATTGAAAATTATGAATTTGTTGGCTTAAATGGCGGTGATTATTTCCAATTAAATCCTTCAGTCTCATTTTTCGTGCTTTGTCATACTAAAAAAGAGATTGAAGATTTATGGGCTAAATTGAAGGAAAATGGAGAGGTACTAATGCCTTTAGATAACTATGAATGGAGCCCAAAATATGGCTGGGTTCAGGATAAATTTGGAGTTAACTGGCAATTAATGCTGGAAGAATCTCAAAGCACAAAAGAAAAAATTGTGCCTTTGTTCTTTTTTACCGGTAGAAGCCATGGACAGGCGGAAGATGCCATAAAATTTTATAATTCGGTATTTAAAAATTCGCAGATTGAAGGCATTTTAAAATATACCCAAGGAGATAAAAATGAGTACGCATTAGGAATGGTTAAACACGCACAGTTTCAGCTGGAAGAGCAAACTTTTATGGCAATGGATAGCGGGATAAAAAACGATTTTCCGTTTAGTGAAGCGATTTCATTTATCATTGATTGCCAAACCCAGGAAGAAATAGACTATTACTGGCTGAAGCTTTCTACCGTGCCTGAAGCAGAGCAATGCGGATGGTTAAAAGATAAGTTTGGCATGTCCTGGCAGGTGGTACCATCAACATTACTCAATAAAATGCTGCAGGATCCAGATAATGAAAAAAGAGAACGCGCCATCGCTTCCTTTATGCAAATGAAGAAATTCGATATTCAGCAATTGAAGAAGGATTTTGAAGGGAAGTAAACTACCTAGAGCATTTAACTCTCAATTATTGAGTAATATACTATAACTTAAATCGAAAGCTTATGAATACAAAGCAAATATGGTCAAATTTATCGGTAAAGGATTTAGAGCGAACAACAAGTTTTTATACCAGCTTAGGTTTTAAATCCAATAATTCCCGCCCCTCAACAGAGCTTACAAGTTTCATTGTGGGAGTTAATAGTTTTGTAATTCACTTTTTTATAGAAAGCAAGCTTAAAACCGCATTAAAAGGTGAATTAGCTAATTTAAAGAAGGGAAATGAAGTTTTATTCACCCTTGCCGCTTCCAGCCCTGAGGAAGTAAACCAGTGGAAAATAGAGGTTGAAAATGCAGGGGGTACAATTGTTTCCAAACCTCAAGAATTTGGAGATGGATATTATGGTTTCGTATTTTCAGATCCAGACGGTCATAAGTTCAATGTATTTTACATGGAAGGTTTTTAAACATAAAATCTTGAAAAGATTGCTTTACTTAATTAATGATTAATCTGATTCATAATCAAAAAAAATAGTTATGGAACGAAAAGAATTTATAAGCACAATTAATGCTTCTCGAGAAAAAGTGTGGGAGGTATTATGGAGCGATGATACCTACCCAAAATGGACCGCGCCGTTTAGCGAAGGTTCCCGTGCAGAATCTGACTGAAAGGAAGGCAGTAAAGTATATTTCTTAAATGCCGATGGAGAAGGTATGGTTGCATTAATCGATAAACGTAAAGATCCCGAAATTATGAATTTTAAACATATTGGGATGGTTGATAAATACGGCAACGAAGATTATGAAAGTGAAAAAGTAAAATCCTGGGCCGGGGTGATGGAAAATTACCGGTTGGAAGATAAAAACGGAAAGACCAATCTCACGGTAAATATGGATTTAGAAGATGAATACAAAGATTATTTTTTAAAAACCTGGCCAAATGCATTGGAGAAATTAAAAGAAATAGCTGAAAACGATAGCCAGATGCAAAACCCGATAACAATTTCTGCAAAAGTTAATGCACCAATTGAAAAAGTTTGGGAGGTATGGAACGCGCCGGAGCATATTGAGAACTGGAATACGGCTTCAGAGGACTGGCATACAACTTCAGCTAAAAATGATTTAAAGAAAGGCGGAAAATTATCTTACCGTATGGAATCTAAAGACGGTAGTAGGGGCTTCGATTTTGAAGGTGTTTATGATGAAGTAAAACCTAATAAATCTTTTAGCTATAAACTTACTGACGGGAGGAAAGTCAGTGCTAATTTTAAAGAAAAGGACAACACAACTCTTATAGAAGAAAACTTTGAGGCCGAACAGCAAAACAGCCGAGAATTACAGCAGCAAGGTTGGCAGGCGATTTTGAATAATTTCAAAAAGTATGTGGAAAATTTAAAATGAAATTAGCTGAATTAAAAATCTTCCCTGACCTTGTTTCAGGGACTCACTTGAATCATTATAAAAAACTATAATCAATTAAATTCAAAAACAATGGCAACACTAAATCCCTATTTAAATTTTAATGGCAATACTGAAGAAGCTTTTAACTTCTACAAATCGGTGTTTAAAAGTGATTTTTCTCATATAATGCGTTTTACAGATATGCCTCCGGAAGAAGAAGGTGCTGATAAAATTCCGAAGGAATATGAAAATCAAATTCTGCATGTATCCCTGCCCATTGGTGACAGCGTTTTAATGGGATCAGATTGTATTGAAGCCTTTGGCCAGAAAGCTGTTTTTGGTAGCAGTAATTATATTTCGGTAACTCCCACAAGCGAAGAAGAAACCCGCCGACTTTTCATAGAACTTTCTGCAGATGGCGAGGTTGAAATGCCCCTGGAAGAAATGTTCTGGGGTGATCTCTTCGCGAGTTTTTCAGATAAATTCGGGATAAAATGGATGCTGAATTATCCAATAGAAAAATAAATCATAAATCTTCAATCTCGCAAACTTTGCAGGTTTTTCAGAAGAACTTAACCACTAACTAACAATTAACAAATTCAATTATGAAAAATTTAATTTTAGGCATTGCCTTGTTTTTAATAGCAAGTTTGCCGCTTACAGCTCAGCAGAATACAAATAACAAAGAATTTCTTTTCAATTATTTTGAAGAAACCACTGAGCAGCTGGAAGACGAAATCTCAGGACTTTCAGAAGAACAAATGCATTTTAAACCTTCTGAAGAAGAATGGTCTATTAGCCAATGTATAGAACACATTATTCTAACTGAAATAATGCTGTATGAAATGGCTAAAACCGAACTGGATAAACCCGAAAATCCGGAAAGAAAAGGGGATGTTAAATTTAAAGACGAAGATTTAATAGAAGGAATAAAAGACAGAAGTAAAAAAGCCCAGGCCAGTGATGAATTAACCGGCGAAGGACAATACAATAGTCCTGAAATAGCTATTGCAGATTTTAAGGAACAACGGCAATTAATCCTGGATTTTATAGAGACAACCCCAGTAGAAACTTTTAGAAATCATATTAGTGATTCCCCTTTTGGTGCCGTAGACACCTATCAATCTATATTATTTATCGCCGGCCACACCGCCAGACATACGCTGCAGATCGAAGAGATAAAAGCTTCAGAAGGATTCCCGGATAGACCCTGAATTATTTATTAATTATAAATTAACCTTAGACCCTGTAACTTATTAAGGAGATTGCTACTAACTGGAAACTTAAAATAAGTTTAACCGGAAACCCTTAACCGAAAATTGAAAAAATGGTTAGAGTATTTAAAACCAATATTACAGATACAAACCTGGCAGATGAATTTATTGATTCAATTCATTTAAATTTCAGCAATTATATAGCAAATTTTGATCTTGAGGATTGCGATAATATCTTAAGAATTGAATCTTTTAACAACGAAATTTGCCGGGATTCTATTATTAATTTACTTGCTGAAAAAGGTTTTTATGCTGAAGAATTGCCGGACTAATCTCTATTTTATCACTGTAATTGCTGCAAGAAGACTTTTTTCAGATTGTTTTTGAAGCTGATGGTAATAAGTAAGATTCCACTTTTTATCTTCATATTCCAGGACGCTAAGGTTTTCTACCCAATCGCCCGAATTTAAATAAAGGCAGGTACCTTTTTTATTGGTCTTCCTTATTATTTTGGGTTGGTGAATGTGGCCGCATACCACATATTTATAGCCATTTTCTATTGCAAGATCTGAAACGGTTTTTTCAAATCCTGCAATGAATTTTCCGGCATTTTTTACGCTGTTCTTTATCTTTTTTGAAAGGGAATACTTGTTTTTGCCCATTTTCACTAAGATCCGGTTAAGTAAGCGGTTGATGAGAATCAACAAATCATAACCCCAACCTCCAAGTTTAGCGATCCATTTTGCTTTATGAATTCCAACATCAAATACATCACCGTGAAAAAACCAGGCTTTTTTGCCATCCAGTTCCAAAACCAGCTTATCGGTAATTCGCAAATCGCCAATTTGAGTATCGCTAAACTTTCGTAAGAATTCATCGTGGTTCCCGGTAATATAAATAACCTCGGTACCCTTAGCACTAAGATCGATGATCTTTTTAATAACTTCCAGGTGAGATTTGGGAAAATAACTTTTCCTAAACTGCCAGATATCAATAAAATCTCCGTTCAGCACCAGTTTTTTAGGCTGAATACTCTCCAAATATTCCATAAGTTCAGTGGCGTGGGCACCAAAAGTACCAAGGTGGACATCTGAAATTACAACTATTTCCGGCTTTCTTTTACTTGACAAGTGCTTGATTTTCTTTTCTTTACAAAGAACATAAATCAAATAATTTTAAACATTTAATCTGCTTTATTGAATATTTACCAAATCATTAAATCCACTTTCATTTGTTAACGGAATATTAAATCAACTTACATTTTCAAATATTGACTGAAAAAATTACATTTGTTCAAAATCACTAAAATGGCAGGAAATTCCTTCGGAAAACTTTTTAAACTCACCACTTTTGGAGAATCCCACGGGCAGGCCATTGGAGGAATTATAGACGGTTGCCCGGCCGGTATTCAACTTAACCTTGAAGAGATTCAAAACGAACTCAATCGCAGAAAACCCGGTCAGTCTGCAATTGTAACCCAAAGAAAAGAACCCGATACCGTTGAATTTTATTCCGGAATTTTTGAAGGAGAAACTACGGGAACTCCGATTGGATTTGTGATTAAAAATGCCAACCAGAAATCTAAAGATTATTCGCATATAAAAGACACGTATCGTCCCAGTCACGCCGATTATACTTATGATGAAAAGTATGGCGTACGCGATTACAGGGGCGGCGGAAGATCTTCTGCGCGGGAAACTGCCTGTAGGGTAGTGGCCGGGGCGGTGGCGAAGCAATTTTTAAAGGATATTCAGTTTAATGCCTATACGGCTTCAGTTGGAAAAATAGAGCTGGATAAAAATATCAAAGAACTGGACTTCAGTTTAATTGAAACTAATGCAGTACGTTGTCCAGATCCTGCTTCCGCAGAAAAAATGGAAGATTACATTAAGCAAATTAGAAAAGAAGGGGACACCGTTGGTGGAACCGTGCAATGTGTGATCAGAAATATGCCGAAAGGATTGGGAGAACCTGTTTTCGATAAACTTCACGCCGAATTAGGAAAAGCTATGCTTTCAATTAATGCCGTAAAAGGTTTTGAATATGGCAGCGGCTTTGAAGGCACCAAAATGAAAGGTAGCGAACACAACGACCTTTTTAATGAAGACGGCTCTACTAAAACTAATTTAAGCGGTGGTATCCAGGGCGGAATTTCTAACGGAATGGATATTTATTTTAATGTAGCTTTTAAACCTGTGGCTACAATTATGCAAAAACAGGAAACTATAAATAAAAAGGGCGAAAATGTTGAAATGCAGGGTAAAGGAAGACACGACCCCTGTGTGGTACCGCGCGCTGTGCCTATTGTTGAAGCAATGGCCGCATTAGTAATCGCCGATTATTTTCTTCAGAATAAAAGTTCAAAAATTTAATTTATTTAAATCCTGAAATTTACTTAGCATGAAAAAACTTGCACTGCACTGGCAGATTTTACTTGGAATGGCTGCCGGGGTGATTTTTGCCCTTATTCTTACCAATTTTAGCTGGGGAGCAGAGTTTATTGGCGATTGGATAAAACCTTTTGGGAATATTTTTATCAATGCCCTGAAGCTTATTGCAGTGCCGCTAATTCTGGCGTCTTTGGTAAAGGGAATTTCAGATCTTAAAGATATTTCCAAGCTTTCAAAAATGGGAGCGCGCACCATCGGGATCTATATTTTCACCACCATTGTTGCGGTAACCATTGGTCTTGGAATGGTTAACCTCATTAAACCGGGAAATGCAATTACCGAAGAAACCCAGCAAGATCTTATTACGAGTTACGAAGGTGATGCCTCCGGGATTAAAGCCAATGCCGATAAGCAAAGGGAATCAGGGCCATTACAAGCTTTAGAAGATATTGTACCTGAAAATATTTTTGCAGCAGCGGGTGATAATGCCAATATGCTTCAGGTAATTTTCTTTGCTATTTTCTTCGGAATTGGTTTGATTTTAATTCCCGAAAAAGCCGCTAAACCGGTTAAAGATTTCTTTGACGGATTTAACGAGGTAATCCTGAAAATGATCGATTTAATTATGCTTGCAGCGCCGTATGGGGTATTTGCACTTTTAGCAGCCCTAGTCGTAGAATCTCCCAGTACCGATCTTTTTGCAGCCCTCGCCATGTACGGGGTAACCGTTTTAATTGGTTTAGCCTTAATGATTGGATTTTATATTCTTTTAGTATGGATTACTACTAAAAACAAACCTTCTTTCTTTGTAAATGGAATTGCACCCGCGCAATTATTAGCATTTTCAACCAGTTCCAGTGCCGCTACTTTACCGGTTACCATGGAAAGGGTAGAGGAGCATATGGGCGTAAGTCGTGAAGTTTCCAGTTTTGTCCTTCCAATTGGAGCTACAATAAATATGGACGGAACAAGCCTTTATCAGGCAGTTGCAGCCGTTTTTATCGCCCAGGCCTTTGGAATGGATCTTAGTGTTGGAGCACAATTAGGGATTATCGCCACGGCGACTTTAGCTTCTATAGGTTCAGCTGCTGTTCCCGGAGCGGGAATGGTAATGCTGGTAATTGTATTAGCTCAGGCAGGTATTCCGGAAGCAGGATTAGCGCTAATTTTTGCGGTAGACAGGCCTTTAGATATGTGCCGGACTATGGTAAATGTCACAGGAGATGCTGCAGTTTCTTTAATGGTGGCTAAATCGGTTGATAAAATGGGGCCGCCAAATGTAAAGGAATGGGATGATCATTATGACCCCGATTCTGATAATACTGAATCTGAATTGGAGAAAAGAGAAAAAGCTTAATCTAAAAACTTAGATTTTAATTCTGGTGTTGGGATCATACAGGATTCTTTTTTCCCATACCATTTATAGCGATTATTGGCAACGAAATTATATATGCCATCTCGTAAACCTTCTGGAATAAAGTTGAAATGTTTAAGTAACGAATAACCACCGGAAAGCTCGCGGGAAATTTCCAGGGCTGCAGTAGATTTTCGGTAATAAGCAACGCCGGGATCAATTAACACAATAGAATCCAGTTCGTTAGGATCCATACCGCGTTCTTCTACCAGTTTTTTACCTATTTCACTTTGTAGTGATGCAAAACGAAACACATCTTTTTTGTCGTGCTCTATTATAAAAGTCACAGCGTTATTGCATAGGTTACAAACGCCATCAAAAAGGACGATTTTGTTATCTTTTGGAAGTTCCATAATTATTTCTTTTTCATTGCCTGCACCAATTCTAATTTATCCACATCTACCTGCGTGGTGAACATTCCGTAGTTTACGGTTGCTTTTCCTTTTTCAATTTTATCCAAAGTTCCTACAGAGCGGCTGTCCTGTAATCTAACACGATCTCCAATTTTCGGAGGAATTTTAGGTTTATTTGCTTCCTGTCGTTCTTTCTCAGTAGTTTTTTCTTTTTCTTCTTTTTTCTTTTTCCGAATTACATCAACCTTCTTCTTTACTTCCTGCTGAACTTTTTTCTCCTTTTCCTTCTGAATTTTCCGCTCCTTCGCCGATTCCTTTTTACGCTTAGAGTTTTCAATTTCTACAAACTTCAGGAATTCTCCAATAAGCTCTTTTTTCTTTTTATTCTGGAAATATTTTTCGCTTAGCTCATTCACTTTTTGACCCATATAAATGAGTCGCTGGTTGCTGTCATACAATTCCTGGTAGCTTTCCAGCTTCTGCTGAATCCGGGTATTTGTTTCTTCCAGTTTGTCTTTTTCCAGCGCTGCTTTCTGCTCTTTGGTTTTTAGGGAATCTGTAGTTTTTTGAAGTTTGGAACGTTCCTGCTGGAGTTTCGCAATACTCCTGTCAAACCTGATTTTTCCTTTTTCAACTTTTTTGCGTGAACGGTTAATCAAGCTATAAGGAATGCCATTTTTCTGAGCTACTTCAAAGGTAAACGAACTCCCGGCTTCCCCAACCTGAAGTTTATAAATTGGCTCCAGGCTATTGGAATCAAAAAGCATATTGGCGTTGCTCATATTCGGCATTTCGTTGGCCAGTTTCTTTAAATTCGCATAATGGGTAGTCAAAATCCCGAAAGATTCCTTTTCATAAAAAACTTCGAGAAACGTTTCAGCTAAAGCGCCACCTAATTCTGGATCACTTCCGGTTCCAAATTCATCGATAAGGAAGAGTGTTTTATCATCACATTTACGAAGAAAATAATTCATGTTCTTAAGTCGGTAGCTATACGTACTCAAATGATTTTCTATAGACTGATTATCGCCAATATCGGTAAGGATTTTTTCGAATAAACACATTCGACTATACTCGTGTACCGGCACCAAGATTCCGCTTTGTAGCATTAATTGTAGTAAGCCAACGGTTTTTAAGGTAATACTTTTTCCGCCGGCATTAGGCCCGGAAATTACTATAATCCTATTGTCTTTGGCAAGTTCAATACTTTGCGGATACGTTTTATCGCCCTTTTTCTTATTGCTTAAATAGAGTAGCGGGTGATAAGCATCTTTTAATTGCAGTTCACGCTCTTTCGTGATTTTTGGTAGCAAACCATTGGTCATCTCGGCATATTTGGCTTTTGCCGCAATAACATCTATTTCACAAAGCAAATCCTGATAATCTATTAAAAGAGGTTTAAACGGCCTTATTTTATTGGTGAGTTCCTTTAAAATCCGTTTTATTTCCTCTTTTTCTTCGTATTCAAGATTATTGAGCTCTCGGGTATATTGATAAGTGGCTTCAGGTTGAATATAAACAATGCTTCCGGTTTTTGAATTCCCTAAAATTCCGCCTTTAACCTTACGACGGTGCATTGCCGTAACCGCCAAAACCCTAACATTCTCTACAACACTTTCGCGAATTTCATCTAAATATCCGTAGGAATGATAAGTGGTCAGCGCTTTGGCAAAACTGGAGTTAATTTGACCTTTCACCTGGTTAATTGATCGCCTAATTTGTTGTAAATGCGGCGTGGCATCATCTTTTAGCTCGCCGAACTTATTAATTACCGCACCAATACTATCTGTAATTTCGTCAGTGTATTCTACTTCAGCAGTGGTTTCAAATAAACTCGGATAATACTCTTCGAATTTTCTGAAAAATTTGATGTGTGTATTTACGGTATCTGAAAGACTAGAAATCTTTCTGAAACTTCCAATTTCCAGGATAGAATCTTCAATTTCCAGCGTGCGCAATTCATTTTTAATAGAATCGAAGCCGTGATTTGGAATTCGACTTTCCCGGGTTTTAGAACTCACATATTCATTGGTTTGATGAAGTCCGAAAATTGTCTTTTTTCCTGTTTTATAAGGTTGAAGGTTTAAAGCTTTCTCTTTTCCCGGTCCTGTAATGCACAAATCTGAAATTTGCTGGCAAACTACAGGGAATTCGAGGTCTATAAGGCTTTTTGATGCAATTTTAATCATAAATAAATTTCCCTACTTTTGAGGTTCTGCAAATTTACTCAATTAAAATGAAGGTAGATATACACCCCACCTGGAAAAAAGAACTGGCTGAAGAATTTGAAAAGGATTACTTTAAAAACCTGGCAGAATTCGTAAAAAATGAATATACTGAAAACACCTGCTATCCCAAAGGCAAAGATATTTTTTCGGCATTTGAACACGCCACTTTTCCCAACACAAAGGTTGTAATTTTAGGCCAGGATCCTTATCACGGACCGGGACAGGCCAACGGACTCTGTTTTTCGGTAAATGATGGTATTCCAGCGCCGCCATCACTTCAGAATATTTTCAAGGAAATTAAAGATGATTTAGGTAAACCGGTGCCGGATTCAGGAAATTTAGAACGCTGGGCAGATCAGGGCGTTTTATTGCTGAATGCTACATTAACGGTTAGAGCGCAACAGGCGGGTTCACACCAAAAGAAAGGTTGGGAACGGTTAACCGATAGGATAATTGAAATTGTTTCAGCTGAAAAAGAAAATGTGGTTTTCTTACTTTGGGGCGGTTATGCAAAAAAGAAAGGAGCCAAAATTGACTCCTCAAAACATCTTATTTTAACAAGTGGGCATCCATCTCCATTAAGTGCAAATCGAGGTTACTGGTTCGGAAATAAGCACTTTAGCAAAGCAAATGCATATTTAAAAAAAAAAGGAAAACAGCCTATAGACTGGTAAGCTTAGAATCTAAATCCAAGGTTAACATTGAATTGTCCTACAATTGTTGGAGAATTTTCGCTAAGTAAATTTCTACCAATTCCTGCACCAAGATCTAAAAAGAAACCACCCTTAGAAACAAATTTTCCACCAATGCCAAATCCAAGGGCAAAATCGGTGTAATCTTCGTATTCGTAATAGCCATAACCTTCAGAATCTACAACCCAGTTATCGTCGTATTCTCCACTGGAAAGCATCCCGAAGCCGTGTACGTAAAATCCACGGGCATAACGGTCACCGAAGAAATATTTGTATTTCCCGGTTAAAGAGAAATCTTTATAAAAAGCATCGTCGATATTCTCGTTGTCACGATCCAAAGCTTTAATAAAGCCTTCAATTGCCCAACTTGAATTCTGGTCTATAATACGCTCAAAAGTAAGGTCTATAGCTCCAAATGCAACCAGGTTAAGCGCACCAATACTTAATTCGTTTTGTGTGACATCCCTTTTATCTGGTTCGGTAGTTTGAGTGTTTTGCGAGTCTTGCGCGAAAGTAACTGATGAAATAAGTACTAATGATAGTAATAATAGTTTTTTCATTAAAGTAGAAATCGATGATTATTGATTGATGATTATTTTGGGTTACAAATTATGAATAAATTCGGAAGATCGTTGTTTTTTGGAAATTAAATTAAGCTCCAATAATTTGTCCTGAACCTTTTCTATCTCTGCTTCAGTTATTTGCTCCTGACTCCAATGTGTAATATCCATCCATTTTTCTATATCTTCCAGCCGCTGATCGTATCTTTCGGCTAACTTTTCGGCAATCTTAGGAAGATTTTTAAAGCCTTGGGTTTCCCTGTTCAAAATTTCCAGCATTGTTTTAAGACGATCAGGTTCATTTTTTAAACTTTCATTTCTGGCAGCCACAACAAAACAGGGCCAGGGTGTAGGGCAGTCGGCCAGTCTTCTAAATGTATGATTATCTACCAAAGGTTTGGTAGTAAAATGTTCCCACATAAAATACTGTGCTTTATCGTCCTTTAAAGCTTCTACAGCGCCATCCAGGTCTTTTACTATTTCAAACTGCAGTTCTTTTGTATTCCATTCGTGGCTTTGGGCATTTACATAGGCCATAAGGTGTGAACCGCTACCTTTTCGACTTATAGCCGCCTTGGTATTTTTAAGTTCTTCAACCGATTTATATTTAGAGCCGGCCGCTACGTGAATTCCCCAAACCAAGGGAGAACCAATGTAAGTTTGAATAATTTTACTCTCGTTTCCGGAAATTATATCTTTTAAAACCCCTTCGGTTAGGATTACTGCTACATCAATTTCACCTGATCGTAAAGCTTTGTTCATAGCACCGGTGCCTCCGGGGAAATCTTTCCAAATTACATTAATGCCACGCGCCTCAAAAAGTTTTTCTTCTATACATAAATGCCACGGAAGGTTAAAATGTTCCGGTACACCGCCTACTTTAATAGTTTTCATTTGCTATGTTTTTTCTTTAGATAATTATAAATTTCGTATTGTGATCGCACCGGTTTCTCGCTTTCTTTTCTCTTTACGTAGACATTGTTTTCATCGGCATCCTGGATTCTCGCTTTTACATTGTCGTTTAACTGAATTTCCAGTATTTCTTTAAATTCATGGGCAATATCTTTATCAAGAATAGGGGAGAGCACCTCTATTCGGCGGGAGAGGTTACGCGTCATCCAATCGGCACTACCATAATACATTTTTTCATCACCACCGTTCTCAAAAATATAAATGCGGCCGTGTTCTAAATATCTGTCCACAATACTGGTAATATAAATATTTTCGCTTAAACCTTTAACTCCGGGAATTAAACAGGTAAAGCCACGAACCAGAAGTCTTATTTCTACTCCGGCATTACTGGCTTTATAAAGCAACTCGATTATTTCCGGATCTTCGAGGCTATTCATTTTAGCCGTGATTCTAGCCTTTTTCCCTTCCCGTGCGAAATCAATTTCGTTATAAATTAGTTTTATAAATTCCTGGCGGGTAGAAAATGGGGAGATCAACAGGTTTTTTTCCCGCGGAATAATCAATTCTCCTTCTAATACTTTGAACAATCGGGATAATTCTTTTGCAATTTGTTTGTTGGAAGTGAAAATCGCATGGTCACAATATATTTCTGAAGTTTCACTATTAAAATTTCCTGTGCCTATATAAGAATAGTTTACCAAATCTTCCCCTTCAATTCGCTGCACCAGCATAATTTTGGAATGTACTTTAATCTTGGGATAGGAATAAATTACATTGGCGCCTTTTTCCTCAAATTTACGGCCCCAAATTATGTTATTTTCTTCATCAAACCTGGCCTTGGCTTCAACAAATACCGTAACCTGTTTTCCGTTTTCCAAGGCTTTTAAAAGTAAACTTGTTAACCTTGATTCATCTGCAACGCGATATAAAGAGATCTTTATTGCCGTTACGTTTTTGTCGTTTACGGCTTGTTCCAGGAAATTTTCTACATAAGCAAATGACATATATGGAAAATGCACTGCCTGATCTTTCTTTGAAATTGTTTCAAAATAATCTTTTGATTTTGAAAGCGCTTTATGTTCTATTGAAGGAAGCTTTTCATAATGTAGCTCGGGATTGTTGGTAGGATCGGGAAAAGAAAAGAAATCGTTGAAATTGTGATATTTTCCTCCCGGCATCATATCAATTTTACCCAGTTTCAGAAGTTTTCTGATTTTCTTATGCAGAAAATCGGGCATTTCGGCATCATACAATAAACGGGTGGGTTGGCCATCGGTTCTTTGAGCGAGCGAGTCGTAGATTTTCTCAGCTAAAACTCCTTCATAAATATCTTCAATATAAAGCTCGGCATCGCGGGAAAGCTTAATTTCGTAAACGCCTTCAATCTTTTGATCCTTAAAAATAGAACTTACCTGGCTTCTAACAATTTCGTCCAGATAAGTAATAGAATTGTCTTCGCCATCACCTTCAAAGTTTACAAATCTTCCACATGCATCCACGGGAATATTTACAATCCCCAGCTTTTCTTTATTGGTAAAACTCACTACAAAATATAATTCGGCATTTTTAAGGAAAAGCTCATTTGCTTCCTCAAGATCAATTACTTCAGGCTGAATATGGGCTTTTACATTTCGCTGAAAATAGTTAAATGCAAATTCTTTCTGAACGCTATTAAAATGTTCGCCATCTATAAGCAGAATATCGTTTTTAGCGAGTTCTGGTAAGATTTGCTTCTGATAAATCTCACCAAATTTATGCTGTTGCCGTTTTACCTCTTCCAGTATTTCCTTGGTAGTTTTGGTAGGTTTTAAAGCGAGTTTTTTACGAATGCTTTTCTCCACGCGTTTCATTTGACGAAGCTGCGCAACCCTTACTCTAAAGTATTCATCAAGGTTGGAAGAGAAAATAGCTAAAAAACGAATCCGCTCGTAAAGCGGATTGATCTTATCTTCTGCCTCCTGTAAGACTCTTGCGTTAAAACTCAGCCAGTTAAGGTCTCGGTGCCTCAATGGAATTTCTTGTGGTTCCTGCATTATTGATTAGTGGTTTAACCAAAAATACAAATAAGGGCAGAGGTTTGCTTTTAATATTCTGTTAAATGCGTTGAGAGAAAGGTTTTACGGTGTGTGCAGAAATAAGATTATTTCACCAATTGCTCTAAACTATACTGAATAAGCTCATCTACGGTGTTTCTAGGGTCTTTAGAAAATGTTCCGGCGGCTCTATTCGCAATTATTGCGTTCATAGAAATCGCATTATGGCCCAGTAATTTAGACAAGCCATAAATCGCTGAAGTTTCCATTTCAAGATTGGTAATTTTCTTATTATTAAATGAAAACGACGCCAGTTTATCGTTCAATTTATTATCCTGAAGCGCTAAACGTAAAATCCTACCCTGCGGACCGTAAAATCCGATATTAGTAGCGGTTACACCTTTATGCACCCTGGAGGATTCCATCCTTGAAATAAGATTTTCACTCCCGTCTACTACATAAGGGGCAGCTTTCTTTTTAAACCAGTCTAAATGTTGACTAAAAACTTCAGCAAACTCTGTATCTTGAATATGCTCGCTCTCGTAAAAATGCAGAAGTCCGTCAAAACCAATGGCCCTTTCGCTAATTAAAAAGGAATCTACCGGCACTTCTTTCTGAATAGAGCCCGAAGTTCCAATTCTAATAATATCTAAACTCGAAATTTCATCTTTGAGTTCCCTGGTTTCAAAATCTATATTCACCAACGCATCAAGTTCGTTTAGAACAATATCAATATTATCGGGACCAATTCCTGTAGAAATTACGCTGATTCGCTTTCCTTTATAATAACCGGTTTGAGTATAAAATTCCCGTTTCTTTAATTTGAATTCAACCTTATCAAAATGCCTGGTAATTCTTTCAACCCGGTGGGGATCACCGACTAAAATTACGGTTTTAGCAAGATGTTCTGGTAATAAATTTAAATGGTAAACACTACCATCATTATTTTGTATAAATTCTGAAGCTTCTATTGGCATACTATAATTTTAAAACTTTATGGGATTCGGCATCATAGAGAAAATCAAAAATTCTTGCCCCTCCCAAACATTCCTCGTTTTTAAGTTCCTGGTAAAAATTTTTCTTTTGGCTTAAGGCATCTTTGCCTTTAGAGGTTAATACCACACGATTATCTTCCAGGGTGTAGAAAATAGATAATTTCTTGAGCACCCTTTCCATTTGCGAATCACTATACCCGTAATAACCCTGGTACTGAAGCGCATAACCCAACAATTGGTTAATTGAAGAAATTTGCTGATTTTCTACTAATTTAAGTACATTTTTCTCCAGGGAATTAATACCGGTTTTGCTATTAGGAAAGCGTTCAATATGCGCCCTGATGCAACTGGAAAGATATTCAAAATTTGAAGTTTTCTTTATTTGCTTCTTAAGTTTCATAGGGTCGTTGCTACAATACAACTCCCAAACCAAGGTAGCTATCTCAAGATCTTCTTCTTCTAACTGAATTTTCTTATTAAAATGATTCAATAAATGTTTTTGCGGAAGCCTGGAAAGCGGGAGAAATTCATCTTCCCCTTTTTGACGTTTACTGCATACCAGGTAAAAGGGTACTTTTGGTTTGTGTTCCCTGTAAAAACTTATAGTTGCCAACATATTAATATGGCAAAAAAGATCGAATTCAAACCAGAGTATCACGTGATCGTAATCTTTGGCTTTTTTCAATAATTTAAGCTGGGAAACAAATCGCTCTTTATATTCTTCAGAAGAAATATTGTAGGCTTCTTTGAGGAATTTCTCTCGTTTTCTAATAAATTTTAAAGTACCGACTTCTTTTAAAGACGGTCCTTCGCAAAGCAATTCCCGCCATACAATAATTTGGCCCGGAAGGTTCAGTTCTTCTACCTGTTCGGTTAAACTATCACCATTTACAATATGTAGGGCCTTATTTTCCATAGGGTTAATTTAAAAGTTGGTGGGAATTAACCACCAACCCGTTTTACATTATAACCATCTTTTATAAGGAGTTCCATAATCTTTTCCCTATCGTCACCCTGGATAATAATTTCACCGTCTTTAGCCGAGCCGCCAACGCCGCATTTTTTCTTCAATTTCTTTCCGAGAATCACTAAATCTTCGTTTGTACCCTCAAAACCTTTAATTATGGTAACGGTCTTTCCACCACGACCTTTGCTGCTAAAATGTGCCTCTAATTGCTGATCTTCGGGTGCTAATGTCTCCTCGGTTTCTTTGTGTTCATTTCCTTCAAAATCATCATTTGTAGAAAAAACAAAACCGCCTAAATCTTCAAGCCCCAGTTTTTTCTTTGCCATAACTTACTTTTTTAGGAGTCCGATTTCTACCAGGCGTTGGTGTAAAAATTCGCCGGCAGTAATATCTTCGTATTGTTTTGGATTTTCTTTATCTATACATTCTTCCAGGCAATCCAACGGCATTTCGCTTCTTGGGTGCATAAAGAAAGGTATAGAATATCTTGGTTTGCCCCATTCTTCCTTAGGTGGGTTAATTACCCGGTGAATCGTAGAGCGTAGTTTATTGTTTGTATGCCTTTCCAGCATATCCCCAACATTAATTACCAATTCGTCTTCCTTTGGTAAAGCATCTATCCATTCACCATCTTTTCTCAATACCTGAAGTCCGCCGGTAGAAGCACCCATCAATAAAGTAATAAGGTTTATATCCCCGTGTGCACCGGCTCTAACCGCACCTTTAGGTTCTTCGGTAATTGGAGGGTAGTGGATAGGTCTTAAAATACTATTCCCGTTGCTGGCCCAATGATCAAAATAATGTTCATCCAGTCCTATATATAAAGCTAAAGCACGTAGTACATAGATCCCGGTTTTTTCCAGCATTCTGTAGGCTTCCATTCCTACTTTATTAAAATCTTTAAGCTCAGAAACCTGAACATTTTCAGGATATTTTTCAGTAAGATTTGCATCTTCGGCCGGTTCCTGACCAAAATGCCAGAATTCTTTTAAATCTCCTTCTTTTTTACCTTTAGCGTGTTCTTTTCCGAAGGAAATATAACCACGCTGGCCGGCAAGGCCTTCAATTTCATACTTTTTCTTTGTATCTAAAGGAAGGGCAAAAAAACTTTTTACTTCTTTATATAGATTTTCTTCCAACTCACTGTCAAGAAAATGGTTTTTTAAAGCTACAAAACCAATCTCCTCGTATGCCTTTCCAATTTCTTCAACAAATTTTTGTTTTCTGCTCTGATCATCAGAAAGAAAATCGGCAAGATCTACGCTGGGAATATTATTCATCGCCATAATATGCTTAGTTTTTTTAGAATTTAACATACAAAGTTAAAGAAAAAAACGGGAGCTAACGAGGGTTTTTAAATTTCTTAGCATTTATAATTTTGGTTACATTTGGTAAACAAATACATACTATGCAACCAAATTCTTCCCAGCCACCTTCCATTAAATTTGAGAAAGAAAACCTTTCTTCAGCACAATTGTTAGACTTATATGCAGCGCTTTTAAAACCGCGTTTAATTGAAGAGAAAATGCTCATTTTGCTGAGACAGGGTAAGATATCTAAATGGTTTAGCGGCATAGGCCAGGAAGCAATTTCTATAGGGGTATCCAAATCCCTTAATGCCGATGAGTATATTTTACCAATGCATAGAAATTTGGGAGTTTTTACTTCTCGTAACGTGCCATTAAACCGACTTTTCTCGCAATGGCAGGGGAAGCAAAACGGATTCACAAAAGGACGGGATAGAAGTTTTCACTTTGGAACCCAGGAATATAAAATCGTGGGAATGATCTCCCATTTAGGACCTCAGCTTGGAGTAGCCGACGGAATTGCTTTAGCCCATAAACTCAAAGATGAAAATAAAGTAACCGCGGTTTTTACCGGGGAAGGAGGCACCAGCGAAGGCGATTTTCACGAAGCGCTGAATATTGCTTCGGTTTGGGATTTACCTGTTTTGTTTTGCATAGAAAACAACGGCTACGGACTTTCAACCCCAACTAACGAACAATATCGGTGTAAAGATCTTGCCGATCGTGCCCAGGGCTACGGAATGGAATCTCATATTATTGATGGAAATAATGTCATTGAAGTTTACAGTCGGGTTTCTAAAATTGCAGAAAGTATCAGGCAAAATCCGAGGCCGGTTTTACTGGAATTCAAAACTTTTAGGATGCGCGGTCATGAGGAAGCCAGTGGCACCAAATATGTGCCCGAAGATTTAATGAATTTCTGGCAGAAAAAGGATCCGGTAGAGAATTTCAGAGGTTTTCTTATTGATGAAAATATACTTTCGGAAGAGCAGGATGCTCATTTTAAAAATGAAATTAAAGCTGAAATTGATGAAAATCTGAGAGAGGCGAATGAAGAAGATGCTTCGAGATACGATGAAACTAATGAGTTAAATGATCTTTATCAGGATTTTGTATATGAGGAAGTTATGCCAAATTCAGAAACTGAAACCATAAGATTTATAGATTCGATCGCACAAGCTACAAAGCAATCTATGCAGAGACATAATTCCTTGGTTTTAATGGGGCAGGATATTGCAGAATATGGAGGGGTTTTTAAAATAACCGATGGATTGCTGGAAGAATTCGGTAAAGAAAGAGTTAGAAATACACCCATTTGCGAGTCGGCAATTGTGGGAACCGCGATGGGTCTTTCCATCAATGGAATGAAAGCTATGGTAGAAATGCAGTTTGGGGATTTTGTAAGTTCAGGCTTTAATCCCATTGTAAATTACCTGGCAAAAAGCAATTACCGCTGGAACCAAAATGCCGATGTAGTAATAAGAATGCCCTGCGGAGCAGGAGTAGGAGCAGGACCCTTTCATAGTCAAACAAACGAGGCCTGGTTTACTAAAGTTCCCGGACTAAAAGTTGTTTACCCTGCATTTCCCTACGATGCTAAAGGATTGTTGAATACCTCTTTTAACGACCCAAATCCCGTGTTGTTTTTTGAACATAAAGCGCTTTACCGTAGCATTCGGCAGGAAGTTCCTGTAGATTATTACACTTTACCATTTGGAAAAGCTTCAGTCTTAAAAGAAGGTGATAAACTTACTATTATTACCTACGGGGCAGCCGTTCACTGGGCTTTAGATACTTTAGAAGAAGCCGAATTAGAGAATATAGAGTTAATTGATCTTCGCAGCCTTCAACCTTTAGATAGAGAGACCATAATTAATTCGGTTAAAAAAACGGGGAAGGTACTTGTACTCACTGAAGATTCACTTTTTGGTAGTTTAGCCTCAGAGATTTCAGCAATTATTTCAGAAGAATGTTTTGAATATTTAGATGCTCCAGTAATGCGTTTAGGTAGTGGCGAAACTCCAATTCCATTTGCCGCAGCGCTTGAAGAAGGTTATCTTCCGAAGAAAAAATTAAAGGAAAAATTAAAGGAATTAATAGACTATTAATAATAAGGAGCCTAAATATTTCATATTTTAAGATTCCTTAACAGTTCTGCTGTTAAAGTATTAATAATCTTTTGTCTCCGTTCTACACCTGCCGTAATTTAGATCACAACTAATCAAAAAATCTATTATTATGATACGTTTAATCGTTATTTTCCTAATCATTGCTTTGGTAGCTGCCATTTTTGGTTTTGGTGGAATTGCCGAGGGTTTTGCAGACATTGCTAAAATAATCTTCTACATTTTCCTTGTACTATTAGTGATTTCTTTAGTGAGCAGATTATTTAGAAGATAAAAATAAATAAATAAAAGAATAAAATCCAATGTATTGCGCCAGGTAATAATCGGCAAGCATTGGATTTTTATGTATAACCCAAACACCTAACTAATGAAAAAAATATTTATCCTTGGCTTTATAGCCGTATTATTGGCAGCTTGTGGACCCAGCAAAACTGCAAAAGAAGCCAGAAAATCTTTTAACGGAGACTGGACGCTTACCAGCGTAACTTACCCAAATAGTTCTGGGGAGTTTGATGTGACCCTGCTAAACGATGCCAATGCATCCTGCTTTGAAAACAGCACTTGGAATTTTGTATCTAACAATAATAGGGGGGCATATAATGTCCAGGGACCTAATTGTAGTACCGGCCAGCGATACTTTATCTGGTCTATAGATGAAGAAAATACTCCTGAAGGAATTTTTGATTTTCTATTGAAACCAACCGATGACGATTATAACTCAACAACCGGTGACCAGGGTTTCCGAATGAATTTAAAATCACTTTCTGAAACACAAATGGTTTGGGAACAATCTGTAATGCTTGAAGGTTCTCCGTTTGTAATAAGAATGAATTTTTCTAAACTTTAATTAAATTAATATACTATGAAGACTACTATAAACAGAATGTTTGCCATTCTTTTTGCTGCCACAATGCTATTTGGTTGTGAAGCCACGAAGAATGCGAATAATAAACAAAAAGGAGCTGTAATTGGATCTGCCGGTGGTGCCGTTATTGGTGGTGTTGTTGGAAACAATACCGGAGATGGAAATACCGCACTTGGCGCCATTATCGGCGGAGTTGTAGGTGGTGCAGCCGGAGCTATTATTGGTGACCGTATGGACGAACAAGCCAAGGAAATTGAACAGGAAATTCCAGGCGCTGAAGTTGAAAGAGTTGGCGAAGGAATAAACGTTACGTTTGATGAAAGCAGCGGGGTATATTTTGATACCGAAAAATATAATATAAATTCTAAATCCCAGGCTACTTTAAATAAACTGGCCGATATTTTTAAAGAATATCCAGATTCTAATGTTCTTGTAGAAGGACATACAGATGATACCGGTAGTGAATCTTATAACCTTACACTCTCTAAAAACAGAGCGCAGGCTGTGACTAATTATTTAACCAGCCAGGGTCTTAGCAGTGGAAGATTTGATACGAAATGGTACGGGGAAGCCCAGCCAAAGTATGATAATGAAACTGCAGAAGGTCGTGCTAAAAACCGTAGGGTAGAACTTGCCATTGTTGCGAGTGAAGAGTTAAAAGAAGAAGCCAAAAGAAAGGCTGAAGAACAAAATTAATTTTTGTCACCTCAAACATTTATTAAATCCCGGAATTTTCCGGGATTTTTTTATGGTGTGCCGTGCATGGCATATCACTTGACGGTGCAAGTCCGTTATGGGGGTTTATAGCTACCTATCATTAGCCAAAGGCAAGGGTGTCCATCGTGAGGTGGAATCTGAAGGAAGCCTGCGGCAAAGTTCCGGTCCGAGGAACACGAACATCATATAAGGCATAGCTGATCTGGATGAGCTTGCCATACAAAGCGAAGTCCTAAAGCTATACGGAGATCAGGGTGTAGATGATGCGGATATATGGAATGAAAGTGATATGTCTTACCGCGGG
>NZ_FUZC01000017.1:0-531 GCF_900168115.1 Salegentibacter salinarum
ACTGGTTTTGAAAATGGAGACGATGCGTCTATTCTTAGCGGATCACTAACAAGGGAACCTGGCGAAGCTGTTGGAATCTATACGATCGGTTTGGGCAGCTTGAGTGCAGGAGTAAACTATACGATCGATTTTACGGGTACTGATTTCACGATTGGTACTAAAGTTCTATCGGTTACTGCCGATACCGATCAGAGTAAAATTTATGGAGAGACGGACCCGGAATTCACTTATACCGCTAGTGGTTTTGAAAATGGAGACGATGCGTCTATTCTTAGCGGATTACTAACAAGGAAACCTGGCGAAGCTGTGGGAATCTATTCGATCGGTTTGGGCAGCTTAAGTGCAGGTGCAAACTATACCATCGATTATACAAGTGCTGATTTCGCTATTAATGCTAAAGTCCTTATGGTTACTGCCGATCCAGGTCAGAACAAAGTTTATGGAGATGCTGACCCGATCTTTACCTATACCGCCACTGGTTTTGAAAATGGAGACGATGCGTCTATTCTTAGCGGATCACTAACAAGGGAA
>NZ_FUZC01000017.1:625-71321 GCF_900168115.1 Salegentibacter salinarum
TTTATGGAGATGCTGACCCGATCTTTACCTATACCGCCACTGGTTTTGAAAATGGAGACGATGCGTCTATTCTTAGCGGATCACTAACAAGGGAAGTTGGCGAAGCTGTTGGAATCTATACGATCGGTTTGGGCAGCTTGAGTGCAGGAGTAAACTATACGATCGATTATACAGGTGCCGATTTCACGATTGGTACTAAAGTTCTATCGGTTACTGCCGATACCGATCAGAGTAAAATTTATGGAGAAACAGACCCGGAATTCACTTATACCGCCACTGGTTTTGAAAATGAAGACGATGCGTCTATCCTAAGCGGATCACTAACAAGGGAAGTTGGCGAAGCTGTTGGAATCTATTCGATCGGTTTGGGCAGCTTAAGTGCAGGTGCAAACTATACCATCGATTATACAGGTGCTGATTTCGCTATTAATGCTAAAGTCCTTATGGTTACTGCCGATCCAGGTCAGAGTAAAATTTATGGAGATGCTGACCAGATCTTTACCTATACCGCCACTGGTTTTGAAAATGGGGATGATGCGTCTATCCTTAATGGATCACTAACAAGGGAACCTGGCGAAGCTGTGGGAATCTATTCGATCGATTTGGGCAGCTTAAGTGCAGGAGCAAACTATACGATCGATTTTACGGGTGCTGATTTCGCTATTAATGCTAAAGTCCTTATGGTTACTGCCGATCCAGGTCAGAACAGAGTTTATGGAGATGCTGACCCGATCTTTACCTATACCGCCACTGGTTTTGAAAATGGAGACGATGCGTCTATCCTTAATGGATCACTAACAAGGGAACCTGGTGAAGCTGTGGGTCTGTATGCAATCCAACAAGGAATGCTGAATGCAGGAACAGATTACACCATTGACTTTAGCAGTGCTGACTTTGAGATCACCCCCGCAATTATTACGGGGGTAGCCTTCGAAGATGTTAATGAGATATATGATGGCACGGCAAAAAGTATCGAAGTTAGCGGCCTTCCTGACGGAGCATCAGTGAACTACGCCAATAATGAGAAGACCAATGCCGGGACCTATGAGGTGACCGCCACTGTTAGGCAGGAGAACTATAATGATTTGGTTCTTACCGCTGAGCTAACCATCGAAAAGGCCGCTGCAGTGATCGCTGCAGATGCGGTGCAGGCCTTTACCTATAATAACGAAGTGAAAAATGTAGTTGCATCCTTGAACCATACGGAAACCGGGCTAACCTATATGCCGCAACAGGGGTATGCCGATGCCGGAACATATGTTATAGAAATCTCATCAGAAGAAACAGCCAATTACTTGTCTGCTTCCAGAGAAGTAACGCTGGTTATTGAAAATACTGAAATTGATGGGGTTACCTTGGAAGGTGCCAGCTATGTGTATGATGGCACTTCAAAAAGCCTCAAAGTGAGCGGTCTTCCGGATGGAGCGGCAGTGAGCTATGCCAACAATGGACAGATCAATGCCGGCAGTTATACCGTTACCGCTACAATTAGGTTGGATAATTATGATGATAAGGTATTGACAGCGCAGCTTGATATTGAAAAGGCAGAGCAGGAGATTAATTTTAATGAAATTGAAGATCGAAATCAACAGACCGATGAACACTTTCAACTAGAGGCGATTTCCAGTTCAGGCTTACCTGTAATTTATTCCTATACCTATGAGACAGAAAATCCTGCTGCTACAGTTGGTCCCCGAGGATTAGTAAGAATTTTGGGAGGGGGAGAAGTGTGGATTACAGCTACCCAGGAAGGAAACCGGAATTATGAAGCAGCTACTCCGGTAGTAAGAACACTAACTATAGTTGGTGGTACGGCTCGTTTGAATTCTGTAATTATAAATGGAACTCCTTATTCCAATCCTGGTGAAGAGATCTATTATCTCATTGATTGTGGAAACGCTGAAAATGAGGTTCATATTGAACTTGAACAAAATGAGGGATCTTCCATCGACCAGGGCGATAGCTTTACCATGAGTACGCCAGGGGCTGGGATCTACAGGGAAACGGTGACAGTGACTTCTGAAGATGGAAATACAACCAAAACTTATAATATCACTGTAGAGAAGAATTTCAACTTTGAGGATATTGTAATTCAGAAGTTTAATAATGTAATGCTGATCAATAATAACCCGGAAACCAATGGTGGATATAAATTTGTGAGTTACCGTTGGTATAAAGATGGTTCCGTGATCGGAAATGAACAATACTTCTCTGCCGGGAAAAATGCAGATGATCTTTTGGATGCAGAAAGCTCTTATTACGTAGTATTGGAAACTGCAGAAGGGGAGATCCTGAAAACCTGTACTTCCGAGATTCAGTTAAGGAGTTCTTTCAACATTTCATTAGCACCAAACCCTGTAAGTTCAGGAGGCACTATGGAGCTTTTAGCAGATTTTCCTAAAGATGAACTTGAAACCATGCAGCTCTCGATACACAATCTTAATGGCACCCTTATTAAACATTTAAAATCGAACAGGAAAATAACAAGTATAACCTTGCCGTATACACTTCAAATGGGGGTGTATGTACTCAAGATTAGAACGGAGAATTTTAATAAGTCTGTCAAGTTTATCATTAAGTAAGAAATGCCTGTTGGTTGTTGAAAACGATAAAGATTAAATATGAATATGGAAATTAATAATACAAAAGCAGCCAATAGGAGCGGCATTCTAAAACTTGCCTTAGTTCTTGCTCTCATTAGCGCGAGTACCCCGGCTTTGGCTCAATCTAATAATGAAGTATCATTTTATCTGCAGGGCTCATTTTCTGAATTAGGATATGAAGCTCTGGGGCAGAAAAGTAAGTTGGAAAACGGTTTTGGCCTTGGAGCTAAATATGCCTATTATTTCTCTGAAAATTGGAGCCTGGGGACAGGTGCTGAATTCCAGTATATGGAAGGATCGATTTTTGTTCCTGCTATTCAAGGGGCTTTTATGACCCAGGACGCTGAAGCAGATGCATTTGAATTTCGATATCAGGCTGATAATTTCTCGGAAAACCAGAAGGTGTATTTCCTAAATATTCCCCTCCAGATTCAATATGAATCTCTTGGGTTGACCAGGTTTTATGCAGCTGCCGGTGTTAAAGTGGGCTTGGGATTAGCTTCAGAATACAATACTTACGCTACTTCCTTAGAAACCAGTGGTTATTATCCGCAATATGATGTGGAACTTACCGATCCCGAATTTGCCGGATTTGGTGAATTTGGTGCAGTAAACAATGCTAAATCTGAACTGGATCTGAAGACCAACTTTGTAGCCCACCTGGAAAGCGGGGTAAAATTTATGCTGGAAAATAGACAATCACTCTATATGGGAATTTTCCTGGATTATGGACTAAACGATATCAAACCTGATACTTCAGGGCAGCGGCTTGTTGATTATAATGCTCAAAATCCAACAGAATTTGCTTTTGGCAGTGTGTTATTTTCAAGGAATGATATGAATTCAGAACCATATGTAGATGAAGTAAGAACCCTGGCCATTGGTCTAAAGGTTCAATATGCATTTCAATTCTGAAAGGAACTGTGATTGAAAGAAGGGCCCTTCATTTTTTGAGAGGGTTTTTTCTTTTGTGGATATTATACATTATCTATTTTTCACTAAAAGTAAGATAAGTCCATTACCAGTAAGATAGTAGTGGTGATTCTGGACGATTTTTAAATTATCAATATGATGTGAATAATAAAGCATTTATTGGGGTATTCTAAAGATCGGAAAATACCTAAAAAATAACTCCCCCGGGATAGCCCCAAGGGAATTTTTATAATTGTGGTCAATAGCTATAATTAACTTGACTATTATTCCTCCAGTACCGGTAATAAAGAACCTTTTTGTTCCATTTCGATATTTAAAATCTCAGCAATAGTAGGAGTAAATTGCGTGGTATAATATTGCTTTTTATCCTCCTGTTCCCCTGAAGGGACAATGTGATTTCCGAAAGCAATAATCCAGGTTTGATCAGAAACAGGAATGGAGCTTCCATGATGCCTCCAGTCATTGTCTTTGGCTGTACCGGTTCCTCTTCCGTGATCAGTTGTAATAAAAACTGATGTTTTTCCTTTATAATAGCTATCATTGGAAACAAACTCCCATAATTCCCTTATCATCTGGTCCGTTCTTTTTGCTGATTTCAGATACTGGTCATACCGTCCGTCGTGAGCAAAATCATCAGTTTCTCCATAGGCTATATATAGCACATCCGGTTTACGGTTTTTCAGGCTTTCAAGCGCATAATTATGAGTAAAAACATCGAATCTTACTCCTTCCCACCGCCTTGGTGTTTGCTCCTGGATAAGATCCAGGTAAAGCTCTTTCTCAGTCGGATATGAGGTGATTGCAGCCCTGTAACCCGCATTTACTGGAATTTTACTTCGCTGTTCATTTAAGATAAATGGGAATACATCCCAGCTGCCGAAAGCTTCAACCTTGTTTTTATAAGCTTCTGAAAAATTTGCTTTTTCAAGAATGGTTATATTGGGATTATGAGCTTTATTATTCGAGTTAATATGCTCATCATCTGCTTTTCCGGTAAGAATTTCGTTATAGCCGGGATAAGAAAATAACATTTTATTGGTTAGATTTACTTTATTTCCTTTCCATCGGTTTCCAAGCATGACTCCTTGCTTAGATACATGACTCCAAAAGAAAGGCATTAGTTTTTCCCGTCTTTCTTCTTTAGTCTTCGCCCAAAATTCTGTATTTAATGATTTTGGATTGGAAACAAAATCGCTGTCATTTATAAACAAGGAATCGGCACCACCATATAATTCCTGCCACCTAAGTCCATCCAGACTAATAATAATTACTTTTTCTTTTTGCTGTGCCTTTACCATACCGGTACAGAAGCAAACTATTGTTAATAATAAGAATATTTTTTTCATTTTCTATTTTATTTTAACCACCAAGGTAGCTCTCTGATTCCATCATTCCCATTGAACTGGTTGTTAATGGCTTCTTCAAGATTAGTGGTATTGTTATTATATTCATCGTTAGGATATACAAATCGGGTAGGGGGAGTAGCCCCTGAAGGAAATGCAAAATCAGGATAACCCGTCCGTAGGTAGTCATAATATTGTGTCCATCCACCTTGAAGAAAAGAGGATAAGTATTTTTGAGTAATTATGTATTCAATTGATAAGCCTTGATCTCCTGTTGGCAATACAACCTGTTCCTGGTTTGTATACTGTTCAACAAAATCTTCTGATAGAAAATCAGAATAAGGCTCTGCATAATTGCGATAGAATTCGAAATTAGCCCGAATGCCGTTTTCATAATGCATCGGCGCATCTGAATTAATCCACCCGCGAACGGCTGCTTCAGCCAATATAAATTCTAGTTCCCAGTAACTTAAAATATTATGGGGTTCTGTGGTCGGATCAGTATAATACCGTGCATTGACTTTGGATATATTGCCGTCTGCCACAAGTGTTTCATTGATCAATGAATAATTAGCTGTGGGGTCGCCCCCGTTATAAGATTCAGGATCATTAATAGGCTTACCTTCTGAAGCCGCACCGGGGGTTTGTTCGGCTATAATAAATAAACGTGGATCTGCTAATTCCTGTAATAGATCTATAAAAGTTGCGGACATAAACATGCTGGATCCATAACTGCTGGAATTAAATTCGGTATAACGGCTATCCTGTTGATCGACAAAAACTAATTGCCCATTCTCCGAAAGCGAACTAATTAGTGGACCGCGGGTATATACTTCATTAAATTTTGCCGCTGTATTTATCTCCCCGACCCGTTCTTTACCAGATAAGGTAAGGAGAACCTTTAACTCAAAGGAATTAATTAATCTCAACCACCTGGATGGATCACCCCCATAAATGATATCTCCATCAATAGTAGTTTCTTCATTAATTAAAGAAGCGGCCTCATCAAGCTCAGTTATAATTCCGGCAAAAACTTCTTCCTGGGAATCATACCGGGGTTGAAAACTTCCACTTTCGCCACCAAGGGCATCGGTATAAGGAATGTCTCCAAACATCAAACTTAATTTGTAAAAATAGTGAGCCCTGAAAAATTTTCCTATGGCTTCGTAGTTCGAGCTTCCAATACGCTGAGCCTCCTCAATCATTATGGTTACCTGTCTCAAGTCATTATAGGTATTATAGCTTCCGTTCCCCCATTTAAAGTACTGGTAGTCATTTTCCTCGCCGGTTTGAATGAGCATTCTGGAGGCATACAAAGGACTTGTACCCTGTACCTGAAAAGCACTTGATGCTACCTGGGTAAGTAATAGCTGGGGGTGTGTCTGGTTTACATAATTTGGATTTTCATTGATTTCATCCAGATCCTGACAAGCTTGCAGTAAAACTACTACAATTAAGAGGTAAAAGTATTTTTTTATTGATTTCATCATCTAAAATTTAAAGTTTAAACCTAACCCGAGATATCGGGAGGAGGGATCCTGTATGTTATTTTCATTCTGGGTTTTATAATCCGGATCTGTATGATAATCCCCTTTGGTTAAAACAAAAAGGTTATATCCGTTAAAACTTACGCTTGCATCTTTTATAGTTTTACTTCCTAAAATTTCAGTTAGGTTATAACTAAGAGAGATACTTCGTAATTTTAGGTAAGTACGATCAAAAACATTCGCAAATGTTTCGCTTTCATCTTCTGTAACCCTGGCACGGTAAGGATAATTTTGGGACCAGGCCTGCCAGCTAATAGGGGTGGTATGTTGCTGGAAAACGCGGTTGTCCGATGTTACATTACCATTTACATCACGAACTAATTCGCCGCTTACTACATTCACACCCTGGGGAACATAAACAGGTTGACCGGCAGCGTACTCTTCATCCCTGTACTGCACAGATTTTGGATGTTTTCCTCCCCACCACATTTTTTCTACAACCTCGGATCTAAATACGCCTCCCCAAATTCCATCCAGGGCCACATTCAAATGCCAATTCTTATACTGAAAATCATTTACAAAACCGAAAGTCCAGTCCGGATCAAAATGCCCCAGGTAAGATACGTAAGTATCTCTTGTGGGCATTCCTGTTCCTTCATCAAGAATTACCTGTCCATCCGGGGATTTTCTCCATTGGGTGTCGTAATAACTATCTACCCTGTCATCAAGAGATAGGTTTCCAAATTTTTGGGATTCTCCTGTAATTTCTGATAGTCTTGTTACTCGTTTGGACCAGTTTAATATTCCTGACCAGTTAAAATTTTCGTTTTGCACCGGTTTAAAACTTAAAGATAATTCGAACCCATTAGTGGTATATTCATTACCGTTAATTTTTCTGAAAGAAAATCCCGAGGCCAGTGAAATAGGTTGGTCGATGATTTGGTCGGTGTCTACAGTATGATAATAGGTTGCATCCAGGGCTAATTTATTGTCAAGAAAAGAAGTATTCAAACCTATCTCATAAGAAGTAGAAGTCTCAGGCTCAATATTAGGATTTACAATGTCTGAAGGATAATTTAGCCGCTGATTATTGGCAAAATTTCCGGAACTGTTGTAATAGGCAGATAGCTCATAAGGATTTAGGTCACTGGATACTCGCGCCCAGGAACTAAATAATTTCATGTAATTTACCTTTTTGGGTAAATCAAAAATATTACTTAATAGAATACTTCCTGAGAGCGAGGGATAGAAATAAGAACGGTTTTCTTTAGGAAGTGTAGAGGACCAGTCATTTCTTGCAGCTGCAGTAAGAAAATAAGTGTCGTAAAAATCAAGCTCAAGAGTTCCATAAACGCTATTGATAGCTTTTTCCTCGAAATAATTTTCTGCTCTTACCGGCCCTGTTGAATTTCCCATATTATATACCCCTGGTACGGTAAGGCCATCGGTAGCACTGAATTCTTGTTGGTATTTCCTGTAGAAGGTGGAAGCTCCGGCGTATACCACAAGACCGATATCCTCAGTAAGTTCTTCATTATAAGTAGCCAAAAAATCGTAGTCAATGTTCAAACGGCTTTTGTTCCAGGTCTGATAAGAACCTTCACGCGGTGCGCTGTAATTGAAATAAGATTTCGGACTTTCAAGATCTTCAAAATTATTTCGTAATACTCCTGATCCGCGTAACTGAAACTGAAATTTCTCTCCTAAACTATAGGATAGGCGCATTTGAGCATTAATAAGGTCTGCATCATATTCCTTCTGGTAATGCTCTGCTCCAAACCACGGATTGTTATACCAGGCATAATTCCAGTTGGCCTGGCGGTAACCTTCGAGTGTTGGCACCCACTGATGATCGCGGAGGTCCCTTCCATTTACATCTTCTCCCATCCAAATCAATAAGGTGTACATGTGTCCGCTAGGGTTATATCCATAATTCGGCGAATTCGGTGAATAAACTTTATTATACGTTAGCTTACTGCTTAAGCTTAAATTATCAGTAATATTTGTCAAAGATTTAAAACTTAAACCTCCTTGTGACAGGCTTGAATTTGGCACCCGGTCCCTGTTATGCGAAAAATTACCGTTTAAGCGGTAAAAACCGTTCTCATTCTTATGACCGATATTAAAATTGGTACTGGAAATAACCCCTGTCCGTAAAAAATCATCAAGATTATCATGACCTACCCATGGTAATGCTTGCCGGGAATATCGGGATCGATCATCATACTGTGTTCCGGTTACACTACCCCACCACGGGATAATTTCACCTGTTTCATTATCAACAATGGGACTGTTCCATTGCGGTATTAGAAGGTCACTGTCAAATTTAGGCCCCCAGATCATATCGCCATCGGCTATTCCTCCATCTGCACCATCCCAAAACTCATACTGCCCATTGGAACCATTTCCGTATTCATGCTGGGTTTCCGGGAATATAGCATATCCCGCAGTTACCATAACATTCTGGGATACACCTACCGATAAGCCATTTTCCGTGGCATTTTTAGTGCTTATAAGAATAGCTCCGTTCCTTCCACGGGAACCGTATAAGGCAGAAGCAGTCGTTCCTTTTAGAACATTAATGGAACCGATATTATTCTGTGAGATATCGAAGAAATCAGTTTCTACGGGAATACCATCTATAACTATCAAAGGGGTTTTTCCTCGTAAAAGGAAGGTTGGGGATTGGAACATTCCCGGAGGACTGCTAACCTGTAGGCCGGCAACCTTTCCCGAGAACAGGTTTCCCACATTTGCGATAGGTAAATTATCAAGGTTATCCGTTTCTATTTCTTGTGTGGCATAACCGATTTTCTTCTCTGCCTTGGTAATTCCCAGGGCAGTGACTACTACCTGGTCCAGAGATTCGGTGTTGGGTTCGAGAGTAATGCTTATTTCCGTTTGATCCGCTACCGGCACAACCTTAGACAAAAATCCAAGATAGGAAAAACTCATTGTATCTCCCTTTTTTACACTCGCGCTAAAGCGTCCGTTAAAATCGGTTACTGTACCTACCGCGCCGGCGTTGACACTGACAGCGACGCCTGCTAAAGGAAGTCCATCTGGGTCAGTGACTAATCCAGAAATCTCCTCCTGCGCTTGCATACCCCAGGATAAATTGAAAATAATTAGAATTAAGTAAAATTGTTTCATTGGAAGGTTGGTTAAAATTCCTGCCAAAACTACATTTCAATCCAACTGGAAACATCAATTCTATTTTAGAAAATATTTAAGTTATAATTAAGTTCGTATCCTACCCAGGCGGAAATTAAAAAACTGGAAATCATTTAATTATGGTTGTATCTTTTGATGTTTTTTTAGTTTTATCTTAATTTAATTAACATGAAATTATAAATTAATTACGATTAACTAAACTTTACTTTTAACGGAATTTTTTATGTCTGGCGACGCATTATTCCCGTTAAAGTTTAAAATTTGATGTAGACATAATTTTCAACTTTCCCTAATACCCCCATCTTGATCTAGATAAGAGTTTGCAATTGTTTCATAGTCAATAGTAACTGCCCAGGTATAGATATTGCAATTCTCTTTCGGAATTACTCCATAACTATTTAGGTTTTCCTTTCACTAAGAACCGTATAAAAGGCTTTAAGCTAAAAACTATAAAATTGATAACTTCAAACTTTAAATCTTTATCTACAGCATCGGTAAAAGAATTTAAGAATATAAATAGTACCATAACAAGCAAGAATTAACTGACGCAGAAAAATATTTAGCTAATTACCGCCAGACCACCTTTCTCAAAAAACATCTCTTTATTAAAACCACTACTTTTCTGCTTCTTATGAGAAGGGCTTTTTCATCCTATCTTTTACAAGTTGAATTTAAAGCGGTTCACATACATAGAATGGATGGCCTTGATGCGACTATTCTGCTTATATTCAGTGGGACTTTAATAGCCCTTATGCTGGGTGTATTATCCTATATAGACAAGTTATACTTTAAATATAAACCTGCGAATTCAGATACCGAATTAACCAGTTGTTTAACAAGTTCAAAACGGATCCTTTAAACAGTAGGAAGCTATTATTCGAAATATAGGAAAAAGAAAAATACGTCTCTTTTTACCCCTCTGGGATTCACGGTAGAAGTTCAAAACCAAAGAAGTGCTTTATATAGAAAATTAGGGGGCATTATCCATTATAGTTTCGTTTAAATTGACTGCTTTCGAAATTTTGCTGATTTTTATAAACTCATTATTGCTTAAAGATAGTAGATCCATCTTTTTTCACTCAAATAAAACTTTAGAGAACACTTTTTAGGCTTACCAGGCAATTTCCTGAGTAAACCAAAAACTTATTATATTTATATTGCCTAATAATTCTTGAGCCCTACCCGATAGATTTCACCTGGAATTAAAACGATATGCAGGAAGAATCTAAATATGCCACGATGTGGGTTAGTGAGGGTATTCTTTATTTCACATTTAAAGCTATAGCTGAACTTGACCTGAAGAAAGCGGAAATACTTGTCGCCAGTAGGCTTAAGTTTCAGGATAAAACTCCCTATCCTGTTTTATGCAACATTTACAACCTTAAGACTGTAAGTGAAGAGGCTGCGGATTACCTCGCCACGGAAGGGATTGCCTTGATCCCGGCTATAGCATTACTATGCAATTCCTATTATCATCGTGTTCTGGCAGAAGTGTTTATAAAATTTCATAACCTGGCAAAACCTATTCAAATTTTCAGTAACAAACAAGAAGCGCTGGATTATCTCCAAAAGTTTATACAAAAAAAATCCTGAAATGCTCACACCAAACCAGATATACGATCACAGGTTCATGCAATTAGTAAAGGCTTTGCTTAAAATGGCTTCGGGTAATTTCTTATACAGAATTCCCATTTCCGACGCTAGGGACTGGAAGGACACCCTTGGTATGTTAATTAACAAAACGAATATTCGTCTAAACACTATGTTTAATGAAATCAAAAAAACCCGGGTTTATACACATCCCCAAATTATTCTTCTAATAAATTCAAAGAAAGAATTGCTGACGCATACGGATGAGAATCACCAAATTATCTCAAAAGAGTTAATACCAAAAACACTAAACGACCTGTTATCCGTAAAAGGAAGAAAGATATTCTCAAAACATTGGTATAAATGGGATAAGAAAACCTTAAGCTGTTACGATATGGGGATCCTGGATTTCCGGGGAGAGACTGAATTATTGGTCCCCTTACATATTCAGGTTAGACAGAGCAGAGCTTTGCTGGAGGATTCCTGGTATTATATTTTTGGTTTTGATCCTCAACAGCCCGTTCCTCCATTACGCACAAAAGAGCAAGATACTTTAAAAACTTTTCCCGGAAAAAAGGCTAAAAATAATTCTAAAACTATCGGTGATTTTTTGCTGGCACAACGGGTTCACGATGCACTTCTTAAACACCAAACCTCTTCCATTCCTTCTTTAGAGGTTATAGCAAGTGAGGCAGGAGCCAGTATAAGTGCCATGCAGAAAGCTTTTAAAGATCGTTACGGTAAGGCAGTCTTAAAATACGATATGGAAAAGCGTCTTGAGGCCAGTACTTTTTTACTTAAGGAGAGCGATATTGAAATAAAAGAAGTATCTAAAAATTATGGTTTTAAAACAGATTCACACTACATCAGCCGCTTTCGTGAAAAATATGGAATTACACCCTTGCAATTCCGTAAGAAGGCCTTCTTTAATAAGCATAATTAGGCCAGGAACGAAAAATACCTTCCCAGAACATTCCATGGTTCCTCTGGAATATGATTATTGCAGACCTTTATATTCATAGAAAAAGAAAAAACTATCCTGGATTTTTAAACTCAAATTCAGGTTGAAATTTCAAGGATATAGAAACAGAATAGTTCTAAAATATTATTGCGCGATGATGCAGGTCGAAGCCGATTACCTGTTTTACAACGGTGTTTTTAATAACAAATAAATTTAAATATTATGAAACTTAAAAAGTTTTTATTGCCGATGATGGCATTTATTTTTGCCATAGGAATGGCATTTGCAACCGTTAATATGGAGCCAGAACCTGAAATACCGGAAAGTGACAATTATGCTACTATGTATGTGCATATAAACGGCGAGTGGTATGATATTCAAGTGGATTGTGAAATCGGAACTTCTGATTGTATAGTTGAGTTTGATGAAGACCCGACTCTGGGAGCTACTTATGAGGTATACAATTCTGATGATTTTAATGATCCAGCTGAAGGAGGGGGGATTATTAAGAGTCTTGAAGGTTTTCCACCTACTGATGATAATTAATTAATTTTTTTAAAAAAATAGTGTACAGCCTTATTGGGCTGTACACTATCTTTATTTGGACATATTTTACTATTCTTTATTTTCCTTTGGTAGCATTTTAAATATTATAGGTTCATTACTTAGGTATTTCCTGGCAGTCTCCTGTATATCTTTTGGTTGTAAGGTATTTATAAAGGCACTTCTTTCATCATTATCCAGCCAGGGGGAATTATCCTTCGAATGCTTTAACATTTCCATTAGAGTAAGTCCATTTCTCATTTTTTTATTTAACCGTGCTTTTTTTAATTTTTCAAAAAGTGAAATTTCCACAGGTGAGCTCTTCAGCTCCTCAATAAAATTTTGAACTTCTAAAATTAATCGCTCAACATCTTTTGGATTGGCGTTAAACCCTATAGGAGTTTCAATATAATTATGAGAATTAACAATATTCAAGGCTGGTGTAACCGAATAAGTACCTCCTTCTTCTGATTCAAAACGTAAACGTCGCATTAGCGATTCTTTGATAATACGGTTTAAAAGAATCAACTTAATTTCTTCCTGCCAATCCATAGAGGAACTATTCGATTCCTTCACATATACCATTTTAATAATAGTGGAATTCAAGGGGGCCACGGAATAAAAAGTCTTTGATTCAATCGGTAACACTAATGAATCTTTTTTGGTTATACAACTTGAATTTTCAGTCGCTGCAGGAAGATTTCCTAAATATTTTTGACAAAGCGTTAATACCACCTCTTCATTAAATTTCCCTGTAAATAGAAAGGTGAAATTTCCGGCATCATTAAAAATTTGATTATAAATTTCTCGGGCTCTATCTAAATCCGTTTGGTCTAGTCCTTCAATAAACTTTTGACCTTTTGGCTTATAATCATTATCCGGTAAAAATTCCCTGATAGCAGTTTCAAAATTTTGGGCTGGATTATTTTTATATGCTATGTAAATTTTTTGTCGAGTCTTCCAATCTTCAAAAGCAGTTGTATTAAAATCAGGAGATGTAAAATACAGGTATACTAATTGCAAGGCAGTTTCCAAATCTTTTAGAGTGATATTGGCCCTAATGCCTGCTGCATCACTTTCAATATAGGGAGATACAAAACCCTTAAATCTTTTGCGGTTTAAAATTCTATCTAATTCAAATTTATTAAGCTTCCCGACTCCGGAATTCCTCAGTATTTCCGTAGAATTTAAGGCAGAAAAATAATCTTCTTTTGGAAAACAATTAATGCCATGAGGAGAAAATCCTTGAAACCTGATGGAATTCTGGTCGGAAACCGCATCTGAAGTCTGTGATAGTGTAGATTTGAGTATGACACGCAACCCATTTTCCATTTCGTAGCTTTTAGCTCCCGAGATTTCAGTCTCTAAGTCCTTTACCGGAGTCTCATTAAGTGCTGTAGCTACAGAACTATCCATCAATACTAAATTCCTTTTAGGGGGAGCAGACGCTTCGACCGGTAAGTTGTTTACCTCCTTAATCCAGAACCTTACTTTTTTTTCGGAATTCTCTAATGCAGGATCATCTTTATGGGCTACCAAACTAATATCTTCCGGTTCCTCCTTGATATAATTTTTAATTTCTCTATGAAATTCCTCCTGGTTCAGGTTTTGTAAAATACCTACCTGAAGTTGTTCTTTGTTTCCGGGTAAAGCTTCTCCGTACAAAAAATGCTGAATGATTTTGTTTTTCCATTGAAATTGGCTCAAGGTGTCGGTCTCTCTTATTGAATTAAGGTATTCCGCTTTACCCTGATTGAATTCATTAGCAGAAAACCCGAATTCTTTTATTTCTCTTAGAGTGGTAAGAGCTGTACTAAGATGCTTTTGTTTTAATCCCTCCTTTGGAATAATTTCGAGTCTTAAAGCAGCAGGGGGGTCCAGGAATTTAGCTCGAATTGAAGTAAAAGTATTATATTCCTGAAGTACTTGTAAGTACTTTTTGTTCAATAATTCGATAAATAAATTCCTTATTAATTGATTCTTTAATTCCTGCTTATTTTGGTGCTTTTTACTTTCAAACTGGCGGAAGTATAAACTTAAATGTAATGGTTTGTATATTAAATGCTCACTATCACTTTGCAGTTCTTTTTTATAAAACTGGGGAGCTTTTTCAAGGTAATTTATTTGATCAACATCAGGGTTTGGCGGAATACCCGGTCTCTTTTTTGTGCCAAATTTTTCTTTAAGCTCTTTTTCCAGGTTATCAATATTGTCAATATTTCCAACAATAACAATTGCCATTAAATCGGGACGATACCATTTCTCATAGAAATCGATTAATTTTTTATGCTCAAAAGTTTTTATATGTTTTTCGAAATCTTCCGGGGCCTCGGCACCCCAGCCCGTAATTTGCTGTTCCAAATGAAATGAATGAATTCCCGGGTGAAAAACCCCGCCATTGGCTTCATCAAAAACAGTTATTCGCTCCAGCCTAATATTCTTTTCATTTAATTCTAAACCCCATAAAATATCTTTAAAAAAATTTAATGCCAGGGTAATTCCTTTTTCATTGTCGTCAGACACCTGAACAGAATAATTTGTATAATTCCCAGCTGTGGAACCATTGAGTTGTGACAGACGTACCCCGGCTTCATCAAAAAGATGGGTAGATTTCTTTCTTGAAATGTTTTTTCCTGAAACAAATCCCAAATGTTCTGTAATATGAGCAAATTCTAATTCCCCATTTTTTTCCTGTCTAATACCAGCTTTAACTATAAGTCTTAAATTCAATCCGGCACCGGGATTATCAATGGGTTTAATATAGTAAGTCAGCCCATTGGGTAATTCTCCATACCTGATACTGGCATCAAGTGGTATGCTATCATTGGAAATACTGGTGTTAGCCAACGAAATACTCACTATGAGATTGGCAATAAGCGATAGGAATATCCTTTTTTTTATTTTGATTTTCATCCTTTTTTTAAGATTATCGGTGGAATTAATATCCTGGGTTTTGAGTTAGATTAGGGTTTTTTAATAGTTCATCTTCCGGGATGGGATAATAAACATCGGTATTATCCCAAAGTGGTTTTTTTGAAGATAAAACGGCACCCGCTTCCCCCTTGCGTTTAAGGTCAATCCATCGGTGGCCCCATTCTGTAAATAATTCTTTTCTGCGTTCTTGAAGAATGAGGTTAATAACCATATCTGAAGTGATACCTGGATCATCTAGGTCTACCGGGATTAAATCTGACCGCTGCCTTATTTTATTCAAATCACTAATGCTCTCAGCCAATTTGCCCTGTTCAGCACGAGCTTCAGCCCTGATCAAATATTGCTCTGCCAGGCGCATAACCATCGAATATTCTGAAATTTCTTCTGTGTCAGTGTGTATCTTATATTTATAGGGGAAGAAATAGCTCTCATTTTCAGTTTTAAAATGCCCTATCCATTGCTCCAGGCGCGTATCATTGCTTTCAAATGAATCTATTAAATCTTCTGTCAAAGCAACCTGTCTGAGGTTATTAACCAGGATAAATAAAGCGCCTTCCCTAGTATTAGTTCGGGAAGATCCTCCTTCCCTGGGTGATATTTGCCAAATAGCTTCCTTGCTATTAGCTAGAAAGACTTCATCATGTGCTAATAATTCATAGGTTTGGGAGGCATCAATTACTTCCGTACTATAATCCTCAGCCAGTTCCCATTCCCCTAAATGAAGAAACACCCTTGCCAGTAATGCCATAGCCGTAAAACGGTTGGCGTGTAATCGCTCTCCATTATTATAGGTATTACCCAATTGTTCAGTGGCAATTTCTAAATCCTGAACGATCTGGGCGTAAATTTCTGAAGTGCTATTTCTACTTTTTCGGGAATTTTCTTCGTAATCGGTGGCAAGTACCAGTGGTACCTCCCCGTATAAATTAACCAGGTAGTAATAGGTGAAGGCCCGAATAAACCTGGCTTCTCCTGATAGCTTTTCGTTTAGGTCTTGTGATATATTGTTATTCCCTGTTAGACCTTCCAGTACGGCATTGGCCATATAAATAATGTTATATGCACTTGACCAAATTCCCAGGTTATAGCTGTTTCTTATAAAAATTTCATTTGCCTCAAACTCCAGTAGATTTTCAGTGGTTACCGTAGCCTTAAGGTTGTCGGCAGATAATGCTGAAAGTACAGTTAGCGATACTTGGAGACCACTGGAAAAGTTTGCCTGATATAATTCATTATAAATACCTTTTACCGCACTATTGGCAGTTTTATCGCTACTAAAAACGCTTTTATTGATTAGCCGATCATCCGGAATTTCAATTTCAACAAAATCTTCACAGGAAAGTTGTAATAGGCAGGCAAGTGCCAGTATCAAAATTTTAATATATTTCATCATACTTAATTTTAAATGGTTATTCTAAGACCGGAAGTAATGGTTCGCATAGGGGGAACTGCCAGGCCTGCTTGTGGATCCAGGCCAAGGTAATTTGTTAATGTAAAAAGATTCTGTGCATGTAAATAAAGATCCAGTTCTTTTACTCCCATACGTTCTACAAAAGTCTTTGAGAACTGGTAACTAAGGGAAAGGGTTTTTAATCTTAGAAAAGATGCATCAGTTATCATTCGATCTGACTCCAAGGCATTTAAAAATGAAGAGGAAGAAGAAGTAGATAATTGTTGAATGTTTGTATGGTCTCCCGCCTGGGTCCATGCATCTAAAATCTGTGTCGAATTATTACCGTAGTAGCCCGGGGTGCGTCCAGTATCACGTAAATAACTATGCTTATCCTGATTTATATATTCAAAAAGAAACCCCAGATTAAAATTTCTAACTTTAACCGTATTTTGAATTCCCCCATAATATTTTCTACCTAAGAAGGCTATACCCGTTCTGTCACTAAAATCCAGTCTCCCATCCTCATTTATATCCTTTACCTCATAGCGTCCCGTGTCAGGATTAATTCCATCATACTTATAGACCAATGCAATACTTAATGGTTCCCCAACCCGATAAGTTTGCCTATACGGAGTGAGATCGAGATTATCAAATTCTACCAATTTGTTCCTTGGGATTGTAAAATTTAAAGAAGTCTGCCAAAAGAAATTTTCGCCTTTAGTATTAAGGGTGTTTAGTGCTATTTCCCAACCGGAATTTTCAATGGTGGCCGGTAGGTTAGCCTGAACAGAGCTAAAGCCCGTTATAGCAGGTAGGGGATAGCCGGTCAACTGGTTGGAAGACCTATTTCTATACCAGTTTACTTCTAAATTTATACGATCTTCTATAAAGCCCAGCTGCAGGGCAGCTTCCAATTTTTTATTAATTTCCCAGGAGAAATTAGGATTATAGAGTTTAGTGGGATATAAACCACCAGGACCATTCGTAGTTTCATACGTATCCATAAACCCATAATCAGGAATTTGATCACTGCCGGTTGTCCCGTAACTTCCCCTAAATTTGCCAAAACTTAGAAAGGATAAATTTTGCTGAATAAAAGTTTCTTCCGAAAAGATCCAGGCTGCGCCTATTGCACCAAAATTTGCGATACGTTTGTTGGGTCCAAACCTTGAGCTACCATCTTTTCTTCCGGTAATATTAAAATAATATTTCTTTTTCCAATCCAGGCCCAACCGGCCAAATATAGCAGCATAGCGATAATTTATTTTTTGATCTGAATTTACCCTTACCTGATCTGCCGCACTAAGGTTTCCAACAAGGCTATCATCGCCATAACCCGTGCCGTCCATGGTTAACAAACTATTTTGGTTCTCTTGGAATGTGAGTCCGGTAATGGCATTTACATTAAAACCTCCGAATTGTTTATTATAGGTCATCTGAGGCTCTATGATCCAGGATTTTCTACGGGTATCACTATGGTAAGAGGAAAGTCTTGTATACCCCCAGGTAACAGGATTGAATGAATTAATTAAATTTTTGGTAACCTGGCCACTTATCAAATTGGAGTAGCCAAAATTAGTTTTAAATTCCAGGCCTTTCCCTAAGTTATATTTTAAGCTAAGATTGCTTAACAGGTTATTGGTTTCTATATCCTGTGGTTTAAATAAGCCGTTTAATGGATTGATCCACCTGTTTTCCGCCCAATTTAAACTGCCGTCATCATTATATAGTTCAGGAGCATTTGGTGGAAGGATAACTGCCAGTCTTACATAATTAGAACCGAAGAATAGCTGGTTATTGTCTACACCATAATTTGCCGTGAAGTCCAAAGCAAATTTATTGTCTTTAGATCGATGATTTAAACTAAAATTTGCGGTTGCCTTATTATATTCAAAAGTTCCCGGAAACACAGAACCTTCTTTTCGGTAGGATCCTCCGAGCCGGAACGAAGTTTGTTCATTGCCGCCTGATACCGACATAGTTATATCGGTTATTGGTGATGTTCCTCCCAGTAACTCCTCTTGCCAATCCGTTTCCCGGTTTTGATCCCACAGTACCAGGTCAGGAGCATTAGACTCAGTAGGGGTGACCCCGTCATTTTCAAACGCTGTTCTGCGGACCTCCAAATATTCAGCAGTGTTCATTAAATCCATCCGGTTGGAAACCTGCGAGAAACCTGAGTATATTTTCGCCTCAACCTGACTACGCCCGCCTTTATTTCTTTTGGTACTAATAAGGACGACGCCATTGGCTCCCCTGGAACCATAAATAGCCGTGGCATCGGCATCTTTCAAAACCTCAATACTCTCAATGTTCGATAAGTTTAAAGTACTCAGGGGATCCATGCCGCTATTTTGGGTAAACAGACCTATACTGCTTATGGAGTTGGCATTAATCGGAACCCCGTCTACTATAAATAAGGGTTGATCACCTCCTAGTCTTAAACTGTTTCTTCCGCGGATCCGAATAGAGGAAGCTACACCACGAATTCCGCTGGGCTGTTCTATTTCGACACCAGCCATTCTCCCTTGTAATGCTTCTAGTGGACTAACGATTGGCTGCATTTCTATATCTTCGCTGGAAACCCGGGAAATACTACCCGTTCTTTCTCTTTCTGTAGTGTTATAATACCCAGCATTAATTTGAACTTCACCAAGAGCGGCAATGTCTTCTTCTAGTTTGATATCTATTTCTTTCTGACCATCTATTTCTATTTCGATGGTTGAATAGCCTATAAAAGAGAATACTAAAACCCCATTTGATGGAGCTGTAATACTATATTGCCCGTCTAGGTTGGTTACTGTACCACGGTTGGTATTTTTTATGGTAATGGTAACTCCTGGAATAGGAAGCCCATTCTGATCTTCTACTATACCTGAAACCTCCTGCTGTAGCAAGGGTAGAGGAGTAGGGATTGCTGCAGTTGCAACCATTGACAGGAACATTAGCATCCCGCCAAGAATAATTAGCGCCACCCATTTAAGGCGCGAGTAATTATTTTTCATAATTTTGCGTGTGTTTTGTATGAAACATTGTTTTATTAAGCCTAAACCTTCCCCACCAGACACCAATCTTCAGGGGAGGTTTTTTAGGCTTGACACCTTTTAATTAAGGCTAACTCACTTTTCTTTTCATAAACAATTTCTTTTTTTTTGCTAAATCTAACGGCCCTACCCGTTAGCACCTATAAACCAAATCAAATTTTTCCCAAGGCTCTTTTCCCATAAAGGGTTAGGAGCACCCACCCAAGCTATAATTAAAATAGGGCATAAAAACAGCTACCCACGGGATTGTTTAAGAGATTTCCTGCTCCCGCAAGCTAGGAATTAGCGAATACAACTGCACTTTGCAATTGGCGACCGCACTGGTCATTGAATAAATTTTAGTGTAGGGATTTTAGTACTATAAAGTTGATATCAATAATCAAATTATCAACAGTATTGTAGTCTAAAAAGTGAATTTAGACTGGACTTTTTGGTTTCTTTTTGAAAAGAATATCAAAGGCCGTAAAATCTAAAAAATCGGCTATACCCCGTAATGATCGAAATTGAGTATACCAGTTTTGCTTAATTATTTTATATCTTAAAAAAGAGTTCATCCTTTAATTTCTAATGCTAAATAAGTTCTTATTGTAGTAAAAGAAAAAAAAATTGCTTCCCTATTAGGAATTTTAACTTCTTTTTCGGAAGTTTGAGTATGTTTAAGAGAAAAAATATTATGAAAATCGGAAAAAATATTACGCAAGTACGCGAATCAAAAGGTTATAGTGCTCAATTTGTTGCAGATGGAATAAACATGAAATTGGAAGACTATCTTAAAATAGAACAAGATATACTGGATATTACATTGAATCAATTGAATCACCTTGCAGCTATCTTATCCTGTAGCCCTATATACTTGCTTGAATATAAAGAGTCAGGTGGCAGTATCTATAACCACTTCGATAACGCAGGAAATAATGGAACTAATATACAAATCCAAGGTGTGGACCAAAAGGAAATCAGAACTGCTTATAAAGAATTGTACAGAGAGGAATTAGAGCGTATTCCTAAATTAGAAAGATTACTTCGAGATCATAATATAGAATTTGACATTTAATATAGATGAAAGTTGGGGATAATATTCGGGAAATCAGAGAGGTAGAAAGAAACTACAAACGAAGTTTTGTAGCAAAAAGTTTGCAAATTTCAACTCGGGCATATGGAAATATTGAGAATAATATTACTGACTTAACTTTAGATCGGCTTGAAGAAATTGCTAAAATCCTTGAGTGTAGTCCTATTTACATACTTAATTATAAAGATTATAAAAAGAAATTTTATGACCACTTTCGTGAAGAAATAATAAGAAAAACGTCCTTGATTAATCAACAAGTTTACCAGAACCCTCCTTCTCAGAAAATAATAATATTGCAGGAGGAATTACTGAAGAGTGAAAGAAATCGCATTGCTCTCTTGGAAGCTTTATTACGAAATTATAAAATTAAATTTTAAAAACTATACTATGAAAATTGGAGAAAATATTAAGGAAGTAAGGGAGAAAGAGAGAAAACTAAATAAAGATTTTGTAGCTAAAGCCTTAGGAATTACTACTAAAGCATACAGCAATATTGAAAGTAATAAATCAGACATAACTCTTACACGTTTATTTGAAATAGCTGATATCTTAGAATGTAGCCCGGAATATCTTCTTAATTATCAGGATAAACAAACTTTTAGTAATCATTTCAATAATTACGAAGGCAACAGGGGAGTAAATATTATGTATCAAGGATGCACTTCAGATCATGTTAAGAATTTAGAAAATGCCTTAAAAGATAGTAAAAGAAAACACCAAGACCTTGAAGCATCTATTAGAACAAAAAATAATTAAATTTTGCTAAGATGATACTTTACATTCAAATTCTTTCGATAATAAGATCGTCAATAATTACAAAAAATTCAAATTAGAATCTCTTCATAATCACCCACTGCAAAGCGGTCATATGTAAATATAACTATGTCGTGGGAAGTTTTATATACCAAACCCAGATGGAAAAAAGAATTACCGAGTGTTTGGAACAAATGGGGGGTGATCCATAGATATACTTAATTTTGTTCCGGCAGATTTTCTGCATATCCCAAGCGACTTTATTTTAATCAGGAAATTTTCATAATATTTTCTAGGGAAAAATCCAAAAATGCTTTCATGGACTAAAGAAATTCTAATCGTTTTCTGATGCTATATGTATTAGAATAATACCAAGAAACATAACAATAACCTTAATGATCGGTCACATTTAATTCATTTTCACTAACAAAAAGTGAATTAAATTTGATAATTTGTGAAAGTTAATTTTAGTTAAGAATTTTAACATATTGGACTTGGCAGGGCTCTTAGATGTGTTCTATCTTCGCGGCTTTAACGGAAAACAAATTCTATTTACGCTTTTCCATAATTTTTTCAAATTGTTGTCGTTATTAAGGGCAACAACTGTAAAAAAAGTTGGTAATTAAAAGTTACAGCGAGCGATAAAATGGGACTCACTGTGGCGAAGCCGTATTCAGTTGGCAGTGGTGAGATGGCAGATTCCAGCCTTTTACCGGCCGAAAACGGACATCCTTAAAAACCAAATCTATCGTCTACGGACTAACAACTGACAAATAATCATTTTGCAGCTCCCTACAATTGCAAAATACCTAAACCTTTTTATGGTGTAACTCACCTCCGTACTCCGACGGAAAAAAAATCTAAATTTTCAGCAACAGTAACTGAAGCGCTTGTAAAAGTGTTTAAAGCCATGCTTTTGTCTTAAAATCACTGACTGATCAAAGAATAATAGAAATGAACGAAAACATTAAAATTGCAGTAATAGGCCTTGGATACGTAGGGCTGCCACTGGCGAGGCTTTTCGCTACTAAATTTCCCGTAGTTGGATTTGATATAAATGCCGCAAGGGTAGAAGAGCTTAAAAAAGGCCATGATAGTACATTGGAAGTTGAGGATGAGATTCTAAAAGCAATTTTGGTTAACAGCATTTATGAATTTAAAAAACAACCTACACTGGAACTGACGGGTGAAGTAGACAAAGTAGATGTTACCCCGAGTGCAGTCGAGGAGTCTGGCTTATTCGTTACGCGTGACTTGGGGGATATTTCCGATTGTAACTACTACATTATTACAGTTCCAACCCCAATAGATAAAAACAATCGCCCTGACCTTACCCCGCTTTACAAATCCAGCGAGAGCGTGGCTAAGGTTTTAAAGAAAGGCGATATTGTGATCTACGAATCTACCGTATACCCGGGCGTAACCGAAGACGAATGTGTGCCGGTGCTGGAGAAACACAGCGGACTCAAATTCAACGAAGACTTCTTTGTGGGCTACTCACCGGAAAGAATTAACCCCGGAGATAAAGAGCATACGGTAGAGAAAATCTTAAAGGTAACCGCGGGCTCTACTCCTGAAATAGGAAAAAAAGTAGATAAGCTTTATAAAGAGGTAATTACTGCAGGTACCCACCTGGCGCCAACGATTAAAGTAGCTGAAGCTGCTAAGGTGATAGAGAATTCCCAACGAGATATCAATATTGCTTTTGTAAACGAGTTGGCAAAGATCTTTAATAAGATGAATATTGACACCCAGGATGTTTTGGAAGCCGCAGGAACAAAATGGAACTTCTTACCCTTTAAACCCGGTCTTGTAGGTGGGCATTGTATTGGCGTAGACCCATACTACCTGGCGCAAAAAGCACAGGAGCTGGGTTATCACCCGGAAATCATCCTGGCAGGAAGACGTATGAACGACTCTATGGGAAAATACGTAGCCGGGGAAGTAATAAAGCTGATGTTGCAAAACGATTTAAAAGTAAAAGGTGCCGACATTTTGGTAATGGGAATAACCTTTAAGGAAAACTGTCCTGATGTGCGGAATACCAAAGTGGTAGATGTAGTTAAAGAGCTACAATCTTACGGTACCAACATTACAATCTACGATCCCCTTGCAAACCCGGAAGAGGTAAAACACGAATATGGCTTGCAAAACACCAGGCAACTACCTAAACAAAAGTTTAGTGCAGTGGTTTTAACTGTAGCTCATAAGGAGTTTTTAGAGATGGATCTGGAGCAGTTTAAAGCAGAAAAGGCGGTGGTATATGATGTAAAGGGAGTTTTAGAAGAGAAAGCCAGTTCGAAACTTTAAATAATATGGAATTTCAAAACAGAAAAATATTAATAACGGGTGGGGCCGGATTTATAGGTTCTCACGTAGTCCGCCTTTTCGTGAAAAAATATCCTGAATACCAGATATATAATCTAGATGCATTAACCTATGCCGGCAATCTGGAGAATTTAAAGGATATTGAAACTGCAAGTAATTACACTTTTATCAAAGGTGATATAATAGATGCTAATTTTATTAATACTCTTTTTATAGAGTATGATTTTGATTCAGTTATTCATTTAGCCGCCGAATCCCATGTGGACCGATCCATTACTGATCCCTTGGCTTTTGTCAAGACTAATGTACTCGGAACTATGAATCTATTAAATGCAGCAAAAGAAAACTGGAAAAAGAACTTTCAAAATAAACTGTTCTATCACATTAGCACTGATGAAGTCTATGGTAGTTTAGGTGCAAGTGGTTTATTTACGGAAGAAACTTCCTATGACCCTAATTCCCCTTATTCTGCCAGTAAAGCAAGTTCCGATCATTTTGTAAGGGCATATGGAGAATCTTATGGTCTGCCATTTATAATTAGTAATTGTTCCAATAACTATGGTTCCAATCAATTTCCAGAAAAACTGATTCCTCTTTTTATTAATAATATTTTAAAAGAAAAATCGCTACCAGTTTATGGCGATGGAAACTATACGCGGGACTGGCTTTTTGTTCAAGACCATGCTGAAGCGATTGAATTGATTTTTCAAAGAGGTAGAAGATTTGAAACTTACAATATCGGTGGTTTTAATGAATGGAAAAATATAGATTTGGTGAAATTACTTTGCTTACAAATGGATGAAAAGTTAGGTAGAGATAAAGGAACCTCCGAAGAACTTATTACTTATGTTAAAGACCGTCCTGGGCATGACCTTCGTTATGCCATTGATGCAACTAAAATCAACTCTGAACTTGAATGGAAACCAAGTGTAACTTTTGAAGAAGGCCTCAGCAGAACTATAGATTGGTACCTTGCAAACCAGGAATGGCTTAGTAATGTTACTTCCGGCAGTTATCAAGACTACTATATTAAACAATATCAGAAATCCATATAATATGCAAAATCGGGCATTCGTGTTGTTAATAATCTATGAAATCAGTATTTAAATGAAAGGAATAATTCTCGCAGGAGGCTCTGGAACCAGGCTACATCCTTTAACTAAGGTAGTATCTAAACAACTATTGCCCGTTTATGATAAACCGATGATATATTATCCGTTGTCCGTTTTAATGTTGGCGGGAATAAAGGATATTCTAATAATTTCCACTCCTAGTGACTTGCCTAATTTTAAGAACTTATTTGGTAACGGAAGTCATTTAGGATTAAATTTTCAATATGCTGAACAGCCGTTCCCTGACGGCTTAGCCCAAGCATTTATTATAGGAGAAGATTTTATTGGGAATGACGATGTTTGTTTAGTATTGGGGGATAATATTTTTTATGGCGCCGGCTTGCAGAAATTGTTATCTGATTCCGTCGAGACAGTGAAAGAGGAAAAAAAAGCTGTTGTTTTTGGGTATTATGTAGAAGATCCCGAGCGGTATGGAGTGGCGGAATTTGATGAGAAAAAAAATGTTTTAAGTATCGAAGAAAAGCCTGAACGTCCTAAATCAAATCATGCGGTTATTGGTCTGTATTTTTACCCTAACTCTGTAATAGAAATAGCAAGAAAGGTAAAACCTTCTTTGCGTGGAGAACTAGAAATTACTTCTGTAAACCAGGATTATTTAAAGAAAGAGGAGTTAAAGGTTCAGATTATGAGCCGGGGGTATGCATGGCTCGATACCGGGACACATGAGGCTCTTACAGAAGCCACAGAATTTGTAAAGGCAGTCGAAAAAAGAACAGGTTTAAAAATTGCTTGCATTGAAGAGATAGCGTACCGAATGAAGTTCATTGATAGAAATCAAATTGAAAAACTGGCCAATGAAGATGCAAAAAGTAGTTATCACCAGTATTTAAATAGGATATTTTAAAGATGAAAGTAACTCTATTTCTGCTAAATAAAAAAGGATATCAGTCCTTAAAAAGTGTTCTAATAGAAAATAAACTAAAGCAACTAATTGAATTGGTGGTTATAGCTAGGGATGAAGGAAATAAGGAGGACTATTACGAGGAAATAAAAAATCTTTGCGAGGCAAATTCAATCCCATACATAGATAGGAAAGATTTTGCTAAAGTTAATACCCTGTATTCGATTGCAATTGGTTGGAAATGGTTATTATTTAATATTCCTAACTTAATTGTTTTCCATGACTCATTATTACCTAAATATAGAGGTTTTGCGCCTTTACCAAATATGTTGATCAATGGTGAGAATCAATTAGCAGCTACCTCCCTTTTTGCTTCTGAGCGAATGGATGAAGGAAATATCATTTTTCAAAAAGTCATAGAAGTAGATTACCCGTTAAAAATTAAAGATGCTATTAATTTAATAGCCGGTTTATATTCAGAAATAATTTTGGAAATATTGACTTATGTAAATCAAGCAAAAAAATTACCATCTTCTCTTCAAGATCACTCTAAAGCCACTTATAGTATTTGGAGAGATGACGAAGATTATTTTATTGACTGGACAATGGGTGCACATTTTATCGAAAGATTTGTAAATGCTGTGGGATTCCCATATGATGGAGCAAAGACCAATCTCGATGATGAAATTATAAGAATTAGCGATGTAGAAGTTATAAGAAACTTCAAGTTGGAATTGATACATCCTGGGAAAATTTTAATGTTTAATAATAAAAGACCAATTGTAGTTTGTGGACAGGATGCCATTATGATAAAACAAGCCTATCATATGGATGGAAAACCATATCAATTTAATAAATTAAGAAAGCGACTAAAATGAAAATTCCTTTTAACAAACCTTACATGACGGGTAAGGAAGCACATTACATGTATGATGCGGTCCATACAGGTAAAATCTCAGGGAACGGAAAATATACTAAGAAGTGCCAGAAATATTTAAAAGAACTTTTCGGCTTTGGAAAGTGTCTTCTTACTACATCTTGTACAGATGCCTTGGAAATGGCTGCAATTTTAATTGATATCAAACCGGGAGATGAAGTGATTATGCCTTCTTACACTTTTGTTTCCACTTCAAATGCTTTTATCCTTCGTGGTGCAAAAATTATTTTTGCAGACAGCAGAAAAGATCATCCCGGAATGGACGAAGACAGTCTTGAAGACTTGATAACTGAAAGAACAAAGGCAATAGTTCCTGTTCATTATGCCGGTGTGGCTTGCCATATGGACAAAATAATGGATTTGGCAGATAGATATAATCTTTTTGTAATTGAAGACGCAGCACAGGCTATCGACAGTTATTATACGGGAAGGAATGGTATTAAAAAGGCACTGGGTTCTATCGGGCATTTAGCTGCATTTTCATTTCACGAGACAAAAAATATAATTTCAGGAGAAGGAGGCATGTTAGCTATTAATGACCTCCATTTTGCAGAAAGAGCCGAAATCATATGGGAGAAGGGAACAAACCGTTCTGCTTTTTTTCGCGGGGAAGTTGATAAATATGGCTGGGTAGACATAGGTAGTTCATTTTTGCCGTCAGATATTATCGCTGCTTTTTTATATGCCCAGGTAGAAAATATTGAGAATATTCAATGCAAAAGAAAGGAATTGTGGAACAATTATAATAACAGTTTCTGTGGAATTCTTGATAAGGTTAACAAGGTGCAACTACCTTTCGTGCCCGAATATGCGAGCAATAACGCGCATATGTATTATTTAATTTGCAGTAATGCCAGAGAGAGAGAGAAGTTGATAGATCATTTAAAGACAGACGGTATTCTTGCTGTATTTCATTATTTATCACTTCATAAAAGCAAATTCTATGAAGATAAATATGAAGGAGAAAAATTAGAAGTGAGTGAGTCTTATTCAGACTATCTTGTAAGGCTTCCATTATTCTATGAATTAACTGAAATGGAACAGGATAAAATAATTAAATCTGTTCTAGAATTTTATAATACCTACTCTATTGAAGAAGATAATACACATAGCCTCAGACGAAAAGTTTATAAATAGTGCATATTGGCAATTTAATGAAGTATTTCCAAACCGGAATCTTTTTTACCTTTTAGTGGATAATCCTTATGAGAAATTAAAATATGTAAATCAAAACCAAGACTTTTTATTAGTTGAAAAAAAAATAAAGACATTAAAAGTATTAGCTAAGAATTTGTCTTATGATAAAATTGTTATTTTTCATGGTCTAGATTATTATTCCGCTTTTTTGCTTAATAAAATTTCCAAGGATTGCCAAATTGTTTGGTTTCTTTGGGGTTGGGAAGTTTATAATAATCCTCTAATTGTTGATCCGCGAAATATCATAGGACCAATTACCTATTCGAAATTTTTAAAAAAAACCGGCTTCAAAGTATTGAAGAGTAGCATAAAGAATATTTTAAGACCAGTTTATTATCAGCTATTCTTTCAAACTAATACTCCTTCTGAAACAATATTAACGGCAATCCGAAATGTTAAGTTCTGTGGTATCCTTTTTAAGGAAGAAGTGGATTTCATCCATCAAAAAATTTCACAGGATGTAGATTTCCTTAAATTCTCCTATTATCCTATTGAATTAATGGTTAAAAATGAAAAAGCGAGAGTAAATGCGACAAATATTCTTGTAGGAAATTCGGCTTCTGAAAATAACAACCACTTAGAAATATTTGAATTGCTGCAGAGGCTACCCCTCATGGGAAAAAAAATAATAGTTCCTCTAAGTTATGGAAAAAAGAATTATGCTGATTCTATTATTAGTAAAGGCAGGGAAATTTTTCCTGAAAATTTTGAACCTTTAATTGATTTTCTGCCTCTCCACCAATATAATGAATATCTACAACAATGCGGAATCGTAATAATGAATCATTATAGGCAACAGGCCATAGGAAATGTCTTATCTATGTTATGGTTAGGTTCAAAAATATATCTTGATGAACGAAATTCTATATTTCATTTTCTTAAAAGAAAAGGAATTCATGTATTTTCGATTGAAAAAGATTTAAGAAGAGAAAATTTGGAAGTATTTGACCTACTCTCCTTTCAAGAACAAAATAGGAACAGAGAAATTCTGAAAAAAGAGGTTGGTGAAAAACAACTACTTAAAGAGTTAAAAAACAATTTTGAAGAGTATTTTCGCTAATGACGAAAAAAAAAAAAGTTATTAAAGGTACTAAATGGACTACACTCGGAGCAATAGTAACATCTGTCGTCCAATTGCTTCAAATTACTATTTTAACTCGGTTTTTGAATAAAGATGATTTTGGTTTAATGGCTCTTGCTTTATTTATCATTGGATTTTCGCGGATATTTGTGGATATGGGCCTTTCTAATACTATAATATTTAAACAAAATGTGCATAAGAGTCAACTGAGTTCTTTGTTTTGGTTGAATGTTTTTTTTGGTATTCTGATTTATTTCATTCTAATTATTTCGGCACCTTTTATCGGTATCTTTTACGAATCTAATGAGTTGACTTCTGTGATAATAGTTATTGCCACTACTTTCCTAGTAATTCCTTGGGGGCAGCAATATGAAGCTTTACTAAAAAAGGAATTAAATTTTAAAGCACTGGCAATACGGGATATTATAGGAAAGGTGACAGGATTAATTACTGCTGTTATTTTGGCCTATCTGAATTACGGTGTTTTCTCGCTGGTGATAGCTAGCCTCACTACTGCAGTAATTTCTACTTTTCTTGTAATCCTATATGGTATAAGGGAATACAAACCTCAATTTATGTTTTCTTATAAAAGTTTAAAAGATCAAGGATTTTTCTCTTTTGGATTTTATCAAGTAGGTGAAAAATTAATTAACTATTTTAATGGGAATTTTGATACGATATTGATTGGAAAACTTTTGGGAATGGAGGCTTTAGGGTTATATAACATAGCAAAAAGTTTGGCTATAAAACCCTTTCAAATTCTCAATCCTGTTCTGACAAAAGTTGCTTTTCCCTTTTTCGCTTCTATAAAAGGTGAGCCAGTCCGATTAAAAAATGCCTACATTAAAGTAGTTATTCTTCTTACAAGTGCAAATGCTCCGGTTTATATCCTATCAATAATTTTATCAGAACCAATAATAAGTTTTGCCTTTGGTGCCCAATGGATTGAGGCTGCTCCTATTTTTGAAATATTATGTATCATGATACTTAGTGTAAGTGTAGGAAATCCTGTTGGGTCATTACAATTGGCAAAAGGAAGAGCGGATTGGGGGTTTTACTGGAATCTGGGACTATTTTTCTTAATGCCTGCCACAATTTGGTTGGGGAGTTCTTTTGGGTTATTAGGAATAGCAATTTCTCTTGCAATTCTTAGAACTTCTACAATCATTTATCCGATTTGGTATTTATTCCTTAAACCACTTTGTGATATAAATTACACGGAATATTTCCAAAGTTTTGCAATACCTATTGGCATATCTCTGATTTCTGGCATTATTCCTTTATTCCTTTATTCGTTTATCAGTAATTTATTTTTAGCTACAATTAGTACGGCTATCATCTATACCTTAATTTATTTAATGATAAGTAGGAAATTGAATTTAGCATTGATTCATGAAGTAAAAGAATTAAATATTTTCAGAAAAATTAAAGGGGTATAGGATAACATTTCGAAAATTCTATTAATGAAAACAATTTTTATCTTCTTTAAGCCCTTTACTATTCTATATGTATGGTTATTCTATAAAAATATATGGAAAGTAAAGGCAAAATTAAACCAGCAATTCTCTCCTTTCTTACTTTCAATATACGAAGAGTATATGGATAGAAAATTTAATTCATGGATTGCTTATAATTCAATAGTTAAAGGGCAACCCTTTTTTCCGCACGGACCAAGAGGTGTTTTTATATCAGGTGGGGCAAGTATAGGTAAGAATTCCATAATTTACCAACAAGTCACTATAGGCTCTAACACCCTTTATAAGCACCGGAACTTTGGCAGCCCTACCATTGGAGATAATGTTTATATAGGAAGTGGGGCAAAAATAATAGGAAAGATTACTATAGGTGACAACTGTAGGGTAGGCGCCAACGCCGTGGTTTATGAAGATATGCCATGCAATTCTATTGCAGTATCGGCCCCAACAAGAATAATTAAAAAGAAAATTCCTATGGACAACAGATTTTTCAGTGAAAGGGGCGGCAAATGGTACTATTATGAAAATGGTCACTGGATAGAGGACATAAAATATTAATTTTAACATTATCAATCTAAAAATTATGCCTGGTTTTAACATATTGTTTGAGAAAAATAATTTTCTTAAAAATAAAGAAACAGAACCTTATTTAATAAACAATTTTATTACGGGAGAAAGTTTTTCCATTCAAAGGTTTACTACCAATAAGTTCCTTAACGATAAGGTTTTTTATGAAGATGAAAATTGTATAATATTGATTGAAGGAGTGATTCTTAATAAGAAATCCTTGATATCCAGTCAAAAAAAGAAAGAATGGGCAAAATATATCTGGTCTCTCTACCTAGAGAGAGGGAATGATTTCTTTAAAATTTTTAGAGGCTCCTTTTCGGGCTTGGTTTATGACAAAAAAACACTTAAATGGATTATATTCACAGATCATTTGGGCACCAAGCATATATATTACGATAGTAATTTCAAGATTATATCAAGTGTTATTACAGATATTTATCATTATTGGAAAAAAAATAAATTAAAGCCTAAGTTAGATATTAATGCTGCATATATGTTATTAAGCTTTGGCTATATGCTTGATGATAATACCCTTTGTGCAAATATTAAGAAATTAGAGCCAGGCCATTATATTCTAATCGAAGATAACATTTCTAAAGTTGTGAAATATTACCAACTACCATTGTCCAAAGTGGACGGTGAATTCACCGATAATGATTTGGAAACATTAGATGATTTATTCCGGAAGGCCGTATCCCTCCAATTTGATAAAGATAAGGAATATGGCTTAAACCATTTTGTTGCTCTTAGTGGCGGTCTGGATTCGCGAATGACAAGCTGGGTAGGAAATGAATTAGGTTATAATAACCAAATTAATTTTACATTTTCTCAAACCGATTATCTAGACGAAACAATTCCAAAGAAAATTGCAGCGGAATTAAATCATGAATGGATTTTTAAAGCTCTAGACAATGGTAACTTCCTTACAGATATTGATCAGATCAATCTTATGTCAGGTGGAAACGTACTTTTTTATGGATTAGCACATGCCAACAGCCTTTACAAAATTATAAATTTTGAGAATTTAGGAATTATTCATTCAGGACAGCTTGGTGATATAGTGATTGGAAGTTTTGTGAAGGAACTTTCCGAAAAATCTTTTAAAGAATTAAGCGGTGCCTATTCTAAACGTTTGGTAGACAAAATAGAATTTAAACCTATAGAGATTGATAACTTCCAAAATTTAGAAAAAAGCTTGGTGTATAGAAGAGGACTCAATGGAGCGAATAATGGTTTGCTATCTGCCCAACAATATACTGAAACAATGTCACCATTCTATGATATTGACTTTTTTGAATTCTGTCTTTCAATTCCAATTAAATACCGTATGAATCATAAGGTTTATAAGAATTGGATAATACGAAAGTACCCAGATGCAGCTAATTATGTTTGGGCCGCCACAGAGTCAAAAATTACAGATAAACAGGTTAAATTTAGAAATAAATACGTTCCAGTAAAGAAAATTCCAGCAATCGTGAGAAGAAAAATTCTTGGATCACCAGATCGAAAAGCAACAAAAAACCATATGAACCCTCTGGACTTTTGGTATAACAATAACAAAAGCCTGCAAGCTTTTCAAGACTCCTTTTTTGATGAAAATATTTCACGACTTGATGATCTAGGAGATCTTAAAGCAGATTGTATTTCCCTTTATAATAATGGTAGTGGAGTAGAGAAAAATCAGGTTCTAACGTTGTTGTCTGCTGTTAAATTGTTTTTCTAGTAAAAGCTATAGTGTTCTTATAATGATTTTACTTCCTTTTATTTTTTTATCACTGCTGACTGTATATAAAAAAAGTCCTTTTGTTGCTTTAATAAGTGGTTATTATCTTCTTATTATTCTATTAGTCTTAGCAATCTTTTCTCTTGAGCACACATTTAGAGGAATTGACTATTTCATTAGTGATGAAGCTGTTTACTTTTATAATTTGGACATTTCAGAGGCTGCAAAACAGGACCGAATCCTTTGGTTTAATATTGTTCAAACTGTAAAATCTACGGATTTTGAGTTTGGTTTTTTTTCTAAAATTATTCATCTAGTAATAATTCCTTTTCTAATTTTTGTGCTATGGCGTCTCACAAACAGTAGAAAAAGCCTTTTTATTCCATTGTTTTTCCCTTATATTCTTTTTCTTTCTCAGACTGCTCTAAGAGATATATGGCTTTTTACGTTCTCCCTAATTTTTATTTATGCTTTTTTCAATTTCAAGGGAAAATATCGGATCCTCATCCTTGTTCTCTCAGTTTTTTTTATTGTGGGAATGCGACCTTTTTACCTTGGATTACTACTTTTTGCGCTATTAGGTGTTTATATCCTGGAGATAATATTGAAAAAGAAGGAAGGGAATTTTTTTAAGAAATTTCTGAAATATGTGGTTTTATCAGCTTTAAGTATATCAGGAATTTTTGTTGTTTTTAAAAATAAAATTAATTCTTATTTGTTTTCGATAGAAGTATTATTAGAAGATGGTTTTTCAAAAGCTCAAGACACTGCCATAGAAGCTAGTTTAACTGGTGAATATTTTATTTATTCTTTTGTCAGATTTGTTTTCACTCCAATTCCCACTTCAATGTTCCAAGAGATTTATTCTAACGGAGCTTCTGAGTTTGGCTACACCAATGATCTATTACGGTTGTTATCTCAAATTAGTCTCTATCTTTCTTTTTTTTATATAATTTTTAATATCAGAAAATTAAAAGGAGTGATTTTAGAATATTTTTTTAAAGAAAAAGAATTGTTGGCTTATCTCTTATTTACTTTAGGCACAATAAGTATTTATGGTTTATATCATGGTGGAGGAGGACACAGTAGAGTTAAGTTGCCTCTTTATGTTCTTGCTGGTATAACAGTTATATTAATTAAAAAATACAAGTTAAGAAGAAATGCTTAGGTTATTTTTTAAAACATATTTTGTTATGAGACGAAAATTTTCTTTCGTCGGCTTTTCCCTTTTTGAAGGTTTTTTGGTAAAGTTTTCCAATATCTTGAATGATTACCACCGTCACCATAAAACATTAAAGTTTTTTAAACCGGTCGAGGTATTATTAAATCAAAATATTGAAAATAGAAATACAGAAACAAAACTCTTAGAAAAAGTCTATAAAGAAGATAATTTCAGGCAATTTATTCTCAGCACGAAGAACCTTGAGCGAAATGAAGCCTTTCGATGGAATGCTTTCTACCCATTATATTCCTTACTTGAAGAAAATAATGATAGGGAAGATGTCCTAGAAGTATGCAAAGATTACATATCCAATTGGATAGAATTGTTTCTTAAGAAAGGAAAGAGCAATCCTTTTTGCTGGTATGATATGGCCGATTCCTTTAGGTTGATTTTATTATATCGTATTGTCCAAACTGAAAGTCTTAATTTCTCAAAAAGTGAAAGTAAGAGATTTGACTATGCTATTAAACTCCACGAATTTTTCCTTAAAAAGGATTACTTACTTCAAAAAGGAAATCATCAAATTTTTCAGCGAGTTGCGAGACTTTTAATATTTCAGAGACTTGAAAATTTTGTTAAGCTTAAAAAAGAAAAAGAAAGTGTAGTAGAGTTGTTTGGGAAACAATTTAGTAAAGAAGGGGTACACCAGGAACACAGTCCCGAATATCATTTATGGGCAACTTTCGTGTTTGAGGAATTGAGAATAATATTTGACATTAATGAATTAAAAGATAAAATTTTGAAATGCAAAGAAATATCTTCATTTTTTATCACTCCCAATAATGAAATTCCTCTTATTGGCGACAGTGGTCTAGATCATAAAGTCTCTTATTCTAAAATGTTTAAAAATTCTAGTAGAGATTTTCATGGCAACTTATATTTAAAAGATTACCTACTATCAATTTCTAATCAAACTGGGTGGTATTTTTCCAGCATTTTATCTACTAATTCAAGAATTCATAAACATAAGGACACTACTTCCTTTGAATTATTTCTTCAGGGAAATAAGATAATTACCGATGCAGGAAAGTTTACTTATTCCAAATCTGAATTTAATAAAAATATAAGAAGTGAACAATCTCACAATCTTGCTTTCGTTGTCTCCAAACCTGATTATTTTTCATTATCTACCTATAAAATCGAAAAAATCATGCAAGTAAAAGATTTTCAAATGGTGAAAATTAGCAGTGAACTTCAAAAAAAAATACATGAACGATTGTTTATTTTTAACCAGAAAGATCATTTAATCATTGTTGATTTGTTCTCCGATAACAGGATTGCGTGTAATATTAATTTGGTCGATTCTAAAACTTATTTTGTAAAAAAAGATATCCACGGTGAATTAAGATTATATTCTAATCTTTTGGAGACAGAAGTCTCTTTTTTAAATATTTCAAAAATTTCCCAAAAGAAAAATTATATTAGTTATGAGTATCAAGAAAGGCATATTGAACATTCCTATGAAGTGTTTTCTGAAACGAATTATATAATAACCTCCATCCTCAAAGGAACAAAAGGATTTGATTTCTCAATTATAGGAAACAATATTTATATCCTTAAAGTTGGCGTTCATAACATTCAAATAACCTTGAAAGACAATAAAATTTTTTTCCAATAATAAAAGATGAATATGAAAATTTTAATGATAATAAAAACTTCATCAATAACTTATGACGAGAGACTTAAGAAAGAAATCGATAGTCTTTTGACATTAGGAGTTGAGCAGATTACCGTATTCGCCATTGAAGATATAAAATCCTCCTATTCTAAATCTAATGTGAAAGTTTTAAATCCAGACTTTAGAATTAGAAAAACGAACTCTGGGTTAGGAAAAGCTTTAACTCTTCTAGAATTAGTATTCAAGCTCAATAAAGAAATTAGGATAAAGAATTTTGACAAAGTCTGGGTACATGATCCGATCCTTATGTTTATAATACCATTCTTGAGATTGAAAACTAAAAAATCGTTGATCTGGGATCTTCATGAACTACCTCCTTCATCTTTTGTTAAAAATAAGGGTTTAAATTATCTATTCACAAAAATTGGAAAGAAAGCTAATACTATTATTGTCGCAAATGGAGAGAGAGGTGCATACATGACTAATAAAGGAATGATCACAAAATATAACGTCTTACACAACTATCCTTCAATGGAAGGGAAAAATCAATCTTTGGACAAAGACTTTTTTGATTCAGAATTTGAAGAATGGATTAAAAATAAAAATTTTGCTTACTGTCAAAGCGCCACACATCCTTCAAGAAATTTTGATTCTTTAGTTTTGGCTTGCATTAATACTAAGCAATATTTACTTGTGGTTGGGGAGCAGAATGAAACATATAAAAAAGTGCGAACTAAATATAGCGAATTTGACTCTTTCATTAAAGTATTAGGAAAGAAACCGAGCAATTCTTTGGGATACTATATGAGAAAAGCTAGATTCTCTTTCATCTTTTATACAGATGAGAACAAAAACAATTATTTATGTGCACCAAACAGAATGTATCATAGTCTTAAACAAGGTATTCCTGTCATTGTTGGAGCTAACCCTACTATGAAAAATATAGTATCTAAATACAATTGTGGGGTTACTCTAAATTCTTTTGGGGAATTGGTAGAGGATATAGAGGTAGGAATTTATGAAATGAAAAAAAACTACGACGGTTATAGAACAAATACAACAAAAATCGTGAATAAATTTACTTGGGAGGATCAAGACATTGTTATAAAAAAAATTATAAATACTTAATACAGGATCATTTTCTAATGAAAATATTATTTATCACTGATAACTTTCCTCCGGAAGTTAATGCACCTGCCAACCGTACCCATGAACACTGCAAAGAATGGCTGAAAACCGGGGTAAATATAACCGTGATTACCTGTGCTCCGAATTTTCCCAAGGGGAAAGTTTTTCCGGGATATAAGAATAAACTTTACCAGACAGAAAATATTGACGGGATCAAAGTTATTCGAGTCTGGAGTTATATTACCGCCAACGAAGGATTTGTAAAACGTATCCTGGATTATATCAGTTTTGCAATGATGGCTTTCTTTGCCGGCCTATTTGTTAAAACCGATCTTATAGTGGCTACTTCGCCACAGTTCTTTACCGCAGTTTCAGGGAGATTACTTTCCTTTTTCAAAGGAAAAAGATGGGTGTTTGAAGTCAGGGATCTCTGGCCGGAATCGATTATTGCAGTGGGAGCGATGGAACGGAACAGGACTATCCGCTTTTTTGAATGGTTAGAGAAGAAATTATACCAAAGTGCCGACCATATCATTGTAGTGACGGATACTTTTAAGAAAAAGATTATTGCCAGGGGTATTAATGGTGAAAAGATCTCTGTTTTTAAAAATGGTGCCAACCTAGAACTTTTTAAACCCCAAGGGAAGAAGATAGAACTTGAACAAAAACTTAAACTTCAGAATAAAACTGTTTTTGCTTATATAGGTACCCACGGAATGGCACACGGGCTAAGTTTTATTCTCAATGCTATTAAACCCCTTGCAGAATCTCATCCTGAATTGGCCTTCCTATTTATTGGAGACGGAGCAGAGAAAAAAAATCTTTTAAAACAGGCTAAAGAATTAAACTTGCAAAATGCTGTTTTTGTAGATTCAGTGGGAAAGAAAGAGGTGGTTGATTATTTGAGTTTGATGGATATCGCTCTAGTTAATCTTCGAAGAAGCGATACCTTTTTAACCGTAATTCCTTCGAAAATTTTTGAGGCTGCGGCGATGGAGAAACCTATCTTACTGGGGCTTGAGGGCGAAACCAAAGGGATTATTGAAAATTACAATGCAGGGGTTTGTTTTAGACCTGAAGATCAACACTCATTTTATGAAGCTATAAACTCCATAACCAGTAAAGAGAAGTATCAGGAAAATTTAGAAGGATCTAAAAAACTGATAAAGGATTTTGACAGGAGTAAAATTGCGGCCAGGATGCTGGAATGTTTACAACGGGTAAAAAGAGATTAATAATAGATCCTGAAACAATCCCGAAACTGCGGGACAGGATGACAAAAAAAATAAAAAAATGCTAAAAATCAACATTATCGCGGGAGCGCGACCAAACTTTATGAAGATTGCACCAATTATTAAAGCTATCAAAAAAGCTAGATCAGTTGGAGAGAAAATAGATTTTCGCCTTGTACATACGGGGCAACATTATGATAAAAAAATGTCCGGTAGCTTTTTTGAGCAATTAGGAATTCCCGAGCCTCACGCTAATTTGGAAGCCGGTGGTGGAAGCCAGGCAGAGCAAACCGCCAACATTATGGTTCGGTTTGAAAAAGAACTCCAGGAAAATCCGGCAGATGTAGTTTTAGTTGTGGGTGACGTCACCTCTACCATGGCCTGCAGCATTACAGCAAAAAAACTTAATGTTGAAGTGGTACACGTGGAAGCCGGAATACGCTCCGGAGATCTAAGCATGCCAGAGGAAATTAACCGGATGGTAACGGACAGTATTTCTGACCATTTTTTTACTACTTCAGAAATTGCCAATGAAAACCTGCGAAAGGCCGGAATAGCTGAAGAAAGAATTCATTTTGTCGGGAATACCATGATAGATACCCTGCTTTCAAATATGAAAAATTTTATCGATCCTCAGATAAAGGTGGATGGGAAAGCCCTGGAGGATAAAAATTATTTTGTGCTTACGCTCCACCGTCCTGCAAATGTGGATGAAGAGGAAAAGTTAAAAGAGATGATGCAGGCGATCATTGACGGCACAGGAAACCTACCCGTCATTTTTCCTGTACATCCAAGAACTGCCAAAATTTTAAAGAATTTAGGTATTGAACATCACGATTTACATTATGTGGAACCGCTTTCTTACCTGGAATTTAATTACTTAGTTCAAAATGCGAAAGCCGTAATTACCGATTCAGGTGGAATTACCGAAGAAACCACTGTCATGGGTGTGCCTTGTATGACTTTAAGAGATAATACAGAAAGACCTGAAACTATTACTATGGGAACCAACGAGCTTGTAGGAACCGAGCCTGAAAAATTAAAACCCTATCTAGAAAAATTAATGGTCGGGGAATGGAAACAAGGTGGGAAGATTCCACTTTGGGATGGCAAAACTTCTGAACGGATTATTGAGAGATTGATTGATATTTATCAGACAATTGAAGTTAGGTTAGACGCCTAGCTTAATTTTAATTTATAGCTTAGTTTTCCCAGTTTATTTAATTCTACCACCTAACCTACCAACTTAAGTCTAACATATTCTCAATTAACAATTGGTGGTATCGACTACGCGACTTAAAACATTAAATTCTGACCATAAAGCTTCGTTCAACAATAGTTTTTAATTCATCTTAGGTCCTGAAATAGATTCAGGATGCCGTATAATGGATCTACTTACCGACCACAATTAACTAACCAAAACCTTATGTTATGAACATTTTAGATCAAAACATCTTGTTGGACCTATTTCATCAGCATTATTTATTTTTTGCTATTGGCGTGTTTTTACTGGCCTTTTGTCTTACCTGGTATTTTACTCCTAAGGTATTATGGGTAAGCAGGGAAAAGAACTTGATGAAAGAAGTAAATGCTCGTAGTTCTCATAAAACGGCAATTCCTCCTTTTGGCGGTGTGGCTTTCTTCCTGGTGCTGGTGTTAATAATAAGTTTGCTACAGGCCTTACGCACATCTCCTACAGGGAATCACCTTATAATAGGGCTTACCTTTTTATTTATGGCCGGCTTAAAGGATGATCTGGTGATCTCTTCTGCTAGGTTAAAGTTTGTCAGTCAGTTATTTGCAGCCGGTTTTATTATTTTTTCACCGGAACTGAGCCTTACAAGTTTTCATGGATTTTTAGGAATTCATGAGATTCCTGAAATATTAGGTTATGCTTTTAATGTTTTAATTGTGGTGGCTTTAATAAATGCTTATAACCTTATAGATGGAATAGACGGCCTGGCGGGAATTGTTGGAATTGTAATTTCTCTTACTTATGCCCTGGTTTTTTATACCACCGGGCATCCATATTTTGTTTTATTAAGTCTTTGTACTGCAGGAATTTTGGGGGCTTTTTTAAGGTTTAATTTTTCTCGTGGAAGAAGAAAGATTTTTATGGGAGATGGGGGAAGCCTTGTGATGGGATTTATGATTGCTTTTTTAAGTTTAAAGATACTGGTAATGCAACCGTACCAACCTCTTATGAGAGAAGGTTATGTGCCGGAAAATACGCTGCTCTTCGCCTTAGCGGTCTTGTTTTTACCCATTTTTGATACTATAAGGGTAATTGTTATTCGATTAAGAAACGGAAAAACTCCTTTTGAAGCCGATCGTAGTCATATGCATCACGTTCTGCTGGACAATGGCCTAAGTCATAAAAAAGCAAGTTTTGTTTTGGGCGGATTAAGCCTGGCCGTAATAGTTTTATTTATTATATTAAGTAGGGATCTAAGAAGTGTTGGAATGTGCCTAGCGATGTTAGGTGTGTTTATAATAGTTGCAATTGCTTTTGAAGTACTTAAAAAGAAAGCGCTAAGAAGAAATCTAAGAAAACAAAGTGAAGGAATGGATAGGAGCAGAAAAGATAAAGTTGCCATGGCAGGGGAATAGGTAGGCAGTGAGCAGTTTTCAGCTGGCAGTATGCAGTTTGTCTTCTGAGGTACTACAAATCCAAGAATATTTAAGTCTTTTCTCTTGCCTCTTTTGGTCATTAGCGCGACACGAGCGCAGCAATCTTTTAATCTTATTAACGTTATTAATTGAAACCAATTTTCAACGGCCAGATTGCTTCAGTCTCCCGATACTTTGGAATACTTCGCAATGGCGTTAGTTTTTTGGCTGCAACGTAGACTTCTTACTGTAAACTAAAAAGACCGTCAGATCAGTGGCGATGTGGGAATCATAGTGAAAATATCGATGTAGCTAGAATCAACGTAAGCTTTAACTTCATAACACTTCTGGATATTTCCTACTTATGTCGGAAACTCGAAGTGAGAGATGTGATGGTACCAAATTTAGGTTCCGAATAGTTGAACTACTAGCCGTGACATGAAATACGAACAAGCCGTAAGGGTTGACAAAAACTTCATAATTCTTAAAAATAATTAAGGAAAAATTAACATAAAATTTTATATTCGCACAAATTTTAAAATAAATGAAATACCCCCATTTTTTAAGATTACCGGCCCTTGGGCTTTTTTGTATTTTTTTAGCCACTTCCTGTGTTTCCCGCCAGGAAATTGTTTATTTCCAGGGTCTGGAAGAAGCAGAAGCTAAAATGGAAGAACAATCTAATAAGAGTTTAAAAATTAAACCAAATGACTTGCTTACCATAAGCGTTGCGGCGGCTCAACAGGATGCGGCTTTACCATTTAACCTTCCTGTAATAGGTGTTCCCATGGGGGGCGATCAAATTGGATTAAGTGTGAATGGCAGGCAGCAACTTCAAACCTACCTTGTAGGGAAAGATGGAAATATAGATTTTCCGTTTCTGGGGAAAACTAAAGCCGAAGGTTTTAGCCAGGAAGAATTTGCCCAAAACTTAAAAAGCCAGATAAAAAGGTATGTTCAGGATCCTATTGTGAATGTGAGGGTGGTAAATTTCCAGGTAAGTGTTTTGGGAGAGGTAACCCGCCCCGGAACATTTAATGTTCAGGACGATTATTTTACTTTACCCCAAGCCCTCGGAATGGCCGGGGATATGACGATTTACGGTAAACGGGATAATGTACTGGTAATGCGGGAAGAAAATGGCAGGACCACTCACGCCTATCTCGACCTGGGCGATGCCGATATTATTAATTCGCCATATTATCATTTACAGCAAAATGATGTTATTTACGTAGAACCCAATGGTCCCCAAAGACAAAGTGCAAATTATAACCGGAATGCCGGGGTTTATATTTCTATCGCCTCGGTCTTAGTTTCAGTTGCCGTACTTTTAACCAGATAACTTATTATGTCTCAACAACATCATACCCCTATAAGATCCCAGGAAGAAGAAATTAACTTAAGAGAAGAACTCGATAAATACCTAAAGTACTGGCCCTGGTTTGTTTTCGGAGTAATTTTATGTGTACTTATCGGTTTTGTATATTTAAAATATACCACCGCACAATACAGTACAACCGCCAGTATAATTATTAAAGATGAAGAAAGCAAGGGTCCTTCTTCAGAAATGGCTGGTTTTGCCGATCTCGGCCTTTTAAGCGGTATGGGTGCCAGCAGTATTGAAAATGAAATTGGGATCCTGAGATCTAAAACCTTAATGACCAAAACCGTTAAGGCGCTTGATTTAAATATAATCTATTACGATGAAGCTGGGGTAAAATCCAAAGAGCTTTATAACAAGTCTCCTTTCAATGTGCAGGTACTTCAATTGGATGAGGAAAAACTGAGTGAAATTATAAAAGAGGAACTGGGTCACCGTTTCTTAATTGAGCCTCAATCAGAAAACGATTTTATTTTAATAAACACCGAATCCGACAAAAATTTTGAGGGGAGATTTGGAAATCCGGTGAATATCGGCTTTGCAGATATCACGCTTGAAAGAACAGGCATAGAACCGGAAGAAGAAGAAGACCTGGAAGTTAGTGTTCAATTTAGTCCAGTAGAATCAATAGTAGGTAAATACCGGGAAGGAGTCCAGGTTAATCTTACCGATAAGAATTCGAGCCTTTTAGAGTTAAGCCTGGTAGACCCGGTAACCGAAAAAGCCCAGGATATCTTAGACCAGTTAATTCTGGAATATAACCGGCAGGCAATAGAAGATAAAAATCTGGTGGCTACCAATACCGCTTCTTTTATAGATGAACGATTAAGTATTATTAACCAGGAATTAGATTCGGTTGAAGTAGGTAAAGAGGAATTTAAGGAATCTAATCAGCTTACTAATATAGAGGCGGAATCAGAATTATTTATAGAAAACGCCAGCGATTATAAGAAGCGCCAGCAGGAGGTGGGTACCCAGTTAGAACTGGCCAATGCGATGTTAGATCATTTAAAAGGTAATACATCTGACCTTTTACCGGCAAACCTTGGTATCCAGGAAGAAGGCGTCAATGATATGATCAAAGAATACAACACCCTGGTTTTAGAAAGAAACAGGATTTTAAGCGCTTCTACTGAAGAAAACCCGGTGGTTTTAAGGCTGAATTCCCAAATAGACCAGATGCGTGGGAATGTTTTACAAAGCCTGGAAAGAATGCGCAGTAATCTCCTTATTGCCCAGGAAGACCTGGACAGGCAGGCGGCTGTTATAGGCTCTCAAATTTCGGCAGTGCCGGCAAAAGAAAGACAGTACCGGGGCATTGAAAGGCAGCAGAATATTAAAGAAGCCCTTTATTTATTTTTGCTTGAAAAGAGAGAAGAGAATTCTTTATCCCTGGCGGTTACAGCACCTAAAGCAAAGATTGTAGACAGTGCTTACAGTAATACTAAACCGGTTTCACCAAAGGCGAAAATCATTTTGCTCGCTGCTTTAATCTTAGGTTTACTTATCCCGTTTCTTATTATTTATGTAAAAAATTTATTGAATAATAAAATCACCGATAGAACCGATATAGAAAACGCGACCAAAGAAATTCCTATAGTCGGTGAAATCCCGAGGATTGCCAGGAAGGAAAGTGATCTTATTTCGGTAAATGACAGGTCGGTACTTTCCGAAGCATTCCGGATTATGGTAACCAACCTTCAGTATTTATTAGTTGGTGCAGGAGATAAGGAAAAGGGAATTAAATTATTTGTAACCTCTACGGTTAAAGGGGAAGGAAAAACCTTTATAGCATTTAACCTGGCTATTACCTTGGCCAATATGGGTAAAAAGGTAGTAATAGTTGGAGCCGATCTAAGAAATCCGCAGCTTCAGCGATACGAGACCGATGCCCGTACCTATGTCGGGGTAAGTGATTATCTTTATAATACCGAAACCGGCATTAAAGAGATTATTGCCAAAGCAAAAGCGCACGAAAAATTAGATATTATAGCCTCCGGACATATACCTCCAAATCCATCAGAACTGCTTAGAAGCGAAAGAATGGCAAGGCTGTTGAACGAATTGGAAGGAATTTACGATTATATAATTGTAGATACTGCGCCATCAATGCTGGTAGCCGATACCTTTTTGATTAACAAATATGCCGATCTTACGCTCTACGTAGCCCGTGCAGGTTATACTGAAAAGAAACTACTCGGATTTGCTGTAGATGCCAAGAACGAAGGAAAACTACACGATGTAAGTTTTGTACTGAATGATGTAGAGCTTGCTAATTTCGGTTACGGGAATAAGTATGGTTATGCCTATGGGGAAGAAAAGAAGTCTTTCTTTAAGAGACTTAAGGAGAAAGCAGCGATTTTTTAGTTATTGGTTCTCTCTTGTTTCGGTTTGTCAATGGCAGCAATATAGGATAGAAGCGTGGCAATCTTTTGATAAGTGTTTTCCTGCTAACTGAGACTGCTCATGGAAGTTTTCTGTTGTGAGTTTTCGATTCTCTGTTTTCAGTTTCCTCTTGTGTCGGGTAATCATTATTAGCGACTCCGAAGCTGTACAATTTCTTTGTTGGAGTTTTTTTGCGAACTGAGACTGAAACCACGAATTTTTTTAGTTTTTTTCTTACCTCGTTTCGACCTTGCGAGCGACTCAGGAGCGCTCCAAGCTTTGGTGTAGAGATGTTCCTGCCTTCTGAGACTGTTAAATGCCAACTGAGAAAAGGCAATTTTTTAAATTTAAGCTCGTTGAAACCAGATTTAATCAACCAATGAAAAAATTATTTTTTTTAAGCTTTATTAGTTTGCTATCCTTCAGTAGTTATGCACAGTGGAATTTTGAGGGCTCTGTAAATTTAAATGGCTATTTACATGAAGGTTCTTTACAAAAACTTCCTTTCTGGATGGTTCATAATCAGCGTGGCCGGGTGTCTGATGAAACAAATCTTTCTGGCTGGATTTCGGGAAGGACTTTCAATGAATTCCGCAATGGGAATTCTTTAGAAATTGGTGCAGGGATTTTATACCAGGATGGAATAAGTGATGAAATATTCCTGGATGAGGTTTATGCTGCTTATAATAACAATTGGCTTGAAGCCGTACTTGGACGCAGGCAGGAAAAAGAGCTTTATAAAGGTTTAAGTGCCACTAACGAAAACATGTTATGGTCCCTTAATGCCAGGCCATTGCCGGGGATATCATTTTCTACCAATCGCACTATTTTCTTTACTCCTGAATCAGCTTATGGTTTTGAAGCTAGTTGGAGTGAATATTTGCTGGGAGACGATCGCTTTGTAAAAGGTGCGAGGTTGCATCATAAAAGCATCAATTTAGTATACCAACCCAACCCCGATTTTCAGCTTAAAGTAGGGGTTCGGCATTTTGCGCAATGGGCCGGTGACTCCCCCGAGTCAGGACCACAACCCGATGGATTTTCAGATTATGTAAAAGTGATTTCCGGACGGGAAGGTGGTGATAATGCTGTAGGAGGGGACCAGGCCAATGTATTGGGAAATCATTTAGGTACTTACGAACTTGAAATTACAAAAAGAATTAATCCTGAGCTTGAATTAAGTTTTATCTACAACCATATGTTTGAGGACGGTTCCGGTAGCCGTTACGCTAATTTTCCCGATGGACGCTATGGTATTTTTCTTGATTTTGAAGATGATCAACGACTGGTTAATGGAATTCTATATGAATTTTTTTATACCCGAAATCAAAGTGTTAATGCCGGTTCCCCCCATGGGGCGGACAATTATATGAATAATTTCCTGACTTATCATTCCGGTTTTACTTATGAGCGCAGAATAATAGGCCTTCCGTTTTTTACTTACAATGAAGAATTAGACCAGGTCGTTAACAGTAAATTTAGCGCACATCATTTAGGCTTATCCGGAAATTTTTCCAATTACTTTGTGAGTTATCCCTGGAAGTTATTACTGAGTTTTTCTCATAACGAAGGCAGGTACGGGAGGTTCTATACTCCAAACCGGGATATCCTAGCCGGATTGTTCGATATTAATGTTTTACAGTCTTTTGTGCAGCTGAATGTCCAGCTAGGTGTTGAAGTAAGCAATATCTCAGAACCTCTTTATGGAGTTGGTTTAAATTTGAGTAAGCAATTTTAGAAGACTATTTATCTTCTTGCAAAGAATGTAGCCTTCCATTTAGCAAAATTTCACATTTGAATTAAGCTTTTAATTCTACTCCATATCAGTGACTAGAACCTTCAATTTCAAATATATTCTTTTTAATCCTTCTCTAAGCTAATATACCTACCCTCTTTCATTGATTTTAAAGTACGTATTACTTTGCTTTATGATTAAGGATTCTTCTCTTCCTAACTTATTCTTATAATATTTAGTTTCCCAGTTATAACACAGTAATATTTATACCTGCGACTTCCTGCGTTTAAGAACAAAGAAAACCACCCCCCCTAATATTAAAAAACATAACACCCACCATACAATATTGTTCTTTTGTGCTGTAACAGGAGACACATCGCCGTTAACAATAAAGCCAGCCCAGAAATAGGGGTGTGCTTTAAGGGGATTATAGACTATGAAATCACGTTTTGCCTGGGCCAGGGCTGCGTCTTTTGTTTTACCTTCGGCTAAGTTTTTATAAAAATAATCCATCAGTTCAGCGGCAGATTCGTCGCTTATTTTCCAGAGTGTACCGGCAATGCTTGAAGCACCACTATAATAAAATCCGCGAGAGAGACTTATAAAGCCTTCGCTCCTCATTAAATTTCCGATACCGGTTTCGCAGGCACTAAGAGTAACCAGGTTGGCGTTGAGTTTTAAATTGTACAAATCGCTCACGTGCAAGGTGCTTTCCTGGCCTTCCACGGGTTCAAAAGAAAGGTAAGACAGCTCCGGTAATGTGTCGTTTACCGTGGCATGGGTAGCTAGATGAAGGATGCCAAACAAATTCGGTTCTTTTACAAAATTAGCAAGTGTAGCCTCGCTATCGATAAATCCGTTTCCTTTGAAATGACCTAAAATAGCCGCTACTTCATCCTTATTGCTTTTTAAGGATTGTAATTTGTCGTTTTTAGAGCCCATAAAGCTGGGAGCAAAGGCTAAAACAGAATGGTTTTGCTCTTTTTTTCCTGACAACTCCTTGTATAAGGTAGCTGAATTTACATAGCCAATAGATTTCTTTTCAGCCAGGAAATTAATTTTATCGGTCTCCTTAGAAACAACCATACTCTCAAATGGAATATAATTGAGCGCACCATCGGCTACAATAAGTAACCTTTCTTTTGCTGAAAAATCATTCTGCATCGGTTCTAAAAGTTGGGCGTACAACTCGGCCGAAGCGGTAATAAGCTTGCTATTCAAAATACCGGGTGTGCTTAATGTATGGTAATACGTTGTTATTTGTTCGTTTAGATTCTTACTGGTATCAAGGCGATAAAACCCGTTTTTCTTATTCCCGGCGGTAATAGCGTATAGGTTTTCACTGCCATAAAAGTAGCTTATAAAAGCTTGATCACTATCCAGCAGTGTTTTTATTTCATTCAAGTTAACAACCTTGGTATTGTATTTTAAGTTGTAATACTCAGGATGGTTCTTTTCTATAGTAGCCATTAACTTATGATATTCATCTTTTAACAGAAACAGTCTTTTTTTTATTTTATTAGAGGTTTTTTTTGCTGTATGCTGTTGTTTTTCCAAGAGACTAATTTCTTTACGTAGCGAACTTTCTTCTTCCAGGAGACTTTGGGGCACCGACCCAAACCGGGTTGCTTTGGCACTTAACAAAGCCTCCATCAACAGGATGCTTTTGCTTTTTTCTAAATAATAGAATGCTTTGTCTATATAACCTGGATCATTATCTAATTGATACAATGCAAATGAAGCGGCAATACCAGTCTCAAACAATTGGTAAGCGTTTTCTATAAGTTGATACTTATCGCCGTGGTTTTCAAAAGTGGGTTTTAGACTATCCAGGGTGCGGATACCCAAATCTACTGTTTGCAAGATGTTATTACGGGCTTCTGTTGTTTGGAATGTGCTTAGTGCATTTGCCTTGTTTTTTAAAAGGTTTACTAAAGTAATGAGGTTTAAGGTGGACCTTTCTATGGAATTCCCGTATACCTGTGCAATGCCCTTATTGTATTCTTCTAGGGCTAAGGTGGTTTGTCCTTCACGTTGATAAAATGACGCTATTTTATCGTGTATTTGTGCTATATTGCTATGTGGACTATTGTTCCATTTCGCTTTAGCGAGTTCTAATGCCTTTAAATAGGCTGTTAATGCGCCCTTTTTCTCTTTCTCTTTATCCAGAACAGCAGCCTTGTTTAAGTAATAGTTTGGGGCATAGGAGCTATTATCAGTTAAAGCGCGTCTCATAATGGAGAGATAGTGTTTCGCACTATCCACTTTTGAGAGCGCCAGATAGTTTTCAACCATATAGCCGGTTCCAGCAGCTATACTATTACTTTCTTCTGTAGTGAAATCTTTAAGGTCGTGGTTTAGCGAAGCTAGAATATACCGATTGGCCTCCTGGTATTGTCCTTCTTTCATATATACTTCGCCAAGTAATCGGTACACATGGCTTATATTTTCTTGTTGGATAGGCAACTTTTCCTTTAAAAATTGTAGATCCTTTTTATAGTAAAGCTTTGCCAGCTCATATTTGCCTTCATTGGTATACATTTTTGCCAGGTAATTGTATGCAGAAGATATAGAAGCATAGTCATTGGCAGTTTGAAAGGAATCGGGAAGGCTGCTGAGGGTTTCAAGCATGCTATTAAAACTGCTTCTCGCTTTTTTGTAGTGGCCTACCAAATAATAATATAGGCCTTTATCAAATTGCTTCTGAACAGTAATATCAGTATAATCCCGTAGGCCTAAATTTTGCAAGCCAGTATGGTGTGTAGTAAAGAGGGAATCGGCTAAATGTGTGCTTTCTCTGAGTTTGCTTAGGTTATGAAAATATCCTGCTGAATAATTAACCATAGTAAGAGTATAAAACAGGTAGTCGTAGGCTTTGTGTCTTGAGGCTACCGGAATAATTTTATCAGCGTGGTAATATGTGGAATCCTGGTCGGTATATACGTATTGGTGTAGTTGTGAGTAATGATATTCCAGTGTATCGTTTTGGGCTTGTATGGAGGTGGTAAAAAACAGAATGAGTCCTATACGAGTAATAATCGTCTTTTTCATCTAAAAAGCTTATAGCGCCCTAAAATACAAAAAAGAGGCGTATAGACATACGACCTCTTTTCTGATTACTACCTTCCGTTGTTTTTTAATTATATATAAAGGCTTATTGGTAAACTGTTTTAATTCGTTTGTTAATCCTGCCTAACCATTACGGGAACTTTGTAAATAAAAGTCTTACCCTTAACTTGCTTTTGTATGGATAAGGTAGCTTCGACCATAGGTTGGATTTCCTTAAGCTGTACCGAAGTATAGTAAAGTAAATTTTTATATTCAGGTAGCGGTTGGTGGGTTTCCTTGGAATTATTGACCGCAATGGTATTGTTTTTACTGTCAGAAAGGCTCAAGCTGAGAATTTCAACATCATCAGTAGTTACCAGTAGGCTGAATCGCTTAGGATTAATACAGGGTATGGCGTCGTTATCTTTGCCCAAACAAGGACGTGGTTTTCGTGGTGGTTTAATACCTATTAAGGGCTTTATATTTTCTAGGTTTTCGTATAAACCGATTAAGCTTTCTTTGGCTTTTTTAATATCGGCTTGGACTTCCTCATATTTGGGATTTTTGGGAGCTATCTCTGCCCAGTTATTTATTTTAGTTTCTAGTTTGTTAATTTCTGTTTTTAAATAAAAGGTATACAGGTCGGATTCAAACAAGTAATTGCTTTCTGTAAGTTCCGGGATTTGACTTCCCTTATCATTATAATCCACCATCATATTGTATGTGGCGTTTACCCCGGTTAGGTCATTGCCAATTTCCTCACTATTGTCTTTGGAGCAGCTTACCGTTAAGCTAATCACTAGCATTATGGTTAATAAGTGAGTGATTGATTTCATTTTGTTCATTATAATTGAGTTTTTAGTTATACATTTTAATTTTATCTCCCTTTTTATTCACCTTTAAAAGGTATTTTCCGGAAGGGCTGAATACCATCGTTTCACGGCTTTTAAAGGTAATGTTTTCTGTTATTTTGGCTAGTTGAAGATTGACGCGGGTAAACTTGTTATTTTCCAGTATCCAGACTTCGTTTGAATTGGCTACTACATCCTTTACGTTCCTGGCTTCTACATTTAGTATAATCTTACCGTCAAAGTCCATGATTCCTATGCCTTTGGTGCCGAAAATATAGATGCCTTTCTCGAAAAAACGGCTGGATTTTATTGTGCCCACGCCTAAGTCCCTGGAGGTGGTGTAAGCGATTTTCTGTCCGGTTCTGGCATCAAGGGTATAGATACCTTTGGACACAAAATCGATAATACGAGCATTGGAAATTAAAAAAGGATTGAAGGCTTTGGCTCTATCGGCACTGTTTCTGGCTTTATCGGTTTGAAAAAGAATTTCTCCATTTTCGGGATTTATGGCCGTTATCATCGTACGGTTAAGGGTGCCAGATGATTTTATATAAAAAATACCGTCTTCCAGCTGATCTTGTATCACTGTCCATTGGTCTCCCAGGATATTATATTTTTCTACTTCTACCTTGTCTTTATGAATATCAATATTGAGGTAGCCCTTTTTACCTCCTACACCTAGTTTTCCTTTTTTGTTAAATATCGTGAAGTAGCATAACTTCCCATTGGCGTCAAAATAAAGTTGTCGAGGGATTAATCTATTGTATTTACTATCGGTTTTTGCCTGGCTATTGCCGCCATTAATGGCTTTATCTATGGCCATTATACCGCCCAAAACTTTGGTTGAGGTTCGTGCAGCTCCCAGACGACTTTTGATGTCACCATTGCGTTCTACAGCATTCTTAACATCGATAAAAGTTAGATCTAAATATGGAAGCACTAAAGTGTGGCCAACTATCGAAGCGTAACCAGGTGTAAAGTCACCTGTATAAGGAACACTCCATAGCAGTTTACCGGTGTTTACATCCAAGGCTTGTACTTCGGGTTTGGCTGTAAGAAGGTCTACCGAGCCTTCAGAATTGGGAACTTTTATTAGGTATAATTGACCGGCTTGAGGGTTGAATAAAATTTCCCCAATTCCACCAGTTACGGATTTTTGTGTCCAGTTGATATTGCCATTATTAATGTCAACCGATTGCAAACCTTTTTTTCCGTTGAAAAAGAGCGTATTCCTTTCAGGGAGGTAATTAATTAGTCTGTCTAAGACTTTGTCCGGAGTAAAAAAGGAATTGAATGAGTGGCGTGGGTTTACCTGTTTCCCAACTATTTCAGCGGTTACGATACCTTCACCGTGTAAACGTAAAATGGTTTCGGCAAGGCTAACTTCCATATGCAATTGGTCGGTTTCCCAGATCATTTTTCCATCTTTAAGGCTAAAGGCCTTAACGTGGGTCTTGTTGTGTTGGTAATCGACCGTCATAAACACTTGCTCGGTTCCAAACAAGAAATAACCGCTACCGGTTGGCAACACCTTTGATTTTATAGCGCGTCCCGGTTTAAAAGTATGCTTTCCATTTAATATCCTGGTTTGGGTTTCTAAATCCCAAACTTGGTAATGAGAGTCGTTTTCGGCAACCAGGTATCTGTCATCTGGTGAAAAATCAATGAATTCTGGTGAGAAGCCAAGATCGATATTCCCTGGATCAATAGCGTCCTGAGCTGTTGACTGCCATGCTATTAAAAGAAATAGAAATGTTATTTTTATGAAGTTCATTTTTTTAGTTTTTCTGAGAGGGGGGAAGGGTTATGGATTTTTTTTCACCACAAAGATATCACCGGCCTGCCCGTTGTGGTCCTTATTCGATAACCTCACCGGTTGGCTGTTATGCCAATAGGTTGCCGAGACTTTCTGGTCGGGTAGAGATTCTATTCCCGACACATATACATTCCCGTCCAATACAAAGATGCCACTAGCTTCTGCAGGGTACGAGCGATCCGTCAGATCTACTGCTTCTCCATTCTTCCAGTACCTTGCGACATTTACCCTGCCTTGACCCGATTTATGTAATACCTTCTCATATCCGGCCACATATACATCGTCGTCTTCTACAAAAATTGAACTTGATTCTGACTCCAGCTCACCTGTTCCTAAAATAACTTCTTGTCCGTTTTTCCAATATTTGGCTATTGTGCGGTTCCCGTTCGATCCGTATCCGGAAATATATACATCTCCATGGTCGGATACTGCAATACCGGTAACCACTCCCGTGCCTTCTAACGGGGTGGCAACCCCATTTTTCCAGTATGTGGGTTCAGCATCCAATATGCCTGCAACATGAACATCATCCCCGATTACCTTGATGAAACTCTCTCCCGTTTGGCCTATGGTTCCACTATCCAGACGAACAGGTAACTCTCCACCATTTTTCCAATAAGCAATATCTATCAGGTTGTTCGCATTTTTTTGAACCCCTGCCACATACACGTCATCATCGGCCAGACTGATGTCTAATCCTTTGGCATACCCGGATGGCTGGGTTAATTCATGGTAAGTGTTGTTTTTCCAAAAGAAAGCTGAGGCTCGTGAACTTGAAAAGATTCTTTCACCTGTGATATACACATCGTGACCAGAGACGGCAATACTATGGTAAATCACAGGGTCTTCCATATGATTTGGAGCGAGTAGCAGTGGCATTGGTTCTCCATTCTTCCAATACATAGGCCAAATGCCCTGGAGTTGTTCGTGATAACCTTCACCCAGCACGTAAATATCCACATCACTTTGCATTACGTTTACCGTGATTGTAAGCGGCTCACTGTCTTTATACCCGTCTTTCTTCGCAATAGCGGTTGCAGTTTGGGCCTGGTTAAATTGGTGTTGATATGCATCGGTTTTCTGTCCGTTGATAAAGATATCGGCATCGGTCACGGGTTCTCCATCTGCGGTGACTTCAAAAGTGACCGTCGATGATACCATTATCATTGCCTGGTTTATCGTAAGGCTTAGTTGCTGCTCTTCTTCATCTTGCGGTGGTGCTGGATTCTGTTCTTTTGAACAAGAAGATACACTTAACCAAACACATAAAAGCATCAGGGTACTGGAATAGATTGTTTTCATTTCTTAATTTTTTATTTCTTTGTTTCAACATTAAACTTGCCGCTAACAATGTTTATCCCTTTTCCTGTTAGAGGTGCTTTGTTAATGGATGTGTTTTCCGGTAGTTCAAATTCAAAGCTGCCCGTAAGGGAAGTACCATCAACCGATTCAATGATTATTTTTCCTTTGGGAGCTATTTTCCAGGCGGGCTGCGCTTTGTATTCTATGGCTACATTTTGATAATATGAGTCATTGTATTCTAAATAATGCGTATAGGTTACTTCAAACCCTGCTTCATATCCCAGGTCGGGATTCCCCCGGTCTATAATAGCATATTCTCCCGGTTCGGGTAGTCCTAGTTCTTCCCAGGACTCCGCCCGAAATCGTAATCTGTATTCGGGAGTATTTGTATTTTCGTCTGTAATTTGGATAGTAAAGAAATGCCTGTTCTGTCCTTCGGAGAACAATACCTTTGCATTACCTGTTTTTTTACCTGATATTGCTCCCGATACAACAAAAGAAACTTGATGTTCATTGTTAGTCTGGGCTGTGGTACCAATTGCTAAAACCAGTATACATATTATTATAATAGGTCTTGAAAGTGTAGTTATATTCATCTGTTTAAGATTTGTCCTTGTTAATTTTTACCAGGCACTAATTCTGAAAGAACCTGAGAATCCTGTCCCTTTTATCAAAATTTTAAGCTACGTTTTAAGGGGCGTCCACGACTATTTCACCAGTTACATTTACCTCCTCCCCATCTGCTCCTAACTTAAACTTCCCACTAAAATTCAAAATGCACGATGCTACTTTTCCATCTTGGCCATATATGGAAATATTATGTTCCTCATAATTATTTAACGTGATATCTATTATTCCTGAGGGGCTGTATTTATCTTCCACTCCCCATTGGCCAAAAACAATACCCGGACCACTACCTTTAAGACTTGGCTTATTGTTTTCATCTAAGGCTATTCCTATTCCTATCTGAAATTCACCGGTATCCATAAGTGTTCCGGCCATTACTTTGCTATCTATCGCCTGGCTATATTCAACGATCGAAACAGGATTATAAACTCCGCCTGAAACTTTAGAGATATTTCCCTGGTAGGTTTTTCCGTTCGCTATATCGATATGATAAGTATGCACATTGGAGGAAGTGTTTTTATTTTCTTTTTTTTCATTGTCATTTGAGCAAGCCATAAATAGGCATAAAGCTATAATATATGTTGCTGATTGTATGATTGTTCTTTTCATTTCTTATAAGATTAATTTCGTTTTTTATATAGCAGATATAGCTTTTTTTCTGCTCCCGGGTGGATCGGAACACCTATGGTCATTTTGCCATTTTTCATGTCTTCGATATGCCATTTAATGCTACGTTCTCCTTTGGAAAGTGTTATAATACCCTCGTTCAATGTCCAATTAAAAGTGTTTTCTCTTTCTTGGCAACTCTTGTTGTATTTTACTTCCCTGGCCATATGGTTCTTAGTAAAAACGGTGTGGTCTGGCAAGCAATCAGCATTAGACTGCTTGTGTGGTATCAACCACCCTTTACCGTTCTCACCCATCAAGTTGCCTTGTATATCCCAGGTGCCTAGAATGGTTTCTTTATCAAGAGTTTGGGAAAAGGACGTATAACTAGTAAGCCAGCAGTTAAGCGTAAGTAATAAAATTATATGTAGCATACTCCCTTTCATATATTGTTTTAGAATGGGTTTCTCTTAAAGAGCGCGCGGTAGGTAAATGGCTAATTCCGTTTTTACATACCGCTGCTCATTACTAATTATTCTTCACACCACTCTTCACTGACATTGTCAAAAGTGAGATTGGTTGTTGTTAAGTTTTCAAACGGGTTGCTTGAGTATCCATAAAAGGCACAATTTTCTAAGTTTCTGAAAATCGTATTTTCGACGGTTAACTTAGGTCGTGCGTGCATATAGATAGCACCTGAATTTTGGATGTTTCCAACCGGAAAATCGCCTTTAGCATGTTCTATGACGGTATGGGATATGATATTGTTTTCTTGTGTAAAACCAAATTGTATACCGCCCCAGTTGGTGCCGTTATGTGCTTTTAAATGTACAGGATCTGCCTCTGTTCCTAAGATTTTTAAACTTAAGTTGTAAGGAGGAAGAAAACCGTATGCTTGGAGATATGCCCCGGCTTTAAACTGCATTTCTACCCCTTCTTCAATGCTAAGGTGACCATCGTCCCCGATACTCACCCTGCTATCTACAAGATACGGGACGTCCAATTTTTGCCAACTTACGGTTTGGTCTTCAATTTCGTAATAGGAACCTGTAATGTTAAAAAAATCGCTGGCATTACCGGTATACGAAGAAGTATTATCGAAAAAATGCGCCATCTCTGCTGAGACCTTTACCGGTACATCTTCGTTTCCTGCAATAATTAGGTTTGAAGTCGAAATGCTTGCGTTTTTACTGATACCGTGATAGTCTAGACCAACGCTGCCACCATTTATTATTTCTACGTGGTTTAGGGTAAGAGCTTGCGGCGGGGTGCCCGAAACTCCTCTTAGGGCCAAACTGCCTTCATATACAGGAGAAGAAGAAGTTAGGTTTTGTGAACCGGCATATTCTATTACCGTATGCTCTATAAGGTTGTTTGGGTTGTGCGCTTCGGTTAGGAAAATCCCTCTCCAATAACCCTTTTGTTTGGAAGTTCCGGTTAAGATAACAGGATCTGTTGCAGTTCCCTTTATTTCAAAAACCTTGTTGTCCAGGTTAACTCTTAATCCTGCGTGATTTTCAAACTCAATAACAACGCCTGCTTCAATTCTAAGGCTTCCTTCTACATTTGTCCAACAACTTATAATATAATCTACGGGTCTATTTGTATCGTTTTCCAGTACACGGTCTTCACTAAAGTAGTCGCATTCAAGAACAATAGGAGGGAGTAGTTCTTCTACTGGCTCAATATCTTCATCATCACTACTACATGAGGCTAATAACAATATACTGCAGATAAGAAGGCTTAAGTAAGAGGTAGGTTTAAAATAATTTTTCATTTCGTTTCTTTTTAATTAATTATTCATTGAAGGAAAATCGGAAATTCTATTTTCCAAAATTTTTGATTAGAGTTTAAATTTTACACCGGCAGAGGCTACCAATTGTCCACTATCCAGGATGACGTATTTAATTTCAGCAAAGGGTAGGATACTGCTGCCAATATCAAAATTGAGCCCGCCACCAAGGTTAAGTCCAAAACGACCGTCTGATGCTGAAAAATTTCCACCCATACCCCACGAATCATCATAGGAAACTTTTATGCTACTGTAATTAAGTCCGCCAAGGGCATAAACCCCCAGGTCACTGTTATTCAGAAAATAATAGTTGGCATTGGCATTAAATTCCAGCCAATTCATTTTAAATCCATATTCTTCTTTCGGAAAATAATAGATGACCGAAGGTGAGATGCTAAGTTTTTCCATGACAGGAAACTCTGCATTGACCCCAATACCCAGGTTTTCTATTTCGGTTCCATAGGCAAGAAAGCCTCCGATTCTGGTTTCTTCTTGTGCTTGCGTAGTGCTTAAGAATCCTAACATAAGGATAATAGAGAATAGTGTTTTTTTCATTTTATATTAATTTTTGATTAAACATTCACCTATTGATACCTTTAGAAAAAAGAAGTAAACATTGGGAGTGATAAAAATTTATGGGAAGCAGTTTTTTAAACAACTAATTCAGGGGCAGAGCTATAAGATATAGATCAGAAAAAATTTTTTGATTTTTGAGACAGCACTGACTATGAATGTCAATGAGATCATACTTTAAGGGGGAGGCTAAAGAATAATGTGTAGTAGGAAAAAAGTTTACCTTTGCCGATGTTTACTTTACCCCAAAAAATGGATTAATGGTTAAAGACCAGTATTTAGTTGATAAACTAAAGCAAAATGACTTGAAAACTTTAGATAGGATCTATCTTACTTATAAAGAGGAGTTTTTTTTGTTTGCCCATACATTTTTTATACCCTCAGAGGATATTTCAGATATCTACCAGGAGACTATTATCAGTTTATATGAAAATGTACAAGATCAAAAACTGGAGCAATTAACCAGTTCATTAAAAACCTATCTATTTGCCATTGGGAAATTTAAAATATACAAGCAATTAAATAAGAATAAAAAAATCTATCATGGTGAAGGAATAATTCATGTTTCGGAAGAAATGAAGGTATTTGAAGCAGAAATAGATGATCAACGGCAAATAGCCTTAAAAAGATCATGGACAAGTTTAGGTGAGAAATGTCAGGAAATTTTGGAGTTGTATTATTATAAAGGAATGACTTTAAATGAAATACAAGAAGCTTTAAAATATTCTTCTAAAGATGTATTGAAAAGTCAAAAATCAAGATGCCTAAAACAGCTAAAGCAATTAGTGAGGGGAAAATATGAATAAGGAGGAATTAATAGAAAAGTATTTTAGTAACCAACTTTCTGAAAATGAATTTCAGCAACTCGAGCAGCTCCTGCAAGAAGATGCTGAACTAAGGGAGAATTTTTATAATGAGCTGGAGATTAAACAGGCCATTACACAAGAAAAACATGTGTCCTTAAAAGAAAGACTTCAAAAATTAGAAAAAAAGCCAACAAACAAAAAGTCGTGGTACTTATATGCGGCAGCAGTTACAATTCTCATTGTTATAGGTTCTCTATTTTATAATTTGAAAACCAATGATCAATTATATGCTGAAAATTTTGAAGCATACCCAAATGTCATAAGCCTGTCAACCAGAAGCGAAGTTAGTATAGAAAATAAAGAATCCGAAGCCTTTAAATTATATGATGCTGAAAAATTTAATAAAGCTGCAATCGCCTTCCAGGATTTATATGAAAAGAATGAAAAGGATTATTTAAGGTTTTATCATGGGGTAAGTCTATTAGCAAAGAACAATACTATCGAAGGAATTGAGGTTTTAGAAGGTTATGACTGGCAGGAACAGCAAAGTGACTTTACGATTCCTGCTTTTTGGTATGTTGGGTTAGCTTATCTAAAGCTGGAAAAAACATCGGAAGCCAGAAATTATTTAAAAAAAGTAGCTCTTTCCGATAGTCAGCTTAGGAGCCAGGCACAACGCTTATTAAAACAATTGGATTGATGTTTCCTTTTAATTTCCTCAATGGTTCCACCCGTTAGCCTTGTGAGAAAATGGTGGAGTGTAGGGAGGATTCTGACCACGTTTAATTAGAGCAGGAGCGAATCAAATTCATCTGTTTTTCATATTAAGAAAAAATATAAAAGTAAATCGCTTAGAATTTGCATCCAGACCAATAGAGCTGTTATTAATGAACTTAGTTATTTTTACATTAATTCCAGATTTCATTAGATTTAGTGAGAATAACTGGAATATTGTCCGTGATTAATAATTGTCTGTTCGTGTTGTGTTACGTACCCGCCTTTATTGCCTATCAAAGCACACTTATCATTTGGTTCTATTGCAATAGTAGAAGTTGTTGATATAAAGGTTTCTATTGCTACAGTAGTATTGTTTTTTCTGGTGACAATAATTCAATGACATAAAGTTCTTAAGTTATGCTCGTGTCTGCTTAAAAATTCTAACTTCTATGGTTTTATTTGCTTCATCCTTTGGAACCAGGACATGGTAAGTGATCACAGGTGCTATCATCGCATCATTTTGAATAAATGTCACATATAAATTCCGACCCTCGGTACAGCTTTCAATAAGGGAATAATCGATAGAGTCATTTCCCGACCCGAGCCGTACTTTCCCGATAATCAAATCGAAATTTGTAAAGTCAATAAGGGTTGGATCGCATGTTCCGGTAACCTTATCCTTGTATTCAGCGAGGTTGGTAATTAGTTCAAATTCTTCTGTAGTGGAAATATCTAAGCTGTATCTGGTATCATTACAAGCATATTCGTCTTCCAGGCTAATAGTCGCAATTCTATAATTTTCGCAGGAGTCATCTGAATTACAGCTTAAAAGAAAACATAATGCCAAACCCAGCATCCAAATATAATGTTTCATTAGGTTATTTATTTTATAGATGTTCGAATGTAAAAAAGGTTGCGCTATAACTTGGATAAATTTACTTTTTTTATTTAGGATGGAGGATTAGGGCAGGCAATGGAAAGCCGACCGGATTTCAGTTGAAGTAAACAGTTTTTTTAGGCTGGAAGGAAGGTAAGTCATTCAACATTTCCTATCTTAAAAAAACAATATGATTCCCCTCATAAATTTTGAGTGTATAATTAAGCAAATTTGAACTCCCAAATCCAGATATTTCCGGATAGGAAAATAAAAAATAGAAATTATGAAAAAGCCAATAAAGCGACATGAAGCTCTTAAACCTCTTAGCAGGGAACATCATCACGGCTTATTGTTGTGCTGGAAAATAAGACAGGGAGTAAGAAAAGAGGTTGAAGTCTCGCGAATAAAAGCTTATACAGAATGGTTTAAAATTCATTATCTCGACCCGCATTTTGAAGCTGAAGAACAATATATTTTCCCAGTATTAGGTAATGATAATAAACTTGTAAAACGAGCCCTGAAGGAACACCGCAGGTTAAAGCGTTTATTCTCCCAGGATACGGACATTGAGATTGCTTTAAATAATATTGAAGAGGAACTGGATAGCCATATTAGGTTTGAAGAACGTATTCTCTTTAATGAAATCCAGGAAGTTGCTTCAGCTGAACAACTGGCCAATATTGAAAAGCATCATAACGGAATTCAATTCTCTGATGACCACTGGCAGGATCATTTCTGGGAGAATTAATTATAAACTTCAGATTACAACAAGAATGGATTTCCGCAGAGGCGGGCATAAAAATTATTATAATGAGTACAAGTGTAAAATCTTCAGCAAAAAATCCTTCCGAATTGAAGCCGGTATTAGAGGAACATCATCATGCATTGCAGGTGTGTTCCAGGATTCGGGAAGGTTTGGAGAACGATGTTGAGCTGGAGCGGATAAGAGCTTATATGAACTGGTTTCAAAAAAATTACCTGGAGCCCCATTTCGAAATTGAAGAAAAATATATTTTCCCGAAGCTTGGATATAACGTAAGGGTAAAAAAAGCTCTTGCTAACCATAGGCGCATTAGAAAACTATTAAGTTGTGGATGTGCGGATGAAAAAGTACTCAATTTACTAGAAGAGGAACTCTCTGCCCATATACGATTTGAAGAACGGATTCTTTTTAAAGAGATTAACAATAAAAAAGAGCTGGCAGAAATTGAAAAACAGCACCATACTATATCTTTTTCTGGTGAAGACTGGGAAGATCAGTTTTGGGCCTGAGACTTATCACTGAAACCATTTAAGTTTCACATAACTCCTTCATTGATTTTTTAATTGATTAGTTATCGTCGTTTCTCTCTTCTCCCATCTGGGAAGAGATAAAAGGGATTCGCGGAGCCAGGAAATACCCGGTTAGACTTGCAAAAAGAATAGGAATAAAATATCCAAACCCGGTTAAAGTAGCAAGTAAAATGGTAGTACTCATTGGGGTCCTGGTTACACAGGCATTTATTGCCGCCATACAGGTGATTACTGCAAGAGACAGGTTAGTAGATGGAAAAAGCTGGTGAATAATCAAGCCCAGGGTTGCGCCAACGAAGAAAAGGGGTATAATAAATCCGCCTCGCCAGCCTGAAGTAACGGTAACTGAAATCGCCAGGATTTTTACAAAAAGAATAGCGACAAGAAACTCCAAATTAAAGTCATTCAATAAAAGATCGTTGATTTCGTGATGCCCGAAATATCGGGTTATCGGAAAATAAAATGCTATAATTCCAAGAATGATTCCGCCGATGAATGTCTTATAATATATCGGGAAATTGAGCTTGTAGAAGGCCGATTTTAGAAATTTTGTACAAAAAATAAATACCCAGCCGAACAACGTTGCCACTACTGCAAATAACACGGCATAAGCAAAATCGAATTTATCTTCCATAATATAGGAAGGAAGATCCCAGATTGGCCCTATACCGAGATGTATAATTAGCGCAAAGATGATATAACTAAAGCAACTGGCCACAAATGCCGGTATTATGGCTTTATAATAAGCTGCGGCGTGCTTATGATGCAGGATTTCTAGTGAAAATAGGCTGCCGCCCAAAGGAGCGCCAAAAAGCGCGGTAAAGCCTGAAGCCATTCCGGCAATACTGAGAGATCGTAACTCTTCCCCTTTTAATCTCAACACTTTTCCCAGCCAGCTCCCGGTAGAACCGGTTACCTGAACAAGAGGTGCTTCAGGGCCTAAACTTCCGCCGGAGCCCACACACAGCAAAGAAGACAAAACCATGGAAAGATTGTTTTTTGGATCCAGTTTGCCTTTATTAAACCTAATATTATTTACGATTAACTGAATTTCTCCAGGATCTCCAATAAGATGAATTATTAAACCGGCCAGTAAACCTGCCAAAGCCATTGTAGGTATCACCTGCCAGCCATCAAAAAATGCCATTCCGTGCATAACTATTTCCAGGACAATCCAGTATACACCTGAGATTATCCCGCCCATGATCCCTAAAAGCGCCCATAGGAAGAAATTCCGGCTAAATACAAAAGGATTAAACTTTAGGGGTCTGTCCAGAACATCCAGTGACCTGATTAATTTTCGTCTGGTTCTAATCTTCAAGCTTTGAATTTTTAATGCGATTACGAAAATGAAAGAATTTTCGAACCGCAATTTATTAAAATTAGAGAAAGAGAAAGTTCAATTTTCACCTGTTTTTTGAATAATTATCAATGAAGGATAGTTCTAATTGAAGAAGCTAAATATGAACCCCCAATTATTGTTAATACCTTATAAATCAATGTTTACAAGGAACAAGATGGTGGAGTGTCGCATAGCAAGTTCTTGTTTTTTTATCAATATTGAAGGGTAAATTGTCCTTTGCTATTGCTACATTTGTTATCATACCTTTAATGGCCTTAGCTTCTTTTTGGGTTTTTCGGTATTTACCGGAACCCTTAAAAAAGAAACCAAACAATAAACCCCGAGTGGATGTTAGTAGACAACCATAAAAGAATACATGATTATTTAAGAATTTCGCTTACAGATAGCTGCAACTTCCGTTGCCAGTATTGTATGCCCGATGAGAATATACAATGCTTACCAAATAAACATCTCATGCAGGTTGATGAGATTGAAAAAATTGCAACCAATTTTGTAAACCTGGGAGTTAATAAAATTAGGCTCACAGGAGGAGAGCCCCTGGTGAGAAAAGAGTTCAGGGAAATTTTATCCCGACTATCCAAACTCCCGGTCGAAATAAGCCTTACCACCAATGCGGTGCTTGTACATAAGTTTATAGACGACTTTAAAGCTGCCGGAATCCGTGCGGTAAACGTTAGTCTCGACACCTTAGATGCCGAAACTTTTAAAAGGATCACGAAAAGAGATCAGTTTGATTTAGTATGGCGAAATATTCAATTATTGCTGAAAGAAGGTTTCAGGGTTAAGATTAATGCAGTTGCGATTGAAGGTGTAATTGAAAAGGAAATCCTGGATTTTGTAGAAATAACCAGGGATTTACCCTTACATGTACGCATGATAGAATTTATGCCTTTTGAAGGAAATCACTGGAATAGTAAAAAAGTGATCACCGCCACCCAAATGTTGAAATGGGCTGAAGCCGAATATGATATGGTGAAGTTGAAAGACAAACCACATGCCACTGCTAAAAAATATAAAGCCATTGGTCACGAAGGTACCTTTGCATTCATTACCACGATGACCGAGCATTTTTGCGGGGATTGTAACCGTATGCGAATTACAGCAGATGGGAAAATGAAGAATTGCCTCTTTGGCAAAGATGAAATGGATTTATTAGGTACCCTGCGTAAAGGTGAAGATATTGAGCCGCTAATTAGGTTATCGGTTTTAAAGAAACATGCAGTGATGGGAGGCCAGTTTAATAAATCGTATAAGGATACCGAGACCACTCAACTCGAGAATCGAAGTATGATTAGAATTGGCGGATGATATCAGTAGAACAGGCTAAAAAAATCCTCGCTGAAAATTCAGAAAGAGGAGAAATTACAGAAAAAAGCCTTGGTGAATGCCTGGGCTTAACACTTGCTGAAAATATTTATTCCCTAATTGATGTTCCTTCCTTCGATAATTCAGCAATGGATGGCTATGCGATGAATTTTGATGAATCTAACCGAACCTGGGAAGTTTCAAATATAATTCAGGCAGGAGATACTTCTGAAATAAATATCGCTCCGGGAAAAGCCGCTCGTATTTTTACGGGAGCAAAGATTCCTAAAGGTACCAATACCGTAATTCCGCAGGAGTTGATAGCGATTAGTGAAGAAGGGCAAATCTCTTATGATGGAGATAAAATTTCTACGGGTAGCAATGTGAGGTTAAAAGGTTCTCAATCTAAGAAGAACTCTTTAATCCTTGAAAAAGGCCAGGTTTTAGGAGCCGGCCAAATAGGCTTACTCGCCTCGGTTGGAGTTGCACTGGTAAAGGTTTTTTCTCCTCCTAAAGTTGGTTTCATTGTCACGGGGAATGAATTGAAAGAACCCGGTACACCTTTAAAAGAAGGAGAAATATATAATTCTAACGGTCCTATGCTGGAAGCACTTTTAAAAGAAAGTGGTGTAAAGCAAATTCAGAGCTACAGAGCCGCGGATGACAAAGAAAGCCTTCAAAAAATTATTGACCAGGCGCTAACTGAAAATGATATTCTCCTGCTAAGTGGCGGGATTTCAGTCGGAGATTATGATTTTGTAAAAGAGTGCTTAAATACCGCTAAGGTTAAAGAACTTTTTTATAAGATAAAACAGCGCCCGGGAAAACCCATGTTCGCGGGGAAAAAAGAGCGGAAATTAATTTTTGCACTTCCGGGAAATCCGGCTTCGGTTCACAGTTGTTTTATTCAATATGTGAGGCCGTCGATAAAACATTGGTTAGGAGGAACCGCTGTATGGGAAGCGGATCACACCTTGGAAATTATTGAAGATATCCCGAAAAAACCAGGATTTACTCACTTTATGAAGGGCAAAAAAAATGGCAATCAAGTAGAGCTTCTAAAAGGCCAGCAATCTTTTAACCTGCAGGCTTTTGCCACAGCAGAATGTCTATTGGAATTACCCGCAGAAAATTCGGTGGTGACAGCAGGAACAAAAGTAAAAGTTTACGATCTTTAAGATTATTTATAAGTTTCGATAGATGCAAAGCGAATTTCTGCCCTATTTGTTTTTGCTGTTACCTTTAGCAGCTTTTTTTTATTCTTCGGTAGGGCACGGTGGGGCCAGCAGCTATCTTATGATCCTGGCTCTTACAGGTTTTGCACCTGAAGAAATTAGGCCAACCGCCTTATTACTCAATATGGCAGTCTCTTTTATCGCTTTTACTAACCACCGTAGATCCTGTGAATTTCCTAATAAGCTGTTTTTACAGCTTGTAGTTTTTTCAGTCCCTGCTGCTTTCATTGGCGGATTGGTAGTGGTGGAATCCTCGATTTATAAGAATATTCTGGGTGTACTTTTACTGTTCCCGGTATTGAATTTCCTGGGCGTTTTTCCTAAGAATGATAAAACAATTCTGAGAGATAAAATATGGATGCCTCCATTTATCGGCATCCTCATAGGTTTCTTTTCGGGACTTATAGGCATTGGTGGGGGAATTCTTCTTTCTCCTTTGCTGCTTATGTTGGGATGGACAAATGTTCGACAAACGGCTGCCCTAAGCGCATTATTCATTTTTGTAAATTCTGTTGCCGGTTACCTGGGAACCACGGGCTTTAATCTCATAGAGAATAAATCGCTCTGGATACTTATTCCGCCCGCGGTGCTCGGGGGAATTTTAGGCAGCTATTTTGGTGCTTTGAGATTTAATGTGAAATTGGTAAAACACTTATTGACATTTGTACTGGCCGGGGCCGCCCTTAAATTGATCTTTTTCTGAAAAATTATAAAAACATAGAAGCATTTGTTCTCGCCGGCGGCAAAAGCAGCCGGATGGGCAGGGATAAAGGTTTGGTTTCTTTAAATGAAGAACCAATGATTTTACACGTGTTACGTGAATTGGAAACTTTGAAAATATCCACAAAAATAATTGCCAATAATTCTGCTTATAGAAGGTTTAAATTGCCGGTTTACAGTGATGTTATTCCCGAAAAAGGACCAATGGGTGGCTTGTTAACTGCTATGGAAAATACCGGGGCAGAAATGGTACTGCTCATTGCATGTGATATGCCTTTTATTACCGCAAGTGCCATTGAGCGCTTATTAAAGAAAGCCGATAAGAAGCAGATAATTGCCTCAATGTCTAATCAAAAAATAAATCCGCTGTTTAGTGTATATCCCGTAATTTTAAAGGAAAAAATTAAGAAAAGTATTGCAGCAGGAGAACTAAAAATGACCGATTTCATTCTGAAAAATCAGCACGTTTTGTTACCTTTCGAGTACGAGCAATCGGGTAAGATATTTAAAAATATCAATACTGAGGAAGAACGAATAGAAGCAGAAAAGAAATGGAAGGATTAACGGTGAAAGCTTTTGGAATGATCGCTGAAAAGCTGCCTGAGCAGGAATTTAAATTTCCGAAGAAGGAGAATACCGAAGAATTATTGGCCAGCCTTTATAATGAATATCCAAACTTAAAGGACCTGGATTTTTCCCTGGCGGTAAATCAGCAGCTTATTCAGCAAAATACTCCACTTGAAGGGGATGAGGAAATTGCCCTTTTACCACCATTTTCTGGAGGATGAGTAGATTTTCACGTCAAACCATATTGCCCGAGTTTGGTCAAGAAGGCCAGGAAAAACTGTCCCGGGCCCGTGTGCTTGTCGTTGGAGCGGGTGGTTTAGGTTGTCCTGTGTTATTACATCTTGCGGCAGCCGGAGTGGGAACCATCGGAATAGTTGATGGCGATACCATAAGCGAGTCAAATCTTAACAGGCAAACACTTTTCGGGCATCAGCATACCGGCAGGCCTAAAGCATCTACTGCAGCCGAAGTTCTAAAGGAAAAATACCCCGATTTAAATTTTGAAGTCTTTTCAGATTTTTTGAATACAAATAATGCCCTGGAAATAATTTCTTCCTTTGATGTTATAGTAGACGGGACCGATAATTTTGGAACCCGTTACCTTGTAAACGATGCTTGTGTATTGCTAAATAAACCCCTGGTAATGGGCGCTATTTATAAATATGAGGGGCAATTAATGATTTTTAATTATGGATCGGTAGCTTTAAATTACCGGGACGTTTATCCCAATCCGCCAAGTGAAAATCAAATTCCCAATTGTGCTGAAACCGGGGTTTTAGGAGTTCTCCCTGGAATTATAGGAACATTGCAGGCATCAGAAGTACTAAAAATTTTATCGGGGGTGGGAAAAGTACTTTCAGAGAAAATACTTTTTTTTAATCTTAAAAACTCTTCATTTTACGAAGTAGGCATTCAGCCTAATACCAAAGGCAGGGAAAATTTGCCGGAATCTGAAATGGATTTTAAGGATAGAAATTATAATATTAACTGCGGAATCGCAGAGCGTATAAACTGGGAAACAGCCCTTGACTGGGCGCTTAATATGACTAACAGTATTCTGGTAGATATCAGGGAAACCGGAGAAAAACCATTGTTTGAAAAAGAGTATTTAAGTAGAATTCCTATGGGAGATATAAGGGAAAATCCAGAATCGCTTTCAGCCTATGAGAATATTCTTTTATGCTGTGCTTCGGGACAACGCAGTTCCCAACTGGCAAAAGAATTGAAACAGCAATTTCCGGAAAAGAAAATATTTTCAGTAGAAGGAGGTATTTTGAACCCTGCTTCACCTTTAAATTCTAATGAATATGACACGTAAACCTAAAAATATATTTGTAGAAGGACCTATCTCTTCAGAAAAGATAGCCAAATCTATTCAAAATCACAGCAGCAAAACCAATATAGGTGCACATTCTATTTTCCTGGGCCAGGTAAGGGCCGATGAAAAAGAGGGGAGCGTCGTGAGAGCTATAGAATATACTGCTTACGAGGAAATGGCGCTTCAAAAAGCATTTGAAATCAGGGAAGCTATTTTTGAAAAATATAATCTAACCTGTATGCATATTTATCACAGCCTTGGAGAGGTGAAAACCGGCGAAATATGCCTGTTTGTATTCACCTCTTCCAAACATAGAAAAATGGCGATAGATGCTTGTGAGGAACTGGTAGAACGAATTAAAAATGAGTTACCGGTGTGGGGGAAGGAGTTGCTGGAGAACAGCGATGAAAACTGGAAAGTGAATACTTAAATACTGAAAAGGAAAAAATGGTAAATATTACTCATAAAAACAACACGCTTCGCAAAGCTATAGCGCAGGCTGTGGTTAAGGTAAGTAGCGCTGATACGATTAAAGCCGTAGAAGAGAAAACAGTCCCAAAAGGGGATGTGTTTGAAATGGCGAAAACAGCCGGTCTTTTTGCTGCGAAACGCACCAGTGATATGATTCCCGATTGCCATCCTTTACCGGTAGAGTATACAAATATCACCTACAATATCGAAGACCTTGAGATTTATATTAATGTTGAAGTACATACCATTTATAAAACTGGCGTAGAGGTAGAAGCTATGCACGCCGCTTCTGTGGTAGCCCTTACGATGTACGATATGCTAAAACCCATAGATAAAGGAATAAGCATAGAAAAAATTAAACTGCTGGAGAAAAAAGGTGGCAAAACAGATTACCGGAAGGTGGTAGAGGAAAATCAGATTTCAGCTACGGTTATTGTTTGTTCCGATTCTATCTCGGCGGGGGAGAAGCAGGATAAAGCAGGAAAGGTTATCATGGAAAAGCTAAAAGCTTACCAGGTTGCCGTAGAAGATTACCAGGTAATTCCGGATGAAAAGGAAACAATTCAAACGCTGGTAAAAGAAAAATGCGCAAAAAAAGTGAACCTGGTTATTCTAACCGGCGGCACCGGTCTGTCTCCCCGCGATGTCACCCCGGAAGCTATTCAGCCATTACTGGAACGTCCCATTCCCGGTATTGAGGAAGCCATAAGAGCCTATGGGCAAGATAGAACGCCTTATTCAATGTTATCCCGTTCTGTCTCGGGATTAATTGGAAACACCCTTGTGCTCGCCCTGCCGGGGTCCACAAAGGGTGCTGAAGAGTCTATGGATGCAGTTTTTCCTGCAATTATGCATATTTTTAGGGTTATGGCTGCTTTTAAACACGATTAGGAATAAATATAGTCCTGGTAGTTTAAATTTTCCCTTTCATTATTTCCGAAAATATCTCGAAAGATCTCAGCCGGTCTGTATGATCATAAATATGCGAAACCGCCATAATTTCGTTTACGCCTGTTTCCTTTAAAAACGCTTCGGTTTTGGTTTTAATCGTTTCAGGATCACCAATAAATGCATATTGAAGCATACGCTGAAATCCTGGATGTGCAAGAATTTCTCTGTGTTCATTTGTGAATTCTACTGGAGGTTGCATATAATCAATATTTCCGCTCATTACGCCCAGCATCATTTTAATAAGAGACGTAGAGATTTTTTCCGCTTTAGCGGTGGTATCAGCTGCAATTATATTCACCCCGGCAATGGTATAAGGTTTGTCCAGAAATTTGGAAGGCTTAAAATTATTGTGATAAATACTAAGTGCCTGGTGTAATTGTGTGGGAGCAAAATGACTGGCAAAAACGTAAGGCAAGCCTTGCTCGGCAGCGAGATGTGCACTATCGGTACTTGAACCCAGGATGTAAATTGGCACTTCAACACCTTCCGCTACCGCGGCTCTAACTTGAGCCTGGGCATTTTCAATAGAAAAATATTTCTGAATTTCCTTTACTTCTTCCGGAAACTTAAAAACGGATTTCATGCGGTCAGATCTAATGGCTTGCGCGGTAACCTGATCTGTGCCGGGAGCTCTTCCTAGTCCCAGGTCTATTCGGTTTGGATAGAGCGTACCCAGGGTTCCAAATTGTTCAGCGACGATTAAAGGCGAATGATTGGGAAGCATAATTCCGCCGGAACCTACTTTAAGTGTTTTTGTTCCGCCTGCAATATGCCCTATTAGCACGGCTGTTGCAGAGCTGGCAATGCTTACCATATTATGATGCTCTGCCAGCCAAAACCGGGTGTAACCCATTTTTTCGGCGTTTTGAGCTAAATCAAGACTTTGATCAAAGGTTTCTTTTACACTGGAATCTTTAGCCACGGTAGCTAATTCAAGTATGGAGTAGGGGATTTCGCTTATATTTATAAACATATTATTTTTTACTTTTAATGCTTACAGGTAGCCGAAATACCGCCGCATTCCTTACAGAATCCATAGAAACAATTTGTAATGAATGCTAACGTGAATTATAGTATTAATAGAAAGTTAAGGTGAAAATCAAGGAATTTTTGCAAAAGCTTTATACCGAAAAGGTTTTCGCAACTTTATATATGAGCGAAAACCTTTATTATTTAGACATATTAACAATATAGCGTTAAACTACCTATAAAAAATTTTTCAAGAGGAACATTGCGCATAATTTAGCCATATAAAACTTACAAAACCTAACACCTATGGCAACTTATTTAAATACCAACGAGATTAGAGTTTCACTAAAACAATTAGTGAAACAATATGTAGAAGAATGTGTAACTTGTCAGGAATTACCTGATGAGTTTATAAGTTTAATTAAGCATAATTTCCTGGCGAAATATGTTTATTATAACAAACAGAAAAAACAAATTGAAATCGGGATAGACGAATCTGAATCTCCAGATACTTACCCTGAAATTAAGGTTTATAAAATACCGGTAAATAAAGCCGCTAAATGGTTAGACAAGTCGTTTAGAGACCAGCAAAACGATTTAGAATTCTACGGAAAACTATTAAACCGAAATGAAATTTTTAACTCATCAGATGTTGTTTTGATGAGTAGATAATAATCTTTTGTTCCGAACTAAAAAGCGATTCTTATAAAAAGATCGCTTTTTTTATGGTGTGCCGTGCATGGCATATCACTTGACGGTGCAAGTCCGTTATGGGGGTTTATAGCTACCTATCATTAGCCAAAGGCAAGGGTGTCCATCGTGAGGTGGAATCTGAAGGAAGCCTGCGGCAAAGTTCCGGTCCGAGGAACACGAACATCATATAAGGCATAGCTGATCTGGATGAGCTTGCCATACAAAGCGAAGTCCTAAAGCTATACGGAGATCAGGGTGTAGATGATGCGGATATATGGAATGAAAGTGATATGTCTTACCGCGGGAGATCTCACAGACATAGGTGAAACAGTGTATGAGCCTATGGTTGAAACAAGATTTATTGTGAGAA
>NZ_FUZC01000028.1 GCF_900168115.1 Salegentibacter salinarum
GAGGATGAGGATAATGAGGATGAGGAAACTGATATAGAAGATTAAACATTCTGAAAGAAATAAACTTCTGTAGCACCGAGACCATATTTCTGGTAATCGGCATCATAAAATTTAAGGTTATCGTATCGACCCAATAAAAAATCCAGCTCGGCTTTTAAGACTCCCTCGCCTACCCCGTGAATAAACACAATTTTCTGAATTCGTTTTCTCATTGCGAATTCTATTTGCCGTTTTGCTGTTTCCATCTGAAGGTTCAGCATATCATAATTACTCATTCCACGGGATGAAGTGGTAAGTTTTTCAATATGCAAATCTACTTCCATTGGAGGCAGATTCCTTTCTTTAGGTTTTATACGTTGCGATTTAGGTTTTGGAGGTAACTTTTTTTCAGCTAAAACTTTTTCAAAATCAATATCATCAGATAAAGTTTCAATGGCAGTTTCAATTTTTACTAATTCTCCTTCAGAAAATTCCATTTCAAAACCATCGGTGGTTTCAATATAAACGGTGCCGGCCTCGGTTTTTAGTACATAACCTTCCAGCACATCATCTAAAACCGCCACTTTATCTCCTTTTTTCAGCTCCATTACTCGTTATTTTCATCTTCTTTGTGATCGTCTTTGGTTGCCACCCAAAAATTTGTAGCCCGGTAGAGTCCAAGCATAATTACTATGAGTCCGCCAATTTTAAAGTAAGCATGAGCATCTTCAGCAGCAATCGCGTAGATTAAAAGTGCGCCACCTACTACTATTAAAATTGAATTTATTACCTGAGAATTATTCATTTTTTTACCTGTTATCCCTTATTTGTAAAATGTTTAAAATAACGGTTCTTGTATTTTCTGCAAAGTTACAGGAATTATGAGGCAAATATACTTCTTAGCTTTTATTTTCTCTTTTTACTACGGAAATGCACAATTGCACATTTTGCCTTCAAATTCAGGAGATTCCTATATTTACCTTAGCGATCGTTTTTTATATGTTGAAGACGATATCAATTTAGAAAAGAACAATACTCCTGATACTGAAGCGAGCATTTATCTACGGAAGGAATCTCAATTATTGCAGGGAGAAAAAAGTACAAACCTCAATTCAGGAAACGGGTTAATCCCGGTTTTCCAGGAAGGTACTTCCCATGCTTTCGATTATAATTACTGGGTGCTTCCGGTAAAAGATAATATTAGTCAGAAACAATTTGGAGCAATTTTCTTTCAACCAAAAAGTATAACTAATAGCAACCCCACGCGGGTTACAGGCAGCTTAGAAGGCACATCCAACCCATTCGGAATTTCCCGGCGCTGGATTTATAAATATTCCGGTAGAGAATATAATTATTGGCAACATGTAGGTGTTAATTTTGATGTTGCGCCCGGAGAAGGTTTTACCATGAAAGGCGTAAATGGGACTTACAATAGAATCATTAACGGGGTGGAAAACAATCCCGACAATAAGCAGCGATACGATTTTAGAGGTTTACCCAATGACGGTGAAATAAAAGTTTCAATAAATAATGACCAAAATGTGCTGGTGGGAAAGCCTTTTCCTTCTGCCCTACATTTACAAAGCTTTTTAATGGAAAATCCTGCCAGTACGGGTATCGCTTATTTCTGGGATTCTCGTGAAAACGGTGATTCCCACCATCTGAAAGACTATGAAGGTGGTTACGCTTCTTACTCTCCGGGGGCAAATGCGTATGTTCCGGCAGTCCTTAAAATATATAATGGCGCCGGCGAAGAAACCGGGAATTCTGGGGAAACCGGTGGTGAAATTGCTCGAGAATACTCTCCCATTGCACAAGGTTTTATGCTAAACGGAAGGAACGATGGATATATTCATTTTAGAAGTTCACAAAGAAGGTTTCAGCAGGAAAATTCACAAACTTCAGAATTCAAAAATCAGCAGAGGAGTGAGTTTCCACTTTTAAAACTCAATATAATTGTCAATAACCTGTACACCCGCCCCCTACTTTTAGCTTTTAGAGAAGATTCTTCTAAAGATTATGATTGGGCGATGGATGCAAAGGTTTATGGAGTTTCGCAAAATGATGTGGGCTGGAATATTGAAGAAGCTTTATATAATTTCCAGGTAAGACCGTTTAGAAAAAACGATAAAATTCCGCTTCTTATTAATTTAGCAGAAGATGCTGAATTAAGCTTTCAGCTTGATGATTTCAGGGAATTTGAGAATGAAGATGTGTATATTTTTGATGCTGAGGTAGAATCTTATTTTCGATTAAATAACGACAAATTTTCAATAGATTTACCAAAAGGAAACTATAGTAATCGATTTTTTATTAGTTTTATTGAGGAAAAAGAAGATGATTTGCAATTTGAATTACCAAAAGAAGAATTAGATTTTATAATTCCTGAAGTCCTGATTGTTCAAAATAATTTAAAGGCACAATTGGAGATTCAAATGCTTGAAACCGATATAAGACAAATTTTATTATACGATCTTAACGGACAAATGATTTATAATAAAACAATACCAATGGAAACTGCAAATTATACGCTGCCTACTTCGGGATTACAAGATGCTATTTATGTCCTAAAACTAATTTCTTCTAAAAATATGGAATTCACCAGCAAGATTAGCATTAAAAATTAATTATGGAAGATTTTATGTTGCCCTGTCTTAATAAAAGCCTCTTTGGGGTAGATTGTTTTGGCTGTGGAGGGCAACGTGCCTTATTACTTGTTTTTAAAGCAGAATTTACCCAGGCATTTTTGATGTTTCCTGCCATTTATCCTATTCTGTTTTTACTTGCCTTTCTCATCCTGAATCTTTTTGTAAAATTTAAATATGATTTTCTAATAAAAATCACGCTTATTATTATGAGCGGGGCGGTAATGCTAATTAGCTATTTAATAAAAATGAATCAATTAATACAACTAACCCAATAAACCAATCTTTATGGAAAGACAACAACTACCAAATTCAACTTTAATATTAATTTTCGGTATTCTCTCAATTATAGGATGCTGCTGTTATGGAGTTCTGGGAATTATCTTCGGAATTATTACACTTGTAATGGCTAAAAGGGCTACCGAAATCTATAATGCCCAACCTGAATTATATACCGGCTACCAAAACGTAAAAACCGGAAAAATCCTTGCTATTATTGGCCTTATCCTAAGCGCTATTAGTTTAATAAGTACTATTGTAACGTTTATCATGTATGGAGGAATAGAAGGAGTTTATGAGATGCAGGAGGAAATATTAAGAGAAATTGAGCAAAATCAATAAATACTGATTTTGAATAAAAAGGAAACGGCTATTTAAAAAGTCATTTAATTGTCATCCTGTCCCGAAGGTTCGGGATTATTTAAGGATCTAAGATTTTAATTCATCAAATCATATTAGAAGCTGAAACCAGTTTGACGGAAATAATACCATTCAAATTACCTTTTTTTCTTTTAATAATAAAAAGCCAGCTGAAACAGCTGGCTTTTCCGTTTTATCTACTTGATGAATAATTATTTCTCAAATTGCTTTAGCGTAGTAGTAATAATATTCACACAATCTCTAATTTGCTCTTCGTTCATTACCAATGGTGGAGCAAAACGAATAATATTACCGTGGGTTGGTTTGGCTAAAAGTCCGTTTTCTTTTAGTGCCATACAAATATCCCAGGCAGTAGAACTGTCTTCAGAATCGTTAATTACAATCGCATTTAATAAACCTTTACCTCTTACTAATTCTACGATATTAGAGTCGCGAATAAAATCGTTAAGTAACCTTCTAAAAAGATTTCCTAGTTTTTCAGCATTTTCAGCTAAGTTTTCATCTCGAATAACCTCAAGAGCAGCTGTAGCTACAGCCCCTGCTAATGGATTTCCACCAAAAGTAGAACCGTGTTGTCCGGGTTGGATTACCTCCATCACTTCATTATCTGCTAAAACAGCAGATACCGGATAAACCCCTCCGGAAATTGCTTTTCCTAAAATAAGCATATCTGGCTTAACCTCTTCGTGGTCTACGGCAAGCAATTTACCTGTACGGGCAATTCCTGTTTGAACCTCATCAGCAATAAATAAAGCATTATTTTCTTTACAAAGTTCACGGGCTCTTTTCAGGTAGCCTTCAGAAGGCACATAGACCCCTGCTTCTCCCTGAATAGGTTCTACCATAAAACCTGCGATATTATCATTTTCTTTTAACACTTTTTCCAGCGCATCAATATCATCGTAAGGGATTTTTATAAATCCGGGTGTATAGGGTCCAAAATTCTTTCTTGCACCTTCATCGTTAGAAAAAGAAATTATCGTAGTTGTTCTTCCGTGGAAATTATTTTCACAAACAATTATTTGCGCTTCAGTTTCCTTCACTCCTTTTCTTTCGTAAGCCCATTTTCTCGCAATTTTAATCGCAGTTTCAACAGCTTCTGCCCCGGTATTCATAGGCAGTAACTTATCGAATTTAAAATAATCAGTAGCGAACTTTTCATACGGACCTAATACGTCATTATGAAAAGCTCTTGAAGTAAGCGTTAAGGTAGCCGCCTGGTTACAAAGGGCATCAACTATTTTTGGATGACAGTGCCCTTGGTTTACGGCAGAATAGGCTGAAAGAAAATCGTAATATTTATTTCCTTCTACATCCCAAACGTGTACACCCTCGCCGCGGCTAAGCACCACAGGCAACGGATGATAATTATGAGCACCGTATTGGTCTTCTAATTCAATAGCTTCTTTTGAAGATGTAATTTTTGGTAAAGACATGTTCAATTTTTTTTTAAAAATCAATAATTCTATAATTCCTTCTTTTGTGCCTCTTCCTTTAAAATAAGGTCACAGGGGAGAGAAATCATCCATTATTTAAGTTTTCGCAAATTACTAAATGTTTGTGGGAATTTTTAAGAACACAGGGAATAAATCTTCACAATTATTCTATTTTTGCGCTATGGGAAGAAGGAATAAAAACAAGGTATTTGAGGCCGTAGAAGTTACCGGTGCCGGCGGAAAAGGAAAAGGAATCGGGAAATCTCCAGATGGTAGAGTGATATTTATAGACAACGTGGTTCCCGGCGATGTGGCCGATATAAAAACTACAAAACAACGTAAATCTTACTACCAGGGTACGGCGGTTAATTATCATCAATTTTCAGATAAACGCGTAGAACCTGTTTGCCAGCATTTTGGAACCTGTGGAGGTTGCAAATGGCAAAATATGGGGTACGAATATCAGCTGGAATACAAGCAAGACGAAGTTTTAAATAATCTTGTTCGCGTTGGTAAAGTAGAGCTGCCAGAGGTTACCCCGATTTTAGGAAGTAAGGAAATATATTTTTACCGAAATAAAATGGAATTTTCCTTCAGCGATAGCCGATGGTTAACTCCCGAAGAAATAAATAGCGGAAAAGATTTTGACGATAAAAATGCCCTTGGCTTTCATATCCCCGGAATGTGGGATAAGATCCTGGATATTAAAAAGTGCCACCTTCAGGAGGATCCCAGCAATGCGATTAGAAATTTCATAAAAGAATTTGCTACATCTAATGGTCTTAGCTTTTTTAATGCCCGGAAACAGGAAGGCCTATTAAGAACTTTAATGATTCGCACCTCTTCTACCGGAGAAATTATGGTTTTAATCCAGTTTTTTTACGAAAACAAAGAAAAGCAGGAATTATTATTAGATGCGGTAATAGAAATGTTTCCTGAAATCACATCCTTACAGTATGTGATAAATGAAAAAGGAAACGATACTATTTACGACCAGGAAGTAATTTGTTATAAAGGCCGCGACCATATTTTTGAGCAAATGGAAGGACTTCAGTTTAAAATAAACGCCAAGTCTTTTTATCAAACCAATTCGGCTCAGGCTTATGAATTGTATAAAATAACCCGTGACTTTGCCGATTTAAAGGGAGACGAAATAGTTTACGATCTATATACAGGGACCGGCACTATCGCTCAGTTTGTAGCAAAAAAAGCTAAAAGAGTAATTGGAGTTGAAGTTGTTCCGGAAGCTATACTTGATGCCAAAGAAAATGCTGAACGCAATCAGATTAACAATGCCGAGTTTTTTGTTGGCGACATGAAAAAAGTTTTTTCTGAAGAATTTATCAATAATCACGGCCAGCCAGACGTTATAATTACCGATCCGCCACGAGACGGGATGCACAAAGATGTAATTGCTCAAATAATTGGTATATTGCCAGAGCGCATTGTTTACGTGAGTTGCAATTCTGCCACGCAGGCCCGGGATCTATCTATGCTTGATGAATATTATAAGGTTACCAGGGTACAACCGGTAGATATGTTTCCGCAAACTCATCACGTAGAAAATGTTGTGTGTTTAGAAAGAAAATAAATGAGTAAAAGTTATTTAAAAATTCTTGCAGCGAGTGTAGTTTTTCTAATGCTCATTATGGGTTGCCAGCGCGACGATATTTGTCCCGAAAGCACCCAAACTACACCTATGCTCATATTGAGTTTTTATGATGTAGATGATAGGGAGAGCTATAAAAGACCTACCAACTTAAGCGTAAGGTCTATGGTAGCCGATTCTGTAAAGACTTTATATCGAAGAATAAATCCTGATACCATTCAAATTCCGCTAAGGACAGATCAAAATACTACCACCTATACTTTTACCCTTTATGATGCGGAAGAAGATGAGGAAGATCCAGAATTTACACCAGATACCGATACTTTAACCTTTACCTATGGCACCGAAGAAGTTTATGTTAACCGGGCTTGTGCTTATAAAGTAATTTATAATAGCCTAAAATTAACCATTGAAGGCGGGGAAGAAGACGAATGGATAGATTCTTATATTATAGATGAACCCAATATTGAAGATGATACAGAATCACATATCAGCATATTTTTTTAGCATATTATTCCTACTCCTTGCTGCTCCATTGTTAAGTCAGGAAACAACTGTACAGGAAAAGACGGTACAGGATAGCCTGGCCAACCGTGAGAAATTCGGGCTTAGGGCTGGCGTCGATATTAGCAAACTTTTAAGAACGGCTTTTCAGGATGATTATTCCGGTTTTGAGATTTTAGGTGATTACAGGGTGTATAAAAATTATTACGCTGCCGCGGAATTAGGAAATGAAAGTATTGGCTATTCTGAAGACAATATTAGCCTTACTTCTCGCGGAAGTTATGTAAAACTTGGTGTTGATTATAATGCGTACGAAAACTGGACAGGAATGGAAAACCTGATTTTTGTTGGGGCGCGGTATGGATTTTCAACCTTCACACAAGATGTTGAAGAATATCGAATCTATACCACCAATCCTTTTTTCGAACCGGATATTCGTTCTGAAACCATAGAATATTCAGGATTAACCGCGAATTGGGTTGAATTGATTGCGGGGATTAAAGTTGAAGTGCTTAATAATTTATTTCTTTCCTTTAACGTTCAGCTGAAACGCAGGTTATTTCAAAGTACACCAGATAATTTTGACAACCTCGCCATTCCAGGCTTTAACCGAACCTACGACGATAGTAATATTGGAGTTGGTTATGGCTACACCATTAGTTATTTGATTCCTTTTTATAAGAAATAGAAAATGCTGAAATTCTTCTTCTTTATTTTACACGGATAAATTTCTTAAATTAACACGTATAATAATAGAGCTATGAATACAAAAGGCACTTTAAAGCTCACGAATAAAAAAGTAACGAGAATTTGGAGATTTCTCCTTTCGTAAAAAGTATTTCTACCGGAAAAAAGCTCCCACCCGATTTAGACTGTAAAATGGAATATTCTGATCACTTATTGCAAAAATATAAATGTGCAGGAGAATTTTTATAGATACTAACATAGTTCGGGATTTACTGGGAGAAAGAGAATCTTTTTATAACCTGCTGGGCAACTTGCAACGTTGGCAGATATAGGATGTATCATCTTAATAGTATTACTTATATCTTTTGAAACCGTAACCTACTTTCTATCCAAATTTGAGTCCCCAAAAATTGCAAAGGAAAAACTCAGTAAACTCAAGATTTTATGTGAGAGTTCTAAAGTTGATGAAGAATAATCGAAAAAGGACTTAACTCAGATTTCAAAGATTTTGGTGATTCTCTTCAGTATTTTAGTGCAATTGCTTCATCAGAATGTGAAATTATAATTGCCAGAAATGGAAAGGATTTTCAGAAATCTTGTCTTCCGGTAATGACCGCTAGCGAGTTCCTAAAAAGCTTCCAGAGAAATAACTCCGCGCAATAATAATTTATTCAAATTCCTACTCTTGAAACTTCGCTTTCTTCGATCCCTGGTAAATCTGGTATTTCAATAATTTAGATTCCAGCGCACCATTATAGAGCTTAATTTTTCGGGAAGGTCTTAGGCCAACGTGTTTTATTGCTTCAAGATTAGAAGTGATAAACCAGGCATCGGTTCCCGGGTATGCTTGTTTCAGCGTATCCCCAATTTCTTTATAAAATTTTGGCATATCAATCTCTAATCGCTCGCCATACGGCGGATTAAATAACATATGTAAATGCCTTTCGCCTTCTTTTTCAGATGCAAAGAAATCCTGTCTTTTTACTTTTATAAATTCAGTAAGATTAGCATTTTCAACATTATCTATGGCTTTGTGAACTGCCGAAGGAGCGGTGTCATACCCTTGAATTGTAAAATGAAATTCCCGTACTTTTTTTAGCACAGATTCTTCAATTTTTTCAAATAGATCTTCGTCCCAATCTTTCCAACGTTCAAAAGCGAATTCTTTTCGGTTTAAATTTGGCGGAATATTGCACGCAATCATTGCGGCTTCAATTAATATAGTTCCACTCCCACACATAGGATCAAGGAAATCACACTGCCCGTCCCAACCTGAAAGCAATAACATTCCCGCAGCCAATACTTCATTTATCGGCGCAATATTGGTCGCAGTTTTATAACCACGTTTGTGTAAAGACTGCCCAGAAGAATCAAAAGAAACATTACAAAAATTCTTTTCAATATGGATATTAATTCTCAAAGTTGGAAAATCAAGATCTACATTGGGTCTTTTATCAAATTTATCCCGAAACCGGTCTACAATAGCATCTTTTGTTTTTAAGGAAATATACTGGGAATGCGTAAAAGTTTCTGAATGTACCGTGGCATCAATAGCCAGGGTGTCATCTACATCCATAAAATCTTCCCAGGGTAATTCGTAAATCTTCTTATAAAGATCTTCTTCTGAAAATATTTTAAAACTTTGATATGGTTTAAGGATTTTAATTGCAGTTCTAAGGCATAAATTAGCCTTATACATAAAGCCTTTATCGCCTACAAAACTTACATTTCTGGTTCCTTCTTTAACATCCATAGCGCCAAGTGCCATTAATTCTTTAGCCAAAACTGGCTCAAAACCATACATAGTCTTGGCAATCATTTTAAAATTATTTTCCATATCGGTTTTTTACAGTCCACAAAAATAGGGTAATTTTGCTGAATATTAGTATTGCCGGCTGGGGATGCTGAAATTTCGCGAATGCTTTTACGACTTAACTTTTTAACTCCTAAAACAAGGATTGGGAATCGTTGTGCTGGTGTTAATTTTTTATTTTTCAATCCCGATTAAATTCGGGAAAGGCCTTGAGGCGTGTCCCGGGGTATTTTTACTAATTATTTTTGAGCTAATTAATGATCTATATTTTACCCCTTCTCTCTGTATTTGCCGGTTATCTTATCGCCATTTTCTTAAAACCCTCCTCCTCAGTCGGTTTTAAATTGCTGCTTAGTTTTAGTGGTGCGTATCTCCTGGCGGTTACCATTTTTGAATTACTCCCCGAAGTGTATTTAAACGGGACCGAGGAAGTTGGTATTTTTATTATGCTGGGCTTGCTGCTGCAAATAATCCTGGAATTTGTTTCAAAAGGAGTTGAACACGGGCATTTGCATCACCAGGAAGGAATGAAAAAATTCCCCATTTTACTTTTAATTAGTTTAAGCATCCACGCCTTTTTGGAAGGTTTTCCTATGGATGAAGGCGATCATATTCTACACGGAGTCGTGATTCATAAAATTCCGGTTGCTACCATTCTTTCGGTTTTTCTTATTCATTCTAATTTGAGTAAAATTAAAATCGGATTGTTCCTCGCGGTTTTTGCTTTGATGACGCCTTTGGGAAGCTTCTTTAAATCGCAATTCAGTTTACTTCAGGATATTTCAATTTATATTAATGCGCTGGTAATTGGTATTTTTCTGCACGTTTCAACTACTATTTTATTCGAAGCTTCTAAAAATCATAAGTTCAATCTTTCCAAGCTGGCGGTAATTGTTGGCGGAATTCTACTCGCCTACTTTATCTAATATGTTTAGCAAAGCCGAAAGCAAAAAATTAAGACAGCAGTTCTGGACGAGCTTTGGCATCGTTTTTCGCAGAAAATGGTTACTTTATAACACCGGGATTAAAGAGCTTGAATTAAAATTTACTTTTAACCGAAAATTTGCCCAGGTTTCTTTAGATGTTATAGATGAAGATCCGCTGATTCGTGCATATTATTTTGAAAAGCTGCTTTCGCTTAAAAAAATCCTAACTTCAGAATATCTAGCCGATGTAAAATTTGAAGAAGAATACGAACTTCCTGAAGAAAAAATAATTTCCCGGGTTTGCGTTCAGCTAGAAAATGTAAGCATCCACAGTCGTAACCAATGGCCGGAAGCGATGAAATTCCTAAATGATAATATGGAACAAATGGAAGCTTTTTTTGTGGAGTATAAAGATCTTTTTAGGTAAAGTCTGTATTCAGATATTACTTCATACTATTGATTCCTCATCTTTTTCAGAAAGAATACCAGACCATTATTTTTTAAAAAACATATCCTTTTAATGGTGTATTTTAGGCTGGATGTAAACCATTTACTTAAATATTATCCAGTCTTAAAATGAAAATACAAAGCTTAATAATGTTAGCAACATTGTTCTGTTGTATACACGTAAATTGTCAGGAAGAAGAACAGTACGATTTAAGAATATTCTTTACCAATTATAAAAATTATAAAATTGCTTATCAAAAGTCAGAAAAAAACACTCAAATAATTATCCATAAAGAGATCTCCAGAACTAATATTAGTAACAGTGATTACTTAAAAATGAAAAAAATAGTTACAGAAGAGGAAAATGACGGTCTTAGAAAACTTATTCAAATTGGAGAAAATTATAGAGAATATGAAACCGATACTTTAATTATTAAAAACGGTAGTTCTATAGTAGAGATCGTGGATAACTTTGTTGAAAATTGGGAAAGGAATAAAAGTCATCAGGAATCATATCCGGAGAATCGATTAATTTTAGATGGTTATGGTTTAATAATTTTTTTAAAGAAAAATAATATAACTTATGAGAGTATTTCCGTACGCACTCCTACGGCTCAATCGCATCCTGAAATTTTTGAATTATATAGTAAAATAGAGAGTTTTTATAAAAAGAATGCAAAAAAGCCGGTTATAGAATAAGACAGTATGAGAAAAATTTTACTATTACTAACATTCATTATTATTTGGGGATGTAATTCAAAAAAAAGGACAATACCAAAGAAATAAATGTTTTATTCGTGGGAAATAGCCTGACCTACTATAATGATATGCCGCAGATGCTGCAAAAAATGCTCAATGAAACTAATTCCAATATTAAAATAGATCAAATAACATTTCCAGGGATCTCTTTAAGTAAACATCTGGATAATATAATTGAAGAATCATCGGAAGATCACATAAGGACCCGGCTAAAACAAGAAGGTGATACAACCGCAACCGAAAAGAAAATTCAGGAGAAAAAATGGGATATCATTATAAAGCAAACTGGTACCGTTGCCGTTTTAATCCCGGAATCAAGAAAATACAAAACTGATCCGGCTATAAAACAAATAAAAAAATTAAATGATAATGATAACTCCAGATATATCTTATTCAATACCTGGACTGGAAAAGTGGAGTATCCGGAGCAATATTGCTATTCTGGATTTATGCTAGGAGATTCATTTAATAGAGATGAAAGATATTGTTCTCCCGAATTGGTTAATGAATTACAGTACCTAACACTTATTAATGAAAACTATGCCGCTCTCGCAAAAGAAAATTCCCTTGAGTTATCTAAGCATGGTGACATATTTTACAAAGTTTCTGAGAATAACCCAAAAATTAAAATTTTAGAAGATGACATACATCCTTCTAAATTAGGAGCATTCTTAAGTGCCTGCATATTTTATGCGATGATTACAAATGAAGATGCGAGTAATTTAGAATACAATGCAGATTTAGATACACAGCTAGCAAACGTTTTAAAAGCTTCTGTAGAATAAACTTCGACTAAGATGTCCCGCGTCATATCCCATTGGGATTCCTTAAAACTATTAAGTATCTTTTAATAATTGTTTAATCTTATTTAACAGATAATTTTTCAGTTTTCCTGTAAATTCATTACAAATACTTACTACTTCCAATTAAGGAATGTATTACAAAGGAAAGAGAGGAAATGATGTTGAGGAAACCTTCTGAAGTAGACCACCTGGAAAAATATTATATTGCTAATTATACTGCCGCGATATACTATAAACATTGTATTCTAACAACCAAAAAAATCTTTTTAAAGAAACTGTTTAAGTCTTTATACAATCATAAAAAAGCATTGAAAGACGATTTAGACCGGCATATTTTAGAAGCAAGAGACCAGGAATACCTGGATCAACTTTTATTAAAATGCAAAAAAGAAGTGCTTAAAATGCAGCAGAATTTAAGCAAGAATACCAACCCAAAATCGGGACAAATTTGTACGGAAATGGAAAGGCGCTTTTTCAACCAGCTGCATCAAACCCTTCAAGTATTAACAGACGGAAGTTTGCGAAATACCCTATTGTCTCACAAGCATAAATCTAAAGCTTTACAGGAAAGATTACTCCTGGTAAGCAAATACCTTATATAACTAACTACGTATTAAATCCCCAGGTTATAAGTCTGTTGTGCGATTTCCAGTTCTTCATTCGTCGGAATCACCAGAACCTGAACTTTTGAATCTTCAGCATTTATAGTTCTTAATTCTTTTAGACGTTGTTTGTTTTTCTCTTCATCCAATTTAATTCCGAAAAACTCCATATCTGAACAAACCAACTTGCGAATAACATCGCTGTTTTCTCCAATTCCCGCTGTAAAAACAAGGGCATCTACCCCATTCATTGCAGCCGTATAAGCACCAACGTATTTTTTAATTCGGTAGGCATTCATATTTAGGGCTAACTGGCATTGTTTATTTCCTTTTTCGGCCTGTTCTTCAATATCTCTAAGATCGCTATAACCGGTAAGGCCGTACATCCCACTTTTATTATGTAAAATATCGCTTACTTGCTGTGCTGAATATCCTAATTGCTCTACCAGATAAAAAATAACAGACTGGTCTATATCTCCACTCCTGGTTCCCATAATAAGTCCGTTAACCGGTCCAAAACCAAGCGAATGGTCCATACTTTTTCCATCTTTTACCGCCGTAATACTACACCCGTTTCCTAAATGAATACTTATAATTTTCGAATTCTCTTTTTGCAAATATTCAATTGCTCTTTCAGTCACATATTTATGACTGGTGCCGTGGAATCCATATAATTGAATATGATGTTTTTCAGAAAGTTCAATAGGAATAGCATACTGCGAAGCTTCATTAGGAATACTTCTATGAAATGCCGTATCAAAAACCGCTACCTGGGTCGCGTTTGGAAATAGTTTTTCTGCAACCTCAATTCCTTTTAAGTTTGGAGGATTATGCAAAGGTGCCAGGGAAAAATATTCTTTAATCTTAGCCTTAACCTTTTCGTCTATCACTATGGTTTTTGAGAAACTATCCCCACCGTGAACTACCCTATGCCCAATAGCCGGAATTTCTTCAGCATTTTTAATTACTCCTTTTTCAGAATCCATTAAAAGATCTGTGATTGCTTTTAATGCTATAGCATGATCTTTTGCTGAAAGTTCTTCAGAAACTGATTCATTTTTAGTTTTATAATGAAGTTTTGAACCTTCCAATCCTATACGTTCAACCATTCCTGACGCTAAAACTTCTTCTGATGGCATTTGTATTAATTGAAATTTTAAAGATGAACTTCCTGAATTTATAATTAAAATATTCTTCATTTGTTTGGTTTTGAGTCCAGCATTATACTGGTTTCATTCTGAATTAAATTCCTTGTGCCTGGATAGCAGTTAAGATTACTGTATTGTAAACATCGGCCACGGTACACCCGCGGCTTAAATCGTTTACCGGTTTGTTTAAGCCCTGAAGCATGGGCCCTATGGCCAAAGCGCCGGTTTCTCGTTGTACAGCTTTATAAGTATTATTTCCGGTATTTAAATCGGGAAAAATTAAGACGTTGGCCTGACCTGCAACTTCAGAACCGGGTAACTTACTTTTTCCTACACTAATATCTACTGCCGCATCATATTGAATTGGACCTTCAATTTTAAGATCTGGTCTTCGTTCTTTAACTATAGCCGTAGCTTCTCTTACCCTGTCTACATCTTCACCTTTTCCTGAAGTTCCGGAAGAATAAGAAAGCATCGCAATTTTTGGTTCAATTCCGAATGCCGCAGCACTCTCTGCCGAAGAAATGGTGATTTCTGCTAATTCTTCCGCAGTAGGATTAGGATTAATCGCGCAATCTCCAAATACTGAAACTCTATCTTCTAAACACATAAAAAATATAGAAGAAACAACCGAAACATTTGGTTTGGTTTTTATGAATTGCAAGGCCGGTAAAATTGTATGCTGGGTGGTATGTGCCGCACCAGATACCATTCCGTCTGCGTGACCTTTATAAATCATCATAGTCCCGTAGTAAGAAACATCGCTCATACGGTCTTTCGCCATATCCATATTTACACCTTTATGCTTTCTTAATTCGTAAAAAGTTTCAGCATAATCCTGGAAATTTGGAGAGTTTACAGGATCCACAATATTTATTTTTGAAAAATCAAGATCTAGTGCAATTTTAGCGACGGTTTTCTGAATCGTATCAAAATCTCCCAGCAAAGTAAGTTCTACCAGATCCATATCAATGAGGCGTTTTGCTGCTGCAAGTATACGTTCATCGGTACCTTCTGGCAGGACAATATGCTTTTTACTTTGTCTGGCACGTTTTACCAAATCATATTGAAACATCCTGGGAGTTCTACCCTGGGGTTTATAATTGGTAAGTTTTTCTACCAGCGGATCAAAAGATACATAGCGTTCAAAAATACTGATGGTAGTTTGTATTTTTTGAATACTATCAGCATAGATATTAGACTTTATGGCACCTACTTTATTAGTCACTGCAAAAGTTCCCTCCTGAACTGAAATTATAGGAACAATATCAGATAGACCTTCAATTAGTTTTAAAATTGATTCTTCCGGCCTTAAACCACCGGTTAAAATTATTCCTGAAATTCTTGGGTAATTGCTAGAAATATTGGCTTGTAATGCGCCTAAGATAATATCGGCACGATCCCCTGGGGTAATTACTAAGCTTTCATTTTTTAGAGTAGTTAGATAATTTCTAAGCTGCATGGCGCCAACTCCAAAATTCCCGGTTTGATTATCAAGAAAATCGTGCCCAAATAAAACCGTCCCGTCCAGTGCTTTTACTATTTCTTTTAAAGTAGGATTGTTAAGTGTATCGATTAACGGAATTGCAAATACATCAACTTCCTGCGGTAAAAATCCGCGCATATTCGTTGTTGCAGGCTCCAGGTTCTCTTCCTGAATTTTATTGCTAACCATAGCAATAACCTGAACTTCCTTATCTCTAAACGCACGATAGGCCATTTGCTGGTTTCCTAATAATTCTTCCCAGCTCTTAAATTGACCGCTCACTACAATTATAACCGGTATCCCTAAATTTTTAGCGATTACCACATTTACATCAAACTCAAAAACACTACCCTCTCCAGAGAAATCGCTACCTTCTACCAGGATAAAATCAAATTCATCTTCCAGCTTTTTATACTTGGTAATTATAGTATCAATAATCTCCCCCGATTTTCCATCATTTGTTTTCTGAATTACCTCACTTCGGGTAAATGCAAAAGTATCTTCATAAGGGATTTTTAAATCAAAATAACTTAAAACTGTATCTATGTGATTGTCTTTTTCGCCTTTCGGAACATCGTTTATAATAGGCCTGAAGTATCCTACTTTTACCATTTTTCCTAAAAGTGTTCTCATTAGTCCTAACGAAATCATAGATTTTCCGCTGTGAGATTCCAGCGTAGCAATATAAATTCCTTTGTTCATAGTTTGTAAATTGGTTAGGCAAAAATAAAGTTAATAAAAGAATTATGCTTTTAAGTTATTCTCAAAAGAAACTAAACCTGACATCTATCAGCTTTTAAATAAATGAAACAATTTAGAAAAAGGCTTACCGCAAATTCTCATTCAAAGTTTTATAATTTGAATCAAACAAAAAAACCACCCGAAGGTGGTTTTATCATTCAATTCCCGGGATTTTAAAGGTCCAGTAAACCAACCAGTAGAATATCAAAATCTACTTCTGAATTTGCCCCTACAGAGAAACCTAAAAGATCTATTTCTGAAGTAGTAGTAGCTTCTATTTCACCTTCTAGTTCCAGCTCACCATCGGCATTTTCATCTGAAAAAGAAACAAAACGTAGTTCATATTCACCTTCTTCTACAAAATGAATTTCAAACTCTCCTGAAGAATCATTTACCTTACTACTTGCTGTGGCGTTGGCAAATAACACTCCTTCCCCATTGGCCAAAGTTTCATCTTCGCTATAAGCGCCATCTTCATAAGCAAAAACTACAATAGTTTCAGATTCTGTAGTTCCAAAATCACTTACTGTACCGGTAATTGTACCTGCTTCAAGACTATTTACAGCTCTTATACTATGCGCTAATTCACTATCATTTACAAATTGATATTCTCCGGCAGAATTTGTAACAATAGATTTTCTAAGGTCGAAATCTAAAATAATCTCATTATCGTCATTTTCCTGGATTTCCACCTGATCGGTAATACTAATTTCGCCTGAAGAAGTAGCCAGAGCATTTTTCTCACCACCACTGGTTAATACATAATTAGCCGGTGCTTCCTCTGAAGCATCTGTTTCATTGTCTAAGGTTAGACTAATCTCTGAAGTGGTTCCGCTTTCCAGTTCCACATCTCCCAGTAATTCGGTTTCACCATTCTGTAAACTACTAAGATTTACAGTGGTTTTTTCGAAACCTTCAATAGTATTACCATTTACACTAACCCCGGTAACCGTAATAAATACCCCTTCAACTTCTGCATTATCAATTGGGGCATCGGTAAGATATACCTCGGTATTATAAGTGTCTGGTTGTGGCTCGCCGGTATCCACATCATCATCGTCATCTGAACATGAGACCAGAAGTCCCATTGATAACATTAAAATTCCTGTTTTGAATAAATACTTCAAATTCATAAGTTTTTAGTTTTTCGTTGCTTTCGCAATAGTTAGTAATTAATAGATTTGATTAGCGCATCCTGCGCAAGTAATTATTCGTTATAAAACTGGTTTTAAGTTCTGCCTTATTAACGGAGGGGAAATAGGACTATTATTCAAAAATTATGATTTACCAAAGGTTTAACAATCCTTAAGAAACAATTAAAAGAAGACAATTGAAAAGAAATAGTACAGGAAATACTGTAAACAGAATCAGAAAGAGCTGGACGGGACATTGACGGGCTTAATTTCATCTAAACTTTACCGATCGGGTAGAAAGGTAAGGATTATTTCCCTACCTGTCCTCCCACACCACCCAGCATACGGTTCCGTACTGGGCGGTTCCCTAATTTACGTTCTAACTTTAAGGTAATAGTCCAGAAGAGAAGTGTAACCAGCCTGTCTCAGTCTGTGGATGGTAATAGTCCTTTTGAGGATAAAGCTGTTAGCTGTATGCCAGTAGCTTTTCCTCGTGTTGGCATATTCCCACGCTTTCCACTTGTTCAGGCCAAGCTTGATAAGCATCTTTCCTTTCGTGCGGAT
>NZ_FUZC01000022.1:0-22791 GCF_900168115.1 Salegentibacter salinarum
ACTAAAGATTTCCAGCCGTAGCTTTCAAAAGAACGATGGGCATAGTAGCCACAACATCCAGCTTCATAAGCCGTGGAAACTTCGTACCCGTGAAAATGTTTGTTCACATACTGAAACAATTGTTCAGGAACAGGTGGCATGGAAAAGGATTTACCTGCAAAAAGATCGGTGCTGCAATGTATTTTCCAGCTTCTCTTGTGAATATCAATACCAACGTATAACTTTGGAATTGAAGCAGTAGATTGAGTGTCCATATCTTATCGTTTTTTTTATTTAAGATACTTGATTTACTGCTTTTTCATCGATGCTAAAAACAATGTTTAAACCTGTGCCAAATCGAAACTTCCTGATCGCTTGCATAGCGGATTGTCCTGCGGACAATCACGCTCGCCCTCTTGCACTATTTTTATACGAGACGTTGGCAAACATGAAAGCTGATAACCATTCAATTTGAACAAACAATAATCATATTAATGAAAAAAATATTTTTTTTGTTTCTCCTCTGTACATTTATTGGTTCTTGTTCCGAAGGGAGTAAGTATAAACCAATTGAATTTGATAATACTTATAAATTTAGTGAAGAAATTTTGAAGGAAGCTAAGGAGGGTAAAAGATTTGGAGAACACCAATATGCCGCCTGGGAATTCGCTTTTCAGGGAGATTACAAAAATGCCCTGTCACAATGGGATCTTGCCAGGCAACCGGATTTTCAAGAATTTTCTCAACAAGAGATCGATTCCCTCCATAAGAACTACAAGGTAGTGGATGCTAAAAAATATCTTGTCAAAAAGATAAAAAGTCATCAAATCGTAATTATAAATGAGGCTCATCATAATTCTTTTCATCGCCATTTTACAAGCTCTTTACTAGAAGTATTCTATCAAAATGATTTTAGGTATCTTGGTTTGGAAACTTTGGAAAATGGGCTAAAGAAAGACCCTCATCTAAATACTCGTAACTATCCCATTCAAGCATCAGGTTTTTACACCCGTGATCCCACCTTTGGCAGTATGCTCAGAAAGGCATTAAAAATGGGCTACAACGTTTTTCCTTATGAAGATACCACTGGTGTGAATCATGACGAGAGAGAAATAGAGCAAGCTAAGAATATTAAGAAAATAATTGATCAAAATCCAGATGCGAAATTTCTAATTCACTGCGGTTTTGGGCATGTAATGGAGGGAGTATTTCCATCGGGCATGAAAGCTTTGGCTGAAAGATTAAAGGAGTACACCGGTATTGACCCTTTAACCATAGATCAAGTTGCACACAGCGAAAAAAGTAATCCCAATTTCTATTCTCCTCTTAGCCGTACCTATAAAGTTAGAACTCCAAGTGTTTTGGTTAATGAAAATGGTGAAGCTGTTAAAAACCGGATAAATGATAGATGGACAGATATAGCTATTGTACAACCTAAAACATCCTATGATAAAGGAAGACCAGGGTGGCTATTTGAAGGAAAGGCTAAGCCTGTAGCACCGGCCATAGCAGACATTGATCTTTCTTTTCCCTTGATGGTTTTAGCCTTTAAAAAAGAAGAAGATTACCAAAGGGCCATACCGGTTGATATTATAGAGGTTAAGAATCGGCAGGAGGAAATGTATTTAGCATTAGATCCAGGAGAATATATAATCGTTTTAGCCAATACTGAGGAAAAGCAAGAAAATATGAAATAGAAGTAAACTAAGTACCCGCTTTTTCTCCGGCTAATTCCCAATCTACGTCAAAGTTTGGAAGGAATTAAAAGTACCACGTTTGCCAACACTAAATACAATGCTTAATTTGTTCTCGAATCCAAACTCTATGCTCAATAAAATTTGTATTTTTATAAACGTGAAGTCAAAATATCATAAATAAGTTCAAAATTAAAGATACCTAAAAGGTTACCTTGAATTTTTTTAATCGCAGGAACTGCTTTCAAGACTAAGATTCGCAAGTCAGGTTTGAATCCTGCCGGGGTCACTTTTAAGATCAACATATCTTGTTAAAACCATGCAAATCTTAGGATTTGCGTGGTTTTTTAGATTTTGGGGAATAATTTAATTTGATTTTCCAGTGGCTTACCTTTATACGCATTTGGGTTTTACTGTTCGAGTCAAGATGCTGTAATTCTGAAAAGATTTTTCTAAACCAGTTAGAAAAATCTTTTCGGATTCATTCAATATACCGGCTTTTAGCTTTTCATTTTTAATTTGGAATAGATCCTTTTAACGGACCATTATTGAAACTTAATAGGTAATATCATTTTCAGGATTACTCCAATCCTGAAGCAGTGTTACTTCAAAGTTTCCTTTTATCATATTTTGTTCAGCATCGTATTCGGTTATCGTAATTTCCGAAGATGAACTAGAATCCAGATTGTATAAACTTCTCATTACATCCCCACCAACAGTGGTATAATAACTAGTTTGTACATTTAACAAACTATAAGCCCCTTCACCTTTAAATTTGACCAATCAACAAAATTCAAACTTCTACTAAAAAATTATGTGTACCAGAACCAAGAGAAAGTTTAACCAGGAAACTCAAATTAGTTATAATATTTGCCGTATATTTCAGGAAGGCTTGTTAGCGGTTTAATTTGAATATCTTTGTAAAATACTTCGGCGGCTTCACTTTGAAGTTGAATTTTACCTTTGGTCAAAGGAATCTTTTCCCCCTCCTTTACATACCTAGAATTCTTAAGAACCATCACTACTTCCCCATTTACAATATGTATGCTTTTGTCTTCAAAACAAATCAGCTCAAGTGTGTTCCATTCGCCCTGAGGTTTTTCATGATTTACACTCCGCATAACATAACCATCAAGTACTTCTCCTTCACCAATAGGTAAAAAAGCCTGGTTATTATCCGCAACAGGACTCATGATGCCTTCAGAAGGATAGGTACGAATATCAATAGCAGAGTTAGCTTGTGACCAGTAATCACCCATATGGCCTTGCATAATTTGAAACTCCTGAGATAACATCCATGACCGCCAATAATCTGCTCCATTTGGCCCGATAGAATGATAGAGTATGCCTGAGTCCTTGAGTAGTTTTTCCCTTGGCGGATATAAATTGTTACCCCATTTTACTTTAAGCCTAAAATGATAATTTTCGTATTCCGTTTTGGTAGAGACACAACCGTAAATCTCGCCACTTACCTTTAGTATTTGTTCCTCGTTCTCCTCCAATACAGAAAATACCCCGAATTGATCTTTATTGGCACCAATAGGTTCTATTAAATTGCCCTGTAGATCCTTGGGCTCTTCACCATTATAACCATCTTTATGGTGATAGCTTAAATAATTATCCCATTGAGAGAGATTTTCGTCTAGCAGGTTCGTCCATTCTGCTTTTTCATTTGAGCATGAAAAAAGAATCAACGAAAAAATCAGTAATAATATAAATCGCATGAAACTTAAATTGTTATAACCAGTATCCTAAGATACCGTATAATTTGATTTATGATAAATATTTTTGTAATATTATCTTGGTATCCTATGCCATCAGAGTACTTTCTATTCTTAATGAATGCATTTGGGAATCTCCTGCTACTAAAATTAAGATGAACTAACTGAATTTCTCTCATGGGAAACATTAATTTTTTGTTAGGTTTAGATTCACTGTAACCTACTCCCCATAACCACTAGAAACTTAAATATAAAAGAAAAATTTTTGCTATTGAGGGCACAAGTTGTTGGGCATCAATGCGGTTATTGCTATCCTTTAATTTGAAATAAATTGAATTAAAATAATTGTCAATTGTTTCCTTGAGGACCACTTCGGATGAAATTCCATCTCCTTTCTGATTAAACTATGCGAATATTATCATGGCTATTTTTATAGCAGTGTGGAAAAAACTATTTTTCAGAAAGCGTGACATCCACTTATTTGAAATCCTAGTACTTCTTTGCTTTTTTATGGGTATGGGAATGATTGTAAACACAGTTTTTGGTTTCGTTGATAGCCTGATAGATTTTAATCAGTCTGCTTATACGGCCATAATGGGTTTTAAAACTAACAAATATATTTAGGTAATGGGGATATATTTTATCGCTCATTTTAAAACCTTGTTTAAAAAACATTTTTTTATTCCATTAGAAAATACGCATAGAAAAAATTTAAAAATACGGATTATTTAGTTAAATTTGTACGTATAAATAAATATGTGATGGATACAAAACTAACTTTAAAACTTAATCAGGAAGTTATTGAGAAAGCAAAAAAATATGCTTCTGAGAAAAAGTTGAGCTTATCTCGCATCGTTGAATTTTATCTTCAGTCATTAACAACAGATAGTAAAAAGGACGACTTTGAAATTTCCCCTTTTGTAAAAAGTATTTCTACAGGAACAAGCATTCCTGCTGATGTAGATTACAAAAAAGAATATTCCGATTACTTAATGGAGAAATACAAATGAAAAAAAGACTTTTTCTTGATACAAATATAATGCTCGATTTTCTTGGCGAAAGACCACCTTTTTATGAGGCGATTGCAAAATTAGCAACATTAGCTGACAAGGGAAAAATAAAAATGGTCGTTTCTCCTATTTCATTTGCAACGGTTAATTACTTTCTTGCCAAAATTGAAACACCAGAAATAGCGAAAGAAAAGCTTCGAAAGTTTAAAATCATAAGTGAAATTTGCAAATTGGATGGTCATACAATTGAAAAAGGATTGAACTCGGACTTTAAGGATTTTGAAGATTCCCTTCAATATTTTAGTGCTGTTGAATCTAATTGTGAAATCATAATTACTAGAAACGGTAAAGATTTCAAAAAATCATTAATTCCGATAATGACAGCTGAGGAGTATTTAAACAGTATAAGAAAAAAATAAATATCCATATTATAAAAAAGCATACTAAAATTAGACTCGAATCAAACCTCCGTCAGTATCAGAAAAGTTTGAAATTGCTAAATCCTTAATAATGAAAACCAAGGGAGCAATAAAGAGGTAATACGAACGGTAAACAGTGGTAAATTCCCGATTTTGGCTAAAACGTTCATTTTAAAAAACCATTAAAGGATTACGCAGCCAACATATTAGCCAGAAGCTTTAAATCATCCAATAAGTGGTTCGAGTTTTGTACCGTTGGGATCACTTTTAAAATTAAGAAAACTTCAAAACCACGCTAATCCTAAGATTTGCGTGGTTTTGAAGTTTTTAGAGGATCATATCTTTTGTTCGTTGGAATACACCTCTGAAATAAAGAGTACACCTAAAGGTGTATTTTGGAAAGAATAAGGTATACCTGGATTGACTTTCGTCTGAACTGAATTATTAATTTAAAGACGAACTACTATGCGCTCTTCAAAAACTTGTTCTGTTATTTTCTGAATCAACCAGGAAATAGCAACAAACGATCAATGTCTGATTTATGTTCGTATGACCATAAACAAAAAAAGGCTGAACATTAGTTTAAAACCTAAGGTTCCCGGAGATCTTTGGAATTCGAAGACCAGACGACTTAACGGAAATTCTTCTAAGTTTAAAGACATCAATGACTTTCTCGACTAGACCAATGGTCGATTATTCCAAATTTACCAGGACCTGAAATATGAAGGTGAGGCCATAACCTCCGATTTAGTAAAATTCAGATATTTAGGTGAAGAGCAGGAAATCAAAAAAGTCTTCAGGAACTCCTTACTTACCATCGCGGTAAAATAGAAAATACCCTGGCTAAAGGCTCTATTCCAAATTTTGGTGTTACCGAAAGTTATGTAAATAAATTCCTCAGTAGGAAACTAAAGACTACTGATGTATATTTAAGCAAACTCAACTATGGGTATATAAGTGACTTTCCTAAAGATCATCATATAGCCATGAGTCATAATACTGTGATGAAGCATATTCAGCGACTGCGGGAAATTATCCCTTTAGGTTACAACCTGGAATGGCTTGATAAAGATCCTTTCCGAAGGTGGAAAACCACTTTTGAGAAAAACGACCGGGAATTTTTGTCAGAGATAAAATTATCAAACTTAGAAAAGCAGTTATGCCTATAGACCGGTTGGACCATGTTCGGGATATGTTTGTCTTTAGTAGCTATACAGAAATTAGTTATACTGATCTAATAAAGTTAACGAAAAACAATAATGTTTTGGGAACGGATGGTGATCAATGGATTATTTACAATCGCCAGAAGACCCATACTGCGGTTGAGGTACCACTCTTGGATACTGCTTTACAAATCCTTGAAAAATACCAAGCTCACCCGATTACCAAAGTTACCGAGACACTTTTGCCCTGCCTGACCAATAAGAAGCTTAATGTGTTTTTAAAAGAAGTTGGACTGGTTGGTGGAATAAAAAAACTGACCTTTCATATGGGCAGGCATACCTTGGCCACAACAGTAACCCGTAATAATGGCTTGCTTATAGAAACAGTTGTTTTAACAAGAAATTAGAAAAATATTCACATAAATTTTGGTAAATGAAAAATAAGATTAATATTTACATTTATCGAACTATAACGATTTAGTTATTTTTTAATAAGTATTTAAAATTTTATAATAAAAAAACAATGAGTTTTACGACGGACAATTTTTGCTTGGGATAGAAATCCCAGGCCGGGATTAATTCATTTTGGCTCAAAAACGAATGTGCAGAATTGGCCTTTTTCGAAGTTAATTACAAATAAAATTTTAAAAAAAATAACCAATCAATAATGAACATTAAGCCTGCTATGAAAAATTTTATCTTATTCAGCTTCTTATGCTTTAGTTTCTTTTTAAATGCCCAGGAGCGGCAAGCTCCTGCTTATCCTTTGGTAACTCATGATCCTTATTTAAGTATTTGGTCTTTTACCGATAAAATTAATGAGCAACCTACAAAACACTGGACAGGAACCGATCATTACCTGGTGGGTTACATTAATGTAGATGGAACTATCTATCGTTTTTTGGGCAATGAAGCTAAAACGTTTAACTCGGTTTTACCTGCTTCGGAGGAAGGATTTACTGCTCAGATTACAGAAGAAAAGCCTGAAAAAGGCTGGCACGAAACAGGTTTTGATGATTCTTCCTGGAAATCTGCAAAAGCGCCATATGGAAACCAAAGTGAAGATGCCACATCATCCTGGGAAAGTGAAGACCTTTGGTTACGAAGAAAATTCGATTTGGAAGCTGCCGATCTGGAAAAGCTCTTTTTAAAATTACGTCACGATGACAATATTAATGTTTATCTAAACGGGGCAAAGATTTATGAGCGCAACGGCTGGACACATAAGTTTGAATATCACGAAATCCCGGCTTCAGCTTTTAAAAATTTAAAGAAGGAAGATAACATTCTGGCTATTCATATTAAAAACACGGCCGGAGGCCAATGGTTGGATTTTGGTCTGGCTGAAGAAATTAAAGACAAACATACCACGCAGGTTGCCGAGCAAAAATCAGTAGAATTTAACGCGACTCAAACAATTTATAAACTCACTTGTGGCGGAGTAGATATTGATCTTACTTTTACTTCTCCTTTGTTAATGGACGACCTTGATATATTAACCCGACCTGTATCCTATATTTCGGCTAAAACCACGCCTAATGATGGAAATTCTCACGAAGTTCAGGTGTATTTTGGAGCATCGTCTTCAATTGCAGTAAACGAAAATTCACAGGAGTTATCTTCAGAGAAATCTGCTACTAATGGTTTATCATTTCTTAAAGCGGGTACCAAATCGCAACCCGTTCTAGAGAAGAGAGGAGATGATTTAAGAATTGACTGGGGGTATATGTACATAGCGGTTCCAAATAATGCCAGCGCCCATCAGTCGGTTACTTCAGTTAAAGATGCTAAAAGCAACTTCTTGGAAGGAAAATCAGGGCACAGTGTGCAGAGTGGAAGAAACCTGATGTTAACCACTGTTTTTCCAAAAGAAGAAATCGATTCAGAAAAAGAGCATTTAATACTTTTAGGATATGATGACGAATATTCCATAAACTATTTTGGTGAAAAACTACGTCCGTATTGGAATAAAGATGGAAATAATACTATTCAGAACGAACTGGAAGAAGCTTACCAGGATTACAATAATATAAATGAAGAATGTAAAGAATTTGATGAAGAATTATACGCAGATGGTGTAGAATCGGGAGGGGAAGCTTATGCAAATTTACTTGAAATCGCTTATCGTCAGAGTATCGCTGCCCATAAAGTAGTTGAAAGTCCGCAGGGTGAAATCCTTTTCTTATCTAAAGAAAATAACAGTAATGGGTCAATCAACACGGTTGATGTTACTTATCCTTCAGCACCGTTATACCTTATTTATAATCCAGATTTAATGAAAGGAATGCTAAACGGAATTTTCTACTATAGCGAAAGCGGGATGTGGAAAAAACCTTTCCCGGCTCATGACTTAGGCACCTATCCAATTGCAACCGGTCAAACCTATGGAGAAGATATGCCTGTTGAAGAAGCGGGGAACATGATTATTCTAACTGCCGCAATAGCAAAATCTGAAGGTAATGCAGAATATGCCGAAAAACACTGGGAGAGTTTAACTACCTGGGCAAATTATCTAGCTGAAAAAGGACTTGATCCCGAAAACCAGTTATCTACTGATGATTTTTCCGGTCACTTGGCCAGAAATGCCAACCTTTCTGTTAAAGCTATTATGGCTATAGCTAGTTACGGCTATTTAGCTGAGGAATTAGGGAAAGATGATATTGCTGAGGAATATACCGAAATGGCAAAAACTATGGCCAAAGAATGGATGGAATTGTCTGATGCAGGGAATCATTATGCGCTTACTTTTAATGATAAAAATACCTGGAGCCAGAAATATAATCTGGTTTGGGATAAAGTAATGGAACTGGATATCTTTCCTGATGAAGTTATTGAAAAAGAGCTTGCTTATTACAAAACAAAGCAAAACGAATATGGACTTCCATTAGATAACCGCAGTGATTATTCCAAATCTGATTGGATTTTATGGACAGCCACTTTAGCTGATGATATGGAGACTTTTCAATATTTTGCTAATCCCGTTTATAAATTTGGTATAGAAACTGTTGACAGAGTCCCTATGAGTGACTGGCACTGGACAACGAGTGGTGATGTAAGAGGTTTTAAAGCCCGAAGTGTAATTGGAGGATATTTTATCAAGTTATTGGAAGATCACTGGAAATAAACAAACGAAAGAAATTGTAACAATAGAAACTATGCTTTCTAAACTAGGTGTTCTCTTTGTGGTAACCGGCCTTTCCATTTCAGGAGTATTGGCTCAGCAGGAATGTTCACAACCGAATGTTCTTTTGATTATGGTCGATGATTTAAAACCTACCCTTGGGACTTATGGAGATACTTTAACCATAAGTCCTAATATTGATCAGCTAGCTGCTGAAGGCATGGGTTTTGCTAAAGCCTACAGCAACCAGGCGGATGCCGGATTATGGACTGAAAATGATTTTCTTTTTACCACAGAAAATGCCTGAGTAGAATTAAAGTAAAAGCCAAAAAAGCTGTAAAAGGAAAATAGATAGACATGGTTTAGCCGGTGAGATACAGGGTAGTCCTGTATCAAGCGATGAGGCTACAGAAGCTGTGGAATTAATCCCTAGGGGAGCAGCTCGACTGCGAATAAGCGCTTTTCAGGTTATGGGCGTGGGAGAAGAAGCGAATAATTGGTAGTATTTAAATAACTTCTGATACAGCTTAATAAAATTTTTACAGGTTCTAACTCATTTATTAATTATTACAAAAATATTTTAGAATGATGAATTTTTTCAAAAAATTGAGTCGGTTTTCATTTAAAATTAAAGGAAAGGGGTTCTGGATATTCACTGTCTATTTTTTTCTTCCGTTTTTGGCGTTTGCCCAGATTCCTGTCGATCTAAATAGTTTCGATAAGAATGGAGAAGCTTCAGTTTCTAGCAAAGAAGGTTTCTTGGAGATTACATGGCCTACGGGAAAAGATGAGAAAGGAAAAATTTATGTCAACTTGGAGCAGAATCAACCGCTTTTCAATAAGATAGAACTAATAAAAGAAGAAAGCATTTCAGAAATTGCAACTAATCTTGACCCTGTTTTTCTGCTCTCGGTGGGAGAGCGTGATTTAGAGAAAAGGGATGGTTGGAATATATTTTTTGATCAAACAGCCTATAAGCCTTATGAAACGCATCTTGTAAAATTAGATAAACGAAATGCCCAAGTGATTAGTGAAGGCTCCCGAACAAAAATTCTTATTTCCGAAGTCAGTGCCGGAAATTTTAACGGTTCTCTTGAAATTATCTTGTTTAATGGAAGCCCGTTATTAAATATTGCAGCAGTAATGGCTACTGAAAAAGATGCACGAGCTATAATTTATGATGCCGGTTTAACAGGATCTGAAAACGAATGGGAAGAAGTATTTTGGGCAGATACAGATGATTATTTACAAAGCTCCAAAGTTAATTTAGAGACAAAAAGTGAAAATTTAGCCGTAAAATACAGAACTATTATCGGGGAAACAAATGGAGGAAGTCTGGCTGTATTTCCACCACCTCACCAATATTTTTACCCGCTTGATAATGCGTATAATTTGAAGTTTACCTGGTATGGTAAACAATACAGGAAAAAAGTACCGGAATTTGGAATAGGTATAAGACACGAGTTATTAGGAGACCGGCGGCATGTTCCGTGGTTTAATGCCCCTCCTGAAACAAAACAGCGATTAAATTTCTTCATTTTGATAAGTGATGAAAAAGACGGAAAGGTTCTTAATCAGGTTAAAAAATTTACCCATGGCGATGAATATAAACCGCTGGAAGGATTTTACACGATGGCAAGTCATTTTCATACCGAACATGTTATGGATGTCCTTACTCATAAACCCCTACCTGAAATTCCGGGACATGTAAAAGCTTTACGTGATGCAGGAGTTAATATTATGCATTTGGGAGAGTTTCATTTAGCAGGAAATCCACGTGACCGTGGTCCCAAAAGATTACCTGAGTTTCATAAAATGTTTGAAGAATGTGCAAGACTTTCAACAGGGGATTTCCTAATGCTTCCAGGCGAAGAACCTAACAGTCACTTTGGAGGGCATTGGATGAATCTTTTTCCAGAACCGGTATACTGGATCATGTCCCGTGATGAAGATGAACCTTTTGTTGAGGAACATCCAGACTACGGTAAAGTATATCGTGTAGGAAATAAAGAAGAAATGTTGAGGTTATTGGAAGAAGAGAACGGTTTAGCATGGACAGCACACGCCAGAATCAAAGGCTCTACCGGGTATCCGGACGAATACAAGGATGAGGAGTTTTTTAAGTCTGATCGCTTTTTAGGGGCTGCTTGGAAAGCTATGCCGGCTGATCTTTCACAGAAAAAACTTGGGAAAAGGGTTTTAGATGTCATGGATGATATGGCCAACTGGGGTCATAAAAAGCACGTTATAGCTGAGGCAGATTTATTTAAAATTGAACCTGATTATGAGTTATATGGAAATATGAATATTAATTATTTGCAGTTAGAGGAACTCCCTAAGTTTGAGGATGGCTGGCAAAGTGTCCTAGATGTTATGGAAAGCGGTAAATTCTTTGTTTCTACAGGAGAAGTATTGTTACCGGCATTCAATGTAGATGGCAAAGGAGCAGGAGAAACTGTGAATTTACAACGAAATGGGAAGGCCGAAATCACTTTAGAAATAGATTGGACTTTTCCTTTAAATTTTGTCGAGATTGTATCAGGTAATGGGGAAGAGGTTTTTAGGGAAAAAATAGACTTAACCAAAACCAAAGCTTTTGGAAAAAAAGAGTACAGGTTTACCGTTGACTTAAAAGATAGAAAATGGGTAAGGCTTGAAGTGTGGGATGCTGCAGTTAACGGGGCGTTTACTCAACCTGTATGGCTTGAAGAATAAAGTTTTGTCTGGTAGTTAATATTAATTATTACCAACAATTAGGTTGCTTATGCCGAAATCTCTCCCTCGGTTTCCTTATCAATAATTTAGAGTTTCTTGTCGCAATAAAGAGTTCATTTCCAGGATTTGAAGCTAAGGTCTGAAAGATGTTTATTCTGTATGCAATATTTGATAGACATACTATTATATTTATTTTATTGCTTTACATCCTGACTTCATTTTTTAATGTAAAAAGAATTATTAATAATTTCTGTTAGGTGTTTTAAGAAGAATCCAGTTAATTAGATAATTGATTAATTTCTCTATATTCCTTTCCAGCATTATAAACCAGATCAATTAAATCAAGTTTTTTCTTTTCCTGCAATAAATTAGAATCAATTTTCTTTGATACAAGAAACTCGAAAAATAAGGGATGATACCTTTCCGGGATTGAAAGATTCTCCGATAAGAATTTTTTATTCAAGATATCATCCTTTGCGAATAAAATTCTGAAATCATCAAAATTCATCATTTTGCTTATTGGGGCATCCGTTTTGCTAACTTCTTTTTTCCTCATCAATAAACCCCTGGCTGCCTGTAAAAGGTAAATAATATTACCTTTGTGAGGCTCATAGAAGGTGGGGTTTTTTATGATGTCCTGTCGGAGTGAATAATATAATTTTTCATCCAATTTTTCAATAGGTATCTTTTTGTTATTTAGAATTCTTACCTCCTCCAGAGTGGTATTTTTTAATTCAATTACAATATTATCGTCTAAATGCTTCCTATTAATTACCAGTCTATATTCCTCATATAAAATCGAGTTAAAAACTATGGTATCCTGAATATTAGCAGTTATTTTAAAAAAACCATTTTCATCAGATGTAGAATTCAGTTGTTGAGTTATATTTTCCAGCGTAATATTATTTTGAATACGGCCATTAGAATCATATAAATAACCTTGTACCTCCTGTCCATATGTATGAAGGGAGATAAATACCAGAATGTATAAAAAAATCCTCATTAGATTCGAGTTTCATTCATAAAGTGAAGAGTTCTATTTTATTTTTGAATTTAATAAAATTCATATAAATACTTGATTAACAGGCAAATTTATTTAATAAAATTTATATACCATCTTAAAAAGATAGACGAAAAATCCTTTTTAACCACTAATAATTATCTGTAAAAAAAAGCGGAATAAGTAACTATTGCCAACAAACAATTGAGTTAAAAAACAAGTTTCCTAGTTAATTTCGAGACAAAATTTTCCTCATAGGGCAATCCTAACTTAACGATAGCGAATGCCAGTTGTAGGGTGAATTGCAAATGACAGGCAGAGCCAGTTTTTTGTTTTTACCTTCAGCTATTGGTCGTTCATAGATTCCTTACCTGTCTTTTGATATTTACAGCGGAAAAGCTGCACATGAAAAGAAGGTTCCTCAGATTTGCGTTCTCCGGATTTACCTCGTGCTTTGTACAAATAGCCCAAAAACAGGAGATTTCTTCTTCCAAAAAATTAAAATTTTAAACTGGTTAAGAAAATTATTCAAAAAGCTGAGTAGTATTTAAAATAGCTGCGTAGGAAGTAGATTACAGATCATTTTTACAGGAATCGGTAAAATAAAAAATAATACGTCAAAATTCGTATTATGATAAAAAATCACGCCTAAACATTTTAAAATTTGGCTATATTTCCAGTCATTTAAATAAAATTATAAAAACAAATTAATGAGTTATCATAAGAGTGTTTTTCGAAACCTACCCTTTCCTTGCTTATTGTTTGAAAAAAAGAAAAATCTTTATGTAATCAAAGAGGCTAATTCCCTCTATTGTAAGGTTACAAATAAATCAGAAAAGGAATTAATTGGGAACACTGTGGAAGAGGTTTTTCCTGAAAATCCTACTTTTTCCGGTTTAAAAGATATTCTGGATTCTTTAAATAACGCCTATATCAGTAAGGAACCTCACAGGATAGATGTTCTTCGGTATGACCTTTTTGATAGTCAAAATATAATATATGAGCTCAAGTACTGGGAAGTAGAAAATATACCCGTGTTTGATGACGTGGAAAACACTTGGTATATTTTAAATATTGTAAAAGATATTACCAATCAAATTGTTGAAAAAAACAGGTGTGATTTGCTCCAGGTTAAATTAGACGCCAAAACAGAAAAGCACAAAAAATTTATTGAAAGAAATACCGATGGTATGTATATCCTGGACCAGGATGGGTATTTTATTAATCTTAACCAGGGATTAATAGATATTACTGAAACACCGGAGGAGGAATTGATTAAAATGAACTTTTTACCTTTCTGTGATCCGGAACATCGGGATAGGATTATAGAGAAATTTAATAATGCCTTAAATGGTGAAAATCAAAAATTTGAAGCCAAATTTGTTTCCGGGAAAGGTAGGGAAATGGTTTTAGATATTTCATTAATTCCCTTTAGGTCTAATGGAATTATAAGAGGTGCTTATGGAATTGCAAAGGACGTAACAAAACTAAAAGAAAGCGAAGCGGCCCTTTTAGAAAGCGAAAGAAAATTTAAAGCCCTTGTTCAGGAAGGTTCTGATCTAATAGGTATTCTTGATCCAGAGGGGAAGTATAAGTTTGTAAGTGAAACTTCTTATCCGGTACTTGGATTTACCCCCGAAGAGTTTATTGGCAAAACGACTTTTGATTTTATTCACCCTGAAGATAAAGAAAGAGTAATAACTAATTTTTCAGAATTAAAGTTTAAAAATCAAGCAATAATAGCACCTTTTCGATTTAAAAATGCAAAAGGAGAATGGAGATGGATTGAAACAAAAGCAACTAATCTTGTTGATGATCCAGTAATAGAAGGAATTGTCATTAATTCCCATGATATTACCGATCGGATACTGTCAGAAAAGGCATTAAAAGAAAATGAAGAGAAATACAGGGCTTTTTTTGAAAGCAGTTTGGATGGAATTTTACTAACCAACCCCTATGGAGAAATTTTCGCGGCCAATAATGCAGCATGCAAACTATTTCAAAGAACAGAGCAGGAAATTTGTGAAATTGGTCGAAATGGTTTGGTTGATCTAAATGATCCGAGGGTAGAAGAAGCCATTAGGGAGAGAGAAAAAACGGGAAAAGTAATCGCTGAATTAAACATGAGGCGAAAAGACGGAAGTATTTTTTTAGCAGCATTGTCTTCGGCAATATTTGAAGGTGCTAAGGGTGAAAAACTTACTTCAATGATTATTAGGGATATCTCAGAATCTAAACGCGCCGAGGAAGAACTCAAAGCGTCCGAGTTGGAATACCGTAAATTATTTCAAAACAACCCACTTCCAAATATCATTTATGATAAAGATTCCCTTAAAATCCTTGATGTTAATAAAGCAACATTAGATCACTATGGTTTTAGTCGTAAGGAGCTTATGAACGTCTCCTTGCTTGATTTTATTCCAGAAGGAGAAATCACTAACTTTAAGAAAAAGATTTTCACCTTTTCATCTAATGAAGGGGAGGTTGCTCACCATCGTAATATAACATTGGAAAAAAATGGACGGCGAGTTATAGTAGAAACTTTTGGTTATGGACTACAGTATCAACATAAAGACTGTAGGCTAATAATCTTACTTGATGTGACAGAAAAAGAGATTGCCCTTCAAAAATTAAAAGATAAAACCGAAAAACTTATTACAGCTCAAAAGATTGCAAAAATGGGTTATTGGACTCATAATTTGGAGAACAATAAATTCTTTTGGTCTGATGAAGTATTTAATATTTGGGATAGGGATAAGGAGAATTTTCAACCCAGTGTTGACACTTTTAAAAAAACGATTCATCCTGAAGACCTAGAAAACTTTATTAATAAAAATAAATTGGCCCTTGAAGGTAATATGCAGTTGGATTTTGAACATCGGATTATTTTACCAAGTGGTAAGATAAAATGGGTACACGAGAAAGGAAAAGTAATTAAAAATCTGGAAGGAAATACAGTTTTTGAAGGAACTGTACAGGATGTTACGGAACGAAGAAACAGCCTGGAAAAACTTATGCAAAGTGAAGCAAGACAACGTGGGATACTCCAATCTCAGACAAATTATCTTACCCGTATAAATATGCAAGGAAACTATTCTTATGTAAATGATAAATTTATAAAGGATTTTGAGTGGGTTTATACAAATAATGAAATTGTAAACCAATCCGCACTTTCCACCGTAAAACCACATTACCACGAAAAAGTTACGACCACTTTTAAAAAATGCGTGGCTAATCCTAATGTTGTCTTTCAGCTGGAAATCGATAAACTTAAAGAGGATGGTGGCGAAAGGATAACGCTCTGGGATTTTATTTGTATTCCAGACGTAGATGGAAACCCCGTTGAAGTACAGGGGGTAGGTATAGATATCACCGACAGGGTTAAAGCAGAAAGAGAATTAAAGGAAAGTAATACTCGCTATGAACTAGTATCCAAGGCCACATCAGATGCAATTTATGACTGGGATATTAACTCAAATTTTTTATTATGGGGAAAGGCGTTTTATGCCATCTTCGGTTATTCACAGGATAAATTTCCACCAACTATTGAGGCATTTTTTGATAAAATTCACCCTGACCAAAGGGATACTATAACCGAAAGTCTTACCCACGGAATTAAAGGCAAAGATAACCGCTGGAAAGAAGAATACAGGTTTAAAAAAGCAGATGGAACATATGCCTTTGTAATTGAAAAAGGCTTTATCCTTCGGGATAAAAACGGAAAAGCATATAGGATGGTGGGAGCTATGCAGGATGTAACAGAGCGAAAGAAGCTGGAAGCGTTATTAGATGAAGCCACCAAATTAGCACGAATCGGAAGCTTTGAAATAGATTGCGAGAAAGAAACCTTGTATTGGTCTGCTGTTACTAAAGAAATTCACGGGGTACCTTTAGATTATGAGCCTACATTGGAAAAAGGAATCTATTTCTATAAAGAGGGGGAGAGTCGAACCGCCATGAATAATGCTTATAGAAGAGCGATCGAAGAAAATATTCCATATGATATTGAATTACAGTTAATAACCACCGAAGGAGAAGAGCGTTGGGTTAGAAAAATAGGCCAACCAACTTTTATCAATGGAAAATGCGTTCGGATAAATGGAAGTTTTCAGGATATTACCAATCTTAAAATGTCCGAAATGCAGGCTTTAAAAGCTTCAGAAGAAAAAGAAAAAATTCTTGAAAGTATCGGAGACGCCTTTTGGATGGTAGATAATGATTGGATAGTGACCTACTGGAATAAACACGCGGAAGATGTGTTGAATTGCCCCAGGGATCAGATAATGGGCAGAAACCTTTGGGAAGTTTTTAGTGATGCTCTGGGCACTGACTTTGAAACCTATTATTTCAAGGCTGTAGAAGAACAGACAATAGAAAATTTTGAAGCCTATTTTGAGCGAGTAGAAAAGTGGCTTGAAGTTGCTGCCTATCCATCTCCTAATGGACTATCAGTATTTTTCAGAGATATCACTGAAAGAAAGGAATCAGAATTACAAATAAGAGAACTAAATAAGAATCTCAAAATTTATACAGAGGAGCTTGTAGAAGCGAATAAGGGCCTGGAACAGTTTTCATTTATAGTATCACATAACTTACGGTCTCCAGTGGCTAATATTATTGGACTCGCAGATTTGATTAATCAAAAAGATTATCCTGAAGAAGTGCGGAATAAGTTTCTGCAAGCTCTCTTTGATAATGTGAAGCGCCTGGATACTGTGATTTCAGACCTGAATACGATCTTACAGGTAAAAGTTGAAATGGATGCAAAAAAAGAGCCGGTAGTATTAAATAATTTAGTAGCGGGTATAAAGAGCAGTATCCAAAATTTAATTGAAAAGGAAAAAGTTCAGATTAAAACTTATTTTGAAATATCTACCCTACATACGGTACAAAGTTATCTGCATAGTATCTTTTACAACCTTATTTCTAACAGTATTAAATATCGTAAACTCGATATTCCTCCTCAAATAAAAATAAGTTCGAAAATTAAGGAGGGAATTATATTTATAACTTTTGAAGATAACGGCCTGGGAATAGATTTAGAAAAGAAAGGAGATCAGGTTTTTGGTCTTTATAGGAAATTTCATAACCATGTAGAAGGTAAGGGGATGGGCTTGTTTTTGGTCAAAACCCAGGTGGAACTTCTGGGTGGAAAAATTTCAATTGAAAGCGAAGTTAATGGGGGCACAAAATTCATAATTACCTTTAAAGAGAAAACCTATAATTATATTTCTGAATATGTATAATCAGCGCTATATGGTAGTGGACGACGATTCTACCAATAATATGATTTGTGAGTTTACTATTAAACGTTTTGATAAAGAGGGCGATATAAAAATTTTCTCGGTACCTGAAGAAGCCCTAAGTTTTATAGCAGAAGAATACAGATTAGAAAACAGGAAGCAGCCAACTCTATTATTTCTTGATGTTAATATGCCTACAATGAGTGGTTGGGAATTTCTAGATAAATTTTTGAAATTTGAGGAAAGTTTGAAAAATCAATTTACTATTTATATACTTTCAAGTTCAATTGAAGATTTTCAGGAGAAAGCAGAAATTTATTCTACTATAAAAGGATTTATTTCCAAACCCTTAAAAATGAATAACCTTGAAGAGATTAAAAACGGTCTATAAAACTCTTCAACCTGTTAAATATTTACATTTTATAGTTAAACTTTCAAAATTATTTCTGAAGTAGTTACCTATTGTTAAATTATGACAAACCTATCCAGGTAGGTTCAATACCCAAATCTTAACCTATATTATGCCATATAATATCACCGGATCGGAAAGTAGTATCTCAAAAATGTCTCTAGAGCAAAATGCCAGGGAATTTAAATTTGTGATAGATCTTATGCCGCATATGGTTTGGGCAACTAAACCAGATGGTTATCACGACTTTTATAACCAACGCTGGTACGATTTTACCGGTTTAACTTATGAAGAAACTAAAGATAAAGGCTGGTCCCTGGTTCTTCATCCAGACGATTATGATCGTGCCTGGAAAATATGGCAACATTCACTGGATACCGGTAATCCTTACGAAATAGAATATCGCATGAGAAGGTTTGACGGGACTTACAATTGGTTCCTAGCCCGTGCCCAACCATTAAAAGATGATAAGGGTAAAATTTTAAAATGGTTTGGCACCTGTACCGATATTCAGGGGCAAAAAGAAATCTTGGAAGAACGGGAAAGAACTAAAGAAGAGCTTAGAATCTCGAACCAAGATTTAAATAAATCTTACGAAGAATTAAGTCGAATAAACCTTGAGCTAGATAATTTTGTTTATTCTGCATCGCACGACCTTAAAACTCCCCTAAATAACCTGGAAGGGCTTATTGCACTGTTAAAACAGGCAGAAAACACAAAAGAAGATCAGCAGGAAATACTTGGCTTAATAGATAAATCGGTGAAGCACTTTAAGGAAGTTGTTAATGATATGACCCTGATTGCGAAAACAGCTAAGGGTAACAACACCATGCATAATATAAATTTCTCTGTTTTATTAGAAGAGATTAAGAACGACCTGGGACATTTAATCAAATCAACAGGAATTATAATAAAATCTGATTTACAGGTTCGTAATATTCAATATCCAAGAAAAGAAATCAGGAGTATTTTATTTAACCTTATTTCCAATGCTATAAAATATGGGCGCCCCGGTAGGCCCCCGGTTATAGTGGTGCGCACAAAGCTTACTTCTGAAGAAATTCTTCTCGAGGTTGAAGATAATAGTAGCGGAATAGAAGATGAACATCTTCCAGATTTATTCAATAAATACTTTAGAATTAACCGTGCGGTTGAGGGATCTGGATTGGGTCTTTTTATCGTTAAACAAATGGTAGAAAACCGCGGCGGTAGAATTGAAGTAACCAGTAAAGTAGGAAAAGGCTCAATTTTTTCGGTATTTCTTAAACCTCAAAAGTAATCTCGGCCATTAACTATAGAGAGGAAATAAAAGCAGGAAAATAAATCCCTGGATTTCATAATACTTAGGATGACCTTCTATCCGATCAAAATCGCCGATTGATTTAAAATTATAACATAGTGGTAAAAATAAAATAGTATATTTATTGTACTATTTTTTTAATTTTTAAAAAAATATGTATCTTTAAAGAGCTGAACTTCAGCATTTAAATTTTAAGCAGGAGCATCCATTTTTTGACTTTCGCCGATAGCCCTGCACATCAGAATACTAACATAACTGGAAATTTTTCCCAGCTTTTTGGCAATGGGCTTTTAAGCCAAATTATATGAGGTTTTGTCCCGCAGTGCGGGAGGAAAGGGATAATTGAATCCTTTATTTCTACAATTTGCGATAATTGCTTTCAAAGCCTCTGGTTTTAGGGAAATATTTGCGACAAATCGGCGAATTATGGAATCATTTATTAGCATTAGACTCAAAAAGAAAACCGCCCAACGTTTTCAAAAGTTTTCCAAAGAACACTTCAAATCCCACACGGAAACTATGAGCGCTATGCTCGACTTTTTCTACTATAACGAGATTTCTCCTCAGGAGAGACTCGGACCGACGGGAAGGACTATTGAAGCCAGCCTGAAAAAAAGAATCCACGCGGTCATTGCTCTTATGCGGGATATAGAAAAGACCCAAACCAAACCAACGGTGGTTATGATCCAGTCCTTGTTTGAAATGGAAGAACCACAAAAGAAACCTTTAATTCTGGAAAAGAACCAAGTGGAAGAAAGAGAGAGAGTAGGTTTTCGGGAAAAATCAAATTCTCAAAACAAGATCTAATTTTCTGAGCCATGTATATCACAATCACACCTCAAAAATTAGGAAAGAACTTCGCTCAAAGTGCTTCTGATTTTGTTGAATACCTCGAGAAAGAAAATGAAGCTAAGGTCCAGGAGAAGATGGAGCACTTTTTTAATCAATATCACGAGGGGATTCCAGCAGAAGAAGTTGTCAAAGGAATTGATGGAAATACCGCAAAACTCAAAAAGACAGAACCAAAATTTTACTCGATTACGGTAAATCCCTCGAAATACGAATTAAATAAATTACAAAATAACAGTAAAGATTTAAAAAGGTATACCAGGGAATTGATGAAAGATTATGTGAGATCCTTTAACCGGGAAATCAAGGGGCGTCCCGTAAATATTGACGATATAAAATACTATGCAATAATCGAACATACACGCACCTATAAAGGTACCGATTGGCAGGTCAAAGAAAACCAGCCCTACGCTGCCAAAATTTTAAACTTAAAAAATGAAGTCAGAAAGATTGAGCAGAAACAAATACAAGGAAATATAGCCCATATAAAGGAGAAAATAGCGCAACAGGAAAGGCAGGTCCCCCATCAGCAGAACGGCAAGCGAATCGTCCAGGGGACGCCTAAAGCAGGTAACCAAAGCCATATCCATATTATCGTAAGCCGAAAAGATGCCTCCAATTCGTTTAGCCTATCTCCCGGGAGTAAATATAAAGCTTCGGAGGTGACGATGAATGGTACATTGGTTAAACGAGGTTTTAATAGGGATCAATTCTTTGAGAAGGCTGAAAAGACCTTTGATAAAACCTTTGGATACCGGCGTAATTTTGTTGATACCTATAAAGGGCGGAAAGAGTTTATTAAAGATCCCAAAAGTTATTTTGCCAACCTGAACAAACTTCCTACACCTGAAAGAATTTTTGCTTTTAAAATGAGGAAAGAAACGGGATTTTCTGTGCCCATTATTCCAATTAATAAAGCCCAGCTTGCCCTAAAGATTTTTAAAGGGCTTCGTAAAGGTGTAGATATAGCCAGAAAATCAAGTTCTATTGAAATTTAGATTATTTCCTATGCAACCAGACAAACTTTATATAATACTCTTAATAGTTGTTCTGTGCAGTATGGTAGGATACGGGCTATACCGAATTACCCGATATGCTTTTTTACTAAATCTATTTTTATTGGGATTGATTTTATATTTTCTATCCAGTAGTTATAGCCTGGTTTTTCTGGTGTTGATCCTGGGATGTCCACTGATGCTTATCAATATTGTAGGCTACGTATTTATGCACGACCCGGATCAGGGCAGACCTAAAAACCCCCAATACACTGTTCATTTTGCTACCAGTTCAGGGGATTTTAAACTGGATAATATCAAACGTGGAGCATCCGTTATTGGTTCTGCAGGAAGCGGAAAAACCGAAAGTGTAGTGTATGGTTTTCTCAAACACTTCGAAAAGAAAGGTTTTTGCGGTATTATCCACGATTACAAGGACTTTGAGCTCACCGAAATGGCTTACCCGATTTTTAAAGGGAAAGAGATTCCATTTAAGATCGTTTCCTTTGACTCCATTATCCACCGGGTCAATCCCATCGCACCACGTTATTTGGAAAATGAAGAGAGCGTCAACGAGGTTTCCCGGGTGCTGGTAGAAAATCTTCTGGAGCTACGGGAGTCCGGTAGCTTTGGGACTTCTAAATTTTTTAATGATGCTGCCGAGGGGCTGATTGGAGGGCTTATCTGGAAGCTGAAAACAAGCTACCCGGAATACTGCAGTCTTCCACACCTTATTGCTATTTACCAATACCTGGATACCAATAGCCTTATTGAATTTTTAAAAACCAACACAACCTCCCGTGCAATGGCCGATGCCTTTATCAGTGGAAAGGATGCGGAACGGCAAACCGCCGGGGTAAAAAGTACCCTGGCCAATGCTTTAAAACGGATTAGCACCCGCCGCATATTTATGGCCCTATCTGCAGACGAAGTTCCCCTCAATATTAATAACAAAGAAAATCCAGCTGTGATTTCAGTAGTAAACAACCCCAAATACGAATCTTCCTATTCCCCGGTTATTGCAACAATTATTCATACCATTACCAAACAAATGAGCGTTCGCAACTCCAAAGCTTCGTTCCTGTTGATGGAGGAGGCGCCCACCCTTCGACTACTCAATATGCACCGAATCCCTGCTACCCTGCGAAGCTATAATATTGCTACCGTTTACGT
>NZ_FUZC01000022.1:22896-60717 GCF_900168115.1 Salegentibacter salinarum
TACGTTCCGATGTTTTCTTTCGGTTGAAACAAGGAGAGTTTATTACCTATGCAGACGGAATAGATAAAAGGTTGCAGTTTAAATTACAAAAGATTCAGCGCCACCTACCTGAGGCTAAAGATCAAAAACCTTATTCTAAAGCTGATTTACAAGAGAATTTTGACCGGGTGTATAAGGAAGCGAGGTCTATATTTGACCAGTAATTATAAGTATATTTGTGGTGTTAAAATTTTTTTATGAGTGAGACCAACCGTATAGAATATAAAAGGGAGCTTTCCGATGGTTTGGAGAAAGAAGTTGTTGCTTTTTTAAATTATCGGGAAGGCGGTATTATCTATATAGGGATTGATAAGGAAGGAAAAACTTTTGGGGTGAAAGATCCTGATAGTGTACAATTGAAAATTAAGGATAGGTTAAAAAACAATATACGGCCTTCTGCACTTGGGTTATTTGATATTGTAACTGAAAAGCGGGATGGGAAAGATATTCTGAAAATTATCGTAGCAAGCGGTTCAGAAAAACCTTACCACCTCAAAAAATTTGGAATGAGTGAAAAAGGTTGTTTTATACGGCTTGGTTCTGCAGCAGAGCCTATGTCACAAAAACTCATTGAAGAACTTTTTGCCACGCGTACCCGAAATTCTATCGGAAAAATAAAAGCACACCGGCAGGATTTAAGGTTTGAACAACTTCATATATATTACCAGGAAAAACAAAAGCCCCTCAACAAACAATTCAGGAAAAATTTAGAGCTAACTACGACAGGAGGAGACTTGAATTATGCAGCATATTTATTAGCAGATGAGAATAATGTTTCTGTTAAATTTGCTAAGTATAAAGGGATTACACGGGTCCATTTAGTTGAAAGTAATGAATACGGGTACTGCTCTTTAATAAAAGCCGCCAAGAGAGTATTGGAAAAAATGAATTTGGAAAATCGAACGATTACCCAAATCACCCATAGTGAACGAAAAGAACATCGTCTTTGGAATGCCATTGCCCTTCGGGAAGCCATTATTAATGCCTTTGTCCATAATGATTACACTCGTGAAATAGCTCCAAAATTTGAAATTTTTAGTGATCGTATAGAAATCACTTCTGCAGGTTCTTTACCGGATGGCTTAAGTGAAGATGAATTTTTTGAAGGTTTTTCGATTCCCCGCAATAAAGAATTAATGCGTATTTATAAAGACTTGGATTTGGTAGAACAACTTGGATCGGGAATCCCCAGAATATTGGAATCCTATAGTAAGGATTCCTTCCGTTTTTCCTAGAATTTCCTGAGAATGACCTTCCCTTCCGCTGAAGATGTTTATAGGGAGACCAAGCAAGTACCCAGCAAGTACCAAGCAAGTGCCACGCAAGTCACCACGCAAGTCGAAGAATTGTTAAAGGTTTTTACCGGGGAACATACCCGACAGGATTTGCAAGAGAAGCTTAGGTTGGCGAATAGGGAAAATTTTAGAAAGAATTATTTACAACCTGCACTAGAAAGTAAGGTGATTGAGATGACCATTCCCGAGAAACCACAAAGTAGTAAACAGCGTTATAGGCTGACTTCCAGGGGCGTCCAAGCCAAAAAAATTTAAACTTTTAAAGTCGGTTTTTCTTCAAAAATATCAACTAAGGTTATTAATAAACCGGTGTTAGATCTTTCTTTTTAAGTTACGTTGCCCGTCTTTTACGTTGATTTCCAAAATCGTTCGTCCATCTTTAGAAAAAAGAAAACTTTGGTAGCGCATAAGCCATTTTTTCTGACTTTGACATCTTTCTTGGTTCTATTTTGTAATTATTACAAATACCAATAGCCTTATTGAATTTCTAAAGACCAACACAACCTCCCGAGCTATGGCCGATGCCTTTATCAGTGGAAAGGATGCGGAACGGCAAACCGCCGGGGTAAAAAGTACCCTGGCCAACGCTTTAAAGCGGATCAGCACCCGCCGCATATTCATGGCCCTATCTGCTGATGAGGTTCCCCTCAATATTAATAGCGAAGAAAACCCAGCTGTTATTTCAGTAGTAAATAACCCCAAATACGAATCTTCCTATTCCCCGGTTATTGCAACAATTATTCATACCATAACCAAACAAATGAGCGTTCGCAATTCTAAAGCATCGTTCCTGCTGATGGAGGAGGCACCCACCCTTCGATTGCTCAATATGCACCGGATCCCTGCTACCCTGCGAAGCTATAATATTGCTACCGTTTACGTGATGCAAGACAAGATCCAGAACGATATGATGTATGGAGACAAGGCAAGTAGGGCGATATTGAGTAATCTGTCTTACCAGTTCTTTGGAAAGGTAAATGACCCGGATACCGCTAAATACTATGAACGTTTTTTTGAAATCGTAAAAAAGCCTACCAAAAGTGTCAGTAGCAGTTACAGTCTTAATTTTGATACACGGGTGACCACCGGTGAGAAGGAAATTCCCAAATTACGTTCCGATGTTTTCTTTCGGTTGAAACAAGGAGAGTTTATTACCTATGCTGACGGGATAGATAAAAGGTTGCAGTTTAAATTACAAAAGATTTCAAGGTACCTACCCCCGGGACAGGAGCAATATTCTCAGGCTGATTTAGAAGATAATTTTAAGAGGATCTATGAAGAGGCAAAATCCATTTTTGGACAATAAGGGGATATTTTAGATGAACCCCATAATTATCTGTCGATTTAAATTCGGCAAAAGATTTAAAAACTAAAAATAAATATTAAGGCTAATGAAGTTTCTTCATTTTTAAACCTGTGGCTTTAGTTCCTAAGCTTAACGTTTCTTTAAAAAATCAAAAATCGGTTTTTCAGTATATTTAGAAAAACAAAAACCTATGAAATTTTTTATTAATGATGCCCAGGATGTAGTCAATGAAGGCATAGATGGCTTACTGACCGATCCAAATCTTACCAGATTAGATAATTTTCCAGAAGTAAAAGTAGTTCTCCAAAAAGAGTTAGATAAAAATAAAGTAGCGGTTATTTCAGGCGGAGGTTCTGGTCATGAACCAGCTCATGCGGGATTTGTGGGTAAAGGTATGCTGACAGCCGCCGTATGTGGTGATATTTTTGCTTCTCCATCGGTAGATGCCGTACTCTCAGCAATTATTGCCACAGCAGGAGAAAAAGGCTGCCTGCTAATTATTAAAAACTATACCGGAGACCGATTAAATTTTGGACTGGCAGCAGAACAAGCACGCGAATTAGGATATAAAGTTGAAACCGTTATAGTGGGTGATGATATTGCCCTGGGGCAAGAAGTAGAACAACGTGGTTTGGCTGGAACTGTATTTGTACACAAAGTAGCTGGGCATTTAGCTGAAAAAGGAAAATCACTAGATGAGATCGCAAAAACAGCTCAAAAAGTGGCCAATAATATTTTTTCAATAGGATTATCGCTGGAAGAAGGAAAGAAGTTTCAAAATCCCGAAAGCTCAAGGTTGTCTAGTTCTGAGGCAGAACTGGGACTGGGTATTCATGGGGAACCAGGCGTTAAAACTATTGATATGGAAAAGGCCGATGATTTGATGTCTAAAGCTGTTGAAAAGTTAAAAGAATACCTCCCAAAAAAAAATAATGAAAAGTTTGTCTTGCTAATGAACAACTTGGGAAGGGTAACCCCAATAGAAATGAACATACTCCTCAATTCATTTCAAAAATTAGAAATTGCCAGGCAGGTAGAATATATCATCGGTCCCTCACAATTGATGACCTCTCTCAACATGAGCGGTTTCTCCATTTCATTGCTCAAATTGAATGAAGGATTGAGGGATTCATTAACTTCAGAGGTGGAACCAGTCTCTTGGTCTATCAGAAAATTTGGAGAGAATTCTTCTATAGAAAGTCCAGATTTACCTGATACGATGCCTTTCAAACCCTCTGAAAATATGCAGTTCAAAAACGCTATAAAAGCCGTTGCTGAAGAATTGATTAGTTTAGAAAATGATTTGAATGCCATAGATGAAAAAGTGGGAGATGGAGATGCAGGATCTACATTTGCTACTGCGGGTAAAAAATTACTGGAGGTAGCAGATAAATTACCCTATGCGAACACAGCAGAGCTCCTCATTACTATAGGAAGAATTCTAGCAAGGGAAATTGGAGGTTCTAGCGGAGTTTTACTATCTATTATGTTTACAGGTGCTGGAAACTCCTACAAAGAAGAATCAAATATTGGTAAAGCCTTAATGAGTGGATTGCAGAAAATGAAAGACTACGGAGGAGCCAAAGAGGGGGATCGGACCATGATAGACGCTTTACAGCCTGCCTTTTCCGCTTTGGAAAACGGTAAAAAAATTGATGTAGTGGCTAAAAAAGCCCGTCAGGGAGCAGATAGCACTAAAGAAATTAGCAGTACAAAATTCGGCAGATCTTCTTATTTGTCTGAAGAAAGCTTAAAGGGCATTCCAGATCCTGGAGCAGAAGCTGTCGCCATAGTTTTTGAAAAATTGGCGTCCCTTTAAATTGGCGATGGTATTTTTTATATCCTTCTTTTTATTTCATTGACAAAGAAATTCTTTTGATTATTCGGGATGATCTTTATTCAGAAATTACCGAAAAGCAGGGAGATAGAAGGTGGGCATATTCTAAAAATGTAATTGTTTACTCCATAATGTTGCTAATTAACAACAAAAAATATAAATTTGTTGTAAATGAGCGACATTATGATTTCAAAAAAAACTATTCTCCTCCCTAAACATCGAAAAATATTTGAGCAAATTGGAGAAAACATAAAGCTTGCCAGAAAGAGACGAAAACTTACTACAGAGCAAGTATCTGAGCGGGCAGGAATCCATAGGGCAACCCTTTACCGCATTGAAAAAGGGGATCCGGGAGTTGCCATAGGATTGTATTTTAATGTGTTTAGAGTGTTTAATTTGCAAGATGATTTCTTAAAACTCGCAGTAGATGATGAGTTCGGAAGAAAATTGCAGGATTTAGATTTATTATAAGTGCTATGGCAGGAGAAAAATTTGATATATATGTATTTGCAGACTGGATAGCATTGAAGAAACCAACATTGATTGGAATACTTTCTGCTCACTTTGCAAAAGGTAAAAAGGCTTTTAGTTTTGAGTATGACAAGAATTGGTTAAAAACAGATGCGCACCGATTGTTAGACCCTGATATAGCATTTTATTCCGGACCGCAATACCCACCAAACAAAGAAAATTTCGGAATCTTTTTAGATAGTATGCCGGATACCTGGGGTAAGACCCTAATGAAACGGCGAGCAGCCCAGAATGCGCGAACTAAGGATGAAAAAATAAAGAAACTCTATGAGATAGATTATCTTCTGGGGGTGTATGATGAAAGCAGAATGGGAGCGTTACGATTTAAAACTGATTTTGATGGTCCCTTTCTGAATAATGATAACCAAAATCCAACACCACCCTGGTCCTCACTTGGTGAACTTCAAGAAGCGGTAAATCAATTAGAGAATGACGACCAAAGTGATGCTATTAGAAGATGGATTGCTGTACTTATTGCTCCTGGTTCTTCATTAGGGGGTGCACGTCCAAAGGCCAATATATTAGATGCTCAGCAAAATCTATGGATTGCAAAATTTCCATCAAAGACAGATACAATTGATAAGGCTGCCTGGGAATTTTTAGCTTATAAACTTGCCCTTGCATCAGGTATTGAAATGGCAGAATCTAAAATAGAGAAAATAACTGGTCATTATCATACTTTTTTGACCAAACGATTCGATAGGGATAATGGAAATCGCATTCATTTTGCTTCAGCAATGACTATGACAGGAAATACGGAAGAAATAATCAAAGATGATTCACCCAGTTATTTGGAAATTATCGAATTCATTGAAAATTATGGTGTGGATGTAGAAACCAACCTACATCAATTATGGCGGCGAATTGTGTTTAATATTGCGGTTTCAAATACGGATGATCATTTAAGGAATCACGGTTTTATATTAAAAGAAAAAGGTTGGATATTGTCGCCGGCCTATGATTTAAATCCATCCGTTGAGAAAGACGGCCTATCCTTGAACATTGATATGGAGGATAATGCTTTGGACTTCGATTTGGCAAGAAGTATAGGGAAGTTTTGCAGATTGGATGAGGAGGGGATGGAAACAATTCTAAAGGAAGTTTTGACCGTGGTTAAAGACTGGAAATCTATGGCAAGTAAACTAGGAATTGCAAATAAGGAAATAGAGATTATGAGTCCCGCCTTTAGATATCTCTGATAAAAAAGTCATTGAAATTATCATTTCCGATTTACCTAAAAGTGATAAAAAATCATATCCAATAAAGGAAAATGTGAAATATAATATGGGTATTCATTTCTTGTTACAAGTGAAACTTTATCTATCAATTAGGATTATTAATAAACCGATGCGAGATCTTTAGTTTTAAGTTACGTTCCCCGTCCTTTTCATTGAGCTCCAATACGGCCCTTCGATCCCTGGATAAGGAAAATTTCGGGAATACATACACCAATTTGGTGGTCCGTCCTTTTCTTATTTTAGCCGGGACTTCAAATTGAAATATAGGTTCTTTCAAAATTCGCTGTGAAGACTTTTTCTTTCCCTTCTGCCTGGTGTGGATCGATAGGTTTAGGTAATTCAAATCATAATCCAGGCTGGATTTGTTTTCAATTACGATTACGAAATACAATTCCTTTCTATCAAATACAATGTTCTCAAGGCTTAGCTCGATCCCCTGCTGCTTTTTACTAATCCTGCCAATCCGCTCTTTTTTGCTTAATAAATATCTACTGTAGCGTTGATAATAATGACTATTATTTCTTAATTCTTTTTCTGGTTTAATAGTTTTTGCAGAATCAATTGCCAGGGTTTTTTGGGGACCTATGCTTTCTGATTCCCGAATAAAATAATTTAACCTGCTCAGTGCTTTTTTATATTTTATAATATAAGAATAAACTGAGCCAACTGCGTCTATAACGAGCAAATTACTTTCTTCTCCGGGTTTTGCCTGCAATAGCCCAAAATGCTGTTGTCTTTCCCTATTGTAAGTGAAAACAAAATTGTCGTTCCCGGTAATTCCCTGGCTAATAGGACTCGGAAAGAATAAAGCAACATTCTTTAGTTCATTGGCAAAAATAGTATCCAGCTTTTCCTCTGTTTGTGCACGGGTGAAAACAAATGCAAGTAGAGCAGCCGTGGTTAAAATATAATTTTTCATAATGATTGTTTTTATTGGTTGTCTATTTCCCATTTTGGTTCAGGTTTATCGGCTTTTAAAATCAACCTGTAATTATTAAGGATGGTCACTTTTACGTTTCGGTTATTGCGCCGGAATACTTTGCTGATGCCACTTACCTGGGGTACACTTGGGATATTGATATCACCGATTATATCATCCAAGACTTCCGTGGTAACCTCCGACCGGAAATTATTTTCTAAATAGATCCCTTCACTACCGTCCTCGAGGTCAAAAGCTTTTAAGCTTGTAGGATAATGCATGATATTTTCGATCTCGATTAAAACCCGGTTTGGCTGAAAGCTGATAAACCCGAAAATTGGAGTGTTCTTTGGAACAGGTATACCACCAATTAAACTAGGTTCTGACAGCCGCATTCGCAACCGGGAGTTGGCCTTGACTACCTGGTTGCCATCAACCACTACATTAATCTGCTTAGCAGTAGTACTTACTATAGCCGGCTCGGTCTTCTTAGGGGCAGAAGCAAAGAATAATTGATGCTCCAATCCCATTTCTTTGACTTTGATCTTTTCATCTTCGGGAGTTTCAGAAGCGACCAAAGCTTTTTCTTTGATTGTTTCAGGTATTTCGATGGGTTTGGTGGCTGCCCTGATTTGTTCTTGCCTGGATTGTCCCAGTAAATAAATACTATCGATAAGACGCTCTTTTTCTTTTTCCGGTAAATTAGGGTCGTAATAGCCTAAGGAGTCGATTAATTTCTCTTCGTAGATACTGGGAGCACTTTTTTCGCGGACCTCTTTTAAATCATTTATAGCATCCAGTTTGGATTCATATACTCTTTGATCATCTTCTTCTAACTCGGGTACTTCCGTTTCTTTGAGAAAGTGATTTTCCGGGTCATCTCCGGTTATCATTATCGTATAGGTGATAAGGAAAGTCACGATCACAACCAATACGCTGACAAATACGATTTTACTTTTCTCTATTTTCATCTTCATTAATTTTAAAAGTTATTCCGCGAGTTTTCTTAAACTGTTTTCAAAATAATCCGTGATCAAAAGCCCGTGAGGGTTGTTGGGAAAATGACGGTCTACCGGTAAGAGTTTACCAGTGCTAATAAGCTCATAAGTATCGATAATGCTTCCCCTGTTGATCTCAAAAATTACTTTGGTCCGGAAGTAGTACACATCCTCCTGTTCTTCCAGCTGTGAATCAATTTCCAGAACTTCTTGTACCAGGGAATATTGAAGCAGGCGGTTATACACCCCATCAGCCTTTTTCTGTCGATACAAGTTGTCTACGGAGCTGTTACCCAGCCAGAGGGCTTTTTCCAGATTTTTCTCATAATTACTGGCGTCAATATCATAGAAATAAGAATGGAACAATTCCAAATGTGCAAGGGCTTCTACCCGGAAATTTTCTTTTTGGGTAACCAGTGTTAAGGGAATGATACTACCATCGGTATTAATGGCAAAAGCAGAATTTAAAGCTTTCCGGCTGGTGGAAAATGCAGTCCATAGAGCAAGAATACTGGTAAGAAAGCTGCAAATAACCACGCTAAGTACAATAAACCTATTCAGTTTTAGAACCTTATAAATATTCTGATATGGTGTTTTCATAAAATGGTTTTTAGTTGGTGAATAATCTTAAAGTAAAAGTGATCGCACGCCGGTATAATTTGAATTTTAGAAAGACAATAAAAGCTATGGAACCCAACTCTACCACGGGTGCAAAAAAGCTGCTACCATATTCTGTCCCAAAGAGGTTCTGCCAGAAATTGGTATTTATCTCGGTATAGATCGCGTTGATAAAAACATTGACCAGGAAGAATGCCGGAACAAGCATATAAACTGCGGCATAGAGCCTAAAAAAGCTATAGGCCATCGACCGGAATTTTTCAAACACAGCAAGGCTTAGTACCAATGGAAAGAAAGCCTGCATAATGCCCAATAGAAAATAACGTTCTGCAAGGAAAAGTGGGTAGATGAACAAATCCAGCATCCATAGGAACAAGCTGATCAAAAACGCAAGTGTTTTTAATCCATACAAGGGGGTGACCAGAGCTTCATAAAGCAGGGCCATGGCTTTACGCATGGCGTCCATTGCAGAAACTTCTTCTTCAATGGGGATTTCTTGCATTTGCAAGGGTAGGAGCATAGGGGCGGTTTCGCGGTATTGGTTTTCAATGGCCACCAGGACGCCATCGAAAAAGCCCAGGATCTGGGTCGAAAAAATCACTAAAAGCACTACCACAAAATTTTTAGCCAGCTCCCCCGGAGATAAGCCCCAGGTATATCCGTCCCGGTCCGCAACGCCCTCGTTATATTTTTTGAGAATGTTCACCAGGAAGAATAGCACCGCCAGGGCTTTTATTCCCACAATGGTGTAGCGGGAAAACTCGCTATCCTGAATAGTTTGAAAGACACTATCCATATACTCCAGGCCGAGGGCTAAAATAATTGTAGCATTCATCTTTAATATGTGGTTTCCCGGTTATTGATCTTATCCTGCATTTTTCGAAAGGAAATGATTTCCCGGTATCGTTTGGTCTTCAGCCGTACATCGGTGACCATCTCTTTGGACTCCAGTTCTTTTTGCTTTAAGACTTCAGCCCTTTCGGCATCGCTCATTTTTAAGTGGTCACTCGATAAGATCTCATCGATAAAATCCAGAGTTGCCAGAGAGTTTCCTACCACACTATTAAAAGATTCCGTGACTTTAGTGACTTCACCCGGTTTGATATATGGAGAGTCCAAAATATCCCGGAGATCATTTTGCATTACTGCGATGAGCCGCTCATTATTGCGGCCAATCTCACGAACGGCTTGTAAGTCGCGGACCACACTATTGACTTTCTCAATATTTTCCTTTTGAGCTTTTAGAAAATTAACGGTCTTAACCAGGTTAGCGGTTTGTTTGGCTGATTCTACCAAAGATTTTACAAGGCTTACGAAGTTGGTATTGTCATAAACCGGCATCCCCTGGCAGGTAGCGCCTGCAGGCAATAATAGCGCTAAGGCCGTGGTAATGATCAATGTTCTGTGTCTGATTATTCTAATTGGCTGCATCTTGTTTCATTTTAGCGCTTACAAATCCTTTAATAGCCTCTTCCATATCTCCGGTCAATTTAAAATTGTCCATAATGACGGCATTTTCGGCCCCGTCTGTGAGGTAGGCGGCATAGACTTCCGGCGGTACTTCCAATCTGAAAATGTTGCTTTCTTTGCCGATTTTGATAAATATTTCGGTGTATTTTCGCGGTCCGGAAAGCTTGTTCTTAATCGATTTTAATTGGTTGAGATCGTGACTGGAAAGATGAAGCCTTCGAACTAGCTCATCATAGCCTTTTTCATTGTTAAGACTATAGATGACCTGGGTATTTTCCAGGATACTGGCCGAAGTGGTGTTGCCAGGAAGTTGGTTTATGGATTGTAGGATGATCCCTATGGCCCCGTTTTGTTTACGAATGGCCTGGTAGTAAAACTCCACACTTTCCAGGACATTTTCAAATTTTAATTGTTTGGCAAACTCATCGAAGAGGATGATGCCTTTCTCCGCCCGGTTTTTCCAAATGCTACGTTGGATAGCCGATTTGATGAGCTTGAGCATTACTGAAAGAATTTCTTTATTATCTTTTACTTCATCGAGTTCGAAAATGATAAGGCGTTTGTCTTCGATCTTAAAGCTTTGGTCCTGGTTTCCTTCGAAGAGGAAACTATATAGACCATCTCCGACATACTCCGATAACACGTGCAGGAAATTGGTGATATTGAAGTAGTCGGGATGGATTTTAAGGGTCTCGAGCAAAGTCTTTTGATGTTGCTCGATAAAATTGTAGAAGCTCTCCAGGGAGTGGTTTTCAACGGTACTTTTATAATAATGCCGCAGGATTTTCTTTATAGAAACGGATTGTGCCTTACTAATTTTTAAATCAGAAGCCAGGAGTTCAAATAAAAACACGGAAAGATCTTCCAGGTGTTCCGGACTTAATTCTTCGGAATTGGAGCTGTAAAATGGGTTGATCCCTAAATTCTTACCACTCTCATATCGTAGCACGGTATATGCCTCCGGGTAGAGTTTAGCAAGTTTAGTATAAGATCCTCCCAGGTCGATAATGACCAGGCGAACCCCACTTTCAAAATACTGTCGCAGGATATTGTTGGCTAAAAAGGATTTTCCTTCCCCGGTAGGAGCGAAGATGGCAAAATTCCGTGCCTTGATGCGCTTTCTATGCTCATCCCAAACATCCTTTACTACCGGGATATTATGCTCCCGGTCATTAAAAATAATCCCGGTCTTGTCTGATTTATAATTCGTGTTATTGATCAGCAGGCATAACGCGTGTTTCAGGTCGGTTACATAAAGATCCTCGTTGGAGAAATTCGAAGAAAAACAGCAATAGCTATTGAGAATATAGTTTTTGCGTTCTTCTCCCCTGGGATAATACGGTGTAATATCAAGCTCTTTAAATTCAGATTTAATTTTAGATCGAATAGATTCCAGGTTCGAAAGTTCATTGTCCCAATAGATAATATTGAGATGGCCTCGTATGATCCGGGCATTATCATCTTTATTGATTTTTTCCAAAATCTCCTGGATCTTTCCCAGAACCACCTTGTTTTGGGATCCAAAATTGGAGCTCTTGCTGAGTTCCTCTATTTTTTTATCGAGGAGTTTGCGCCATTTGTGTTTGTCATCCAAATACAGCACCTGGTTGACAATATGGTTTTCATTTAGCGTAAGCCCTATGCCATCAATAAACCCCTGGTGAAATACAAAATCGTCTGAAGTGAATTTCTCATTGGTTTTGCTACTTTGTACTCTTTCGCCAAAGCACAGTTCACTGTTGATGGCCAGGGCATCAAAATGATTACCGCCAATAGTTACATTTTTATTTTCCAGTAATATATCCGTATCGAAACCTTCATTAAAACCATTGAAATAGTTTTGGGTCAGTTTGATAATTCCTGCCGCGCTTAATTTCTTAAGCGAAAACTTGCGGCTATTGTCCAGAAAGGAAACCGAATCACTTACCGATTGCATGAAACCTTGCAGGTTTGTATCGCACTCCCGGATAGCACCGCTGGAAATTTTTCTGAAGGGATTTACATATTTTACATGGTTTAAAGCTTTGTTTTTCGTGAGGCAAAAGAATAGGTAGGAGCGATGCTCTAAATATTGCCTTCCTTTAAAATAATCGTGAGTAGTTTTTTCCAGAAAGGTGTCTCTAGGTAAGACTTCACTATTATAAGCTTGTTTGGTGTAAATATCCTGCTTGTGTACCACCGTACCCACCGGGAGTGATTTGAGAGCCTGGTGCCAGACTGTGTGCAGGTCTTCGAAATCTTTTTCGGATAAAGAGTAGATTTCGGGTAGGATCATCTCATAACACATCACCACGTTACCATTGTTGGCAAAAATGCTGTTGTCCTGGATATCCCCAATAGGCCAGTGGGAGGAAAGTTTAATCTTGTTCATAATTGATATTTGAATTTCTTTTGTTACTGATAATTTTGGAAAAGACTCCGGTCATTTGGAAAAACTCTATGAGTCTGCTTAAGCGAAGCAACCCGATATATAGGGCCACATTAAATACCAGCCCACTTAGAATGACCCCTAAACTAAATGAGAAAATAATAACCAGTAAGCTGGCAATTACACACATCATCATCAGTGCAAATAGGGGAAGGCTTAGGCCAAAGATCACGGCGCCTTTTCGAATGTTCCTATAAGGTTCGTATTTTTTCATGTTACTTTCAGGTTTATACGACTATGGTGATTAAGTAGGAGAAGATGCCCACTACTGTTCCCGAGATCAGTACAAAAATGAGTACCCGGGTCAATCCTTTTTTCATATCGGAATTTTCACCGAAGAAATGACCAATGTTAAATAGGAAACCAACCAGAAAGATTATTCCCAGTACAATGGGGAATATATTCCTGATCGTATCTGAAATTTCGGCTACGGAATCTTCGATCCCACCGATCTGCGCAAAAAGGTTTGTTGAGAGCAACAAGAAAGAAGTTGCCAGGAAGGTTGATTTTTTCATAACGGATAGTTTTAAATTATTGACTCGTTTTCGTTATGAGAAAATTAGAAATTTAAGTGGTTAAATATCTGTAAATCAGATATTTGTTAATAAAATATTCTTTGATGTCTAATGATTTTAAATGTTGTTATTTGATATTAAATTCTATGAAAATTTGGAAGAGGACTGTTGATAACTTTAAATTGAGGTATGGAGGAAGAGAGTAAAAACGTCAATTTTGTAATTTTTACTCCTGGAAAAATATTTTTTTCCCGGACAAGAACCGCGATTTTCCACTTAAAGGATACCATCGATAAGCAATAGAGTTTGCTATTATAGGTGTGAAGTTTCAATTTTCCAGAATTTCACAAGATGTTGAATCAGTGTTCTTGGATTCTTTTGGAATTGGGTTTTAGCTGATGTCAATGCTGGTGCACTTGAGGAGTAATCCTTAGTGACCGGATTAGCCTTTATTTTGAAGATTTAGGGATCAATACACTTTCATTAATTCATGGGGCTAACAAAAGTAAACATCCGAAAACCAGCTGCTGTTTCGGTTTTTCCAATAGAGTTATATATGTGTAACGTGTGTAGCATTTAAAGGCTTACTCAAAACTGAATTTTTCAATTAAAAGTGCTGATTATAGGGTATAAATTTTAAAATTTCAGGTTCAGGATAGATTACAGAGGAGAAGGGAGAATTTTCATTAAAATTAAAATAAATGTCACCATGGGTTTATTTGCAAATAAATGTAATATTGCATTTATCGGTATGTTGTGCGCAATTTCGGATATCAATGTAAAATATGGAATCAAAAGATTTTAGGGAATTAATAGAAAGGAATTCTAAGAAGCTCCAACTGGAGAAGTATAAAACTACTTATTATACAGAAAGTGCAGATTCTATCGTATTCTTGGTTTTAATTAAATCAAATTATTCAAAGAACTATTACTTAAGATTAAAAACGGAGATTAAGCCTCTTGAAAAGGACTTTAATAAAGAAGATTTTATAAAACACGATATTTCGGACATTTTAGTGAGCTTAGATTCAGAGTCGCCGGAAATATTTGATCTGGAAAATCATCTGACTGATTTTGAACGAGGTGAAAAAATGAATAAATTCTTCGCTAACAATGTGGAGCAATGGATTAAAGCTATGCTATCTAAAGAATCCATTATTGAAAAAAGTAATAAAGAAGACTTGGTTCTTTTACCTTACACCAAATCAAAACTCGGACTGAAATAAAACTGCGCACAACAATATATCCTATGAAAAGCAATAAGCCCTTCTCTCAAATTTAATATTTTATTTTCTATTTTATTTCATCTTGATGATGTTTTTGGAGTGTTGAAATGTTGGCAAGTCTTTTCAGCCCTTGCTTACTTGTCAATATTTCAATACTTATAACCTGCTCCGCATCCTATATGTGGTCCTCGCTCTGGTGAGGCCACCAGCATCATTATGATTTTGATTATAAAACCTGTCCACTAGCTAAAAAATGTGATCCGGAATTGGCCACGTATAATGTTTTGTGATACAGGCTGAAATTGGTTTGAGCTGGTTAGTATTATTTTTTTGTTTTTATTCAATGACACCTATTTCATAGGGAGTTTCTGTTTTTATAACTGCAAGGGTTCTACTGAGGAGTTTATGAGCGATTTTGACAATAATTTTCTTGACATCTTTACCTATATGAGTGCGGTAGTAAGCCTGCATTACGGGGTCGGTGCGAATGGCCTGCCAGGAAGCTTCAACAAAATAGGATCTGATCAGGCGGTTTGACCTTGGGTTCATTCCCATAGCTTTATTTGAAGCACCACTTTGATGCATTCCCGGGGCAAGGCCAACATAACCTGCCAGGTGTTTTAAGGAATTGAACCGACGTAGATCTCCCAGTTCAGAGAGGATGCCTACGGCCACAATGCCACCAATACCTGGAATACTTTTTAAGAGATAATAATCTTTTTTATAATGTTTACGACAATAGGCGCGAAGCTCGTTGGTAACTTGTCGCAACTCCTGATCTATAAACCTGAAACTGCGCATACGACTGTTTAAGGTTTCCCGGGCAGTATCAAATTCAAAAGAGAGGTTGTCCAGCCAGTCTCGAAAGTTATGGCTCCAGTGGTCATTATCAAATTCCTCGGGTTCTTTGATACCGAAGTAGAGCAGCTGCATTTTGATCATTGATTTAATGCGACGCATCTCTTTAACCAGATCATTTCGGCGACGGAAGAGGCTGCGGAGTTCCTCTCGTTTTTTATCAGGAACGACAATGCTTTCCAGACGGTCATCTTTAAGTTCCCTGCTGATAAGCTGGGCATCGATTTTATCTGTTTTGGTGTATCGTTCTTTTCCTTTGCGGTGGATATCTGCAGGGTTAACTACCAGGGATTTCCACCCATAGCTTTTAAAAGAACGATGGGCATAGTAGCCACAACAGCCGGCTTCATAGGCCGTGGAAACTTCATAGCCTTGAAAATGTTTGTTCACGTATTGAAATAATTGTTCAGGAACGGGTGGCATGGTAAAGGATTTACCAGCAAAAAGATCGGTGCTGCAATGAATTTTCCAGCTTCTCTTGTGAATATCAATACCAACGTATAACTTTGGAATTGAGGCAGTAGATTGAGTGTCCATATCTTTACGTATTTTTTATTTAAGATACTTGATTTACTGCTTTTTCATCGATGCTAAAAACAATGCTTAAACCTGTCTCAATGGAAAGTCCGTGCTCGCTTGCAACGCCTGATTGTCCTGCGGACAATCAGGCACGCCAGCTCGCACAGTTTTTATACGGGACGTTACCTGCATTCGGAAACCAAAAAACATGAAACAATCTTTGACCTTAATTTTACTAATCATTCTTACATCTTGTAAAGAAAATTCGAACAAAGAATCTGACCCAACTGAATCCTATACTATTTCGGGAAATTTACGAGACAAGTATAATGGTTATATATATTTAATGTACGGAGACGTAATTGACAGTTCACGAGTTACAGATGGTACTTTTGAATTTCAAGGAAAAGTAGAGGACACAGTTTCAGCTTTCTTAAGTTTAGAAAGTGGTAAAAGTGGAGCAAATTTTTACATTGAAAACAGTCAGATTAAGTTAAAATGTGCTATTAAACAAACTCCTGATTCCAATAGAATTTCTGGCCAAAACCTGGAAATTAAAAATATTCAAGGTTCATATTCCGAAGAAATTCGAAAGGATTATTCTCTCTTTTATCAGAACAACAAGGATAAGGATAGTTTTCCTAATTTGTTATACCAAAAACTAAGTGCTTTAATAGAAGAAAACAGGAGTCATCCATTTAGTGGAGGGATTTTAGCTGGTAATGCAGTTATGAATCCTGTTTTTTCAAAAGAACAACTTGTTGATCTTTTTTCTAAGCTTGATACAACGAGAATGGAAAATTCCGACCTATCACTGATAAAAAGATCTATTGTCAATCTTTCTGCTTATCGAGTAGGGAAACCTTTTTTAGACTTTAAACTCTACGACCAAAAAAAGAAAGAAGTGGACATTAACACAACTTATGCTGCATTTACACTGGTAGATTTTTGGGCTTCTTGGTGCGTACCGTGCAGAAAAGCAAATCCAGAACTGGTTAAATTAAAAAACGAATTGCAAAATAATGACTTTGAAATAGTTAGTGTTTCAATAGATGAAAACAAAGAAAAATGGTTGAAAGCAATAGAGAAAGACAGTCTTAACTGGACAAATCTAATTGATCCAAATCAAAACGTTTATAAGGAATTGGATATAGTAGGCATACCTTATAGTTTTCTCATTAATCAAAATGGTGTAATATTAAAACTTAACCCTACTATAACTGAAATTTCAAATATTGTAAAGGGAAAAGCCAGCAGGTAACACCACATCATAGGGAGTTTCTGTTTTTATAACTGCCAGAGTTCTACTCAGGAGTTTGTGAGCTATTTTAATAATGATCTTTTTGTCCTCTTTTCCTAAATGTGTACGATACTAAGCCTGCATTACTGGATCTGTGCGAATGGCCTGCCATGAAGCCTCGACAAAAGAGGATCGGATCAGGCGGTTTGATCTGGGGTTCATTCCCATAGTTTTATTTGAAGCACCACTTTGATGCATTGCCGGGGCAAGACCAACATATCCTGCCAAGTGTTTTAATGAATTGAACCGACGGAGATCTCTAAGTTCTGAGAAAATGCCCACGGCAACAATTCCACCAATCCCCGGGAATGCTTTTTAAGAGATAATAATCTTTTTTATGATATTTACGACAATAGGCGCGGAGGTGATTGGTTACCTGGCGCAACTCCTGATCTGTGAACCTGAAACTGCGCATACGACTGTTTAAGGTTTCACGGGCAGTATCAAATTCAAAAGACAGGTTGTTCAGCCAGTTTCGGTATTTGTGACTCCAGTGGTCATTATCAAATTCCTCGGGTTCTTTGATTCCGAAGTAAAGGCTGCATTTTGATCATTGATTTAATGTGACGCATCTCTTTAACGAGATCATTTCGGCGACGGAAGAGACTGCGGAGTTCCTCTCGTTTTTTATCGGGAACTACAATGCTTTCCAAGCGATCATTCTTAAGTTCCCTGCTGATAAGCTGGCATCGATTTTATCTGTTTTGGTATGTCGTTCTTTTCTTTTGCGGTGAATATCTGCAGGATTGACTACTAAAGATTTCCAGCCGTAGCTTTCAAAAGAACGATGGGCATAGTAGCTACAACATCCAGCTTCATAAGCCGCGGAAACTTCGTACCCGTGAAAATGTTTGTTCACATACTGAGACAGTTGTTCAGGAACAGGCGGCATGGTAAAGGATTTTCCAGCAAAAAGATCGGTGCTGCAATGTATTTTCCAGCTTCTCTTGTGAATATCAATACCAACGTATAACTTTGGAATTAAAGCAGTAGACTTAGTGTCCATATCTTATCGTTTTTTTATTTAAGATACTTGATTTACTGTTTTTTCGTCGATGCTAAAAACAATGCTCAAGCCTCTATTCAAAATTCCGTGCGATACGGGAAGTTGTGGCCAATTAAAAAAAAATGAGATGTCAATAACGAAAGAATCAGAATTAAAAGGAATGAAAAAAATTAGTGAAGTCGTTGGAACTACACTAAAGTTGATGAGAGAGTACGCTAAAATGGGAATGTCTACTAAAGAACTCGACAACTACGGAGGTGAAATTTTAAAAGGTTATGGAGCAAAATCTGCGCCTTGTAAAACTTATGGATTTCCTGGATATACTTGCATAAGTGTAAATAATGAAGTCGCCCACGGCATCCCATCCAATAGCAAAATATTAAAAGAAGGAGATTTGATTAATATTGATGTTTCTGCTGAACTAAATGGCTTTTGGTCTGACAATGGAGGCTCATTTATTATTAGAAAGGACATAAATAATCATCAACCTCTTGTGGACGCTTCAAAAACGATTTTGCAAAAAGCAATACACCATATTAAAGGAGGAGTGAAAATTGCCGACGTGGGTTATTTAATAGAAACTGAGGCTAAAAAATCAGGCTTTAAAGTCATTAAGAACTTAGCAGGGCACGGAGTTGGAAGAAGTTTACACGAAAAGCCCGGGAACATTTTAAATTACAGGGTCAAAAGCAACAGAGAACGATTTAAAAAGAATACTACTGTAGCTATAGAGACTTTTATATCAACAGCTTCAACCATTGCAATGGAATCAAATGATAAATGGACTTTGATAGGCAATAAAGGTGGGCACGTAACACAACACGAACAAACCATATTAGTCACTGACAATATTCCAGTCATTCTCACTCAATCTAATGAAATCTGGAATTAAATAACTGGCTACAACACAAAAAACAATGCTAAAACAAGTCTTAGTTCGAACCTTTGTACTTGCTTGCAACGCCTGATGTCCTGCGGACAATCATGCACACCAGCTCTGTTTTTATAGGGGACGATGGCAACAATTAGAAAGCACAAAGAAAATAATTGATATTATTATGAATCTATCTACAAGATTATTAAGTATGATGCTTCTAATTACCTTGGCTAATTCTTGCAAGGGACAAGAAACAGAGAAGAAAGATAACAAAAAAGTTAATTCTAGTCAATCAAACATAGAAAAACATCAACCTTTCATTTACAGAAGCTCAAAACAGCACTCTACTTTAAATGGGGCAGTTAGTGAATTTGTATGGCAAATTTATCAAGATAAAAAAGGAAATTATTGGTTTGGAACTAACCACGATGGTATTCTCATCTATGATAATAATTCCCTTATTCACTATACTTCAAAAGATGGAATAGGAGGAAATGCAATAAGAGCTATAACTGAAGACAAAACTGGGGATATTTGGTTTGGCACATCAAATGGTTTAACAAAATACAATGGAAAAGAATTTACTAACTACACAATAGATGACGGACTAATTGATAATGAAATTTGGGCAATTGAAGTGGACAATACGGGAAGAATTTGGATTGGCACAGTAGGAGGTGTTAGTATATTTGACGGGAATAATTTTGAAACTCTCGAAGTACCGAAGCCTAATGTTCCAAATCCCGAACCTATGCTATCTAAAAATAGAGTCAGTGATATTTTAATTGATAAAAAAGGACATTTTTGGTTTGTTAATGATAGCTACGGCATCACAAAATTCAATGGTAATCAATATGAATTTTTCACAACCGAAAATGGGCTGACCGACAATAATGTGGCTGAACTTTTTGAAGATAGTCAAGGAAATATTTGGATAGGAACTTTTTATGGAGGTGTAAGTAAATTTGACGGTAAGACTTTTACAAACTTCACAAAAGAGGGAATAATAAATGGCCTAGAAACTTATAACTTTTGTGAAGACAAAGCAGGGAATATTTGGTTTTCCGCAGAAAATTATGGTGTATATAGTTATAACGGAAAAGATTTTACCCAATTCACAGTAGAAGACGGACTAGCCACAAATACAATCCAAACCATTTATGAAGATAAAAAAGGGCAAATTTGGTTTAGCACTTGGGAAGGAATAAGCCTTTATGATGGAAAAGAAATAACGAATGTCTATGATAAAGAATCTTGGACAAAATAAAAATAACTGTTGCCAATTGAAATGGAATTAGACAGAACCTATAATGCCAATGTTGAAATTTTCGGAGAAAGAGCACAAAGTCCTTCTTATGCAGAAGTAGATTTCTATGTAAATATAAAAAATTCAAGCAAATGGGTAAATTGACAATAAAGACAGATCCTAAAGTAGAGACGGTTTTCGCGAGTTATCCTGACATTGTTCGGGATAAAATGCAATATCTACGTGAATTGGTAATTGAAACAGCAGAAGAAACCGAAGGTATAAGTGTTTTAGAAGAAACATTGAAATGGGGAGAACCCAGTTTTGTTACTAAGAACGGCAGTACTTTGCGAATGGATTGGAAAGAAAAAACACCTGACCAATATGCAATGTATTTCCAATGCACGAGTAGATTGGTTGATACTTTCAGGTTAGTTTTTGATCACAAATTTCAATACGAGGGAAAACGAGCAATTGTCTTTCAATTAAACCAGAAAATTCCAGAATTAGAATTAAAAGAATGTATTAAGGCTTCCTTGATTTATCATAAAGTAAAAGAACAAATTACGTTGGGAATTTGAAGTTGAATAAAAAAAGCCAGTGGCTAATCGAGTAGATGGCTCCACCAAAAACTGGCGGACTGCGCCTCTACAATACCGTACCTAACGGTCTCCTATGCGGATAATGAAACTTTTAGATTAGAGCCTCTTGACATCGTAATAGCACGAGAGGTTCGGTGATGGGGGGGAAAGGTGCTTAATATATTAAGTAACTCGCTGGCTACCTACTCTACATCAAGACAGGTGAAGAGACTTGGAGAAAACTCCCTTTGTCTACTCGGCACTAAAAAGAATCAAAACCATTTTATAGGCCTAAATTTAGTATACGATTCTTCTCCATTACTTTTTGGACTTCTCCTGGATCGTAATAAATAATACGTCCAATTTTGATATAGGGAAGTGTGCCGTTTAATCGTAAATTCTGAAGTGTCCCTGGACTGATTTGTAAATAGTCCATAACTTCAGAAGATCTTAAGTACTTTTTTATTCTAGCTGATTTCTGTTGTTTAAGCAGCTGTTTAATGTCTCTGAGTAGCTCCATTTTAAAATCCTGAAGATCGTCTCGGGTAATAGGTGTTGACATAATAGAACAGTTTTTTGGCTGGGAGTATAGCAATTATAGTTCCTGGCCCGGTTAAATAATAATTGTTCTATAAAAATGAGAATGTTTCGTGAAAATAATTCCCCATATTCTTCGTAGTACGAAAAACTTTAACATTTAACCACATTCAATAAGAATTGTTGAAATTAAGGATCAGGTGTTATGAAATTAGCCTTAAAATGCAATAGAAATAATGTATTACCGGTTTTTTGTAGTAAGGATGTACTTCGAAAATTATTTGTCCTCTCTGCGCATTTTGGCTTCCAGGTTAATAGCAATTTCAAGGAGGTATTTTGCCCGCGGATCTTTTCGGGCTTTCATTTCCCTGTAGGTTTTATAAAAATTATCAAATTTGATATTAAAAACATCTTCAAAGACAGAGAATAAGGTCTTGAGATCTGCAGTTCCATGGTTAATGTCTCCTGCATGGTATAGGGCATAAATTACTTCTGCCAGTGAAATTTTACAGCCCGACCATACGAGTAAATTCGGTTGACGTTTCCGAAAATTACTGTTGCTACCGGGTTGAATCAATTCTAGTTTCTCCCTAATATAATGGATATACCGGTAAAGGGCTTGCACCTTGGACCATAACATATCGTGAGTAGTCGAAAACTCGGGGTTCTGATAATAATTTATAACGGGACTAAAGGAAAAATCCATCCCCCCTTTTCGGCTAAAAAATTCGAAGTCGAGGTAATTTTTGTTTTGTTCCATATAATTCACAAAACTGTGGTTGGCGGAAAAGAACTTATTAATTTTCTTAATTTCTTTTTCTAAATAACGAACTTTATGAGAATCACCAGCCTTGGGCAACATTAGTTCACAGGATCGAACTTCCGTGAAATAAATCAGGTAACTCATTGGGATGGGTTTGATATTTTTGAAAAACTCAATCTCCGTCTGGGTATCCTCAAAGTCTTCTTTATCAACCTGTTTTTGAAGTTTTGATAAGGTTTGGATGCACAACCTTATCCCGTCATCAGCCATCTTCAGCTCGGTTTTCCCCGAATGAATTAAGCGTTCGAGGTTTTCACTAAATGTCTCCATGTCCTTTTCAAACATACTTGTAGTAAATGAAAATAAATAAAATCGTTGTTGGGCTATTTTCAAGTTTGGTTTGTTTAAGGAATTGGTACTGGGTAAATCCTCATCTGTCATTAAATTAACTCAAATTCTATCAGTTAGCTATTCGAAAAAATAAAAAAAAAGCCAAAAATTAATGAAATTCACAAGTTCACTGTTGGAATGTATAAGTATTTCTGAGCTTTATCTTTTATATTTGAGTGGAATAAGCTGGTTTTTCCAGGTATTCGCTTATAAATCCCTACTTAACGAAAATCCCCCCTTTGATGTTTGAAGGTAAGTATGGTAAATATTGTATTGTTGATGGCATTCTATTCGTAGATTATAAGGAGGATCTAATTTTCACTTTAAAAGTAGCAAAAAGGATTGTTCAAGAGCGAATGGGATTTCAGCATAACAAGGAATACCCCGTTTGTTGTAAGCTTTCCGGTAGGATTGATTCTCAGTCAGAAGCCAGGCACTACCTTGCTCAGGAAGGTGCTCTTTTTATAAAAGCTTTAGCATTTCATGCTACCTCTCCCGTTACTATCCGGCTTACCGAATTCTATATTCAAACTCTAAATCACCAAATACCAATTCGAGTATTCAAGGATAGAAACCAGGCAATACAATTTTTAAAACCATACAGCCAAAGAAGTATTAATTAAAACCTACAATTATGGAACGTGTATTTAATAGGACAAATTTACGTGGTATATACCGTATGCTTACCGAAATGGCCAAAGGTAATTTTGCCTATCAAATAAAAAGAACTCACCACAGGGATGAGCTCGAAGGACTCAATGCTTATGTAAATCAAACGGCAGAAGAACTACGCAGGAAGCGACATCAATTTTTGTTGCTTAACCGGCAAACTGAAATTATGATGATTCGTACAGCCACTTTTTTATTAAATGAAAATTTAAAGGTGGTGGATTATAGTTATAAACATCCTGATAATATTGAAATTGCCCCCAGTACTATTATAAACAATCCATTTTATGAATTGTTAATCAAAAAATCTCAAGATAGGTGGACCAAAAAAATAACGGAGTTCTTAGAAGGAAATGAACAATCTTTTAATATTACCCTGGAATATCATTTTGATGAACTTTTAAAAATTGATTTACATACCGTAGTCTCGAGGTTAACTGGTATGAGGAATGAGAAATATATTGTGACATCTTATCTTATGGATACCACGAAGGATTTTTTCTTAGAGCTTCCTGAGAATTCTGAAATAAAAACCTATTCTAGATGGGATCAAAAACTATTTCATGAAATCCATATCTATATTATGCATCATTTGGAAGAACCTCCAAAAACATTAGACCAGTTAGCAGGGCTCTTTAATACCAATAAATATAAAATAAAAACCGGTTTCAAAGAGATTTTTGGTTGTACACCCACGCAGTACTACAACAAGCAGCGGATTCGGAAATGTAAAATACTCATAGAAAATACAGATCTTTCCTTAACTGAAATTTCAATTAAGATGGGTTTTAGTTCCTATCCCCATTTTTCAAAGAGTTTTACAAAGGCCACTCATTTAACTCCTAGGTTCTACAAAAAAATAACTCGTAATTCATAAAAAATATTTTGGTTCTCGGTCTGTTAAGCTTATCTGGTCTTATGCAAAATATTTCTTTACGGCTTATAGAAGCTAGAATAATTAAGCCATTAAGATGCTCTTTTCAAGGTCGAAATCAGCGTATTGTTGAAATTGCCTATATCTCTGTCAAAGCCTGGAGGACCTGGAAGCCATGAATAAGTCAATTGTAGTTAAATAATATAATTGATACTGCTGTGAACTTTGAATAATTGGCAGGGTAATTTCCTTAAAAGATTTCCAATTTGATGTAGACTTTATCCACAACTTTCCCATAATAATCCCATTTTCATCTACAGAGGAGATTGTCAATAGTCTCATTTTCAATAGTGAGGGCTCCGGGTACAGATGTTGCTATTCCCTACTGGAATTATTCCAGCACTATTTAGGTTCTCATTTTACAAGGAATCGTAAAGAAGGTTTTAAACTATAAATTTTATAAAAATGATGACTTCGAACTTTAATTATTCCTCTGCTGCTTCGGCAAAAGATTTTAAAATTAATAGTACCAGCTTACAAGCAGAAAATTTAGCTGCTACAGAAGAAGATTCAGTTAATTACAGGAAAGCAACATTTACCAAAAGGCACCTGTTCATCTTAGCTTCAACATTTCTGCTTCTTATTGGAGGAGCTTTTTCTTTCTATCTTTTACAAGCTGAATTTAAAGCGGTAAATATGAATAGAATGAATACCCTGGGCGGTATTATTCTACTTATTATCAGTGGATTTTTATTAGTATTCAGACTTGGATTTTTAACTTATATAGCAAGGTTATTCTTTAAGTATAAACCCGTAAATTCTGTAACCGATACAGAATTACCTTCCTGTACTGTAATTGTACCGGCTTATAATGAAGGTAAACTGGTTTATTCAACTTTAGAGAGTTTGGTGAATAGTAAATATCCGGCTCAGAAATTACAAGTTATTGCTATTGATGACGGTAGTAAAGATGATACCTGGGAATGGATGAAAAAAGCCAAAGAACAATGGGGAGACCGCATTGCAATATATCAGCAACCCAAAAACCAGGGTAAAAGACATGCGCTGTATCGTGGATTTAACCTTGGCACAGGAGAGGTTTTCGTAACGGTTGATAGTGATTCTATTGTAGAAAAGGATACTTTACGCAACCTGGTTTCTCCTTTTGTAACCAATGAAGATTGTGGTGCAGTGGCAGGAAATGTTCGTGTTTTAAACAATGAAAAAGCGATTATCCCTCGAATGCTTAATGTAAGTTTTGTATTTAGTTTTGAGTTTATTCGCTCTGCACAAAGTGCACTGGGATCTGTATTATGTACCCCGGGTGCTTTAGCCGCTTATCGTGCGACTGCTGTAAAAAACTGCCTTCCCGAATGGATAAATCAAACCTTTATGGGTAAACCTACAGATATTGGTGAAGATCGTGCGATGACCAATATGATCTTAAAACAGGGTTTCCATGTTTTATTTCAGCGTAATGCTTATGTGCTTACTAACATTCCGGAAAAATTCAGCAGTTTACATAAAATGTTTACCCGTTGGGAAAGAAGTAATGTGCGTGAAAACCTAATGATGTCTAAATTCGCGTTTAAGACGTTTAGAGCGGGCTCAAAATCAGGGCCTCGTATTTTATTACTAAATCAATGGATGAAAATGTTAACTACTTATCCGTTACTGTTAATAATGTTGATTTTACTGGTAGCACATCCGGTACTGTTTATTACTTCAGCGCTATTAAGTATTCTGATATTTTCAACTCTTCCGGCATTTTTCTATGCTAAAAAGTATAATATAGCTGAATCTTTCTGGATATATTCCTATAGTATTTTCTATACGTTTGGCTTGTTCTGGATTACACCTTACGCTATGGCAACTGCCAGTAAAAGAGGGTGGTTAACCCGGGAATTACCACAAAAGAAATAGGTGGTTTTTTAAAACGTATAAGATTTTTAAAGAAGCTGTTTGAAAAATTATAATCTCATCTCACCTGAAATTTCGGGCTTCGAGAAAAGGTTTTGAATTTTCAAACAGCTTTTTGTTTTTGAAACCTTATGAATGGGGGTTCAACTTAAGGCAAAAGCTTTGAGAATATTTCCAGAGAAAAGCATCGGTTTCTCTGTCATTTAAAATGATAAAGCCAGCCCAAGCCCTTGCTGATTTCCAATGAATTTAAAGGTGACCGGTACTAAAGGATTAGGTTGTGATGAATTTACCTGATTAATTCTTTCTGCCGCCTGATGCGCCTGATTATTAGCTCTGATAGAAATGGGTATGGCCACACCAATAAAAGCTGCTCCAACTCCTGCTAAAACCCAGGGGGCATCTCCGCCAGCCACCGCTGCACCTATTGGAATTCCTACAAAACTCCCGCCTATACTTCCCAGGATAGTGGAAATGGTATTGTTTTTTCGTGCTTTCTTAATTAAACGTGTGGCCTGTTCATCGGCGATCATAAGTTTTTGCATTCCTTTAAAATCCAGGGTCTTATTGTTCATAGTAAACTTATAACCCAGAAAAACTTTTTCAGCTTCAATCTCCTGGGCGGAAACTGAGGTTATTCCTATAAGTAAGAAAAGTAATAAACTAAGTATTTTCATTTTGCAGTATTTAGATTGATTAATTTTTAAAGTGATTTTTCTGTGAGTTTATTTGAATCGTTTTTGTAGCAGTTCAATATCTTCTTTATATACCTCGTTTAAATATTCATTATAGCCATCATTCCTTTTATAACTGTAATATTTCTGCGCTAAATCTGCGTGTATTTCAGCGTTTTTTAAATCTTGTTTTTCCAGATATATTTTTGCTAATCCTAATTGTGCTTCAACCGTATATTTTGATTGCTCAAGTGCTTTCTGATAAAAAGCGATAGCCTCAGCCGGTTTATTCATTTTATATTCACAAATTCCTGCGTACACGTATGCCTGAATATCTACCCAGTCTGCCCCTTGGGTTTCTATACTTTTTTCGAAATAAGCTTTTGCCTTTTCATAATCTTTTAAGCCGAAATACGATTCTCCCCTCAAAAAATTGATGTCTTCACCCCAGGGTGCATCAACAAAATTAGGAGTTAAGGGGTCCAGCCGAGTGAAATCTTTTAAGGCGCCATTAAAATCTCTTAAAAACCGAAGTTTCATGTAACCTCGGTAACCCAGGTGTACCTTTGGGTTTAGGTCTACAGCCTGGTCAAGCAGTTCAAATCCTTTTTTATATTCACCTCTTTTATTAAACGCCACAGACTGCTCAAAATAAATTTCATCATTTTCCGGATCCTGGAATTTTAAAATTTCGAAGAGATTTTGAGATAGAAAACTTCCCTGGAGATGGGCTGCGACATTAAAGCGTTTTTCCGCCGGGGAAAACAACATGAAATAAATAATAAAAACAGAATAAAGTGTAAGCAGGGAAGCGACAACCAATTTGAGAATTTTAAAGAATCTTTTCATCTGCTAAAATATATCTACGATCTTATTATTCCTGATTTTGAAATTTAATACGTAGTAACTGTCGAAAACCTTATTTTCTTTAGGAGAATTCCAATTCTGTAGTAATAGTACAGCAGATTTTATTCTTTCAATATTTTCGCTATTAACTTTCATTTCTTTCAAATCTAAATCGGTTGATTTATAGCGAAACCTGCCAGCATCCCCATTACAATTCACGATAAAACGAGCTGTTACTAAGCCCTGATTTTTAAAATTTAAACTTTCCAGCTCATTGAGAATTTCTTTTTTTATTGCTTTTTTCCCTCCTTTATAATCTGTGTCCAGATTGTAATACTGAAATATTTTATCCTCATCGCAAACCTGAAAATCACCATCCTGTTGTTCATCTACGGCAAGATCACCAACTCGTTTCCCAGAAAGATAATACAGCCATCCGGTTAGAATTAATGCAATTACTAAGCTTGCGAATAAGAAAAGGTTGGTTTTACTCTTCAATTTTGAAATTTAAAGCAGATTTATAAAAAATGCCATGTAGATGATAGAATTGAATAACTTAAGTTTTAATTGAAGCTTGGCCGGAAATTGATGCTTTTAACTATGAGTAAAATAATAAAATGCTTTTCCAAATAAATAGCCCATTTGTAAAATTATAATAGAAATGATGCATCCTGCTGTAATCAACCATAGCATCTTATTCCTTTTATCCGATATTTTGAATTTGGCAACAAGAGCGTGGGAAGTATTTTTCATATAATGATTTCTGGTTATAGCTTATTGGTATAATATTTCAAGAATTTGTTACAGTTTTGAATGGCTGGTGTTATGTTTCTGTTGATAAAAGCCAATATCATAAAGGTTATTATGATTTTATAAATTAAAGTTGGAACGAAATAATTAATTGAATTCCTGACTGATAAGGTAAATTGCTGGATTTGATTATTTTTAGTATTCAGAATAATTCGTGGAAGTAATTCAGATATGTTAGCAGGAATCATAAAATCTATCAGGAAATTCACCGATTTAAGCGAACAGGAAATTTCTGAGTTTATCGAAATGGCTAGAATTGAAAGTTACAAGCCGAAATCCCATTTTATAAGGGCAGGTCAAATCCCTACTAAATTTGGAATTGTAATTAGCGGATTGTTCCGTTATGTTTATATCTCGCAAGAAGGTAAGGAATTTACAAAGGTATTTATGCCCGAGGGAAGTTTTATCAGTTCCTATTCTGCAATGATCGCACAAACAGCTTCTCATTTCTTTATTGAAGCCATAGAAGAATCAGAGGTTTTAGTCATTTCTTACCCTAACTGGCAAAAATTAAAATCACAAAATCCCCAATGGAATTTACTTCTGCTTAAATTATTGGAAAAAGGATATTCGGTAAAAGAGAAGAGGGAACGGGAATTCTTGTTACTGGATGCTGAAAGCAGGTACCGCATATTTCTTGAAGAATACCCAGAGCTGGAAAAAAGGGTGAAGCAACATATGATTGCCTCTTATTTGGGCATCACCCCAATAGCTTTAAGCCGTATAAGAAAAAATATGGGCGCATAAACCTATGTTAATGTAAGGGACTTTTTTGCGGTATACCTTTACGAAAACTAAACATTCGGGGTATGAAAAAACTAATTCCACCATTTCTTTTTCTAATTTGTATCATCTTTATGGTAGTGCTCAGAAATGTAATCGTAATCCAGGAAATTATGCCACAGCCATATAATTACCTCGGGATCATCTTAATCCTGTTAGGGTTAATTATGACTATAAAAGTTAGAAAATTATTCAATAAAATAGAAACCGAAATCCACACCTTCAAAAAACCACGAAAACTGGTTACAAATGGACTTTTTAAATTCAGCAGAAATCCAATTTATCTCGGTTTTTTAATAAGTTTACTTGGAGTTTGGGTCTTATTAGGAACATTGATTCCAATACTTGGCTGTCTACTTTTTATTTTGGTCACAAATTACTGGTACATTTCATTTGAAGAAAGAGAAATGGAAAAACAGTTTGGTACAAAATATAGAGCATATAAGTCCAAAGTAAATCGGTGGATATAATCAGCCGTAATTCATTTGTATAAATAGTAAGTCAATATTTTAAATGAAAAAACATCAATACGAACTAAGCGTGGAATGGACGGGTAACCAAGGTAATGGAACCCTAAATTACAAGTCATACAATCGTGATCATAGCATTTCAGCTGAAGGAAAATATACTGAAATAATGGCTTCGGCAGAGCCGGCCTTCCTGGGAGATAAAACAAAATATAACCCGGAGGATTTATTTTTATCTTCGATAGCGGCCTGTCATATGCTTTGGTATTTGCATCTATGTTCCAAACATAAAATTGTAGTAATAGCCTATTTGGATAATGCAACAGGAGTTATGGAAGAAGCGGCCAACGGAAGCGGAAAGTTTACAAAAGTATGTCTTAATCCTAAAGTGAAAGTAGCAGAACAAAGTATGATTACCAAAGCGACTGAATTGCACAAAGAAGCAGGTAAAATGTGTTTTATTGCTAATTCCTGTAATTTTGATATTGAACATAATCCCACTACAACTACAGATTAAAAATTGCTGAAACTTATACAGGATTATCTTCAAAGATTTTTAAGTGTAAAATACACAATTAAAATATTATTTTTAAATTGAGGAAAATTTAAATCTAAATAGAATGCGATATTCCTTTATGCCAATATTAAAAGTTTTAGGAGTTTTAAACCTTATTTTTATAATGTGTTCCTGTGGTTCTTCAAAAACTGGAAATGAGGAAATAAAAAGCTTGCAATTTGATAATCCACTGGCCGAGCAAAGGGCAGATCCTTTTGTTACTAAAGCTGAAGACGGCTATTATTATTTTATAGCAACCGTTCCTGAATATGACCGAATTGAAATTCGTAAATCAAAAACTATCAATGGGATAAAGGAAGCTGAGCCGGTAATTGTATGGCGTAAACACGATAAAGGTGTAATGGGTAATCATATATGGGCTCCGGAACTGCACCGAATAGACGGAAAATGGTATGTGTATTTCGCAGCCGGTTCAGCAGAAGAAAAATGGAAAATAAGAATGTATGCGTTATCAAATCCTTCGGCCGATCCTACTAAAGGGGAATGGAAAGAAGAAGGCCAGGTGGTTAGTAACAGGGACGATTTTTCCCTGGATGCGACAAGTTTTGAACTGGACGGCCAACGGTATATGATCTGGACTGACAGGGCTTCAGATACTATAATGAATACCGGATTGTATATTGCTGAAATGACCAGTCCAACTACTCTGGCAGATAAACAAGTGGTGATTTCACAGCCTACGCACGACTGGGAAATTCAGGGGCACAGGGTGAATGAAGCTCCTGCGGTACTCGTGCGTCACGGAAAAGTATTTGTAACATTTTCTGCCAGTGCCACGGATGCCAATTATTCAATAGGATTAATGTGGGCCGATACTGACGCCGATCTTATTGATCCAAATTCCTGGCATAAATTACCAGAACCGGTATTTTACAGTAATCCCGGTCTGGAGCGTTTCGGCCCGGGTCATAATAGTTTTACAAAAGCTTCAGATGGAGAGACAGATGTAATGATTTATCACGCCCGTAATTATAAAGAAATTGAAGGAGAACCTCTGTACGATCCCAATCGTCACACCCGGGCAAGAGTTTTAAAGTGGAAAGATGGGATGCCCTATTTTGGCCAGGAGTTAAGTGATAAAGAAATGAGTATGACTATAGAAAATTAAACACAATTAAGGATTCAGAATATTATACTCAGGGAAATGTTTTTAAATAGTCATCCAGTACCTAAATTGTAGCGTATTGAAAATAGTGGAGATTAAACTCATCCGCCTTATCTTACTAGAAGGTTTAGAATGTTGCAGGTAAACTTTTATTACGAGCTCTCAATTTATTCTGCTCGTCAGTTTTTAATTGTTTTCTAAATCTTTATTTTATATGGATCAATAATTTTATAACTTAAACTGTTTTTCCGTATAGCTTAAATATTAGCAAAGAGGAAGTAATAAAAGTTAGGTTATGAAAACAACACCAAAGCACAACGAGCGAATGGCAAAGATGACTTTTGCTTCGGTCTATCCGCATTATCTTACAAAGGTGGAAAAGAAAGCCCGAAGTGAGGAAGAATTACAGCAGGTTATTGAGTGGTTAACCGGTTATGATGAAAAAAAGCAAAAGAAACTTATTGAAGAGAAAGTAAGCTTCGAAACTTTTTTTGAGAGAGCAAATTTGAATCCGAATGCTCATCTCATTACCGGGGTAATTTGCGGTTACCGTGTAGAGGAAATCGACAATCCGTTAACTCAAAAAGTAAGGTATTTAGACAAGTTGGTAGACGAACTGGCCAAAGGGAAACAGATGGAGAAGATTCTGAGAAGTAATTGAGACACTTTTTACCACCTGGTACTATAATAATCCCGTTAGGTAAGTGTTTTTGATTAATACTGACAGTTCAACTTTTCTAAAAAAAGGGGGGCACTCACACTTTCCCTGGCATTTTAAAAATAACTGACTATGCCTGAATGCTTCATAAATTGATTCTAATTTGAAGTGGTGCTAAGGCTTATTCTTACTCAAAATCTTTGTAATTTTGATTTCACTAACTAATAATTCAATCTAAAATTTCTTCAATACACCCTACTGCGAAGAGATGACAAAAAAATCTTAGCTATGGCGTGGTACGTTTTATACACCAAACCCAGGATGGAAAAAAGAGTGGCCGACGATTTGGAACAAATAGGAATAGAGATCTATTGCCCGCTAATCACTGAAGTAAAACAATGGAGTGACCGTAAAAAGAAAATTAAAACCCCGCTCTTTAAGTCTTATGTTTTTATAAAACTGGAGGAAAAAAAACGTAACCGGGTTTTTGAGGTACCCGGCGTGGTTCGGTATTTATTCTGGTTGGGTAAACCGGCTATTGTAAGAGATGAAGAAATTAAGGTAATACGCGAATGGCTGGAGGAAGATAAGGTTGAAGACGCTAAAGTAGAACATCTTAGCGCCGGAGATAAAATCACCATTAAAAACGGGGCCTTTAAACAGCATGAAGCCATTATTCGTGATATAGGAAAAAGAAAAATGCGCCTCGTTTTACCCCATCTGGGGTTTACGGTAGAAGTCCAAACCAAAGAGGTTATTTAGATAGAAATTATTAAAGGTGCCTACTTAAAATTACTTTTCAAACCCGCATAATCAAAAAAGACAGGAAATTCCTCAAAGGAAAACCCTCAAGAATTCTCCGATCATATACGCGGCCCTAATTATAGAAATAACCGGCAGAAATAAATAGTTTGATTTTGATTGTCAAGAGCGGTAATAGCAAATTAAAGACAGGAAAGATTTCTCGCAACCTTGCAATATTAGCTAACATGAATAATTACCTAAATCACCTATGCTCTTTACTTTAAGTAAATCAAGGGAGTCACAGGCATATCGATTTTGAGATAGCAACCGGTATCTGGACATCGCAATGTTTTAAAAGGAATTAGTCGATGAAGCAATTTCTTATTATTAAAAAAATATATGATTAATTAAAAAACAACATAGAATATGGAACTTTATACTGGTTACCATTCTTTTATATATAAAAATGGAAATTTGAAGATAATGGAAATGTTCAGACTTGTGTGATTTAGAGAAAGAATGCCTGAGTTAAGGTGGTTTAACTCTAAGGAAGTAGAAGAAATTAAAGCTGAGGTTCAGAAGAACTAAAAGAGATATGTTTGATTGGTGGCAAAGGTGATTACAAGGGGATTAAAACGTATCGATTAAGAAAGATCTTTAGTGATTCAATAGTATAGGTATTTTTCAACATTCTATATAATTGTATATCGGATGTATAATTATTGAATTCTTACTTAGCAATATTGAGGTTAGATTGTAACAGAAAGGGTGAAAAAGGTACTAATTGCTTAAAAGTTATGAATTAGGTAAGTGATTTTCACGAAATGAAGATTACTAATAAATTATTAACAAATGAATTTTTTGTGGGGAAAAAAAGGATATTGTTTTATTTTCAGTTTTTTGATATTTAGTTGGTTTAATGGTTCAGCAAGAGAATATGAGGGCTTAACTATTGAAGAAATAGATAGTATAAGAAGCGTTAGGCTTACTGGTAACAGTATTTGGGAAAACGATATGGAAACCTCTATGCTATGGAATTTTAAGCTTTTAGAGGCTTCAACAGAACTGGGATATAAGAAAGGAATTACTTATGTATATTTTGATATTGGAAACCTTTTATGCAACATTGGGCAATTTAATGAAGCCTTAGAGTATATCTCCTTGCTGGAAAAATCGGATTATTATAATAATTGTACTTGTAAATTATTAAATGCAGAAATTTCAAATTTAAAAGGACGAATTTTTATAGGACTCGGCTATCATAGCTTTGCCTTAGAGAATTTAAATGAAGGCATAGAGCACCTTAAAAGTGATACTACCCAAAGCAGCATGATAGGTAAGTTGTATTTGAACAAAGCAGCGGCTTATTCCGGGATGGGGGAAATTGATTCTCTTTTCTTTTCACAAAAGCGGGCATTAAAATATTCTCCAATAACTATGAATTACGTACTAATGGGTAGGTGGTATCTTACATACGATAAGAAAATAGACTCAGCAAAGTATTTTCTTGAGATAGCCCAAAATAAATTAGATGAATCGGTTTCAAGGTATCAGGAATCTATTTATTTGAGAAATGTTGCTTATTATAATAAAGTTATAGGTGATTTTGAAGAAGCTTTGTGTTATTATAATAAAGCTCTGGATATTTCTTTAGAAATAAACCGTAATAAAGAAGTATTAAAGACTTATAGAAATCTGGCTGGTATTTATAGCGACATCGGTGATGCAGAGAAATCGAATAGCTACTATAATAAGTTTTTAACCTTAAGTGATAGTGTGACCAACAGCAAAAATAAAATTAGGGATATTGCGGCCAGGAAATTTATTCACCAACAGGAGGAAACCTATAATAAGAAAAAATATCAATGGCTTACAATCAGCTTGTGCGCTGGTATTTTTTTAGTTGGTGGAAGTGTATTATCACGAAAATATATTCGATCGAAATATAAAAAATCTGTTAAAGAAAATAATGATAAGCTTCAAGAGATTAACTCTTTAGTAAATCAAAAGAAGCTTGAAGAGGTGGAGTTAAAAGCAAAATCAGAAAATAATCTTCGAGAACTTTGTGAATTGGCAAAGAGGAATGACGAATCTTTTTTACCTGAGTTCAGAAAGCACTATCCCAACCTAAGTAATAAAATACAGGTATTAAATCCCAAAATAACAAAAAGTGATTTTATTTTACTAGCCTTGATTTGGTTAAATTTTTCTTCAAAGGATATTGCCCGTTATACTTTTGTTCAGCATAAAACTGTACAGATAAAAAAGTATAGGTTGCGTAAGAAGTTGGACCTCTCTAAAGGTACTGATTTATACCAATGGTTACAGGATTTGAACCAAAAATAATTTAAAGATTAAGGGTAATCTGATTAAAAAGACTTATCAAGAATTAACCGTTGTAACTTAGTATTTTTAAGCTTAAATTAAATGAAAATTTAGAGGACTAACTCATAAACTTTGTAAATAGAAAAATAACAGGGGTGGCGACCCCTGTTATTTTTTTTGTATAATTCAAATTTTACACAGTATGGAAGAAGATTTATTTAGCGATGAATTTTTGAAGCAGTTCTAAATCGGTGACGAGTTCAATGGCTTTTTAAAACAACTGCCGAAACGTGGCATTGAGAAAATGCTCCGAGGGGAATTGGAGGGGCATTTAGGCTTTAACAAGTGCCAAAAGTCCGATAATCCCAATACCCGCAGATGAGGCGGTGATGAAATCGGTATTTGGCTACAGGGGAAGTCACTAAAAAGTTGATGCCTATCAGGAACTGGGACATTATCTTAAATCAGTTTTTTACCATCTATAGAAAAAATCAGACTTTAAAAAGTTTAACCCCTGTTATTTTAACTTTACACACTTTGCAGGATAGTGTTAAAGTTGAGCTTTGGGCTATCCTTATTAATTTCGAGAGTCGAATACCGCTGGATTATTTTCAATTCTAGTAAATTTTTATTGTCCCATCTTTTACAACATGTTTGTGTTTGGGGAGGTTTTTACTGGCCTAATGATTAGAAAACTAATAAACAATAGTTTTAATTTTTTGATGAATTCATCACTCCATTTAATCCTTTCTTTTAAATATAATTCCTTTCAGTTTCTGTTTTTTAACCGGGTTCATTTTTGTTAAATATTTTTTTAGAGAATCTAGATCGTTTTAAAAATTAGAGCAAATTTATGTAGGTAACTAATTTAAGTTTTTATTCAAAGGTTTTAATTATTATTATTTTGATATTGGTTATCCTTTATCTCTATTATTATACTTTCCTATCTCTGATTTTTAATTTTTTAGAAATGTTGAATATAAGCAATACGCTTGTTTTATATGTTGCTGAAAAAGAATGGGTTGTATTCCGTATTGTATTTTGTAGTACTTATGTAATATCCCTTTTAGCAGTTTTTTACGATTTGTTTATAGATTTTCGCGAAAATTAACTGGCCTCCACCTTTTATCTTCTTTAAAATTTGATGGTGGTTTTAATTAGAAAAGGTAAAATCTATGAAAAAATTATTACTCTTATCCCTTATTTTTATTGGTTTTTCTGTAAATGCCCAAGTGGGCATAGGAACCGATATGCCCAATCCTTCCAGTCAGTTAGAAATAGTAGCTAATGATAGAGGGATATTAATACCTCAAGTCTCACTTCTAAGCATAACAGACCAGACAACAATTACCAACGGCAATGTAGAAAGTTTATTGGTTTTCAATACCTCTACTACTGAAGCTTTAACTCCAGGTTACTATTATTGGTATAATGGAAGCTGGAAAAGAATTTCCTCTTCTAATAATTCAAATCCAAATATTCCGGAAAATATAGTAATATGGAATTCTGAAAATGAAGAGTTCGTGTATTTAAACGAAGAAGGTGACAATGTACGAATAGATCTAGGGGAAATTGCAAACGAAAATATTACTACTCTTGTTGATAATATAGATGGTACTTACACCTACACCAGTGAAGATAATACGGTTACTACAATAAATGTTCCTGCCGATGTTATAGGTAATATTAATAATAACGGAAATATCTATGAGAGGATTATTGACCTTATAAAAGCTAATACCTTTAATACAAAAATAACCGATAATGGTAATGGAACTTTCACCCATACGGCAGTAGATGGCACCGAGGTTATTTTCGATGCCAACACCACCAATCTATTGGACAATGGCGATGGTACTTATGATTTGACCAATGCCGATGGTAATACGATCAACATCAACACCAATGCCGATAGCAACGCCTACGACAACACCAATAGCGGTCTTACCGCTGGAAACGTACAGGATGCTTTGGATGAGATCCAGGATAACCTTGACAACACATCAGATATTTTAGTTGACAATACCGATGGAACCTATACTCATACTGCTGTAGATGGCACCGAGGTTATCATCGATGCCAACACTACCAGTGTAAGTGAAGTCGATGGTGTTTATACTTTTACCGATGGTAATGGGGATGCCATTACCAGCATAGATACCAATGCTGATGCGATTAACTTTGATAATTCAACAAATGGGTTTACCTCAGATAATGTACAGGCAGCCCTGGAAGAAGTGCAGGCTAGTTTGGACGATACTGATACCGGTTTAGAGAATATCGACCTTACTGATAATGGCGATGGTACTTTTACTTATTCCGACGCTGCAGGGACTGCTATAGATTTTGATGCCAACACCACGAGTTATGCTCAGGATGGAGCAGGGAACTACACCTTCACCAATCACAATGGGGAGAGTATGACAGTTACCGTAATTGATGATGTTGTTGCAAATATTCAGAATGAAGGAGCTATTTACAATGAGATCATCAACATTCTTGGTGATGAGACCGATGCCTTTGTGGATAATCGTAATGGAACTTTCACCCATACGGCAGTAGATGGCACCGAGGTTATTTTCGATGCGAACACCACCAATCTATTAGACAATGGCGATGGCACTTACGATTTGACCAATGCCGATGGTAATACGATCAACATCAATACCAATGCCGATAGCAACGCCTACGATAACACCAATAGTGGTCTTACCGCTGGTAACGTTCAAGATGCTTTGGATGAGATCCAGGACAACCTTGACAACACATCAGATATTTTAGTTGATAATACGGATGGAACCTACACTCATACTGCAGTAGATGGTACCGAGGTTATCATCGATGCCAACACTACCAGTGTGACCGAGAATGC
>NZ_FUZC01000041.1 GCF_900168115.1 Salegentibacter salinarum
TCGCTAGAGAGGAAAAAAGTTCATTGACATATTGAGAAACAAAGAATACGAGAAAACTACAGTTATAGAAGTTAAATTTTATAACGAGGTAAATTAATTATATTAATAGAATACCTTGTGACTTTAGGGTCACAAGAATTCGAGCATAAGCAAGAAGCATACAAGCTAGATAAGGGCGTATGGGGAATGCCTAGGCTCTCAGAGGCGAAGAAGGACGTGATAAGCTGCGAAAAGCTGCGGGGATTGGCACATACAAGTTGATCCGCAGATATCCGAATGGGGCAACCCGGTATACTGAAGGTATATCATCCGCAAGGAGGCAAACCCGGAGAACTGAAACATCTAAGTACCCGGAGGAAGAGAAAACAATAGTGATTGCGCTAGTAGCGGCGAGCGAACGCGCATTAGCCCAAACCATAAGGTTTACGGACCTTATGGGGTTGTAGGACCACAATATTTGTTACAAACAGAATTAGAACAGGTTGGAAAGCCTGGCCATAGACGGTGACAGCCCGGTATAGGTAAAGAATGTAACGATAGTGGTATCCTGAGTAGTGCGGGGCACGAGAAACCCTGTATGAATCCGGCGGGACCATCCGCCAAGGCTAAATACTCCTGAGAGACCGATAGTGAACCAGTACCGTGAGGGAAAGGTGAAAAGAACCCTGAACAAGGGAGTGAAATAGATCCTGAAACCATACGCTTACAAGCGGTCGGAGCCCTTCGGGGTGACGGCGTGCCTTTTGCATAATGAGCCTACGAGTTACCGTTTCCAGCAAGGTTAAGCAGTTCAGCTGTGGAGCCGTAGCGAAAGCGAGTCTTAATAGGGCGTTTTAAGTTGGTAATGGTAGACGCGAAACCGTGTGATCTACCCTTGGGCAGGTTGAAGCTGTGGTAACACATAGTGGAGGACCGAACCCGTTGACGTTGAAAAGTCTTGGGATGACCTGAGGGTAGGGGTGAAAGGCCAATCAAACTCGGAAATAGCTCGTACTCCCCGAAATGCATTTAGGTGCAGCGGTATAATAGTTTTATAGAGGTAGAGCTACTGATTGGATGCGGGGGCTTCACCGCCTACCAATTCCTGACAAACTCCGAATGCTATAAAATGTTTTATATCAGTGAGGGCATGGGTGCTAAGGTCCGTGTCCGAGAGGGAAAGAACCCAGACCATCAGCTAAGGTCCCCAAATATATGTTAAGTTGAAGAAACGCGGTTGGACTGCCCAGACAGCTAGGATGTTGGCTTGGAAGCAGCCATTCATTTAAAGAGTGCGTAACAGCTCACTAGTCGAGCGGTCCGGCATGGATAATAATCGGGCATAAACATATTACCGAAGCTATGGATT
>NZ_FUZC01000031.1 GCF_900168115.1 Salegentibacter salinarum
AAGTTTTCGGCTTTTCCCTTCTTTTAACTCAAACTATAATTCTTCCAAAATGGAATTTCCGCTTGACTTATCGCCAGAAGTCCATTTCCAGCTTTCATAGAGTCTTAATTTTCCATTTTCGTTGAACTCAGGTTTTGAATAACAAATGCCCGTCATTAATTCTCCTTTTTTGTTGATTTGATGATAACGCATTTCGACATTCCCATTTTTGTCCACTAATCCAATCAGATGCCCTTTTATTATTTGCCCTCCCTTATATTCGGATGTCAAAATGTTTTCAATTTGTTTGTACTCAAATATGGTTTCTTCTGTAGTTTCTCCATTCACTGAATTTTGTACTGGTTTAAATTTCAAATTGTTGTAGTTCATTTTTTCCTTAAATATTTTCCTGTTTTCCAGCTTGTTGCCCAGATGTTGATAATTGTATTAGTATATTTATTTCTATTTTAAAGTTATAGGATTTTTAATTGTTTTAAAAGTTATTTGTAATAAACCTGCTAGCACCAATTAAAATTAACCAACTTTTTTTCGAGCAAAAACTAAATACAGTGGCAACAACAAGAAATTGGAAAACGATATGGAAACTATCAGACCTAAGCAAAAATTATGGGTAAAGATCTAATCAACCATGATGACATAAAGACCTTTACGGTAAATACGTCGGATATTGGTATGGATGGGGAAATCAAGATAATGGGTGTAAACACCCGATTGTAAGGGAGTTGATAGATTTTAAAACCTTTGGACGAGTTTAATTTGGTACAGTTCACCGTGGAGGTTATTGCAAGAGCTGAATCTCATCCAATCATGTGGACACGTAATTGGGTCAGGGGCAAAGTAATGTGCCTGACTTTGGGCCACGATGAATACATGCAAAAAAAGGAAGGGTTCTAATCTCTTTTTATTAATGGGATAAAATGATTAACGGTGCAATTGAATTGATGTTGAAGATTGTCAAATCAAATGGCCTTTATCCAATTACTATTAAACGTTTTAATTTTAAATGAAAAGTCTATAACAACAATAAAAATGTTTGTATTTGATCAAGCGTGGACAATGACGAATCACACCACAAAAGGTACAAAATTGAGGATTTCAAAGTAACTTAAATATTACTAAACTCAGAGCAAATATGGAACGAAGAAATTTTATAAAGTCGATAGCTGCCCTCAGTACAACAACCGTTTTACCCGTGTCGGCTTTTTCAATGTTTGGAGCAGCCAAATATAAAGTAGGGTTACAGCTCTATACCATCCATGATGATATGGTGAAAGATGCCATCGCTACATTGACCGCTGTTAAAAAAATAGGCTATCAAGACTTTGAAACCTTTGGGTTTAATCATGAAAAAGGAACATTTTATGGATATAATTCTTCGGAATTCCGGAAAATAATTGACGATCTTCAACTTACCGCTTCTAGTGGGCACTTCGGGTTTTCTGCATATCTCAACGAAACTGAAGACAAACTGAAAAGGTTTGTTGACCAGTGCATAAATGGAGCCCACACATTAGGTATGAAGTACATAACATGGCCGTGGCTAGATCCTGATCAAAGATCGATCGACCACTTCAAATTATTGGCTGAAAAACTTAATGTGATAGGCGAATGGGTCACTTCGGCCGGACTAGGGTTTGCATATCACAATCATGGTTTTGAGTTTATAGACCACAATGGTGAAAACGGATTCGACATTATACTGAACGAAACAAATCCATCACTTGTTAAACTCGATATGGATATGTATTGGGTGGTCAGATCTTCAAAACATTCTCCCAAAGAGCTGGTCAGCAATCAACCTGGACGATATGTAATGTGGCATATAAAAGACATGGATAAAATCACTTGGGACTATACTGAATTGGGCAATGGTTCTATTGATTATACCCAAATACTTCCGGATCCAAAAGAATCTGGACTTGAATTTTACTATTTGGAACAAGGTGGAAATTATGCCCACAGTCCGATGAAAAGCGTCACTGATAGTGCTACTTTCTTTAAAAAGCAGTTACAAGCATATCTGTAATTTGAAATATTCCAGAATGGAAAATTAATGAAACGCCAAAATAACCGAAGATAGCTTGTCAAGTAAAAAATACCGGCAAAAAGCCCTTGATTATAAAACATACTGGTTTAAGGATTTTGCGGATCTGACTAAAAACGATATTGATCAGATGCAGGCGCGTGGTTTACCAGGGGACGATATGGCAGTATAGGTGGTTTTCCATTTGATGTAAAAGGTTTAAAAAAAATAGCCGGGGCAAGGAGGAGTTTAAAAAACAACTGGATCAGTTTTTTGAAGAGCACAATTATAAGCATGTTAGTAAGCAATTATCAAAAGGAACACTTCTATATCCACTCCGTAAGTCTTAACGGAAAACCGCTTGAGAGAATCGGTAACACAAAGCGATTTAAATAAGGGTGGAAAACTCATTATGAGACAGGACCCAGTCCAAATAAAACATGGAGGATAAAAGAGCAGTGGATTTCTGATAGCTAACGTTGGAAGTCATTTACTGGAGCAAGAACATAGCAATAAATGCCGGTAATTAAAACCTTCGAGAACACGGCCTGGGGATAATAACCAATAGATGAATTATTACCTCAAGCAAAGACCTTGCTACAGCATTAGTGACTAACAATGCTGGTAACAGAGGATTTTAATGGGATGTATTTAAAGCAAACTAAAAATCAGCCTAATATGATAGCTGTTTACAAAGTGGTGTTAATTTATTGAAAATTTAAAATTTTATGATCAAATGGGGAAAAACCCCCTTTTTTAGGTTAAAGTGTTACCTTAATTTTAACATTAAATATTTTACTCATATAATCTACTTAATTATGGAAGACGCTTACATCGGTGAATTACGAGCATTCGCTGGAAATTTTCAACCTAGAAATTGGATGTTTTGTCACGGTCAATTACTTTCGATTGCAGACAATAATGCTCTTTTTTCAATTATTGGAACTATCTATGGAGGAGACGGAAGAACAACATTTGCTCTCCCTAAGGGGAAGGGTAGCAATTAGTTCAGGTGCTGGCCCTGGACTGAATAATCATGACCTGGGTGATAAATCTGGTACACAAACAAATACCTTAGGGCAACTAAATTTGCCGCCTCATAATCATACAGCCAATGGAACTATCTATGCTTCCATGGAAAATGGAAGTACTAACGATCCATCGTCAGCAATCCCGGCAAAATCTGTTTATCCCAAGGATCGATCTACTAATGAGGCTGTAAACTCATATGCTCAAAAAGCTAATACAAAAATGGCTGCAAATGGTATAGAAATTTCTGTGAATAATACGGGAGGAGGTCAGCCTGTAAATAATATGCAACCATATTTGGCTATCAATTGGATAATCTGTGTCAACGGAATATATCCTTCCAGAGGCTAGCAATAAAGGCTATTTCTAATTTTAAACTTTTTAATATCCAGTAGAACAAATTGTACGCCATCCTGGAAATTATATATTAACTTTTTTTTAAGAAAAGTTCACTATATTTGTCACCGAACTTATTAGACTATAATGTCTTGAATTGTATGGTCTTAATTAAACTAAGATATCGATATAAGAATTTTTTGTTCCGAGTTTTTTAATATAAGATTAAAAATATAAGAAAAATGCCTATGATAAAACGCTACTTTCTTCAGATTTTTTAAAAGTCCTTTTAATATTATTTATTGCAATATTCCGTGCTCTATAAATATACAGCATTGGGATAGTCATTTATTGTTTACCCAACCTTTATCTAAATACAATCCTCTACTAATCATTTAAGCTGATGAAAAAAACTACTTCTCTAAAAACTCCTGTTTTATTTTTTCTGTGTCTGCTGTTTTTTTCTTTGAATGTCTTAGCACAAACAACTTACACCTTTTCAAATCTTGGACCCTCAAATGGTGACTTTAAAAGTATCTCTACCTTACCTACGAATATAAATATACAGATTAGCGATAATTTTGAATTTGTTCCATTTGTATTATACCCTACTGCCTCTGGGACTGGATCAACAACTTTTACAATTAAGGGGGATGGAATTAATTTAGGCTCCTTTGATGTGGAAGATATGACCTGGGGTCTTTTCAGCAGTGAATATACTTTAGATAATACGACTAAAGTAGTTTTCCACAAAACAGATGGTACAACAGTTACCTGGAATTCGCTTTCAAGCCTATTTCAACAGCGATACTCATATGATACTAATGATCATTCTATTCTCTCTATTTTTTCCGCTGCAGGAAGGGTTAGCGAAGTTGAAAAGATAGAGATAACCGTGGATTTTAAAGATGGTGGAGATATAAATAAATTTGAGATAAGAAATATAAGCTTATCAAATCTACAAGTACCGTCCTTAGCTACAGTAGCTATAGTGACAACTTCTTCTATTTCGTCTGTAACAGCGACAGGAACTACAATTAGCGGGAATGTAACCGATGACGGTGGAGATGCAGTAACCGAACGTGGATTTGTATATGGTACGAGTTCCAACCCGACCACTTCAGACACCAAAGTACAGTCCGGAATAGGAACTGGTTCGTTTTCTGAAGATATCTCAGGTTTAAAACCTGAAACAACCTATTATGTTCGAGCCTACGCCATTAATGGGCAAGGTACTAGTTATGGGGATGAGGAGAGTTTTACTACTAAAAGTGAGGGTGTTTTGTTAAGTTCCAATCCCACATTGATATTCACGGAAAACTCCGCCGACATTACGGGAGATAATATCGCAAGTGATGGAGAAGGAAGTTCTCAAACCATTTCTGATATCGATATTCAGATTTTCAATATCTCCGATGAATTAGGAACTTTCGTGAATTCACTTACCTGGAAAGATAACGATTTTCTTTATAGTGCTGACCCAAATTATTCAGGGCTCACTTATGATAATAATAATGAAGCTATTAAAGGGATGGCCATTAATTCAGCAGATGGTAGTGAATTTCGACTTGTTAAGTTTACATACTATAACTGGGGGGAAACCAACTCCTTTACAAATACTATAAAAGGATACCGCAATGGCAGCGAAGTTGCTTCTATGACATTCGATGGGTTTGATTCGAACTACAATCCTATTACAGTTGCATTAGATGCTTCTTTCTCAAGTGTTGATGATGTAAGGATCTATATCAGTGACGCTGGATGGACGGGAAATGGTACCACGAACCACAGTATCAATAAAATTGCACTTGATGCTCCAGTTTCGAATTCCGCCCCAGCTGATATTGCCCTAAGCACTAACACTCTTAACCAGAGTGAGGAAGAGAATGCCACGGTAGGCACCCTTTCAACAACCGATGCCGATGGCGGCGACACGCACACCTATAGCTTGGTTTTGGGAACGGGAGATACTGATAACGCCAATTTTAACATCAATGGGAGTGATTTGCGGGCGAATGATGCCTCGACTCTAGCAGCCGGTAATTATTCGGTACGTATCCAGACCAGTGATGGTACAGATACCTATGCGGAAGCATTTACTATAACTGTATTAGATGATGTAGCTCCTGTTTTTACTAATTCAACGCCTTCCGTTTCAGGTACCACGGTGTCTCAAACGACACTTACAGTGCAGTTAGATGAAATTGGAACGGCTTATTATATTGTTGTAGCCGAGGGGGATAGTGCGCCATCTTCTGCCCAGGTTAAGGCAGGTCAAAATAATTCCGGTAGTTCAGCTTTAACAAATGGAAGTATAAATGTCAATGCTGCTTCTGAGCATTTTTCAGTGGATATTACCGGATTGAGTTCCTCCACAGACTACGATATCTACGTTACCGCAGAGGATGATGAAGAGACACCAAATTTACAGGGTAGTCCCGAAAAAATAGATGTAACCACCAACAACACTGTCCCGACATTTACTGATTTGGCCGATACGGTTGAAACAACAAACGAAGATACTAGTGTTGAAGTCAGCTTTTTGAGTATTGCTGCTCAATCTGATGCCAATGATGCCGATGGAACTGTAATTGCATACGTGGTAAAGTCTGTTAACAGTGGCTCGCTAACTATTAACGGTACAGCTTATGCCGCTGGCACCAACGATCAAATTACACCAGCTCAAAATGCTAACTGGACACCAAATGCTAATGCCAATGGCACATTAAATGCCTTCACTATTACTGCTAAAGATAATGCAGGTGCCCAAAGTAGTCCGGCCGTTCAGGCAAAGGTAGCAGTAACAGCTGTCAATGATGACCCAACCATAACCGGTTTACCCTCTTCAGTTACAATAACAGAAGATGCTACAGAAGATGCTTTTGATATTTCAGCCGCCACAATCAGTGATATCGATGCGGAAGGCGAGAAATTAACACTAACGTTGGAAGCAACGGGTGGGGTATTTGATATAGCCGCTGGTACAGGAATTACCTCTACAGGTCATTTGTCTAATCTATTAAGCCTAACGGGCAAATTGACCGATTTAAATAATTATATCAGTACATCCACTAATATTTATTTCAGACCTAACACCAACCTTAGTGGAAATGCGGCTGCGTCTGTAGAGGTATCCATTAATGACAATGGGAATACCGGATCAGGGTTAGGAACAGATGTATATAGCGGTTCTGTCAGTGTCAATATTATTGGAGTAAATGATGCTCCTGTTGCAGTTGATGATAATTATGATTTAGATGAAAACACACCGCAGACAGGTAATGTACTCACCAATGATTCCGATCCTGAAGGAGATGCTCTGACCGCTTCATTGGTTACCCCTCCGGAAAATGGAACTGTGGTGTTAAATGCGAATGGAAGTTTTACTTATACGCCAAATACAAATTATAGCGGCCTAGACAATCTAATCTACCGAGTTTGCGATAACGGTACCCCTTCTTTATGCAATACTGCAACGGTTAACTTTGAAATTGAAGAAGTAGCTGCATCGGTTAGTAGCGTCTTAGTTCCGGCAAATGCTACGTACACGACAGGACAAAACCTAGATTTCACGGTTAACTTTGATAAACCCATCGTTGTAGATACTGGGGGAGGAACCCCTAGTTTGTCTTTAGAGGTAGGGGGAAGCACAAAAAACGCTTCCTATATTTCAGGAAGTGGATCTTCTGCTTTGGTTTTTAGGTACACCATACAAAACGGTGATGAAGACCCCAACGGTATTCAGGTAAGCTCCCTTTCTCTTAATGGCGGAACCTTCACAAGTGGGTCGGGCACAGCTGCTAATTTAACATTAAATGGTATTGGTAGTACTGCAGCGGTTTTGGTAGATGCTTTAGCACCTACAGGATATACCGTGAGCATTGACCAGAATCCAATCAATTCAATTAGTGCAAATGCAGTTAGTTTTACCTTTGCCGGTGGGGAGGTGAACACAAATTACAACTACACTTTCTCAAGTGCTGGAGGGGGAACCAATGTAACAGGATCTGGCACTCTAACTTCCGCTACCCATCAGATTTCAGGAATAGACTTAAGCGCATTGGCAGATGGCTCCATCACCTTGTCCGTCTCCCTTACTGATGCTATTGGAAATGCAGGCAGTGTGGTTACTGATATTACCTCTAAAGATACTTCAGTACCTACGGGATACACTGTGGAGTTAAATCTTTTGGGTGAAAGCATGATTAATTCGGTAAATGTTGAGGAGGTTAAATTTTCAGCAAGTGGATTAGAAACCGGCTCCACCCTTTATTATTCTTTTGCTTCAGATGGCGGAGGTAGTACTGTATCAGGAACTGAAACAATTACATCAGCAACTGAAAACTTTGACAATTCCGGAGTTGGTTATGATCTCTCAGGGCTTGCAGATGGCACCATCACTTTAAGTGTTTACTTGATGGATATTGCCGGAAATGAAGGTGCGAATGCAACAACTTCTGAAATCAAAGATACTACTGCTCCAACCGGCTATGTAGTGACTTGGGATGATGCCTTTATTAATGCTTTTGAATCTTCGAATACTTCCTTCACTATTTCCAATGCCGAAATAAGTACTACAGCAAATTATAGTATTTCCAGTAGTGGTGATAGTAATATGGCTACTATCAGCAATTCCCAACTTATTAATAGTACAGCGCAACAAATTCCCTTGGATGTTAGCGGATTGGCAGACGGCATTTTAACAATTGAAATAACTTTAACGGATGAGGGGGATAATGAAGGAACTCTGGTATCTACAAATAATACTATTTTAGACCAAACACCCCCTGCAAGTCCTTCTATTCCGGATTTATCAGCTGCCAGTGATACAGGTGCAAGTAATACCGATAATAATACAGCCGACCAAACTCCTACGTTTACAGGCACGGCTGAAGCAAATACTTCTGTAGAAATATTCAGCGAAGGAAGTTCTCTGGGAACTACCACAACTGATGGGTCAGGAAACTGGAGTTTTACTTCTCCTATTCTTACTGATGGAACCTATGCCATTACTGCCACTGCTACAGATGCAGCAGGGAATGTAAGTGCAAACTCTTCCGGTTTGCCGATTATTATAGATCAAAACGAATGTAACGCTCAAGCCAATTTTAGTTTAAACCCTAATGCAGGCTGCGAAACCCCTTTAACGGTTTTCTTTACGGATCAATCTACACTTCCTGATTCCTGGTATTGGGAGTTTGGAGATGGGAATACCAGTACCGCTCAAAATCCTATTCATTCCTATACTACGTACGGGGTCTTTACCGTTAAATTAACAGTAACGGATACTATAAGCGGGTGCTCTTCTTCCACTGAAAAGGTCATCACAAATTATAAATTAAGTTCAGATTTCACATCAAATACAACTTTCGGTTGCGGGCCTTTAACAGTTGACTTTGCAGACTCGTCCGTTGGAGCAGAAAGTTGGAATTGGGATTTTGGAGACGGAACCACTTCAACGGAACAAAATCCATCACATACCTATACGCAGCCGGGAACTTACACGGTAGCCTTAACTACAGAGGGAGGCTCTTGTTCAAAAACTAATACGAAGACCAGCTATATTCAAGTTATAGGTCCTGATGTGGACTTCTCTTCCGATATCACCGAGGGCTGCGGTCCTCTTACTGTTGCATTTACAAATAACACCATTGCAGGCTCTCCTGCTATAGGATGGTTATGGGACTTCGGCGATGGGTCAACTTCCACCCAGCAAAACCCCGCGCATGAGTATACTGCCGAGGGAATTTATACGGTAAGTTTAACCGTCTCTGACTTAGACGGATGTAGTCGGACTCTCACAAAGACTGATTTGATTGAAGTAAATATGTTGGAAGCTGAACTAATATCAACCAACGTTACTTGTACCGGTGGATCTGATGGGACTATTACAGCTAATTCTGATGTAGGTTTGGCGCCATTTACCTATGAATGGAGCAATGGGGCTGCTACAGCAGAAATAAGTGGACTTTCACCGGGCAATTACTCCGTGGAAATCACCGATGCCAATGGATGTTCAGTAAAAAAGTCGGTTGAGATTACCGAGCCGTTACCCGCAGATCTTGTTACTTCAAACCCATCCGCGGTAAGCTATTCGAGTGCAGAATTGGGTGGAGAATTACTGAATGCGTTTGATTGTGAACAGGAAACTGGAATTGTTTATGCAACGACTTCCAATCCTGACATTACCGATATCAAGTTGGAGATGATCCAGACCGGCCATCAATTTAATGAAAATGTTACAGGTTTGCAGCTCAATACTACCTATTATGTACGCGCTTATAGTACCAATGTAAATGGAGTGACCACCTATGGTAATGAAGTGACATTTACCACGTCCAAAAAGACGCTGGAAATCATAGCAGATGTTGACCAGAATAAAATTTATGGAGAGACAGACCCAACCTTGACTTATACCGCTACTGGTTTTGAAAACGGAGACGATGCGTCTATTCTAAGCGGATCGCTGACAAGAGAACCTGGCGAAGCAGTTGGAACTTATGCTATTGGTTTGGGCAGCTTAAGTGCAGGAGCAAACTATACGATCGATTTTACAGGTGCTGATCTCACGATTGGTACTAAAGTTCTATCGGTTACTGCTGATACCAGTCAGGGCAAAGTATATGGAGATGCCGACCCGGAATTCACTTATACTGCTACTGGTTTTGAAAATGGAGACGATGCGTCTATTCTTAGCGGATCACTAACAAGGGAACCTGGCGAAGCAGTTGGAACTTATGTGATTCAGTTGGGCAGCTTAAGTGCAGGAGTAAACTATACGATCGATTTTACGGGTGCTGATTTCACGATTGGTACTAAAGTTCTATCGGTTACTGCCGATCCAGGTCAGAACAAAGTATATGGAGAGGCTGACCCCGAATTCACTTATACCGCTAGTGGTTTTGAAAATGGAGACGATGCGTCTATTTTAAGTGGATCGCTGACAAGAGAACCTGGCGAAGCAGTTG
>NZ_FUZC01000011.1 GCF_900168115.1 Salegentibacter salinarum
GGCAGATATAAAAAGCCTGCTGAGAAACATAGATCGCTGGTACCGTCGACGTCTAAGGATGTGTATCTGGAAACAATGGAAACGCATCCGCACGAAAGGAAAGATGCTTATCAAGCTTGGCCTGAACAAGTGGAAAGCGTGGGAATATGCCAACACGAGGAAAAGCTACTGGCATACAGCTAACAGCTTTATCCTCAAAAGGACTATTACCATCCACAGACTGAGACAGGCTGGTTACACTTCTCTTCTGGACTATTACCTTAAAGTTAGAACGTAAATTAGGGAACCGCCCAGTACGGAACCGTATGCTGGGTGGTGTGGGAGGACAGGTAGGGAAATAATCCTTACCTTTCTACCCGATCAATTTAAACAACTACCTCTGGAAAAGTGATAGGAGGTATCAAAAATAAACTTTAGCAATTTCGATGTAGTACATCGGAAAATAAAAACCCATTTAATGGGATTTAAAAATAAAGCGATGCCAGATTTCAATAATCTTTATTCAAAACTTCCTGCCGGAAAAACCAGTATATTTTCTGTGATGAGTGGTTTAGCAAGAAAACACAATGCAATAGATCTTTCTCAGGGTTTCCCGAATTTTGAAACCGACAATCATCTAAAAAAATTGGTTTGTAAAGCTATGAAGGACGGGTATAACCAGTATCCTCCAATGAATGGTATTCCCGAATTAAGGGAACAAATAGTTGCTAAAGTTGAAAACCTCTACGGAAAAAAATATAACGAAGCTTCTGAAATTATTTTTACCGCCGGAGCCACCCAGGCTTTGTATTGCGCGATAACCGCATTTGTTCATCCCGGCGACGAAGTAATAGTTTTTAAACCGGCATACGACTCGTACGAACCCGATATTAAACTAGCCGGTGGAAAACCCGTTTTAATTGAATTAAAAGGAAAAGAGTTTAAAATCGATTGGCAGGAAGTTGAAGAGAAAATTACTTCCAAAACCAGGATGATTGTTATCAATACGCCCCACAATCCTACGGGAATAATTCTTTCAAAAAAGGATATGCAGCGGCTTGAAAAGTTATTGAAAGATACCAATATCATTTTATTGAGCGATGAGGTTTATGAGCATCTTATTTTTGATAAAGAAGAACACCAAAGCGCTTCCAAATTTACCGGTTTAGCTGAAAGAGCTATTGTTTGTGCTTCCTTCGGAAAAACTTTTCATAACACCGGTTGGAAAATGGGTTACTGTGTAGCTCCTGAAGTTTTGATGAAAGAGATTATCAAACTCCACCAGGCCACTGTTTTCTGTGTAAATCACCCGATGCAGCGTGCTTTTGCTGAATATTTGAAAAGCCCTGAACACTATTTGCAACTCGGTGATTTTTATCAGGAAAAACGCGATAAATTTCTCAAGCTGATGCAAGGCTCAAATTTTAAAGGCACACCTTCAAAAGGAACTTATTTTCAGGTCATGGATTATTCAGCAATTATCGATGAACACGATGTAGATTTTGCAAAAAGATTAATTACCGAAAAAGGAATTGCCACAATCCCGGTTTCTGTATTTCATAAGGATGGAAAAGATGAGCAACAACTGCGTTTCTGCTTCGCCAAAACCGATGAAACCCTGGAGAAAGCGGCTGAGATTTTGCATAAATTATAAAATAATATCACGTCATTCTGAACTTGTTTCAGAATCTAATATTAAATGAAAACATACTTTTCTTATAAAGAAAAGTGTTTCAAAAAACGTCATTACGAACGAAGTGAAGTAATCTCAAGCTTTAATACTATAGTTTACAGATTACTTCGTGCCTCGCAATGATAAAGCTTTTTTTTGCTCTGAATTCCTATGACTATAAACCTCCAAAATCACACTTTTGAACTCCACCCAAGCGGTGCTGCCTTCTGGAAGGAAGAAGGCATCCTCTTAATTAGTGATGTACATTTAGGGAAAATCTCCCATTTTAGAAAATTTGGAAGCGCCGTGCCCCATAAAGCGATTAATGCCAATTTTTTAAGATTAAGTGAAGTAGTGGGGAAATTTCAGCCAAAAATAATCTGTTTTCTAGGCGATCTTTTCCATAGTGATCTAAATAGTGAATGGAAATTGTTTGAAAACTGGCTCAGTTTTATTGAAGCGGAAGTCATTCTTATCGCAGGGAACCACGATATAATTTCCCCCTTAAAATATGAGGAATTGGGAGTGAAAATTCATTCAGAATGGCAATTGAATGGATTTTTACTGACTCACCATCCCGTAAACAGGGAAGGATTTTTCAATCTTTGCGGGCATATTCATCCGGGTTATCGACTTAACGGGAAGGGAAGACAAAGTCTTAAATTACCTTGTTTTTTTAGAAAAAAAGATCAATTGATTTCTCCTGCTTTTGGGGAATTTACCGGGAATTTTATGATGAAATTAAATGAAAATGAAAATGAAAAAGCATACGCAATTACCCAAAATGAAGTAATTTTAATAGAAAACAGCTAAAATGGAAAAACGTCTCGCAGTTCTGAATTTTATTTCGGTAATATTAATCATTGTCGTGAGCTATATTTCCCAAACCGGCGTAATTAACGGCAACACGATGGGAAGTATTAGCGCCGAATATTATAACCTATTTACACCGGCAGGTTATGCCTTCGCTATTTGGGGAGTTATATTTCTTTCGCTTATTGCTTTCTCCGGGTATCAGCTGTATCAGGCATTTTCGGCAAAAAAGAATTTGGAATTTTTAAGGAAATCGGGCTATTGGTTTTTAATCGCTAACCTGGCCAATGCCGTCTGGGTTTTCACCTGGTTGTATGAACTTACTGGACTTTCAGTTGTATTAATGTTTTTAATCTTATTCTCGCTCATAAAAGTAATCCTGAATACCAATATGGAACGTTGGGATGCACCTGTAAAGATTATTTTTTTAAGTTGGTGGCCTATATGTTTGTATTCCGGTTGGATTGCTGTGGCAACTATCGCCAATGTTTCTGCTTATTTGGCGAAGATTGGATGGACAGCGCCATTTTTTGGCGAAGAGCTTTGGACAGTTATTATGATTGTCGTGGCCGTGTTCCTTAACATTGCTATGATATGGCGTAGAAATATGCGAGAATTTGCAGCGGTTGGAGTTTGGGCATTAATCGCTATCTATTTCAGGCATTTCGCTGAAATTCCACTTATAGCTTATTCCGCATTAATTGGTGCTATTGCTATTTTCTCGAATATCGTTTATCACGGTTGGTTGAATAAGGAAACGAGTCCTGTGGCCAAAGTCATGAATAAATCCTGATTCCATAGAATTATTATTATCTCGATTTTTTACACCATTCCCTTAATATCGCTTGCCCAGCTTGGATAGGTAAAAATCATCTTTTTTAAAGTTTCGCAATCGAGTTCTCCACACATTGCCATCACAAACATATTTATTATTTCTGAAGCTTCCGGTCCCACCAGATGAGCGCCAAGAACGAAGCCGGTTTTTTTATCAACCAGGGTTTTATAAGCGTATATTTTTTCATTAATATGTTTTGCGTTAAACCAATTGGGAACTAATTTATGTTCCAGTGAATAGTCATACCCCTGTTCTTTAGCTTCTTTTTCTGAAAGTCCGACCGAAGCCAATTTAGGTAAGGTAAAAACCACCGTTGGTTGAGGTGGATAATGAGCTTTTTTGGGTTCTTTTTTACTTAGTAAATTTGCTGAAACTACTTTGGCTTCCTGGGAAGAAAGCGGGGTTAAGGGCAGGCCTTCACTATCTGAAACATCCCCGCAGGCATATACATTTTTATTCGTAGTATTTTGAAGAAATTCGTTTACTGTAATTCCTTTTTTAGAAAAAGCCACATTTCCTTGTTCCAGGTCTAAATCTTCAATGGAAGGGACACGACCAGCGGTATTAAAAACAATTTCAGCCTTGGCCGAAATTTCTTTTCCATCCTGATTTGCTTTTACTCTGTAATTCTTTTGAAGTTTCTCAATTTCATTTACTTCCGCATTAAAAATAAATTTTATCCCGAGATCCTCTTCAGAAACCTGCTGGATGTATTTCACCATATCTTCATCAAAGTTAAACAAGGGACGAGGAGCAAAATCCATCATCGTGACTTTTACTCCAAAGCGTGCCGCGATATGGGCAAATTCCATCCCAATATATCCGGCACCTATGAAAATCATTGTTTCTGGTAATTCTTTTAGATCAAGAAAATCTTCGCTAAATAAGGCGTGTTCTTCACCGGGAATTCTCAACGGCATAGGTATACTACCAGTAGCGATCACAATCTTATCAGCGGTCACCGTTTTTCCTTCTACAGAAAGCGTATTTTTATTTAAAAATTTGGGAGATTGATGGTACAATTTAATATTAAGAGCAGCAAGGTCTTTTTCTGTAGCCGCGGGAATAGCATCTACAAAAGTTTCTTTAAAAGCCATTAAATGGCTCCAGTTTACTTCCGGCATTTTGGTGATCCCTTTTCCCTGCATTTTAGTGGCTCGATCTAAAATTTCGGTAAAACCTACCAGTACTTTTTTAGGATCACATCCACGATTGGGACAGGTGCCACCGTACTCTCTGTTATCGGCAATCGCGACTTTTAAGCCTTCGTTGGCAAAATCTTTGGCTACACCTTTCCCGGCGGTTCCGGTTCCTATTACAAATACATCAAAATGCTCAAATGCCATAAAAATTGTTTCTGACAGCAAATTAGGCATCTGTAGTTATTTTTGCTGTTATGGAAATGGTAAATCTTAAAATGAATAAATTTGAAAATTCTAAAAATTAAACTTATAAATTTATTAGTCTAATTATAGAGATTTATGGAAGTGGTAGAACTAAAATAAACGGTGCTAAAATATGTAGATGAAGCCGATGAACGCCTATTGGAAATGATGCTTTCCTTGGCCGAGAATTACGGAGATAAATCATCGTCAGTTCTTACCGAGGAAGATTATCAACAAATGGATCAACGAAGATTAGATCATCAAAACGAAAAAAGCGAATCATATTCCTGAGATGAAGTTCGACGAAAAGCTAAAAATGCTTTGAAAGAATGACTTTTAAATTCATAATAAAAGAAGAAGCCAATTAGAAATAGTTGAAGCTTTTCTATTTTATGAAGAAAAACAAGAAGGTTTAGGCGAGTCCTTTTGGATCACCTGGATTCCTATTTTACGTGGATAAAACACTATCCTTTCCATTTTTCAGAGAAAAGAAAACCATTTAGGGAAGCCGTTATTAAACGTTTCCCATACCTTGTTATTTATGAAGTTTTAGAGAATAAGTGATTGTGTGTTCCTTATTTAACACCTGGCAAAATCAATTAAAGAAAAATAGGTAAACCAACTAACGTTAAAAAATTGTTGGGGAGTTGCGGGGCAAAATTTCTGCAATTATCTTTGCGCCAATGAGTAAAACTATTATCGCCCAAAGCTTTGCACAATCCCCGCAACAGCAGGAATTGAGGGATTCCCTTGCCTATTCTGAAAAAAATCGGACTAAAATTCAACTTAAAGGCCTTATTGGTTCTTCGTTCTCTTTTGTTACTGCTAATGCGTTTAAAGAAGCCGAAAAACCTTTTTTGCTGATTTTTAATGATAAAGAGGAAGCTGCCTATTATTTAAACGATTTGGAGCAACTGGTAGGAGAAAAAAATGTACTTTTTTATCCCGGTAGTTATCGACGTCCCTATCAAATTGAGGAAACCGATAATGCCAATGTGTTATTAAGGGCCGAGGTTTTAAACCGAATCAATTCCCGTAAAAAACCGGCTATAATCGTTACTTATCCCGATGCTTTATTTGAGAAAGTCGTTACCCGAAAAGAGCTGGACCGCAGCACGCTTAAAATTTCTGTGGAAGATGAACTTTCTATAGACTTTGTGAACGAAGTGCTGTTTGAATATAAATTCAAGCGGGTAGATTTTGTAACTGAACCAGGCGAATTTTCAGTGCGTGGGGGGATTATAGATGTCTTTTCCTTTAGTAACGACGAGCCATACCGGATTGAATTTTTTGGCGATGAAGTTGATAGCATTAGAAGTTTTGATGTAGAAACCCAGCTTTCTACAGATAAAGTGAAGAAAATTTCGGTGATGCCGAATGTGGAAAACAAGCACCTGGACGAAATAAGGGAAAGTTTTCTAAGATATATTTCAGAAAAAACGGTGGTTTTTGTGAAAAATCTCGATTTACTCACAGCCCAGGCCGATAAACTTTTCAGTAAAGCCGAAGAAGCTTTTCAGAAACTTTCGGAAGAAGTAAAGCACAGTGAACCTAATGAGCTGTTTTGTAATGGCCAGTTAATTAAAGAGCAGCTAGAGCTTTTTTCAGTGGTTGAATTGAGTAATCAGGCATATCTGGAGCCTGAGAAAAGTATTGCATTCCAAACCAAACCACAACCTTCTTTCAATAAGCAATTCGATTTATTGATTGAAAATTTAATTGAGAACCAGGAAAACGGCTATACCAATTATATTTTTTGTGTTAGCGAACAGCAGGCGAAACGGTTCCACGATATTTTCGACGATCAGGAACAAAAAGTAAAATACCAAACTATAACCTTAGCCCTTTTCCAGGGTTTTATAGATGAAACAGGTAAAAATGTCTGCTATACCGATCACCAGATTTTTGAACGTTATCATAAATTCCACCTGAAAAATGGTTATGCCAAAAAACAGGCGATTACGCTTAAGGAACTTACCAACCTTGTAGTAGGCGATTATGTAACCCATATTGACCACGGAATTGGAAAGTTTGGCGGCCTTCAGAAAATTGATGTGGAAGGTAAGAAACAGGAAGCTATTAAGCTTTTCTATGGAGAACGAGACATCTTATATCTCAGCATTCATTCGCTACATAAAATTTCAAAATACAACGGAAAGGACGGTAAGGAGCCCAAGATATTTAAACTGGGCAGTAACGCCTGGAAAAAATTAAAGCAGAAGACCAAGGCTCGCGTAAAACACATTGCCTATAATTTAATTGAACTTTACGCCAAACGCCGTCTGCAAAAAGGCTTTGCCTTTGGCCCCGATTCTTATCTGCAGCACGAGCTGGAAGCTTCATTTATTTATGAAGACACACCAGACCAAAGTACTGCCACCCAAGCAGTAAAAGAAGATATGGAAAACGAGCGCCCCATGGACCGTTTAGTTTGTGGGGATGTTGGTTTTGGGAAAACCGAAGTCGCGATTCGAGCAGCTTTTAAAGCGGTAGATAACGGAAAACAGGTCGCGGTTTTAGTGCCTACCACAATTTTGGCTTTTCAGCATCACCAAACTTTTACTGAACGTTTGAAGGATTTTCCGGTTACGGTAGATTATCTAAACAGGTTTAGAACTGCGAAAGAACGCCGCGAAACCCTGGCCGACCTAGAAAGCGGAAAAGTAGATATTATTATTGGTACGCATCAATTGGTAAATAAAGCCGTAAAATTTAAAGATTTGGGATTACTGATTGTAGACGAGGAGCAAAAATTTGGAGTTTCGGTTAAAGATAAGCTCAAGACTATAAAAGAGAATGTAGATACGCTTACGCTCACCGCAACGCCTATTCCGAGAACGCTTCAGTTTAGTTTAATGGCCGCGAGGGACCTTTCTACCATTACCACACCGCCGCCAAACCGTTATCCGATTGAAACTAACGTTATCCGTTTTTCCGAAGAAACAATTCGGGATGCGGTTTCATACGAAATCCAGCGTGGCGGGCAGGTTTTCTTTATTCATAATAGGATTGAAAATATTAAGGAAGTCGCCGGTATGATTCAGCGTGTGGTTCCCGATGCAAAAATAGGTGTGGGTCACGGCCAAATGGAAGGGAAGAAACTGGAAAGACTGATGCTAAGCTTTATTAATGGCGAATTTGATGTGCTGGTTTCTACAACAATCGTAGAAAGTGGTCTCGATGTGACCAACGCCAATACTATTTTCATCAATAACGCGAACAATTTTGGGGTTTCCGATTTGCACCAGATGCGCGGAAGGGTAGGGCGAAGTAATAAAAAGGCATTCTGCTATTTTATTACACCGCCATTTTCAGTAATGACTGAAGATGCCCGAAAACGAATTAGCGCCCTGGAACAGTTTTCAGAACTGGGAAGTGGAATAAATATCGCGATGAAAGATTTGGAAATTCGTGGCGCCGGAGATTTACTTGGGGGCGAACAAAGCGGATTTATTAATGAAATTGGTTTTGATACGTATCAGAAAATTCTGAATGAAGCTATTGAAGAGCTCAAAGAAAACGAATTCCAGGGATTGTATAACGAATCGGAGAATATTGAAGACAAGACTTTTGTAAAAGATACGCAGATTGATACCGATTTTGAGATTCTATTCCCCGATGATTATATCAATAGTATTACCGAAAGGCTGAATCTTTACACGCAACTTAATAAAATCACCACAGAAGCCGAATTACAAAAGTTTGAAGCTGAATTGGTAGATCGTTTTGGTGAATTACCAACCCAGGCAGTTGACTTATTAAATAGCGTTAGAATAAAATGGATCGCAGCGAGTATTGGCCTGGAGAAAATCATTTTAAAACAGGGAAAACTGATAGGTTATTTTATCTCCGATCAGCAATCCAGATTTTACCAAACCAATACGTTTACCAAAGTGCTACAATACGTACAATCCCACAGACATAAATGCACGCTGAAGGAAAAGAAAACCCGGAACGGTTTGCGTTTACTATTAACTTTTGAAAAGATTGCTTCAATTGAAAGTGCTTTAAAAGTTTTAGAACCGCTGGATTTTAGGGTTAAGGAAGAGGTCGAAAAAGCTTCCTAAAATCTCCCCCTCCTTTTTAAGGAGGTGTGGCTGATAGGCCGGTCCTGGTTAACCCTTCCGTCATTCCTTCGGAATGCCACCTTCGCCGGGAAAAGGAAGAATTTTATAAAATATTAGACCTCACAAGTTTTAGAAACCTGTGAGGTCTTTCTTTACATCATTCCGAGCTTGTTTCGGAATCTAAGTTGTTATTTCAAATTGCTATCTGAAACTCATACTCCAATACATCCACTAAATTCACCGAACTTATCTTCTTTCCTTTTGAAATTCCCTGGTGATCAAATTCCGGGAGGTTTAAGTTCATTTTTCTTGCGGTTTTAGTGTAATAATCTTCTTTGGTAGGATGCTGTGGAAAGGCAGCGTTAAAAATCTTATTCCAGGCTTCTTTTGGAATAATTTGATTTATAATTGCTATACAATCTTTCTGGTGAATTAGGTTTACCGGTGCTTGTGGATTCTTAATTCCGGTTTTATTGGCCAGGTATTTTACTGGATGTCTTCCCGGACCAATTAATCCGCCGAAACGAATAACTGTTGTTTGAAAATGCTCATTATTCAGCAACATTTTTTCTGAAGAAATAAGTTGTTTTGCAGCTTCTGAAGTTCCGTTGACTTCATTTTCCTCGGTGTATTCAGGGAAATCTTCTTCGTCTTTATAAACCGACGTCGAACTCACAAAGATTACTTTTTCAATCGGGGATTTTTCTATATAATCCATAATCCGACCTATTTTTCCTATGAAATCGGCTTCAGGATCACCGCGTAACCCCGGCGGGATATCGATAATTAAAATTTCAGAATGGGCTAAAAAGGAAGTTAGATCGCCCTGAACACCTTCGGTAAAAACTTTAATCAAGTAAGGCGTGATGCCTGCATCTCGCAATTGCTGCATCTTTTCCTGGCTGGTTACCGAGCCTTTTACTGTATGTTTTTCTGCCAGCTTTTTCGCCAAAGGCAAGCCCAACCATCCGGCTCCTAATATTGATATGTTCATAAAGTTCTATGCTCGTTTAAAGTTTGGTTTGTCATCAAGCTGATTTCAGCATCTAACACGAGATTATGAGCATCAAGTAAGATCCTGAAATATCCCGAATCTTTGGGACAGGATGACGTTAAAAGTACATTATATAACCTCCATTTAATAAAAATATTCGTGTTTTCGGGCTAGAAACCCCTTACTCCAAAGCTACAAAACCAAAGCCTACTCCGGCCTTATTGTTTTCTTAAATATCACAGCATCGTTAAGCACAAAAGGCCGCGGAATCATTGTTTCCGGCCTTGGCGGTACGTTTAAGGCGTCGTTTTCCAATAAGTCATAACTTGATTCGTAAATTGTGAATTCCGGTTTTTTATCGCTTTTTAGACTGAATTCCAATCTTAGTGTATCTCTACTGGAAGCGTGGTAAGTTAGTAATCTTTCGTGCCAGCGCCGAGTGTGGATGTGAAATTTATCCTGCCCTAAGTAAACGCTATCCGCAGTTTTATTATTCACTTTAAAAGATTCAAAGTCGATTTCCCTATCTGCAAAAATTTCTATTCTGTTAATATTTCTATTAGGTGCGATCTTTATAAAATAGGAATTTATAGTTTCAGAAGAATCTGTTTTTTGCCAAATAATAGCGGGTTCTTCTAAATCGATTTCGGGGGCATTGGTTTTCCAGGTGAATCGGGATCCGTATTTACTACTAAGGGTATTAATTTCTGCAGGGGCAACAAGTGGATCTTCACCAAAATAATTTTTGGTCCATTCATCTGGCATATTATCGTAAGAATACCAGTTAGTAGTATTATTATCGGCATCGGCTAAATAAACCAGGGAATTTGGTTTGGGACGTTCTTCCGTAAAATCTGCCTTAAAATGTGCGATAATAAGGAGGATATTGAATGCTAAAAAGCAGGTAACCGCAATTTTTTTATTGCTTCTAAAATAGGCGAAAACTGGTAATAATAGCTGAAACAATAAAACGGTGAGTATGGCCGAAATAAACAGAATCTTTAAACCTAATGCTACCGGAAACATTTTGATAAACGGCGCCATAATAAAAACTGCGGGTAAGCTTAAAAATGCCATTAGCAGTGTATTTGGATTTTCCTGTCTCATCATTACAAAAAACTGCAGTAGCCCAAAAAAGGCAGGAATAATGAAATAGGCTGCACCTTTTAAAAAAAACGAAAGTATGGTGCAAAGCAACAACCAGAAAAATAGGGGCACTATGAACAGGTTAGCCCTATTTTCTATATGCCGAAAACGATAATAAGTAAAAAAAGCAATAAATAAGCTCAGTGAAATAAATGCTGCGATGTAATAGTACCCATTATAAGTAAAACCCTGTTCCATTTCGGAATATTCAGCATAGCTGAAAAGAAGAAATTTCCAAAGGAGAAAAACCAGTAAGCCTGCAAAGGCTAAACTAACCGTAAATGGAATAATACTTTTTAAAATCGGCTTAAGCTGAAGCCGGTTTTGGGTAAACCCATAGACCAGAATTATAAAAAACAATATAAAAGCAATAATAAGCATGGGAAAGATCCAGGAAAACGGATAACTAATAATTTCCCCGCCCGGAATATTAAAAAATAATACTTCTTTTTCGTCCTTCACTTCGATTAAATCGGCGTCCTTAAAATAATCAAGCAACGGCATTAAATAACTTCCCTGGTGCGCTAGGCTTTGTTTATCTAGATTCTTCGGTTTATCGGTGGCAGAGTGATAATCATAATGATCGTCTATAAACGCGAAATTATAGCCGGGAATATCGCCTTGTTCGCGTAAAATCGTTAGATCGGTATCATTGGGGAGCATTTTATAAACGCTGTAGACCAGCGAATTTGTAACAGGAAATTCAGGATTTGCTTCTTTAAAGGAATTTATAAGCCCCGTGTTACCTGAATTTGTTTCTAAAAACATAAAGGAATTGCCGTCGCTACCGCGAGCTTCAAAATTAAGCGCCAGTTTCGCGTCTTTTGCCCAGGGATGGTCTTTAATAAAAAGTTCGGCGCCGTTTAAACCAAGTTCTTCGGCATCGGTAAATAATATGATTATATCGTTCTGGTGCTCTTTATTTTTAGCTAAAAAAGCACGAATTCCTTCTAAGATAGTTCCCACACCACTCCCGGCATCACTGGCGCCAGGGGAAGAATGCGGATTGCTATCATAATGCGTCATAATTACAATGGCTTCCCCCTTGCCGTTACCTTCCAAACGGGCTAAAATATTTTGAGGACGAACCAGGGATCCGTTTTGGGTAAACGTATAATCTTCGTGGGTTTGGGCCTGTAAACCCATTTTTTGCAGTTCGCTGATAATATAATTTCTTACCCTGCTATGCGCTTCAGTTCCCACGTAGTGTGGTTTTTTCGCAATCGCTTCAACGTGGTTAAACGCGCGTTGGGTAGAAAAAGTAGTTTCGGGCGCATCTTCGGCTTCAATAGTTTTTGGCTGGCTGCTGTAAAAGCTAAACCAAATCGCCACGGCTATAAAAATGAGTGAAAAAAAGCGAGGTATATTTTTCAGCATAATTCAGAAATAACAAAAAGGGTTTACAGGATTTAAAGATACTTAAGATTTTAAGGAATTGGAATACAGGAAAGCATGCTTTCAGGATAATTAAAATTTCCCTATATTTAAGTTATTAGTAATCAAAAAATTAAGTTATGGGTATTAAAAGTTTTCAGGGAAAAAGAGCGGAGCCGGAGAAGCCGAAGAGTGCACCCATGTTGGTTAGAGATTATATGACTACCTCACTGGTTACTTTTAAAGAGGACGAAAATATTTTAGATGTAGCCGAAAAACTTACCAAAAATAAAATTTCCGGTGGGTGTGTTGTAGATGAAAATAATAAATTAGTCGGGCTTATTTCTGAAGGGGATTGTATGAAACAAATTTCTGACAGTCAATATTACAATATGCCTCTAGAAGATACTACTGTTGGCAAACGAATGACCTGTAATGTAGAAACTATAGACGGAAATATGAATGTGATGGATGCTGCAAAACTTTTTATTGAAAAGCGGTACAGGCGTTTTCCAATTGTTGAACACGGCAAACTTATTGGACAAATTAGCCAAAGTGATGTGCTAAGGGCTGCAGTACGTTTAAAAAGTAATAATTGGGCAGATTAATTGCGTTTTACCAAAGCGTAAATTCCATTTTCTAAAGGAAGATAGCCCTGGTCGTATACAAAATAATAGACCTTACCGGATTTGGTAGTATAAATACTGGTAAGGTATTCAAAATTAAAACCACGTGTTAGTAATTTATTTTTACTAATCGTGGTTTTTTCGTTTGGATTGAATTCTTCTAAAATTCGGTAATTTTTTCTAAGCTGGTTATTGACGTTTCTAACCAGGTTTTTCCTGTCTTTGTTGAGGTTGTTATGATGCGCATTACGGCAATAATCACTGCAGAATTTCTTATCTACGCGACCCACAATTTTTTCTCCACATTCTAAACAGGATTTTTCCATTTTTCCTCGCTGATCGAGATTTAATCTTTCAGAACTTAGTTTGAATTTGAAATTTTATTTCTAAATAATGTCTGTGATTTTATTCGAGACTTATTAGTTTTCATAATAAATATAAAGAAAAAGCTGAATAAATGCTGAATTTCAGCTTTTTGTGAAGTTAAATTTATTTATTCTTCCGCATTTCACTTTGCCTCATCGGCATACTGTCTATGGTATTAAAAAGTTTTTCTACGGAAAGTACTTCGGTTTGATCCAGTTTTTCACCTCCGTCCAAACCGATTAAAATAATCCGAAAATCACTTTTTTCAGAATTATAAGTTTTAAAAAGTTTAGTTGAATTTTTCCAGTTGTTATTCTGAAATCCGGTGTGATATTTTTCAGGTAGGAATTGGTAAGTAATTAGTTTTCTATCTTTTAAGCCGGTTTGATTTTTTTGAAGTTCGGTAAGTTGTTTTCGAAACTTTTCATTGTTTTCATCTTCAGCAATAATCAAAACCAGGCGGTCTTTCCATTGGTGTTTAGAAAGATCTTGGGCGTTTAAATTCATAGCGCTGATAAATATTAGAAAAAGAATCGCAGAGTTAAACATGCTCTAATTTACGAATATCTCTTAAACCTTTATTCTCAAGGTCTCAGCACGAGCCATAAAAGAATCTTTTAAACGTTCAATTTTAGGATTCATCGTGGAAGCAAAAACTAAATATTGGCATTTGGTAATATGCTGCGGAATTCTAATTAAATCATTATAATCGCTGTTTTTGGTCAGAAATTCGGCGTCTTCCACAGCGAGAACTTTTAACTGACTTACATTAATGCCGGTTATTTTAAAAAGCTTAAATAATTTTTTTGGGGTAGCGATTACGATATCTACGCCATCGTAAATTTCGTTTTTCTGATTTTCAATATCAGGTGCATCAAAGGCGCTAAAGATTCTCAAATCCATATATTTAGTGAATTTGTTGAATTCCACCTCCAGTGCCAGGGCAGCTTCTTTGTCCTGCACAAAAATTAATGCACGGGGAGCATCTTCAAATGCCGCACTTTCCAGTTTTTGAATAGTAGTAATTACCAGTGCTGTAGTTTTTCCTGAACCTTCAGGAGCTACTATAAAAAGATCTCTACCGCTTTTTATTTTAGGTAAAATTTGTTCCTGAAAAGGGAGTGGCGCTTCAATTTCCAGCCTTTCCAGGGCTTCTTTTAGCGGGGTATTTAATTTTTTAAATGACATAGAATTAATTTTAGAGCTTTCTTCAATTTTTTATTAAGAAATTTAAAGCTCCTGAAGTTTACAAAGATAGCGTTCCCCGAACTTACAGTGTTATAATTTTGATTGATAAAACTTAAAAATTAAATCCAGTCCAGGTTTTCTACGCTCCGTTTATTTTTTACCTCCCCGGTATGTTTAATAGTCGCTGGCTCAAAAAGTAAAACCCAGGCTTCCTCAGGCGCTACAGGATTATGCTCTACACCTCTGGGAACGATAAACATTTCGCCTTCGTTTAAAGTGATCTTTTTGTCGCGAAATTCAATTTTTAAGCTTCCTTTAATAACCAGGAACATTTCATCTTCTTCTTTGTGATCGTGCCAAACAAATTCGCCTTTTAGCTTTGCTAATTTTACTTGTTGTCCATTGAGTTCGCCAATAATTTTTGGCGTCCAATGTTGATTAAAAAGCTGGAATTTTTCCTTTAAGTTTACTTTATCTGAGTTCATAGTGTCTAAATTAAAGATTACAATTAACTTTTGATGAGTTGAGGTATTTTATCTTCAATGGGAAAACCTTTGATACCTTCTTTGTTTTTTAGATAACTTTTAATTTCTGCATCATTCATTTTATAGGTTTCTTTTAGGCCTTCGATGATAATTTTCAGGTAAAATTCGTGCGGTGGATTTATTTCTTCCTTTAAATAATCTTCATTGGTAAAAGTGAAAATTGGACAGTTTTCATCTTCGCCCAGGTAGATAATTTTCCCGTACCACGAATTATTTTTCATATCCAGGCTACGATTTTTAATTACCGTTTCAAGATCTATATTAAAATCCCCTTCAAATTTAATTTCCTGTTGCACGAGGTCAATAAATTGTTGACGGGTAATGAGATACATCCTGCCCAGGGTTTTGATGTCTTTATGGAAATCAGATTGTATGAATCCGGCACCACCGCCACTCCAGGTTTTGGAAGATTTTGCGAAATAAAGTTTGCCGTGAATGGTAACTCCTTTAGATTTTTCAGGTAGGGTTTTGTTGCTGCAACCGGGATAAACACGCTTGGCATTTGCCGGTTGTCCACCGCCAATATAACAGCTAAAACGCTCTTTTAATAAATTGGAACCATAACAGGCATACCAGACTTTGGGCTCTTCTTGTGACATCTTTTTTCTACAAGAAAAGCTTTCTTATAGAGAATCGCAACCTCTAAAGTTATTTAGAGATTTTCAATGTATAGAGTAGGAAGTGTTATTCAGAATACTCAGTGATTAATCTTATTAGTAATTCATTTAATAGTTCTACTTTATACTCGCCTATAGAGGGTTCAATATGGTCATTTCCGATCCCGCTGTGATTAGTAATAAAAACATAAGTGCTATTGGTAGCCATGGAGAAGTAGCGCATAAGAAATTCGGTTTCTTTATCGATTCCGCTTGCGGTAACAGGTATAAATTTGATTCCTTTTTCAGCTGACTTTTTTACTGAATTTTGAATATCAGAAATCACTTGCTGGTTATGATGCGGTGGCGCATCTAATATTAGAAAAGCTAAACGGGTAGGGCGCTTGTAGACCATTGTAAATCGTTTAATGTGGTGTTTAAAGCAGTATGGACAGCTTCGGGAAAATCGCCACCACCGTTAGCAGATTGGTTATTAATGAAGCCTAAAGTGGTATTTATATCACTTGAAAAATCTGATTGTTTAACGAGGTATTCATCTTCAGTATCGCGGTAGAAAACCGCCGAGGTGAAAATATCAAGATTTGAGTTTGAATTTTCAACTTTTTGAATAATACTCTTCAAATCATCTTTTAAAAACTCCAGCTCGTCTGACATAGAGCCGGTGGCATCTACAATAAATGCTATTTCAACCTTGTTTGGAACTACCTCGGTGTTCTTTAGTTGAATCTCATTTATACCCTGGCCAATTCCTTTTAAAGTAGTATTAATCTTTTCGCCATTTATCCGGAGGGAATAATTAGCCAAGTTTGAACTAGCAGTTCTTTCAAAAGGATTTATCCATAATTCGGCCGTTCCTTTATTATCAGTTTTTGCAGTCCAGATAGTATTAGTCTGTTCGTCGTTCAATTCTATAGTTGCATCAATAACAGGTAATGCACTCATGTTTTTTAGAGAAACAGAAACTCGGTTATTAAAATAAAACTCCCAATAGTTTATTTTTTCAGCAAATTTCTGGGTGTTTTTTAATTCAAGCCAAAAATTCCAGTTTTCAAGGTCTTTCCATTCTCCTGCGGTAATCAGCCCTGATGAATCAGGATCTCCATTCCCAGGATTTTCTGCCGATGGTTCACCGGCACCGTCCCCCGAAGCTCCACCGTAAGAATTTCTCACTGCCTCTCCCGCTTCATCTGTTGATTCATTTAGAGGATCTTCATTGCATCCGGCAATGATGAAGAGGATAAAAACTAAGCATATTGTAGTAATTCTTTCCATTTTGGTTGAATTTATTAGTTCCTTCTTTATTTAGATGCAAAAAAGCTAAAAAGGTTGCGCTGCTTTTTGAATTATCGCTTTATTAATCATTTCCAAACGTTTACAAACGTCTTTAAACGTAAACAAATAATTCCCAACCGATTACTACTGAATTTCCAGTCTATGTTTGTCCTGTTGGAATGAACTAATGATTTTCAGCTTTTTAAATTAATAAGTTATGAGCACTATTAGAAACAAAGTACAGTTGATTGGGAATGTCGGAAGAGAGCCTGAAATCGTAAACCTGGAATCGGGTAAAAAACTGGCTAAATTCTCGGTAGCTACCAATGAAAATTACAAAAACGGAAACGGGGAACGTGTAACCGAAACCCAATGGCACAATATTGTAGCTTGGGGGAAAACCGCTGAGCTGGTAGAAAAATATGTAAATAAAGGCATAGAAGTTGGAGTAGAAGGAAAACTTACAAGCCGCAACTGGGACGATAAAGACGGCACCAAACGTTATATAACCGAAGTGGTTTGTAATGAGTTGCTATTAATGGGGAAATAATCCTGTTTGATTTATATTATTCAGAAATGGGGGAAATAAGGGTAGGATGGAAGTAAAGGTGGTTATTATCTTTTTAAGGAAAATAACCACTTTTATTTTGCCTCCCGTATCGCCTCTATCGCATTGGCAAGATATACAAAGGGAGTATTCCAGTTAATCGCGATTTCATTACTGGCATAACTGCAGCGGTCGTCGATGTATGAAGTTGCGGGATGCTGATGCGCAGCTGTATATTTATCTCCGCAGTCTTCTTTGTCCTGTTGCCCCGGGTTTGGACCACCGGCCAAAAGTCCGGGAACTGGATCTTCATTATCGTCAGATTCAGAAGGTCTGTGATGCGGATCCCTGGTGGATTTCTCACCATAACCGGTTAAAAAGGAAAAGCCCGTAGCATTTCTTCCCAGCAGGTAATCAAGATTATCATTTGCGGCATCAAGATATTTCTCATCGTCTGTAATTTTATATACGTTTAAAAGAAGTATTCCCTGGTTTGCTGCTGTTGAATTACTTCCCCAAACAAAATCTGATTCCTCGATTCCCATTGGAATCGCATAAGCCGAAGTTTTTGAAGACGAAACCAGGTCATCGGCCATTTTGGTAAGCTGCCCGATTATAGCATCAATATTTACAATCTGGCTACCTTGATATTTGTCCCTGTGCCTGGCAAGAGAGTAGAGAGCCAGCGTATTCACATTTGGCCAGGAGGGAATACTGAAGTCAGATTCTAAAGAGTTTTCCAGATCAGCGTCTTTGTAATAAACTTCTTTTCCAGTGGCTATAAAAAGTTCTGTTGCGGCCCATTGGAGTTCATCTTTAATATTCTGATCTCCGTATGCGCCTGTACTAATTTCCGGATCTTTTAATTCTCCCTGGTGGTAAATTACCTCCGGGTTGTCTTTGGCCCAACGATAAGCTTTTTCGCTCATCACCAACAACGAATCTGATAATCCCGGTAATTCATTTTTATAATCTTGGAAAATTCTTGCTGCCTGCGCAGTTACCGCAGAAAAATCTAAAGTAGCCGCTGTACTTTTTTGCACTACCCAGCGCTGGAATGTGGCATCTTTTGGAGCGACTGCCCCGTGAAAGGTTGCACTGGTAAGTTTGTGATAAACACCTCCGTCTTCATCCTGCATGGTCATCATCCATCTTAAGTTGTAGAGCGTTTCATCAAGAAAATCGGGAATGTTGTTGGTGCTTTCGAGGATATTTAAATTCAGGGTGTCCAGGTATTCAGGGAAATCTTCGTACAGGGAAAACAAAGTTCCCATGGTAATTCCGCTATTAACAATATACTTTCCATAGTCTCCTGCGTCATACCAGCCTCCGGTGCTTGAAATCGTAGATCCTGTCGGACGATCTTCTGAGGCTGCAGAATTGTGCACTTTGACCTGATCGTCAGGATGTCCTGCTTCCCTAGCCCATTTTCCAGCATATTCTTCCGGTAAATCTGTGGAAGCTCTTTGAAAATAAAAGGCTTTCATGCTTGCTTTTGCCGGTTCAAAATGTACATTTTCGTTTATCTCAAACGGGTGACTGGAGCCAATTCCGGGGACACGTAAAACATATTTCCCCGAATTTTCTACTAAAGAAAAATCTGCTTGTTTTACGGTTTCCTTACTATGTACCCATTCTTTAGCATCGCTGAGTTTTCCTGAAAATACTTCATTTTTTTCATCCGCTGTAAGAATATAAAAATCGGTAGCCTCCGACGTTACGACAATTGCTATTTTTTGGCCATGAGGATAGAATCCAACCTGGTTGATCCTGATTTTTTCTGAACCTGAATTTTCTTCATTTGGTTGTCCAAAAGCTGACAAATTCAGGAAAAAGCATAAAACTGGAATCAGGAATATCGTTGAAGGCCTCATAATGTAGATTTAATGTTGGAGACTATAATAAATTGAATTAACCGACTCTAAAGCTAATGCTATTAAAGCATTTCTCCATATTAGTTTTATTTTTCTATTGAAATTGCGAAAATTTCCTGGTAATCAAGAAGCGGAAAGTGAATTTTTTATGGGAAAATTTTGCTAAAAGTAAATTTCCTTAGCCAATCGGTAAGTATTAGCATGAGCTTCAATAATCACCCTAATTTCTTTAGAATATCCACCGCCCATACTGCATTGCACCGGAATATTTAAATCGTGACAGCTTTGTAAAACAAACCTGTCTCTTTCTTTGCAGCCGTTTACAGTGCAGGAAAGTCGGCCGAGTTTATCGGTTTCTAAAATATCCATGCCACTTAAATAAAAGATAAAATCTGGTTTTTGTTTTTCTATTAAATCGGGTAACATCTCTTTTAGCAGTTTTAGATATTCAATATCACCACTACCGTCTGGGACTTCAATATCCAGATCTGATTCTTCCTTTTTAAAGGGATAATTTCCTTTTCCGTGCATTGAAAAAGTAAATACCGAAGGATCGTTCTGAAAAATTTCTGCTGTACCATTTCCCTGGTGAACATCCAGGTCTACAATGAGGATCTTTTTAGCCAAATTTTTTTGCTGAAGATACCTCGCAGCAATAGCCTGGTCGTTAAGTAAACAAAATGCTTCAGCACGATTGCTATAAGCGTGATGCGTACCGCCGGCTATATTAAACGAAATACCATTTTCTAGCGAATAATGAACGGCTTTCATCGTGCCATCGGCGATAATCATTTCCCGTTTTACTAAGGCCTCGGATAATGGAAATCCACTTTTTCGGACTTCTTTTGCACTCAATTTTAAATTACTCAAACGTTCAAAATAATCGGCATCGTGAACATTGAGGATATATTTTTCGGATGGAAGTTCAGGTTCAAAAAAATTGTCTTCGCTACAGGTGCCTTCATGAAGCAATTGCCGGGGCAATAATTCATATTTTTCCATCGGAAAACGATGACCTTCCGGTAAAGGATGTTTGTAGATTGTATGGTAAGCTATTTTGAGCATTTTGAGATTTCATGAAACTATGCGAAAAGTTAAATTTTCGTTAAACTGAACTTGTTTCAGCTTCTAACATGTTCTATCCTCGAACTTTGATCCTGTAATAAATTCAGGATGACGTTTTCAATTACTTAAAAGACAATTTTAACATTTACACATCAGTAGACCAGCTAAAAACTAATTTATTGTAGTGCCCGGCTCAACACCATCTTCATCTGGATTTACAAAAACCAGTTTTCCAGCTGAATTTTCAGTCATTAAGATCATTCCTTCGCTTTCTACACCACGGAGTTTTCTTGGTGCTAAATTGGCTAAAACAGTGACTTTTTTACCAATAATTTCTTCTGCTTTGTAATGCTCGGCAATCCCTGAAACTACCGTTCTGTTGTCTAAGCCGGTGTCTACTTTTATCACCATTAATTTCTTGGTTTTTGGCATTTTATGGGCTTCGATTATAGTCCCGACACGCAAATCCATCTTGGTAAAATCTTCAAAAGTAGCGGTTTCCTTTTGCGGTTCTACTTTGTTGTTTTCAGCGGCGTTGGCAGTTTTTGTAGCTTCAAGCTTATCTAATTGTTCCTGCATTTGTGAGTCTTCTATTTTACTAAAAAGCAATTCGGCTTTTCCAATTTGATGCCCCGCAGGGAGTAAAGAATCCCGTGTTGCAATTTTGTCCCATTGCGAATATTCTTCCCCGGAAAGTTTACTTTCAGCATCGGTGAAATTCAGCATTTTTTGAAGTTTTGCCGAAGAAAATGGCAAAAATGGTTCGCTTAAAGTCGCTAAAGATGAAGCGATTTGCAAAGCCACATACATAATGGTTTTTACTCTCTCTTCATCGGTTTTAATGAGTTTCCAGGGTTCTTCATCGGCTAAATATTTGTTTCCTAATCGGGCAAGGTTCATTAATTCTCCCTGTGCTTCGCGGAAACGGTATTTTTCAATAGAACTTGCAATTACAGCAGGGTAAGCCTTTAGTTCGGCAATAGTTTGCTCGTCAACTTCAGAGTAATCATTTGGTTTTGGAACAATTCTGGAGTAATATTTATTGGTCAATACTACCACGCGGTTAATAAAGTTCCCGAAAATAGCAACCAATTCATTGTTATTTCTAGCCTGGAAATCTTTCCAGGTAAAATCGTTGTCTTTGGCTTCAGGAGCATTTGCTGTTAAAACGTACCGTAAAACATCCTGCTGATTTGGAAATTCTTCCAAATATTCGTGTAGCCAAACCGCCCAGTTTTTGGAAGTAGAAAGTTTTTTTCCTTCCAGATTAAGAAATTCGTTTGCGGGTACATTTTCCGGCAAAATGTATTCGCCGTGTGCTTTGAGCATCACCGGGAAGATAATACAGTGAAAAACAATGTTATCTTTACCTATAAAATGTATGAGTTTGGTGTCCTCATCTTTCCAGTAAGGTTCCCAGTCTTTTCCTTCGCGTTCTGCCCATTCTTTGGTAGAAGAAATGTAGCCAATTGGCGCATCAAACCAAACATATAGTACTTTGCCATCGCCGCCTTCAACAGGAACGGGAATTCCCCAGTCTAGATCGCGGGTAACGGCACGAGCTCGTAAACCATCGTTTAACCAGGATTTCACCTGTCCGTGAACATTGCTTTTCCAATCGTGCGCGTGGCCTTTTACGATCCACTCATCCAGCCATTCCTGGTATTGGTCTAAAGGTAAAAACCAGTGGCGTGTTTCTTTTAAAGTAGGAATTTCACCTGTAATTGCAGATTTAGGATTTATAAGATCTGTTGCGTTTAACGAAGTTCCGCAGCTTTCACACTGGTCGCCGTAAGCTTCTTCGTTTCCGCATTTTGGGCAGGTTCCGGTTACAAATCTATCGGCCAGGAATTGCCCGGCTTTTTCATCGTAAAGTTGCTGGGTGGTTTCTTCGATAAACTTCCCGTCTTCATACATTTTTTTGAAAAATGCCGAAGCCGTATCGTGGTGTACTTTGGCCGAAGTCCGCGAGTAATTATCAAAAGAAACCCCGAAATCTTCAAAAGATTTCCTGATAATTCCGTCATATTTGTCAACGATATCCTGCGGGGTTACTCCTTCTTTTTTAGCTTTTATGGTAATAGGTACTCCGTGCTCATCACTTCCGCAAACAAAAGCAACATCATTACCCTGCATTCGCAAATATCGGGCATAAATATCGGCTGGAACATAAACACCGGCAAGGTGACCAATGTGTATGGGGCCGTTGGTGTATGGTAATGCTGCGGTAATAGTGTATCGCTGTGGAGTATTGCTCATTTATCTTAAAATTTATTGAAGGCGCAAAGGTAATCAACTCCTTAAAAATACGCGTTAAATTCTTGTAAAACAGAAGGCATCTAAAGTAAATGTTCCTCAATTTAGCCTTTAAATTTAGTTTGAATACCAAAAGCTTTAAATCACTAAAACCTAACCAATGAAAAAATTAAGCTTAATAATTGTTGTACTTAGTCTTAGTCTTACCGCCTGCGGAAGTTCTAATAGCAAAATTTCTAAAAATAAATTCGTAGCCGAAAACCTTACAGGTTATAATGCCGAAGTTTTAAATGAAAATTATCCTGATGCTAATTTTCGAGAAGATACAGGGATGTTTGAAGAAGGAACTGTGGAGCGAGCCTATACAGTGATGTATCCCGATACGCCGGATGAATTACATATTACCTGGAAAACTGAAGAGCGCGAAGAAATTTATGATATTCGGTTTTCTGAAAACGGAAAATGGAAATCTGCTGAAGGCATTGAAATTGGAACTCCGTATAAGGCTCTAAATGAAATAAACGGAGAAAAAATTTCTTTCTATGGGTTCGGATGGGACTACGGCGGTGCGGTGATGTGGAACGACGGAAAACTGGAAAATTCTAAATTAAGAGTGTTCCTGGCACCGGAAGGCGAAGTAGCCGATAAGTTTTATGGTGACCATATAATTGAGGCCAGCGAAGAAGAAATTGAAAGTTTAGATTTAAAAGTTACCAGTATTATGCTGGTGAATTAGTTATTTTTACGGGAAATCCCTCTATATAAAAATCTGGAATAAATCCTAAATTCAATTATGGCTCAGCATAACGCTTTGGGGGAATTGGGTGAACACCTCGCTTTAAATCACCTTTTAAACAAGGTTATGAAATCCTGGCTCAAAATTATGTTTATAACAAAGCGGAAATAGACATTTTAGCCCGGAAACGTAGCACTTTGGTAGTAGTAGAAGTTAAAACAAGAAGTACACCCGATTTTGGGGACCCACAAAGTTTTGTGAAGCCTAAACAAATTCGGCAGCTCGTAAAAGCTGCCGATTTTTTTTGAATGATAACCAATTAGACCTGGAAACCCGCTTTGATATAATTGCGATAATAAAAAACAGAGCCGGAATACAGGTGGAACATCTTGAAGATGCTTTTTTTTGCATTTTGAGCGAAAATTAAATTCAATTCAAGTCAAAAAAAAGACCTCACAAGTTTTTAAAACCTGTGAGGTCTAAATTTTTTAAATATACTTTCGAAGAAATATATTACCAGATTTTCACTCGATCTTCCGGTGCTACATACATTTCATCTCCTTCTTTAATATCAAATGCGGTATAAAAAGCATCGATATTTTGAAGTGGTACATATGCTCTGTACATTCCCGGAGAGTGCGGATCGGTCTTGATTCTGTTTTTCAAGGCTTCATCGCGCATTTTGGTTCTCCAAACGGTTGCCCAGGACATAAAGAAACGTTGTTCTGGCGTGTAACCATCTATTTTACCTGGATCTCCGTGCTCTTCTAAATGAATTTGTAAACCGTCGTATGCAGCGTTAACGCCGCCAAGGTCACCAATATTTTCACCTAAAGTAAATTGACCATTGATAAAAACACTATCTAAAACTTCAATATTGCTGTATTGATCGGCAAGATCTTTCCCAAGCGTTTCAAATTGTTTAAGGTCTTCATCTGTCCACCAGTTATTCAGGTTTCCTTCAGCATCAAAACGAGATCCGCTATCGTCAAATCCGTGCGAAATTTCGTGGCCAATTACAGCACCAATTCCGCCATAATTAACAGCAGCATCAGCTTTATAGTCGTAAAATGGGGGCTGAAGAATAGCCGCTGGAAATACAATTTCGTTGTAGCTTGGGTTGTAATATGCATTCACTGTTTGCGGAGGCATAAACCATTCGGTTTTGTCTACCGGCTGTCCAAGATCGCCCATATTATCGGCAACTCTCCATTTGCTGGAGTTCATCATATTCTGGAAATAAGAACCACCGTCTTCAACATTTACTATTTCAAGATCGCTATAATCTTTCCATTCGTCTGGGTAACCAACTTTAATAGTAGTAGTGCCCAGTTTCTCTTTGGCTTTTTTCTTAGTGTCTTCACTCATCCAGCTTAAATTGTTTATTCTGTTTTCATAAGCTTTCACGAGGTTTCCAATCATTTCCTGGGCTTTTTCCTTGGCTTCAGCCGGGAAATGTTCGTCTACATATAATTTACCAAGAGCTTCTCCTAAAGTACCATTTACGGTTTGTAAAGCGCGCTCTTTTCTTGGACGTTGCTCTTGTGCACCTTGCAAAGTTTTACTGTAAAACTCCCAGTTTGCAGTTTCAATATCTGTAGAAAGTGTGCTGGCTGCATCATTAAATATGCTCCATTTTAAGTAATCTTTCCAATCTTCAACCGAATTTTCAGCAAAAACATCCTGAAGGGATTCCATATATTTTGGCTGAGAAACAATTATGGTATCAAGATCTGTAGCACCAATTTCTTCAAAATAAGAATTCCAGTCTATCGCTGAAACCATATTTTTAAGTTCGGCCACAGTTTTAGGATTGTAAGTGTTACGGGCATCGCGACGCTCTACTTTATCAAGTTGAGGCTCTGCCAGGCCGGTTTCAAAAGCAAGAATACGTTCTGCAGCTTCAGCAGCTTCTTCTTCAGAATAATCTATATACTGAAGCATTCTGGTAATATGTGCTTCGTATTTCTCCCTTTTTTCTTTGGAATCTGAATCCTCTGCAACGTAATAATCACGATCCGGTAAACCTAAACCTGCAGGATAAAGGTAGGCAGCGTTCATATTACTGTTTTTTGCATCTGCACGAACACCGAAAGAGAAAAATCCTGCGCCACCGTATTGTTGCATTTCGGTAAGAAATTCCTGTAAGTCTTCTTTATTTTCAATAGAATCTACCTTTGCCAAATATGGTTTTACCGGTTCTACGCCTTTTTCATTTCGGGCAACGGTATCCATAATGGTATTATAAAGGTATACGGCTTTTGCCTGGTCGCTGGATGGGTCTAAACTATCGTTAGCGGAAGCGCCTTCTAAAATCGCCATCGCATCCTCATCGGTACGTTCACGCAATTCCATAAAACTTCCCCAGGTAGTCTGGTCTGAAGGGATTTCGGTAGAATCTACCCATTTTCCGTTTACGTATCTAAAGAAATCTTCTTTAGCGCTTACGGTGGTGTCCATATAGGCAAGGTTAATACCGTGAACCTCTTCATTTTCTTTTCTTTCTCTATCGTCGTTTTGGCAACTTGTTATGGTTGCAGCTCCCAAAATCGATAAAAAGAGCACATTCGTTATTTTTTTCATATGTGGTTTAAATTATTATGAATTCTCGCGCTAAAGTACTAAAAAGTAGCATATTTAACTGAAGATTATTTAAAGCTGAAAATTGACCTTTTTTTACGAAAAAGGAATCTTTGGAAAGCTTGATGCTGCTGAAGGTTTAATCAATTTGTTTTATCAAATTTTGATCGTATTCTTTTTTTAACTGGGTTACTTCTTCCACATTTTCGTTGGGTACCGTGAGGGAAAGTACATAATGCTTAATCTTCCAACCATCTTTAGTTTTTTGGAGTACTCCAGAGCCTCGACAAATTCCCATTTGTGTATTTAGTAGCTCGTCAAACCAGGCGGTTTCACTATTTTCTTCGGTGTAAATATTTCGTTCTAAAGTTGTAAAATTCCAGGCTTTACCACGATCAAAATAAGGTTTAGAAAATTCGCGAAATTCAGTATTCTGCCAGTTTTCAATAGCATCGGTGCCTATAAAAACGCCATCTTTGGTGATTAAGCTGAAATATTTGTCAAAGTTCGCTTCAGCGGCAGCCTGGTGCCATTGGGTAAGAACTTTATCTATCCTGGATTTTTCCTGTGCCGATATATTTAAACTGAAAATCAGGAAAAGCAGTGCAATAATTTTTTTCATTTTGAAAATTTTTAATTGAAGATATCAATTTTTCCTGACTAAGAATTAGAAAAATTTGGCTTACAATTGTGCTTCGGGGAGTGAATCTATAGAAATGGTATCTCTTTCGGCTTTAAATTCGTCCAGTTCGTCTTCAAAATCTTCCAGCGTTTTTAAGAAAAGTTCATTCAGCTGAATTTTAAAATTATTAAATTCCAAAGGAATTTCCCGGGCAACTTCTGTAATTGCTTCAGCATCTAATTGCCGGCGGTGAGAAAGTTGTTCCAGAACCTTTGCCTTAGTGGTTAATACATTGGCTCGGGCCATTACCGCATTTGAACTTAAAGAATCTGGAATGCTGGTAGAAAGGGATTCCATAACTTGGGAAATTGGCTTGGAGCTTTCTATGGTTTGCTGTAAATTATAATTTTTTAATTGGTCAACTTCATTTTGCGCAGCGATATAAGCCAGCCAATTTATAGCGTGTTTTCTCGCTTCAGGGAGTAATATTACTTCTTCGTTGGTGGTTCCTATGGGCTGATGTAAAGCAATTGAATCTAATTTCCGGCCCTTATTATCTACGGTTTGAGGTTTCTCGTTACAAGCCCAGAGGAGTGAAATACATATTATAAAAACCGTTTTTTTCATATATAAACAAAGTTAACCTAAAAATTTTCAAATTAAATAATTCCTGCACGAAGTATTTAGTAGTATCAACGGAGCTATAAAATTTTCTTTATTTTAACCTCTATTGGATGAAGAATTATTAAAAACCTTTGCTCAATTAAAGATTTCTAATAAAAGTAAAGGTTTTGGCGGTTTCATTACGAAAACCTCTATTTAAATAAATATATTTGCGGAAAAATCAATATAATGGCCGGGAAAATTTTAATTATTGGAGCTTGCGGGCAAATTGGAACCGAGTTAACGCTGAAATTACGCGAGCTATACGGAAACGATAGGGTAGTGGCTAGCGATATCAAGGAAGGGAATAAGGAATTAATGAGTTACGGGCCCTTTGAAGTTGCCGATGCTACTGATGCTCCTTTAATTGAATCTATTATTTATAAACACGAGATTTCAGAAGTCTACCTTATGGCCGCAATGCTTAGTGCAACTGCCGAAAAAGCACCAATGAAAGCCTGGAAGCTTAATATGGATTCACTTTTTCACATCTTAAATTTCGCAAAAGATAGAAAGATTGAAAAAGTGTTTTGGCCTTCAAGTATTGCCGTTTTTGGTCCCACAACACCTAAAAACGAAACGCCGCAAACTACCATCATGGAACCTTCTACGGTTTACGGAATTAGCAAACAAACCGGAGAAAGATGGTGTGAATATTTTCACGATAAATATGGGGTGGATGTAAGGAGTTTGCGTTATCCAGGCATTATAAGTTACAAAACCCTTCCTGGTGGCGGAACTACAGATTATGCGATAGAGATCTTTCACGAAGCCTTAAAAAATAAAGCTTATACTTCATTTTTAGCTGAAAATACAGGGCTTCCCATGATGTATATGGACGATGCTATTAAAGCTACCGTAGATATTATGGAGGCACCTTCAGAAGAAATAAAGGTAAGGTCTTCCTATAACCTTTCGGCTTTAAGTTTTACGCCCAAAATTCTTGCTGAAGCTATTCAGAAGGAAATCCCTGAGTTTAAGATTGCGTATGAGCCAGATTTCAGACAAGAAATAGCCGATTCCTGGCCTTCCAGCATAGATGACTCTGAAGCCAGAAAAGATTGGCAATGGAAACACAATTTCAACCTGCAAGGCCTGGTTAAGGAAATGCTGGTAGGAGTTTCTGAACAATTAAATACCACGAAATAACTCGATATTCGAGAATTATTTCTTCTTTTTCTTCATTTTGTTCAACCAGATTAGGGTTCCGGTGATTGGTAAACTGGTAGCGATCAAGCAGGCAAGGAAGTAAATAATTTTAGAAAAAGTACCGAATATCTCACCGGTATGAATTGGCTTTATCAATGAAGCGACCTGGACGTTTGCCGGTTTATCTGAAAAAAGTTCTTTTTTGAGAATTTTCCCGTCACGATCTATAACCAGCATATCGTAAGTATTTGGCGACCAATTGCTAGATTCATATTTTCTAATTGAAAAAATACCTTTTTCGTCCTGCGGAAATGAAATTGAAGTTTCTCCCGCATAATCCAGATTTTGATTTGAAATATTAATAATTTCAGCCAGCTCCAGGGTTTTTGAGTCAGCACTAGCTTCTGAAGCAATTTTAGGTCCTCCGCGACCGCCAAAAACCTGAGTTCCCAGAACCTGGCTGCCAAAATCTTTGTACCAATCAAAAGACCAGAATAATCCGGTAAGTGTCATGACAACTAATACTAAACAGGAATAAAAACCAAGGGTGTTGTGTAGATCGTGGTTAATTCTTTTCCAATTCGCTGACCATTTGATTTTAAAACCTGGTTTTAAAGTTTTCCATTTTATTTTTTTCTTAGGAAACCAAAGTACAACTCCGCTTATAGATAAAAAGAGAAAGATGATCGTAGCAATTCCCACAATGGGTCTGCCGATAGCAGAATCGAATAACAACCAACGATGCATTCTAAACATTGTGAAGAAGAATTCATCTGCAGGGTTTTCGCCAAGCTGCTGGTAATCGCCGGTATATTGATTTACATAAAAGGTGGTGCCCCGGCGGTCTTCAGGAGATGTTTTAACTTTAAACTCATAGGCTTTGTTGCCATTTTCTGATAATGTCACACCTGTAACTGTGCCCACGCTCTGGAGGCTTTGTTGAAGACTTTCAATATCTTTTACTTCTCCCTGCCCGGGATTAACCTTTAATTCTTCAACAAAAAGTGATTTTATTTCGGTCTGGAAGGTGAGAATGGTACCACTAAGACAAACCAGAAACAGGATAATTCCGCTGCCGAGCCCTAACCATAAATGAAGATCGTTTAGTAATTTTCTAAACGTATACTTTTTCTTTTTTTGCTTCTCTTTTTTCATTTGACTTCTGGTATAGAACTTAAAATAGGACTGACCAGAAATTGTGTTTCCTATCAGTCCTATTGGCTAATTCAGTATTTAAAATAATCCTATAAAGTGGCTTCCTTCAGCATTTACAAGCTCAGCTCCCTTAGTTACTTCGCCCGTTTCTGTGTCAATAACATAGATATTTCCGTTTTCTCCTACAGGAGCTTCGGTTACATAGATTTCATCTCCGTCCACCACAAAACCCTGGTATTGGAATAAGTAGAAATCTTCGCTATATGGAATTTCGTCTATTTTTTGTGCTGTTCTGGATTCTAAGTCTACAAGTGCGAAATATCCCTGTGCTCCTGCTACTCCTTCAGCAGAACCTGCGTGGCGATAAGCTACCACAGCTTTTCCGCTTGCGGTAGGTCTCCAGGCCAGAATATAAGCGTCTTCTAAACCTAATGCCTCATCTAAGTTAAATACGTATGAATCGTCATACTGGTTATTCGCACCAATTTTTAAGATATGAGAACCGTTAGGATCTCCCTGGTTTGCCTGATACACACTTCCGTTCACTAAAAAAGCATTAATGCTTCGGTAACCATTGGTGTTTCCTTTTCCTACTTCAGAAGTAATAATAGTTGGGTTTTCTAAAGAGGGGTAGTCCAAAACAATGGTTTTAGAACCTAAAACTTCGCCGTTTCTATCTGTTTCCCCGGTTTCAGGATCAACCTTACTCATACGGGCTCCAATGTATAATTTATCTCCCGCAGCATTTAAAGTGGGCATATCAATCCTTCCAATATAATATCCCTGTGTTTCCAGTTCTTCGCTTAGCGAAAGACTTGATTCCTGGAATTCTAATATTGCTGAATTCTGCAAATCCAAGGTGACAACACCCATTGTTGCTTCAGTGCGAAGATAATTATCGTTATCATCAAACTGGTTCTCGGTATCTACATAAACTGCAGCTCCTGTTTGGTCTCCATCAAATAATTTAATCCATCTTGGAGCAGAACCTACATAGGGAGCAATGCTAATTTCACTTCCGGTTTGTTCAAAATCCTGCCCGCCATTTACGTTGTATTTCGTGTAATTACCACCGGTATCCCCGGCATAGCTAATATTAAATATAGTGCTGCCGTCTTCTGAAGATTGTAACCTTGCAGTTCTGTTAGAAGGTACTATAAATCCGTTATCGAAAGGTTCTATAGATACTGTTGGGTCTTTAGCATCTTTACTGCTTACAGAATAGATTAGGGTACCACCATTACCATCGCCGGGATTTTCTCCCATTCTGGCGGCGGCAACAGTAATCCAGCGGCCATCTTCATTTTCTCCCGGCTCCTGGCCGTTATCAATAGGAGTGTCGTCACTGCTACAGGAAGCCAGTAAGCCTGTGGCCAATGCAATTGCTGCTAAAGTTTTAATGCTAAAAAATTCGCGTTTCATATTATTATTTTTATTAATTGGTTAAAATTTATTGATTGAATAATTTAATTTTAGGTAAAAAGCCCTTCCCGGTTTTTGTACCGATAAGTTGTCGTATACAGGCTTGTCAAAAATGTTTTTTACATCAAAACTCATTACAAAATTTTGATTTGGGAAGGTATAGCTAAGGCCCAGATCTTGCGCTAATTGCTGAGGTACTTTAAAGAATTCGTCTCCAACAGTATTAGATCCCTGCGGAACCAGGTATGAAAATTCATCAGTAAAATACAGTGTGTAAAATAGATTTAACCGGGAGTTTTTCTGAATTAAATCTTTAAATGAATAACGTAAGTTTCCATTCATGGTGAAAAATGGAGTGTTGGGGACATCTATTTCTACGCCCCTGTTTTCAATTTTTAAATCGAATCGGGATACGTTGAAATTAAGTCCGAAATTATTGTTATAATTATAACCCAACTGTGCGTCTATTCCTTTTGAAGTTCCGCTTCCCTGGTTTACATAAACGATTAATTCTTCATCAACATTTAAGGAAGTCTCGATAGGTAAGCCAATCCTATCTTTAATATTCCGCGTAAAAAGATTTGTTGAAACATTAAATTGATGCTTCTTAAAATTAAAGGTGCCTAATTTAAGCCCTAAATTATAATTGTTACTTTGTTCGGGATTAATGCTTGCATTGGCTACAACATTATCGCCGTCGTTACCAAAAATTTCGGTTTCGTTTGGCAGACGTACGGCTTTTTCGGCCGAAGCTAATAAGGTGATCGTGGGACTAAGCTCGTAAGAAGCAGCAAAACCATAACCTTCATATTTTTTGTTGCTGCTTACAACGTCATCTACAATCTGCCGGCTTCCATCGGGATTTATTTCAATTTCAGGATCTACACTTTTTGATTTTTGTTGATAGTATTTCCCGAATAAGTTGGTTTTTAACCTGTCGTCAAAAGCATTTAATTCATAGGTTAGCGAAAGTATATTCTTGTGTAAATCCCGTGTTCCTAAAAAAGTATTTTCTAATACAGATTGTAGTTCGTCGCTATCTTCTCTGTCAATTCCGCTATAGACGTGGTTTGCTAAAATTTTGTGGTTATTGTTAATAGCGTAAGCCAAACCTGTTCTCATCGAGGCAACGTTTCGGTTGATTTTTGCAAGCGTAGGACCGCCTTCTTGCTGTGAGCCCCAGGTATATTTGTAATTGTTACCTCTAAAATCTATTGCCCGTTCGCCGCTCCAGCTATGAGCCCACGGAACCGTGTCATTTACTTGACGGTTGCGCTTCCCGTAGTATCCGGTGACATTTACATCTAATCCCGTTGTAAGTAAATCTTGCTTTTGGTAAGTTAAATTGGCAAGAGTTGCATCAGATTCTAGGAATCTTCCTTCGTATGGCATAATGGTCATAAATGCGCCGTGTTGCACTTCTTTATAATCGTCAGAACCTGTAAAACCTACAAAAAACTGGTCGGCCCAATTTACATCGGTATAGCCGAGCTGTACAGTACCTCCGGTAGACCTATAGGCATCGTTAAACCTTCTTGCGGTAATTGGGGTTTGTTGGCCACCTAAACCCGTTACTACCACACTTCGGCCTGAAACTTCATAATCGTTATCAGAATAATTATGAAAGGCAGAGGCTTTTACGGTAAACCCGGAATTATCAAACCTGTACAACCCATTCACATTGGCCTGGAAAGTATTGAATGATCCATAAGAGAGAGAAGCATTAATACTTTCACTCGATTGTTTATTCAGCACAATGTTAATGGCACCACCAAGGGCGTCATCGGCTAAATGGCCGGGAACAACTCCTTTATAGACTTCAATTCGCTCGATCATTGAAGGCGGAATACTGTTTAAGTTATAGGAAGAACCAAAAGTTGAAATAGGAATCCCATCTATAAAAATACGTACGGCACTTCCCGATAATCCATTCAAACTGTATTCTGCACGAGAGCCTAAACCTCCATTCTGGCGAATTTTCACCCCAACGGTAGTATTTAGTAGTTCGTTAGTTTGAATATTTCTAATACTTGCCTCCGCGGTTTCTACAACATTAAGAGCAAAACCTTTCTTCTCCATTTTATTTTTGAAAGATTCAGCTTGAAGGTGTACCTCCCCCAATTCATTTCCAGAGGTATTGATAGAGATATTATGTTCAAAATTTTTTGAATTAACAGCAATTTGATGGTGAGCGATAAAATTTCCCTTTCGAATTTCGAGAAGAAGAACTCCTGCCTCTAAGTTCCGTAATTGATAAAATCCTTCGGAATCTGATTGCGTTTTATAGTTATGCTTAAGGGTGGAGGCGGTAATAGTAGCTTCACTTATTGGATCACCATTTTGATCTTCAATTACTCCGGTGATATCGAAGCTTTTAGGTTCAGTTTGTTGAGCATATATGGTAGAAATACTTATTGAAAACAACAGTAAAACAAAGCTTATTTTAAAATTTATATCCACAATAAAAAATATTATTCTTATTTAAACTAATTTTAAATAACTTGCAGCAAATTTATATTTTGAAGTCTTAAGACTGTTTCGGTTTTGGAAATAAAAATTACGGAAAACGTATTATGTATATTGAATCTAAATTAGTAGAGGTTAATGAAACCTTATTTTCAGAGGATCTTTCAGAAGAAAAAGATCAGAATATCATTAAAGATGAAATAAATATTACTGCGTATTCCTGGTTAAAAGCGAAGAGCAAAATTCAGTTTTCAAAGGGCTTGTTTATTGTGGAAACCTTCTTTGAAAATGATAAAAATCTTACCGATATCTTTAGTATTGGCGGAGAGTACATTCAAATTTCTTATTTAGGGAAGGGAGATTCGCAGTTAGTTTCTTTAAAGGAAAGGAAACCTATTGAAATGGGCAGAATTAACTGCTGTTACAATAGCAATACTGTGACCACCATAGAAATGCCGGCGAATAAACCTACTCATTACCAGGCGATTTATTTATCAAAGAAATATTATCTGGAATTATTAAAAAACGAAGCCTGGTTAGCAGATAGTTCTTTTTATAAGAATATTATTCAAAGTGATTTCCAAAAATGGGGAGCCTGTAAATTTCCTATAGATTATAGTTTGTACCATATTTTGAATGAGATTACTAAGAGCGATTGGAATAGTGATTTTAAGAAATATTATCTCGATCTAAGGCTTAAAGAATTGTTTCTTTCGTTACATTTTTGTCAGCAGGAATTGTGCAGTGGAGTAGTGCAAGGAATTAGCGAAGAGAATCTCGAAAAAATAAGAACTGCTCACGCATATTTAATTGAAAACTTTAAAAATCCGCCTACTATAAAGGTGCTGGCCAGGAAAGTACTTTTAAATGAACTTCAGCTAAAAAAGGATTTTAAAAAGATGTATGGTAAAACCATAAGAAGCTTTATCATAGAATTGCGAATGAAAAAAGCTAAAAGTTTATTAGGGAAACATACGGTAAGTGAAATGGCCGGTATATTGGGATATAAGAGTGTTCCTCATTTTATAAACACCTTTAAAAAGTGCTACGGTTATACCCCAAAACAGGGTTTAAATCAATAAAATTAGGGCATAAAAAAAGCCGCTTTACAGCGGCTTTTCAAGTTCTTGAAATAGGATAATATATATTATTCTATAACGCGTACTTCCGCAGCGTTAACTCCTTTTCTACCTTCTACTTCAACGTACTCAACTTTATCACCTTCGTTCAAGCTCTCGCCATCTAAACCAGTAATGTGTACGAAGATGTCTCTTCCTGTTTCGTCGTTGGTAATGAATCCATATCCTTTTGATTCATTGAAAAATTTAACTGTACCTTCCATTGTAATAATAAAATAAATAATTAATAAAGCGCAAAGTTAGTACAATATTATAGAAGATAGTGCAATATTTTCGATTTTCTTTTGAAAGTATTCTAAAACAGACACTTAATCTATTCCTTTATCACGCATTTTATCCATGTTCTCTTTAGTGAGAGTGTAGTCTTGCAGCCGTTTTCCTTTCCATCTAACATAGAGGAAAATAGGCATTAAAATAAATGCACTTGCCAAAACTGCAATCCCAATTATCCGGTCTCCCAACACTACATCTTCAAAAGTGCGGTAATAAAATCCTACTCCAATGGCAATTAATATTAATATGGCTAATATTTTTAAAACAGTATTCATAGCATTAAACAGTTACTTCTATTAGTTTTTGACGATAAGCGGTTAGTAGTTTAGATTTAGAAATAAAACCAACATATTTTTCATCTTCTACCACAGGCAGGTTCCAGGCGTTTGTTTCCTGAAATTTGTTCATTATATCTTTTGGCCGATCCTTTCTAAGATCAATAATTTCAGGGGCCCGCTGCATGATGTCGCTTACTTTTACTTCTTCATACATTTTCTGGTCAAACATTATCGGCCTAATATCATCTAATAAAATAATTCCCAAGAATTTACGATTTTCGTCGATAACTGGAAAAAGATTTCGGGAAGATTTTATCACACCTTCGTGAATTACATTACCAAGATTCATATCTATATTCAGCGTTACAAAATTCTTTTCTATAATCTGCTGAATATTTAAGAGCGTTAATACGGCCTGGTCTTTATTGTGAGTAAGCAACTCTCCGCGCTGGGCAAGTTCCATAGTATACACAGAATGCGGCTGAAACCTGCTGGTAACCACAAACGAAATGGCTGCGGTGATCATTAAGGGTACAAAAAGTTCGTAGCCGCCGGTAAGTTCAGCAATAAGGAAAATTGCGGTAAGCGGTGCGTGCATTATTCCTGCCATCACACCAGCCATTCCCACCAGCGTGAAATTACTAACCGAAATAGGATTGTTTAAAATCCCGAGATTATTAATAATAAGAGCAAAACAATGTCCCATGGCACTACCCATATATAAAACCGGGGCAAAAATACCTCCAACGCCCCCGGCTCCCAGGGTTAACGAAGTAGCGATTACCTTAAACACCACTAGCCCCGCAAGTAGAAGAATTACCACCCAAATATTATCTAAATAGGAATCAAATAAATTGGTTTGCAACGCAAAAATGTAGTTTTCCTGTAGCAGGTTGTTGATTACATCGTAACCTTCTCCATACAGCGGAGGAATAAAAAATATCAAAACCCCGAGTGAAAGTCCGCCGGCAAGCAATCTAAGAAATCCCGATTTTATTTTTCGGAATATCGCCGCAAATTTGAAATAAACCTTTCCGAAATAAATAGAACAAACCGCTGCTATTACACCTAGTAAAACATAAAAAGGAACTTCAGAAACATCAAATTGGTCGCTTAACTGATAGTGTAAAATTATGTCGTTCCCAAAAAAGAAGTAGGAGGTAAGTATCGCAGAAACCGAAGCTGTAAGCAACGGAATCATAGAAACCAGGGTGAGATCAAGGCTAAATATTTCAATAGCGAAAATAATAGCCGCAATTGGGGCTTTAAACAAGGAAGACATGGCACCGGCAGCCGCACATCCTATTAAAAGTGTGCGGGTGGCCTGGTTCATTTTAAATAAACGTGATAAATTCGAACTTATTGATGCCCCGGTGGCCACTGTGGGGGCCTCTAGTCCTACAGATCCTCCAAAACCTACAGTCAAGGGCGCCGTAATTAAGGAGGCGTAAGACTGAAACCTTCGCATAATTCCCTGTCTTTTAGAAATAGCGTGTAATACCGTAGGGATACCGTTTCCTATATCTTTTTTAATAATATATTTTATAAGAAAAACGGTGATTGCAATACCTATTAGCGGGAAAATAAAATAGAAAGCATTGTGATAATTCACAATAAATTCATCTTCCAGTAAACGCTGAATATAATGTGTAAAGTTTTTAATACCAACAGCGACAAGTCCGGCCAAGAAACCAATAAGGGAACTGAGCACCATCAAAAATTGTTGATGGCTAAGGTTCCTGGTGCTCCAGTCTGAAAATCGCGTTAAAAGTTCTGTAGCTTTAGTACTCACTCAAAAATTTATTTAAGTGAAGATAAAAAAATCCCGATGTGAACCCGGGATTTTTTATCAATTATAATTTTACTCGTTAATCGAGTTTTATGCTCTGGCGCTTGCTTTGAGTTTAAAAATCTATTTTCCGGGAATTCTTTTTGAACTTTCTTCCAGGGTATTTACCTGTAAATGAAGTTCTTTGAGTTGTGCTTCGTCAAGGGTGGCTGGTGCATCTATCATCACATCCCGACCATTATTGTTTTTAGGGAAAGCAATAAAATCCCTGATGCTTTCCTGTCCGCCCAAAATGGCAACCAGTCTATCAAAACCAAAAGCGATACCGCCGTGTGGTGGTGCACCATATTGAAACGCATCCATTAAAAAGCCGAATTGTGCTTTTGCTTCTTCCGGGGTAAAACCAAGATAATCGAACATTTTAGCCTGGGTTTCCTTGTCGTGAATTCTAATAGAACCACCGCCAATTTCATTTCCATTTAATACTAAATCATAAGCATTGGCGCGAACTTCTCCCGGTTTTGTTTCAAGAAGTGCAAAGTCTTCTTTTTTCGGCGAAGTAAAAGGGTGGTGCATTGCGTGGAAACGCTTTGTTTCTTCATCCCATTCTAAAAGCGGAAAATCTACCACCCAAAGCGGTGCGAACTCATCAGCTTTTCTTAAGCCAAGTTCGTTTCCTAAATGCATTCTTAAAGCACTAAGCTGGGTTCTGGTTTTATTAGCGTCGCCGGCCATTACCAAAATTAAATCTCCGAGCTTAGCATTGGTAGCTTGTGCCCAGGTTTTTAGATCTTCTTCAGAATAAAATTTATCTACCGAAGATTTTAAAGTTCCGTCTTCATTGTATTTTGCCCAAACAAGTGCGTTGGCGCCGACCTGCGGTCTCTTAACCCAGGATATTAATTTATCAATTTCTTTTCTTGTAAACGAAGCTGCTCCAGGAACTGCAATTCCCACAACTAATTCCTGCTGATCGAATACATTAAAACCTTTGTTTTTCGCAAGCTCGTTTAGTTCGGCAAACTCCATCCCAAATCTAATATCGGGCTTGTCGTTTCCGTATTTTTTCATCGCATCAGCATAGGTCATTCTTGGAAATTCAGCTACGTCCACGCCATTGATCTCTTTCAGTAGATGCCTGGTTAAACCTTCAAAAATATTAAGGATATCTTCCTGTTCAACAAACGCCATTTCACAGTCAATTTGCGTGAATTCCGGCTGCCTGTCGGCTCTAAGGTCTTCGTCTCTAAAACATTTCACGATCTGGAAATATTTATCCATTCCGCCAACCATAAGCAATTGCTTAAAAGTTTGTGGCGATTGTGGCAGGGCGTAAAACTGACCTTCGTTCATTCGGCTTGGTACCACAAAATCGCGGGCACCTTCAGGAGTAGATTTTATTAAATAAGGAGTTTCAACTTCAATAAAATCCTGGTTGGAAAGGTAGTTTCTCACTACCATTCCAACCTTATGGCGAAATTTCAGCTTATTTTTTACAGGGTTTCGACGTATATCCAAGTAGCGGTATTTCATTCTTAAATCTTCGCCGCCATCGGTTTCATCTTCAATAGTAAAAGGAGGAGTAAGAGAAGTGTTTAAAATATTAACTTCAGAAACTAAAACCTCAATTTCACCAGTTGGAATATTTGTATTCTTAGATTCCCGCTCAATTACTTTTCCGCTCACCTGAATTACAAATTCGCGACCCAGTTTTTGAGCTTTTTGCATAAGTTCTTTTGAAGAACGCTCTTCATCAAAGATAAGCTGGGTGATGCCGTAACGATCGCGCAAATCTACCCAAACCATAAAACCTTTGTCCCTTATTTTTTGAACCCAGCCCGAAAGTTTTACTTCCTGGCCAATTGAAGCTGCATTTAATTCCCCGCAGGTGTGACTTCTATACATAATATTCCTGAAATTTTAAGTAGCGCAAAAGTAAGAAGATATAGTGAGTTTGCCGATAGAATAGGTTGAGAAAATCCAGGTCAATAATCGGCATTTAATCGGTTTTAAAACTTATTGTTTTGCTTTTATAACATTTTTATTCTACGAGAACTTTGATTCTTACCTCCATTAAACGCTATTTTTAAGCTAAAGAATACTATTTAAGTCTTTGTTTTTAAACTATTTAAGCTCTGAATGTTAATTTAACGTTATGTAATTATTGTTTTAAAGTAAACATTTTGCTATATTTGTGAAGTAAAGTTTAATAAAAAGACTATGAAAAAGATAAAAAATATATTGATGGCTGCCATTTTTACCTTTGGAGCAGCTGCTATGGCGCAAGAAAGTCCGGAACCAAAATTTGAAAAGGAAGGAGATCTTATTAAGGGAACTTTCTTTTATGAAGACGGTTCTATAAAACAAACAGGAACTTACAAAGACGGAAAACTTCACGGGAAATGGATTGCTTATGACGTAGATGGTAAAAAGCAAAGTATGGCTACGTATACCGAAGGAAATAAAACCGGAAAATGGTTCTTTTGGACTTCAGATAAATTAACTGAAGTAGATTATGACAATAACCAAATTGCAGGTGTAAATACCTGGAAAAGCGATGGTACTTTAGCCGATAACTAAGCGCTAATTTATATACTCAAAACAAAAAAGGGCTGTCTGTGAAGACGGCCTTTTTTGTTTAATTAAATCTGAATTTCAATCTTTTTCTACCGGCATTGCGTCTACTGGATCTTCAAAAGCGATAAATAGAACGCAGGGCGAATCGCCACATTTTGCTGAGTGAGGTTTATTGGCCGGGCCATAGGCATACGAACCTTCTTTTAAAATCTGCGGTTGCTCGCCTTCGTAAGTCACTTCCATTTCGCCAGAGACAAGAATCATCCTCTCGGGAGATGTATGGGTGTGATTTGTTATATATGCATTAGCAGGCACTTTAAAGAAGATATCTGCATTTTTTTCAGCCGGGTTTCCGTGTAACACGGCAATATTACATCCTTCAGGCATAAAATCTGGGCAAGGCCCCCATTCAAGATTTGAATCACTTTCTGAAAAAGCGATTGAATTTTCAGAAGTTTCCTGTGCAAAAATTCCAAAAGAAAGGAAGAACATTAGAAGGAAGTAAAAGCTCTTTAATTCTATTAACTGTTTTTTGATCTTCATAATTTCCGATTTTAATTAGTTAAAAACTTTTAAGCTACTTCAATTAAATGGAAAATGGAATAAGTGAATTCCTGTAAATATTAAATCTTTAGCAGAGATATTAAATTTTAGAGCTGCTGCGGTTAAATAAGATCAATAAAAAACCCCGAAGTTACTGCTTCGGGGTGATCAGTTTTTAAGCTCTTGCTTCCAGCTTTCTTTGTTTTCGCTCTTTGCGTTTATCGGCGGTTTTAACCTTGGCTCGATTTACCAGGTAAAACATCACCGGAACTACAACTAGCGTTAGGAAGGTGGCAAACACCAATCCAAAAATTACGGTCCACGCCAGTGGCCCCCAGAAGATCACGTTGTCTCCTCCAATAAATACTTTGGGATCGTAATCTGTAAACAAACTAAAGAAATCTATATTCAATCCTACCGCCAACGGAATTAAACCAAGTACCGTAGTAATTGCAGTAAGCAATACTGGTCTCAACCTTGATTTTCCACCTCTTACAATACAGTCATAATACTGCTCACGGGTAAGTAAATCATCATCATCTAAATTCAGGTCCCGCTTTTTCCGGTCTATAAGAATTTGGGTGTAGTCAATAAGTACAATAGCGTTATTTACCACAATTCCCGCGAGGGAGATAATTCCCATCATTGTCATAATAATAATGAAATCCATTTGGAAAACAATCAGTCCAAGGAAAACACCAACCAAACTCAATACCACTGCCATTACAATGATAATTGGTTTAGACAATGAGTTGAATTGCGCTACGAGAATAAGTAAAATACCACCCATCGCGATTAGAAGGGCTTTTAATAGAAAAGCCAAGTTCTCTTCCTGTTCTTCCTGCTCACCTGTAAATTCTAGGGTGATGTCCTTTGGAAGATCATAACTTCTAAGCGCTGTTTTTAACTGGCCCACAATCTCGTTGCCATTATAACCCTGAAGCACGTTTGAGTAGAGGGTTATTACCCTTTTCAGATCTTTTCTTTTAATAGAACTAAAGGAAGAGGCAGATTCTGTAGTAACCAAAGATGAAATTGGCACCTGAATTATTTCTCCCGTGTTCTGATCTTTAAAAGTAACCGGCTGATTGAATAACACGTTTTCATCATAGCGATATTGATCGGCAAAACGCATATTTATCTCATAATCATCATCACCATCTTTATATGTTGAAACCTCCTCCCCATAAATAGCACGTCGCAAAGTTTGGCCTACCTGGGAGGTTGAAACTCCAAGTTGTCCCGCTTTTCTACGATCTACATTTACACTTAATTCGGGTTTAGATTTGTTAACGTCTATTTTCAGTTCCTCGATACCGGCGATACTAAGATCGTTAACGTAGGAACGTAAGTTTTCTGCTTCCATGAGCATTTGCTCATAATCTTCACCTTTAAGCTCCATATTTATTGGATAACCCGTGGGTGGGCCGGCAGCATCTTTTTCTACCACAATAGAAGCGCCGGGGAATCCCTGAACGGCTTCCCGAACTTCAGATAGAACTTCGCTACTGCTCACCCCACGCCTTTCGGTAAACTCACGCATAGAAAGTGTGACCTTAGCTTTGTGAGGCATTTCATTTTGCTGACCACCATCGGTTTGGGGATTTCCTGCGCCTTCCCCAACCTGAGATATAGCGGACTCTACCATAAAGTTGTAACCGTCTTCATCTTCGTATTTCTTAATAGCGTCAAAAATGCGTTGCTCCACCTGTTTGGTAAGGGCGTTGGTTTTATGAATATCAGTTCCCTGCGGATACTCGATATAAGTTATCACCTGGTTTGGTTCATTTTCAGGAAAGAATAAAACCTTTGGTTGTACCAAGCCAATCAATACAAAAGAAACGAAAAGCAAGAGTAAGGTTCCAAAAAACGTCAGATAAGCTTTCTTTCCGCGTAGCGCATATTTCAGGGTTTTTTCATAAGCATTTTCCATCTTTTTAAGGGCGGTATATTGAAAATACTCCACACCTCGGGAAATAAAATATTTATAAACCCAAAGTAAAATAGCAGCCAGAATTAGAATATTACCAAATGCCCTAAGCGCTCCGGCATCTACAACAAAACCTACTACTAACAGTAATGCTCCAAACCCGGCGAGAATAGAACTTATTTTTATAAGTTTCTTCTTAGTGAATTCTTCTTCTTCAGTTCTCATAAATTGAGAAGTAAGCATCGAGTTGATAATTAACGCGACAAAAAGCGAAGAACCTAAAACTATAGAAAGTGTAATTGGGAAAATTACCATAAAACTTCCTATAATTCCCGGCCAGAGGCCCAGTGGGAAGAAGGCGGCTAAAGTAGTAGCAGTTGAAGCAATAATTGGCCAGGCAATTTCACCTAAACCTTGCTTGGCAGCTTGTTTTCGCGGCATACCTTCGTCCATTAAAGTATAGACGTTTTCTACCACAACAATCCCGTTATCTACCAGCATTCCAAGACCCATAACCAGTGCAAAAAGTACCATGGTATTTAGGGTATAACCCATACTGGACAGAATAATATAGGAAAGGAACATGGACAAAGGAATCGCGATCCCTACAAATAAGGCATTTCTGAAGCCCAGGAAAAACATTAGAACCAAAACCACCAGAATCACCCCAAAAATAATGTTATTTACCAGGTCGTCTACCTGGCTCCGGGTGTTGGTAGAAAGGTCGTTGGTAAGGCTAATGCGTAGACTCTCGGGAAGATATTCTTCCTGTTCAATTTTTACAATTTCCTTTATCTGGTCTACGGCCTCGATCATATTCTTCCCGGCACGTTTTTTAATATCCAGCATTACTACCGGGGCACCATATTCCCGAGCAAAAGTGGTTGCATCTTTTTCCCTGAAATTAATTTGAGCGATATCCTGAAGGAATACATTACCGCCATCGGTTTTTACAACAACATTTTTGAGCTCACTGGGGTCTTCAATTTCCCCAACAATCCTTATGTTTTTCTGTACCCCGCTGGTAATTACATTCCCACCCGAAATTGTTCGGTTTTCACCACTTACGGCATTTACAATATCTGTAAAACTAACTTTTGAAGCCGTCATTTTATAGATATCTACGGCGATTTCAACCTCCATTTCTTCAGCCCCACGAATACTCGCTTCTTTTATTTGCGGAAGTAATTCTATGCGTTCCTGAAGGTATTCGGCATATTCTTTTAACTGCTGAACGGTGTAATCTCCAGTAAGGTTAATGTTTAGAATAGGTTGTTCTTCTGAAATATTAAGATCGAACACATTGGGTTCTACCTTTGCGCCATTATCCAGGGTGGGCCAGGTAGTTTCGGCTTTCACCATATCTACCTTATCTTTTACCTTGGTTTTGGCACTTTCTACCTCAACATCTTCTTCAAATTCTACAATTACCAGGGAATAATCCTGGAAAGTAGAAGAAGAAATCTCTTTCACTCCGGCGACATCATTAAACTCTTCTTCGAGGGGTTCGGTGATGAATTTTTCAACATCTTCCGCAGAGTTTCCGGGGTTTATAGAGCTAACATAAATTTTGGTTTCTACCACTTCGGGAAAGGTTTCCCGGGGCATATTGTAGTACGACATGAGCCCACCAATCATCACAATGGCGATAATTACATATACCGTCATTTTGTTGTTAATGGCCCAGGACGAAAGCTTAAATTCTTTATCTAAATTCATTGCAGCTTAATTTCTTATTTTAACTTCCTGACCATCTCGAAGGTTTTTAGCACCTTCAACAATCAGGGTTTCTCCCGTTTCTAATCCGTTGGTTATTTCTATTTTATTATTGTAGGAATATCCTGTTTCTACAATTTTTCTTTTTGCAGTACCAATATTATCTTCTCCTTCTTTTTCCTGAAGTGTGAACACTACGCTTTCTCCCTGCGAATTTTTAAGCAGTGCATTCTCGGGAATTATTATAGCATTTTCTGCGGTATAATCGTTTAATCTAATGGTTGCGATTTGATTAGGTTTTATCATCCCGTTTTCATTGGGTACTGCAACCTGAATACTGAACGAACGGTTGTTAGGGTTAATAGTATTTCCAACCCTTCTAATTTCACCTTCAAATTCACGATCCAGGGAACTGATTTCTACAATTACCTCGGTACCTTTTCTTACGGTATTTAAGTAATTTTCTGGCACTGCAGCTTCTATATACATGTTTTTTAGACTCACTAATCGAAATAACTGACTTTGCCCAGGACTTACAACTTCTCCCTGCTCGGTAAGTACTTCGTCTATTATTCCGTTGAAAGGTGCTCTTACAATAGTTTTATCCAGTTGAGATTTCAATCTGTTTACTGAGTTTTGCATAGATTCATAGTTGGTTTTAGTTTCTAAATACTGCATTTCTGAACCAATATTTTGCTCCCATAAGCGCTCCTGGCGCTCAAAAGTGGTTTTTGCTAAAGTTGCCTGGGTTTCCAATTGCGCTAATTCGCTGGAGAGTCCGCCGTCATCAATTTTGGCTAGAACCTGCCCTTTATTAACCTGTTGGCCTTCTTCTACCCGAAGATCTTGCAGGATTCCTGAAAACTCAGAATAGATCACAATATTCTCATCGGTGGCAACATCGCCCTGTACTTCGGCGTAATGCTTAAACAAAGTGTCGTCAATTTGCTGAATTTCTACCAGGTCTAAACGCCGGGTTTTGTCTAAACGGTCTATGGCCTGATCCAGTTGATCTAACTTTTGCGTAAGATCACTTTGCTGCTGACTTAATTCAGATTTCTTAGCCCTAATTTCGGTTAGGTCTTCGTTTTCTATAATTTCTTCTACAGATTTTTCTTCCTCATTACTTCCGCAGGAAAGCAATAAAAGCGGAATACTTAATAAAACAGCTAACTTTTTCATTCTTGATATTTGATGGGTATATTTAATCTTCATTGTTATATTTTCTGGTATCCAATAGATTTTCTAATTCTACCTTAGCGGTTATTACATCTAGCATAGATTGCAAAAAGTCTTGTTGCGCCTGGTAAAGCTGGCGCTGGGCTTCGCTAAGCTCAAAACTGCTGGCAATTCCTTCAAAAAACTTAATTTGGTTTTTGTTCTCAATCCTTTCGGCTAATTCCAGGTTTTTCTTTTGGGCCTGGTAATTTTCAAGGCTAAATTCGTAATCACTTTTGGCTGAATTTATCTGGCGTTTTACTTCATTTTCGGTTTGCTCCAGTTCTACCATCGCCTGTTCGTAAGCAATTTGCTTTTGCTGGGTCCTGGAATTTCGCATACCACTACTAAATATGGGAATGTTCAAACTCACGCCTAAAATAGATTGTCCAAAATATTCCTGGTCTTCATCAAAAAAGGTGAATTCCTGGCTGAAACCCTGAACACCATAATTTAGAAACCCGCTTAAAGAAGGAAGTGCTTTAGATTTTTCCAGTTTTACTTCTATTTCTCGCGAATCTGCAGTGTTTGCAGCAATACGATAATCGATGTTTTCTTCAACCGGAATTTCTTCCTGTAAAAGTTCAAGATCAAAATATTGCATCGCCAAAGTGTCTAATTCCTCGGTTAGGTTCACAGGTATTTCTACCGGAATTCCCAGGGTAAGGTTAAACATTTCGTAAGCTATATCTCGCATACGCCGGCTTCGGCTTAAGTTGTTTTTTAGGTTAAGCAAGGTGATTTCCAGTTGTTCTACATCTTCCTGTTCGGCGAGTCCGTTTTTATAGATCTCATTGGTTTCGTCGTAATTCTTCTGGACGTTTTCTACGTTTTTCTGAAGAATAGCTACGTTTTCTTCCGCGAGTAAAACATTTCCGTAGGCATTGATAACCGCTTTCTTTATTTCGAGATCGGTTTTTGTTTTTGCATTTTCAGAAATTTGAAGCAAAGTTTTAGCCGATTGAATTCCTACGATGTAAGAACCATCAAAAATTAACTGGTTCCACGTGGCCGTAGCGTTTACATTGTGTTTTGTCCCGAAAGTAACCGGTATAAATTCGCCGCGTTCCCCACCGGCAATTTCTGCGGGAAGTAATTGAACGGGTAGCTTTAAGTTGTTTTGATAGTCGCCGGTAGCACTTACCTGGGGTAATCCCTGGGCGATAATCTCCCATTTTTGCTTCAGGGCAATTTCAACATCTTTTTGCGCATTTATTGAAGAATAATTATTCTCCAGGCCAAACTGTATAGCTTCTTCCAGTGAAAAACTGTAATCTTCCGGAGTTTCCTGAGCTATGCTGCTTAGCGAAATCAGTAAAATTAGCAGGTATCTAAATTTCATTTTTTTGCTTATTAGATTTAATTAATTCATCTAGCGTGTTTAATCCTTTCTCGGTGCAAATTGAGTTGAGGTGATATCTTAGAAAATAGTCCATTAATTTTGCATTGCTGTATTCGTCTTCGGGGAAGAGGTTTTTATCTTTTATACCCAGCATTCCAACAAAGTAAATTCGGCTCACAAAGGAAATAGGGATATCCCCTTTATAATGCCCGGTAGTAATTCCCCTTTCCAGGTTGTCTATTACAATACGCTGTACAATTTCAAATTGTTTATCGCGCAGGGGATAATAGATCTCGGGGTAATACTTTTTTAGCTGGAATTGAGGCGAGCTTTTCTCGTTTTTTAGCATTTGCATGGCATACTTTTTCATCTCGTAAGATTCTACAATAGGATTTAATTTTTTAGCACTAAGAAGGCTAATTCCCTGCTCTATTTCTTTAATTAAATACTCTACCGTAGCCTTTACTAATTTGGTTTTTGTACTAAAATGTGCATAAATGGTTTTCTTAGAGATAGCCATTTGTTGCGCAATATCATCCATTGTTACACTTTTAAAACCAAGTCTTAGAAAGAGGTCTGCTGCATTTTTTAAAATATCTTCTTTCACTTTTTGTATAAATTTTGAGCAAAACTACGATAAGGAAACTTAAAAAACAAAAAAAGTTTCCATGGTTTTTTGAAAATTAATCAAAGGAATCTTTTTTACATTTTTGCTTCCACATTTTTCTAAATTTTTCCCTTTCTTCGGGCGACATGCTTTTAAATTTCTCTCTTAGATTTTTTCTTTGAGTGTAATTTCCTTTTTTGCATCCGCCGAATCCGCCGAATAAGATTTTACTTAGTACTAGAATTCCCATGGCTTGCCAGTAAGTAATAGTTTTTACCTCCAGCACCTCCGGTAAGATGGCATTCCATAGCCACATTACAATTGCGGTGACGAGTAAAAGTATCGTCACGGGGATAAGCACCCATTTGGCTCTAAATTTTCCTTTTCTACGCATCACTTTTTATTTAATAATTTTTTAAATCACTATACAGTTGATATAGGCGTTTTCGTAAATGTTTAATTGCATAATGCTTTCTGCTAATAATAGTTTTTATATTGGTGTTTTGTTCTTCAGAAATTTGTTGAAGGGTTTTATTTTCTATTTCATTTTCTATATATACCAACCGCTGATTTTTTGGTAATTCTTCCAGTGCTTCAAAAAGCGCTCTCCAAATTTCTTCCTGGTACATTTTGAGTTCGGGATCTTTCGCTTCATCCATGAGCAAAAGATCTTTTATGGATGAAAAGTTGTCATTATCTTCAAAATTATAATCTTCCAGGTTGCCGGTTTTTTTCTTACGATAGTTGTCAGTAATTTTATTACGGGTAACCCGGTAAAGCCAGTTTCCAATATTTACGATTTGAGAAAAATTGGTAAGATTGCTAAACTGGTACCAAACTTCCTGTAAAATATCCTCAGCATCTTCATTGTTTTTTACTTTGGGCTTTATAAATGCCAGTAGTCTATCATTATAATTGCTTATTGTATCTTCAACTATATTTTCCTTCGTTTGCTGGGACATTTTATAGCTTTTGCCGACTTTTATATTATTAAAGACGAATCAGAATTGATTTTACTTTAAATTTTCTGAAAATTAATCAGAAACATCAACAATGAATTTATGTAAGGGTAATTTTTAAGTTGTTATTGTGGGTAGATTTACATTATTTTTGGGGGATGCAAGACATTTTATACTACCGCGAAGAATTTACTAAATACTTAAATAGTCAGGTGACTGTAAAAGAACCTGAAAATCTTTACGCGCCAATGAAGTATATTCTTGGTTTGGGCGGCAAACGCTTAAGACCGGTTTTGGTACTTATGGCAACCGATATTTTTGATGCAGACTATAAAAAAGCTTTAGATGCGGCGCTTGCCATAGAGGTTTTTCATAATTTCTCTTTGGTCCATGACGATATTATGGACGATGCACCCTTACGTCGCGGCAAAGAAACCGTACACGAACGCTGGGATATAAATACCGGGATTCTTTCTGGAGACGCTATGCTTATCAATGCGTACCAGCTTTTTGAAAATTATGAGGGCGAAACTTTTAAAGAATTAGCGCGTTTATTTACAAAAACGGCTATTCAAGTTTGTGAAGGCCAGCAATATGATATAGATTTTGAAACCCGGGACGATGTAGTTATTGAGGATTATATAAAAATGATAGAATACAAAACCGCGGTTCTGGTTGGGGCTTCCTTACAAATGGGAGCTATTGTAGCCGGTACTTCTACGCAATGTAAAGAAGCGGTTTATGAATTTGGCCGTTTATTGGGAATTGCATTTCAACTTCAGGACGATTATTTAGATGCTTTTGGAGATCCCGAAACTTTTGGAAAACAACCCGGAGGTGATATTATTGAAAATAAAAAGACCTTTCTTTATTTAAAAGCTTTGGAAACTTCTGGCAAAAGTGAAGCCCAGCAGCTGGAGCATTTATATACGATTAATCCGGCCGAAACTTCAGGTAAAATAGAAGCGGTAAAAAATCTTTTTGAACATAGCGGTGCTGCAGAATTAACCAGGCAGGAAATAGAAAAATATACCAATAAAGCTTTTGAAGTTTTAGATAAAATTGAAATCGCTGACGAGAAAAAATTTCCTTTAAGACAATTTGGAGAAATGCTTATGAATCGCACGGTTTAAATTTTCGGCAAAACCGCAATTAAGAGATTCTTAATTTTTAGGCGGTTACGCCTAATATATTTGCAAACAATAAACAATTTTGGGTACATCCTAAAGTTTCTACTATGTTAAACTTCTTATAATTCATAAGATAAATATATAGTTTGCTGCCCCCTGTTTTTGCTAAAAATTGTATTTTTGCTGTGTTTTACACTCAAAAGAAACATTAGTTTCAAATTATGGATAGATTTTCATTTTTAAATGCTGCACATACGGCATACTTCGCCGAACTTTACGATCAATATCTCCAGTACCCCGATAGTGTAGAGCCCAGTTGGAGGGCTTTTTTTCAAGGTTTTGACTTTGGAATGCAACAAAACGGAGTTTCTGCGGAAACTATGGAAGAAGCTCCTGTAGATTTTCAGGATGGTGAAATTCCAGAGCATGTTACTAAAGAATTTAAGGTAATTAGACTTATAGATGGCTACCGAACCCGTGGGCACTTATTTACCAAAACCAACCCGGTTAGAGAGCGCCGCAAATACCGTCCAACTTTAGATATTGATAATTTTGGATTGGAGGAAAGCGATCTGGATACAAAATTTAATGCCGGTGAAATGCTTGGCATTGGTCCCAGTATCCTTCGTGATATTATAAAACACCTTGAGAAAGTTTATTGTGAATCTATCGGGATTGAATATATGTTTATTCGGAAACCGGAAGAAATTCAATGGATTCAGGATAAACTGAATAAGAATGAAAACCATCCTAATTTTAGTGATGAGGAGAAAAAGAAAATTCTGAAGAAATTAAATCAGGCAGTTTCTTTTGAATCATTTTTACATAGAAAATATGTAGGGCAAAAACGTTTCTCGCTGGAAGGTGGAGAAAGTTTAATCCCCGCCTTAGATGCACTTATTGAAAAAGCAGCAGATTATGGCGTAAGAGACTTCGTGATGGGTATGGCCCACCGGGGTCGTTTAAATACGCTTACCAATATTTTCGGCAAAAGTGCTAAAGATATTTTTAGTGAATTTGACGGAAAGGATTACGAACAGGATATTTTTGACGGAGACGTAAAATATCACCTGGGCTGGACTTCCTGCCGACTTACAGATAACGGAAAAGGAATAAATATAAATATCGCACCAAACCCTTCGCATCTAGAAGCGGTAGGTCCTGTTGTAGAAGGTATCGCAAGAGCCAAGCAAGACAGGCATTACGGTGGTGATAATATGAAGGTGCTTCCTATACTTGTGCACGGTGATGCGGCTATTGCAGGACAGGGAGTGGTTTACGAATTAGTGCAAATGGCTAAGTTGGAAGGTTACCAAACCGGCGGAACCATTCATATTGTAGTGAATAACCAAATAGGATTTACCACAAATTATCTTGATGCTCGTTCCTCAACCTATTGTACCGATGTTGGTAAAGTAACCCTTTCTCCCGTATTGCATGTTAATGCCGATGATGCTGAAGCCGTAGTGCACGCAATTTTATTCGCGCTAGACTTTAGAATGAAGTTTAAACGCGATGTATTTATTGACTTACTAGGATATAGAAAATACGGGCATAATGAAGGTGATGAGCCTAAATTTACCCAACCAAAATTATATAAAGCAATCGCAAAACATAAAAATGCGATGGATATGTATGCCGAAAAGCTTAAGGAAGCAAATATTATAGACGACGATTACCTTAAAAAACTTGAAGAAGAGTATAAGGCAGATCTTGAAGAGAATTTAGAAGATTCCAGGAAAGAAGAAACCACCAAGATCACTCCGTTTATGTACGATGAGTGGGAAGGTTTTAATAATGTGCGCGAAGAGGAGATGATGAAGGAATTTGATACCACCTACAAGATGAAAGATCTTGATAAAGTGGCTGAAGCTATCTCTAAATTACCCGAGGATAAGAAGTTTATGCGTAAGGTGAAAAAGATTATAGACCTGCGTCATCAACTTTATTTTGAAGATAATAAGCTAGATTGGGCTATGGCCGAGCATCTTGCTTATGGTTCTTTAATGAAAGAAGGATATAATATTAGAATTAGCGGGCAGGACAGTGAAAGAGGTACGTTCTCTCACCGTCACGCAATTGTAAAAGTAGAAGAAAGTGAAGAAGAAATTATTCTTCATAATAATATAGAAGGCAGGGATGGCGATTTCTTTGTATATAATTCTCCGCTTTCAGAATACGGCGTAATGGGGTTTGATTATGGGTACGCCATGGCAAGTCCTAAAACCCTGGTCATTTGGGAAGCCCAGTTTGGGGATTTCGTGAATGGTGCGCAAATAATGATAGATCAGTATATTTCTGCGGCAGAAGACAAGTGGAAATTACAAAACGGACTCGTGCTTTTCTTACCTCACGGGTATGAAGGTCAGGGTGCAGAACACTCTTCAGCCAGAATGGAGCGTTTTCTTCAGCTTTGTGCAAAAGATAACATGTATGTGGCAGATGTTACTACACCGGCCAATATGTTCCATATTTTACGTAGGCAAATGAAAGCCGGGTTTAGAAAACCATTGGTAATTTTTACACCAAAAAGCTTGCTAAGACATGCTAAAGTAATTTCAACTAAAGAAGATTTTGCTGAAGGAAGTTTCCAACCCCTATTAGACGATCTAAAAGCGAAAGTTAAAGATGTGAAATCTTTAGTTTTCTGTACCGGTAAATTTTATTATGATTTATTGGAATATAAGGAAGAAAACGATCGTGATGATGTAGCTTTAGTACGTGTGGAACAATTATTCCCGCTGCCTAGTGAAAAAATGAAAGAAGCGATCAAGAAATATAAAAATGCAGATGATGTAGTGTGGGCCCAGGAAGAGCCACGAAATATGGGAGCTTACGGGCATATGTTATTGCATTTTGATGAAGCTAAGAACTTTAGGGTTTGCAGCAGGAAATTCTACGGTTCTCCGGCTGCCGGTAGTTCTGTGAGATTTAAAAAGCGTCACGATAAAGTGATAGCAAGTGTTTTTGACAAGAACTTAGAAGAATAAATTAATATAGAATTAAAGGTTTTCGCTTTCGCGGAAATAACAATAAAAAATAAAAACAAAGATCATGGCCTTAGAAATGAAAGTTCCTTCTCCGGGAGAATCTATAACCGAAGTTGAAATAGCCGAGTGGTTAGTTGAAGACGGCGACTACGTAGAAAAAGATCAGCCAATTGCAGAAGTAGACAGCGATAAGGCTACATTAGAACTTCCGGCTGAAGCCAGTGGTATTATCACGCTCAAAGCCGAGGAAGGTGATGCTGTGGCTGTAGGAGAAGTGGTTTGTCTAATCGATACCGAAGCTGAAAAGCCTGGTGGAGGTGATGATAAAAAAGAATCTAAAGAAAAAGAAGAGTCTAAAGATGATTCTTCCGATAAAAAAGAGAAAGAGGATAAGGATAAGGCCGAAGCTAAAACCCAGGAGCCTTCTAAATCTTCAACACCTTCTCAGAAACAGGATTCTCATGCAAAAGGTAGTCCGTCTCCTGCTGCTAAAAAGATCCTTGACGAAAAAGGCGTTGATGCTAAAGATGTAGAAGGAAGCGGAAAAGATGGCCGAATAACTAAAGAAGATGCCGTACAGTCAAAAGCTTCAATGGGAAGCCCGGGCAAGGGGAAACGCGGGGAATCTAAGAAGAAGATGTCTATGCTACGTAGAAAAGTAGCTTCTCGTTTGGTTTCAGTTAAAAATGATACCGCGATGCTTACTACTTTTAACGAAGTAGATATGCAGCCTATATTCAACTTAAGAAAGAAATACAAAGAAGAATTTAAAGATAAGCACGGCGTAAGTCTTGGCTTTATGTCTTTTTTTACACTGGCCGTGGTTCGTGCACTAGATCAATATCCAGGTGTGAATTCTATGATAGATGGTGATCACCAGGTTAGTTTTGATTATAAAGACATAAGTATTGCGGTTTCAGGACCAAAAGGTTTAATGGTTCCGGTAATAAGAAATGCTGAAAATCTTAGTTTCAGAGGAGTAGAAGATGAGGTAAAACGTTTGGCTACAAAAGCCCGTGACGGGAAAATTACCGTAGATGAAATGACCGGTGGTACTTTTACTATTACAAATGGTGGGGTATTTGGTTCTATGCTTTCTACACCAATTATTAACCCGCCGCAAAGTGCGATTTTAGGAATGCACAACATTGTAGAACGTCCCGTGGCTATAGATGGTCACGTAGAAATTCGTCCTATTATGTATGTGGCACTTTCTTACGATCACAGGATTATTGATGGAAAAGAATCTGTTGGTTTCCTTGTAGCAATTAAAGAAGCTATAGAAAATCCGGAAGAATTATTAATGGATAACGATGTGAAAAGAGCTCTTGAGCTTTAAACTTCAGAATATTTATAAATTAAAAAAGGCAGCCGGGCGGCTGCCTTTTTTAATTTTCAAATAATAAATCAAAACAAAAATAAGCTCAAGATGTTTAAAAATAAAACGACTACCACGAATATGCTTAATATTACATACAGGAGTTGATGGCGAAGTTTATTTTTAGACATTACAGACATTACTAACATTAATTTAATCAAACTTAGTTAACAAGAGTCTGCGAATCAAGGGGATATTTCCCCTTTTTAAAATGCTATTTTAAATAAAGTGCAGGGGCTTTGTAGTCTATAACAGCTTTTCCTTTTTTTAGAATATCTGCGCCAATAATCCCGTGAACCTTTTCGGCTTCGTGGTTTACAAGAGCTTCGTTCACGTGTCTTAGATCGAAAAGTACCAGGTCTACTTTTTTCTTTTTCCAGCCTTTTATTTCAATTCGGTTCTTTTGGGCAATTTGAGTGAGCATGTTAGTTGCTCCCGCACCGGCAGCTTTTATATCGCTGTCTTCGGCAAGAAGTTTAAAATGTTCTACCGCTTCAAGACCTACGCAAGTGCTGGAAGCTCCTGTATCAAGGATAAAGTTTCCTTCAATATTATTAATTTTGGCTACCAATTCCAGGTGTTGGGTCTTGGTGTATTTCAGTTTTATGCGTTTAAAGCCTTTTTCTTTCAGGAATTTTTTTAAAGATGACATTCTTTATGTTTTTCGCAAAGATAGGTCTTCAAAATAAATTATTTTTGCTTTTATGATTTTAACCGATACGCACATACATCTTTACAGCGAAGATTACGAAAAAGACAGGGAGGATCTTATAGAAAACGCCTTTCAGCAAAATATTGAACGGTTTTTTTTACCTGCCATAGATTCTGAAACTACAGAGGCTATGTACGAGCTGGAAGCCCGGTATCCCGAGAATGTCTTTTTAATGATGGGTTTGCATCCAACCCACGTGCAGGAAAATTATGAAGAAGAATTAAAACATGTGGAAGAGCAGTTTGAAAGAAGAAGATTTTATGCCGTAGGGGAGATAGGTATAGATTTGCATTGGGATAAAAGCACGCTGGAAATTCAGCAAAAAGCTTTTAGATGGCAAATAAAACTTGCGAAAAAATACAAGCTTCCCATAGTAATTCACTGCAGGAAGGCTTTTGATGAGATTTTTGATATTTTAGGGGAAGAAAAAAGCGATGATCTGTTCGGGATATTTCATTGTTTTACCGGAAACCTTGAGCAGGCCAAACGTGCCCTTTCATATAATTTAAAACTGGGAATTGGAGGCGTGGTGACCTTCAAAAATGGAAAAATCGATAAATTTCTAAATGAAATTCCGCTTGAAGAAATCGTGTTGGAAACCGATGGGCCGTATTTATCCCCAACGCCATTCCGCGGAAAGCGAAATGAGCCGGAATATCTTATAAAAGTTGCCGAAAAGCTTGCAGGAATATATGAAAAACCACTTGCTGAAATTGCTGAAATAACCACCCGGAATTCCAAAGATATATTTGGGATTTAAAGGAGGTTATAATTAAAATTTGTTCATTTGCCTAGCTAACACAATTTTGCGTGAAAGAATTCGAAGACATAAGGTTTTATAAAGATGAAGAGGTGCAACCTGCCTTGCAGGAGTTCATGAGGCACCCCATGGTTAAAACACTTTTACAGTTTACATTTCCTGAAAAAACTTCAGAAGAAATTGCAGCTGTCCTGGGAGAATGCCATTCAATCAGGGATTTTCAAACCAAGGTAATTTATAATTCGGTTTTAAAAGTTATCGAAAAAAGTACCGAAGGGCTTACCTACAATGGCTTCGAGAAATTAGATACTGACCAGGCTTATTTTTATATCTCCAACCACCGGGATATTATTCTTGATACTTCTTTGTTGAATACTTCTTTATATGAGCAAGACCTTATTATGACGGCTTCGGCTATTGGGGACAATTTGGTACAAAAACCTTTTCTCATGGCTTTGTCGCGTTTAAACCGGAACTTTCTGGTAAAACGGGGGCTTAGCCCCAGGGAAATGCTTAAAAGTTCCATGGTACTTTCAGAATATATTAAACAGCTACTGGAGGGAGGCAGGTCGGTTTGGATGGCCCAACGAGAGGGGCGAACCAAAGATGGAAGCGATTATACCCAGCAAGGGGTTTTAAAAATGCTTGCTATGGCCAAAGGCAAAAAAAGCCTAGCCGAATATTTTACTGAACTCAAGATTGTTCCGGTAGCGATTTCTTATGAATTTGATCCTACCGATATTCTAAAAATGCCTGAACTTCTTGCTAAAAGAATGAAGGAAGAATATGTAAAATCGGCTAACGAAGATTTTAATTCCATTATGCAAGGAGCCCTGGGCAATAAGGGACGCATTCATATTAATGCCGGAGAGGTGCTGGGAAAAGAAGTTTTTGAAAAAATTGAAGCGGAACATGATTCTATAAATGCACAGCTAAAAGCAGTTGCTACTAAAATAGATGAGCATATCTATAAAAATTACAAATTGTGGCCGGCAAATTATATCGCTTTCGATTTGTTGAAGAATTCAGAAACTTATGCCGATAAATATTCAGATAAAGAAAAAAGACAGTTTGAGCGCCGCCTTAGCCGAAGGGTAGATGTAAAAAACGCCCTGGAACTAAACAGTTATTTATTAATGTATGCAAATCCTGTAATAAATAAAGAAGCGCTGTATGAAGAAAAGAGCTAAAATCTTACTTATTTATACCGGCGGGACCATTGGTATGATTAAGGATTATGATTCTGGGGCCCTTAAAGCATTTAATTTTGATGAATTACTACAAAATATTCCCGAGCTTAAAATCCTGGAACACGAGATAGATACCTTGAGCTTTGACGATCCTATAGATTCCTCTAATATGAACGTGGAATGCTGGGTGAAAGTTGCCAGTACAATTAATGAGAATTTTGATACCTATGACGGTTTTGTAGTATTGCACGGCAGCGACACCATGTCTTACACGGCATCGGCGCTTAGTTTTATGTTCGAGAATTTAACCAAGCCCATAATTTTTACCGGGTCACAATTACCCATTGGAGATTTAAGAACAGACGCAAAAGAAAACCTTATTACCAGTATTCAAATTGCCGGTTTACAAAAAAACGGAAAGCCGGTAATTTCTGAAGTAGGACTTTATTTTGAATATAAATTATACCGGGCCAATAGAACTACAAAGATTAATGCCGAACATTTCCAGGCTTTTGCTTCATTAAATCATCCTCCTCTGGCTGAATCTGGCGTTTATCTTTCTGTAAATCACAATGCTTTATGGCGTCCAAATCGCCGGCAAAGAACAAAATTGCACACAGGATTTAATAATGAAGTGCTTATTTTAAAGATTTTTCCGGGGATAAATGCAAAAACTGTAGAATATATGTTGTCAAAACCAGGCCTTAAAGGAGTTGTTTTGGAAACTTATGGAAGCGGGAATGCACCCAGTGACGATTGGTTTCTGGATATTCTAAAAAGAAAAATTTCTGAAGGATTATTTGTTGTAAATGTCACTCAATGTATTGGCGGAAGCGTAGTTATGGGTCAATATGAAACCAGTGTACAGCTTAAAAAAATAGGTGTAGTATCTGGAAAAGACATTAGTACTGAGGCTGCGGTTGCGAAATTAATGTATCTTTTGGGAAAAGAATTGTCTCCTAAAGTGTTTAAAACTATCTTTGAAACGTCTCTTAGAGGGGAAATGTCATAAAATTAACGGCAGATGCTTGACGAAGTATATTTTTTTTCGTTATTTGGCGCACCGTTTGGAAAACGTTAAGAAAGAGAGGTGGCCGAGTGGTCGAAGGCGCACGCCTGGAAAGTGTGTATACGCCACAAGCGTATCGAGGGTTCGAATCCCTTCCTCTCTGCAATAATTATTATATTTTTATTAAAAATTTATTTTTATATCTTTAACCCTTTAACTAATTAAATTAAGACAAACAGTAATGAAAAGATTATTTTCTATTTTGGTAATCGCCGCGGTGATGGTGCTTGGAGCCGGAAACCTTAATGCGGCCAATAATGTTAACACATTACCTGGTACAATTGTGAATTTTGTACAAGACGAAGAGGCTGCAGCTGCCGCAGATGAGGCAGAGGAAGAAACTCTTGGTTTTCATCAGGAACTTAAAAAACGATTTATAGAAGGTGGTCCTGCATTTATGGGGATTGTTCTTTTATGTTTAATTCTTGGTTTGGCTGTTGCCATAGAGAGAATTATCTTTTTAAACCTTTCTACTACTAACACCAGAAAACTGGCTAGAGATGTAGAAGATGCTTTAAACAGTGGTGGTGTAGAATCTGCTAAGGAAGTTTGTAGAAATACAAAAGGACCTGTTGCTTCTATTTACTACCAGGGTCTTGATCGTGCAGATGAAAGTATTGACGCTGCAGAAAAAGCTGTTGTAGCTTACGGTGGTGTACAAATGGGACAGTTGGAGAAAAACGTTTCCTGGTTGTCTTTATTTATCGCTATTGCTCCTATGCTTGGTTTTATGGGTACTGTAATTGGTATGATTACCGCCTTTGATAGAATTGAAGCTGCTGGTGATATGCAACCATCTCTTGTTGCCGGAGGTATTAAAGTGGCACTTCTTACAACCGTATTTGGTTTGATCGTAGCTATTATCCTTCAAATATTTTATAACTATATTATCGCTAAAATAGATAGTATTGTAAACGATATGGAAGATGCATCTATCACTCTAATCGATATGTTGGTAGCTTACAAAAACAAAAAAAGAATCTAAGACCAGATTAAATTATGACTTTACATAAAATATTAAAATATGTATCCATTGCATTAGGCGTGATAGGTCTTATCCTTCTGGGAAGGATCCTTGCCGAAGACGCGGATGCTATAGAGGCCTCGGCCGATTTACAGAATAGTCTGCTTGCACCAATAATGTATTTGTCTTATTTCGTGTTACTGGTTGTTCTTGTATTGGTCGCAATCTTCGTGATAAAAGGTCTGTTTAAAGGAAATATTAAAAACACACTTATCGCTGTTGGAGCATTTATTGCAGTTATTGTAATTGCTTATCTTGTAACCGATGGTTCTCAAATGACGCTTAAGGATGGAGATATACTCTCTGCCAGCGCATCTCATTGGGTAAGTGCAGGTTTAGTAACTTTCTACATTCTTGCAGGTATTGCGATTTTAGCAATGGTGATTTCAGGAATTAAAAAATTAACTAAGTAATAATATGGCAAGAAGATCAGCACCAGAAGTTAATGCCGGTTCTATGGCCGATATTGCTTTCTTGCTTCTAATCTTCTTTTTGGTAACAACAACCATTGAGACAGATAGCGGGATTAGCAGGAAGTTGCCGGAGTGGCAGCCTGAAGAACAGGATCCGCCGATAATTAAGGAGCGGAACATCTTCCAGGTATTGGTTAATGCAAATAACCAGTTACTTGTAGAAGATGAGGAGATGGAGATTGAGGAATTAAGACAGGCAGCTGTTGAATTTCTTGACAATGGAGGAGGAACAGGCGATGAAGCTTGTGATTTCTGCCAGGGAGCCGGAGACCCAGATTCGTCTGTTAACCCAACGAAAGCTATTATTTCTTTGGTAAATAACAGAGGAACAGAGTACGGAACTTATATCGCAGTACAAAACGAACTTGTAGCGGCTTATAACCAACTTAGAGATAGGGAAGCCCAGCGTTTGTTTGGTACAAGCTTTACAGAAATGCAAGCAAGGTATGATGATTCCCGTACTAGTGAAGGCGCTAAAGAAACTTTGAAGGAGAGAATTGAAGTTATAAAAGATATGATCCCTCAAAAGCTTTCTGAAGCAGAACCTACGAGTTAATAACCTAATTATAAAACTTAAATTTAAGACTTAATTATGTCTAAATTCAAAAAGAAAAAGAGCGAAGGGCAACCAGCCATTAGTACAGCATCTTTACCAGATATTGTATTTATGTTACTGTTCTTCTTTATGGTTGTTACCGTGATGCGTCAGAATACGTTAATGGTTGAAAATAAACTACCATTCGCCGATCAAACTGAAAAGTTAGATAAGAAAGATTTAGTAATGTACATTTACGCCGGTAAACCCAGCCCACGCTACCAGGAAAGATTTGGTAGGGAAGCCAGGATTCAGTTAAACGATAAGTTTGCCAGTGTTGATGAAGTACAATCATTTATTTTCTCTGAAAGGGAAACTAAGCGTGAAGAGTTAGTACCATATCTTACAACTGCCCTTAAGGTAGATGAAGAAACAAATATGGGATTAGTTTCAGATATCAAACAAGAATTGAGAAAAGCTGAAGCTCTTAAAATTAACTATACCACTAAAGAAGGTGAAGCTCTGCAAAACATGCAATAATTACCAATAGGTATTTTTTCAAAACTGTATAAACATCCTGTCAAAATTTAAATATTTGGCAGGATGTTTTTTTATCTTTAAACTCAATATACCCGTGGTTTAAAATGAATAAAATATGCTTCTTTATTTTCTTTTTTATTCTTTTCAGTACGCCGGTAATGGCCCAAACTGAAGAGGGAAATAGATTAGAAAGCATCCCGGACTCCGTACCGGCTGTAATAGATAGTTTATACCGTGAAGATCAGTTTTACGTTGGTTTAACCTTTAATTTAATAAGTAATAAACCTGAAGCTATTTCCCAGTCTGGGTTTTCCGGGGGGGTTCACGCCGGGTTTACAAGAGATTTTCCTCTCAACAAACGTCGAAATATCGCTATTGCAGCAGGTTTAGGTTGGTCTCTAAATAGTTATAGTCACAATTTATTTATAGGCGAGGATGATAATGGAGAGACTATTTTTAGAAATCTAACAGGAGAGATTGATTATAGCACAAACCGTTTTTCTGCCCAATTAATTGAAGCGCCTCTTGAGTTTCGCTGGCGTACTTCTACTCCCGAAACCTATAAGTTCTGGAGAATTTACACAGGATTAAAATTCGGTTATATCTATCACTTTAAAAGCAATTTTGTACAACCAGAAAACGAGGTGGTGCAAACCGATGTGCCCGAGTTAGATCGTTTCCGGATGGGAGCAACCTTTACTTTTGGTTATAATACCTTCAATTTTCATATTTATTACAGTCTTAATTCACTTTTTCCCGAGGCTCGTTTAAACGAAGAGACTATAGATATTTCGGTATTTAGGGTCGGACTAATGTTTTATATTCTATAACCAGAAATATAAAACCAAAGTCTGCGGAGTTACACCGCAAAATAAGCCGAGTAAGAGTTCACTAAAAGTATGGGCTTTGTAGTAAATCCTTGAAGATGCAGTAATACCCAGCGCGAGAATTAAAAAGCTAATGGTATAGGTTAGGTTTAATTGAAAGTTTAAGCTTACACCTATCAGGAATATTATAAGTCCGCTAAGGGCCATGATATGCAAACTGGCTTTTAAGCGAAACATTACCAAAGTAAAGGCAAGTAAAGTTGAAAAAAGAATACCTACAAAAAAGTAATACAGAGCGGCATAGTTATAGGCATTCAAAATCTGGTTGAGTACCATTGTTATTAAAATTGCAAAGAAAAGTAAAGGCCATCTGCGCTCGCGTACATCTTCTAAAAATATAGATTCAGCCTTTCCCAGGTTTTTTAGTAAAAAGTAAAATACAATGGGAATAAATACGGTTAAAATTGCAATGGCAAGAAGTTTTGCCTGCATGACCCCAGGGGGGAAAAATCGTGGAGTAAATAAAAAATAAAGTACACTCCCTGCCAGCGGGATCCAAAGCGGATGAAAGATAAAAGAGGCGCTATTTAAAAGGAATTTCATTAAATCTCTTTTCGCAATCTTGCCACTGAAATATCTAACTGCTCCCTGTATTTTGCTACGGTACGTCTTGCAATGGGATAGCCTTTATCTTTTAAAACATTGGCGAGTTTCTCATCGGTAAGCGGTTTACGCTTATCTTCTTCTTCAATAGACATTTCCAGGATCTTTTTAATCTCCCGGGTAGATACATCTTCTCCCTGGTCGTTTTTCATAGATTCTGAGAAGAATTCCTTTATAAGTTTCGTCCCGTAAGGGGTGTCAACATATTTACTGTTTGCCACACGGGAAACCGTACTGACATCCATTTCAATTTCATCGGCGATATCTTTTAAGATCATCGGACGTAGATTACGCTCGTCGCCGGTGAGAAAATATTCTTTTTGATAGTTCATAATAGAACTCATCGTTACCATTAAGGTTTGCTGTCTTTGTTTTATAGCTTCAATAAACCATTTTGCAGCATCCAGTTTCTGTTTTATAAACATCACCGCATCTTTCTGCGCTTTTGTTTTTTCTTTAGATTCCTTGTAGCCCTTCAGCATATCGCTATAATCACGAGAAACATGCATTTGCGGTGCATTTCTTCCGTTTAAGCTAAGTTCTAAATCGCCATCTACAATTTTAATGGTAAAATCTGGAATTACGTGTTCTACCATCCTTGTATTCCCTGAATAAGAACCGCCTGGTTTTGGGTTAAGATGTTCAATAACATCTATGGCTTCCCGCAATTCATCTTCAGAAATATCGTGTCTTGAAAGAATTTTGGTGTAATGTTTTTTACTGAATTGATCAAAAGATCTTTCCAGGATGTCTTCAGCCAATTCTACGCCTTTTGTCGGCTCTTTTCGTTTTAATTGAATAAGTAGGCATTCCTGAAGCGATCTCGCACCTACGCCAGCCGGATCAAGCTCCTGGACCTTTTTTAGCACTTTCTCTACCGCAGCTTCATCAGTGTAAATATTCTGGGTAAAAGCCAGGTCGTCTACCACGTCCTGCAATTCTCTTCTTAAATAACCACTTTCATCAACGCTGCCTACTAAGAAAGCGGCAATTTGTTCTTCGGTTTCATCAAACCTAAGTGTACTTAACTGCGTGGTTAAATATTGTGTAAACGAAGTTCCAGAAGCGTAAGGCACGCTTTTTTCATCATCGTCTGCACTGTAATTATTGGCTTGCAGCCGGTAACTTGGTACTTCGTCGTCGCTTAAATATTCATCAACATCAATTTCAGCTTCTATAGATTCGGTTCCTTCATCTTCTCGCTCTCTATCACTATAATCGTCTTCATATTCCTCATATTCATCCTTGGTTTCCACCTTGCCATCTTCCAATGCCGGATTTTCTTCCAGCTCCTGTTTTATACGCTGCTCAAAAGCCTGCGTAGGAAGTTGTATAAGCTTCATCAGCTGGATTTGCTGGGGGGAAAGCTTTTGGGATAATTTGAGATTTAATTGCTGTTTAAGCATATATTTATTTTACTTTACTCACGTGCCGGTGAGATTTATTCTATTTTAACGCAAGGTCAAAACAATTGTTGTTTACTACAAAAATAAGCAAAACAACGCGACACAGCCTTTGGCATAGTAAATGATTGTGGTAAAATTTTGTTAAGTATTCGTAGAAAACCTCTTAATTTCCCTGAATTTCTTCGGAAGCGGAAGTTCTAACTTCATCATTTTTTTAGTAACAGGATGTTGAAATTCAAGTCCGGTGGCCGCGAGAAATAAGCCCCCTTTTTTTATACTTTCTGAAGTTTTACCGTAAAGTTGATCGCCAACAATAGGATTTCCATTTCCAGCTAAATGGATTCTTATCTGGTGGGTTCTCCCGGTTTTTGGAAAAGCTTTAACCAGACTGAAATTTTCATTTTTCAGCTGAAATTGCTCCAAAACCTCGCTGTGTGTTTCAGCATCTTTTTCTTCAATCTTATCGTTTAGAATAACTGAAGTTGAAAGACTTCCAAAGACAAGCGCATGATAACTTTTCTGAATCTTTTTTTCTTCAAAAAGTCTGTTTAAATCTACCTGAACCGATTTACTCTTCGCGATAAGCAATAATCCTGAAGTTGGATTGTCTAAACGGTGAACGGGCAGGGGAGCAGGTAAAGCATCTTTGACTTTAGATTCCTTTAAATTAAAAGCTAATGCATTCTCAATAGTTTTAAAGTAATTTCCGCTGGTGGGAATTCCGGCAGGTTTATGGATAACCGCTAGGTAATCATCTTCAATAATCACCTCCAGTTTTAAAGTAAAGGTTCTTTTTACCGTAGTGTCAGCTTCAAGTAATTCAAGCTTTTGTCCTTCCTTAATCCAATCTGAAGTTTTTGCGGGTTGCCCCTCTAAAAGAATGAGTTCTTTTTTTAGAGCTTTTTTTAACGAACTTTTTGTAGGCAGGGAAGTAAAAATAGAGACCGCATATTCCTGTAACCTGATTTTTTCAGCAACAGCAGGAACGATATGCGTTTCTTTGATTTTCACAGTAATTATTTTGTTAAATGAGAAGCTGTCTAAAGAGTTCTTACTTACGTCAAGCTGAACTTGTTTCAGCTTCTAACATGATTTAAATCTCATTAAAAATTAGATTCTGAGATAAATTCAGGATGACGGTGGGCTAAAAAAAACCTCACAGGTTTTCAAAACATGTGAGGTTTAAAAATCTTTAAAACTCCGCGTTTCCGGGGAATCTTGGGAAAGGAATTACATCCCTGATATTTCCCATTCCGGTTACGAATTGTACCAATCTTTCAAACCCAAGTCCGAAGCCACTGTGCACACAGGTTCCAAACTTACGGGTATCAAGGTACCACCACAATTCCTTTTCGTCAATATTTAATTCCTTCATTTTATTCTGAAGTACGTCTAAACGCTCTTCTCTTTGCGAGCCGCCTACAATTTCTCCAATTCCCGGGAAAAGTATATCCATTGCTCTCACCGTTTTTCCATCTTCATTAAGGCGCATATAAAAAGCCTTGATGTTTGCAGGATAATCAAATAAAATCACCGGACATTTAAAGTGTTTTTCAACTAAAAAACGTTCGTGTTCGCTTTGCAAATCAGCGCCCCATTCTTCAATGATATAGTTGAATTTCTTCTTTTTGTTCGGTTTTGAATTTTTAAGGATTTCTATAGCTTCAGTATAACTTACCCTTTTAAAATTGTTGTCTAATACAAAATGAAGTTTATCCAAAAGTCCCATTTCGCTACGATCTGCTTTGGGTTTAGCTTCTTCTTCAGCATTAAAGCGTTTATCTAGAAATTCAAGATCGTCCTGGCAGTGATCTAAAATATATTTTAATACATATTTTATAAAATCTTCAGCTAAATCCATATTGCCATCCAGATCACAGAAAGCGACTTCGGGCTCTATCATCCAGAATTCAGCTAAGTGGCGGGAAGTATTGGAGTTTTCAGCCCTAAAAGTTGGGCCAAAAGTATAAATTTGACCGAGACCCATCGCATAGGCTTCGCCTTCTAATTGCCCCGAAACCGTTAAGTTGGTCTCTTTTCCGAAGAAATCTTCCCGAAAATCTATGCTGCCATCTTCGTTCTTTGGCGGGTTTTCCATATCTAAAGCACTAACCCTAAACATTTCCCCGGCACCTTCGGCATCACTTCCGGTAATAATTGGCGTGTTTACATAATGAAAGTTATTTTGCTGAAAATAACTGTGTACAGCGAAAGACAGTTTAGAACGTACCCGCATAATGGCGCCAAAAGTATTAGTGCGCACCCTTAAATGGGCCTGTTCCCTAAGTTTTTCAAGACTATGGCGCTTTGGAGAAAGAATGGTAAGTTTTACTTCTTCGGGATTTGCGTCCCCAAGAATCTCGAATTTTTTAACTTCAATCTCAACTCGTTGTTGATTTCCCTGGCTTTCAACCAAAGTACCTTTTACAGAAACTGCGGCACCAACGGTGATTCTTTTTAGCTCCTCCTGGTCAAAATTTTCAAAATCTATTACACATTGCAGGTTGTTAATGGTAGAACCATCGTTTAAGGCAATAAAGCGATTGCTCCTAAAAGAACGTACCCAGCCGTTCACCTCAAATTCCTGTAGAAATTGATTGCTGTCTAATATTTCAGCAATTTTTGCTTGTATCATTTATGTAAGATTTAGAAAGAACAAATATAATTTTTCCGTCTCAGCCTGCAAAGCAAGCCGGTTTTTATTAATCTCTCCAGAGGGTTTATTTCCCCAAAGGCTTGCCTAGAATAAAAAAAAATTTCCGAAGCGTACTTCGAGGACTTACCTCGAGGTTCTTAATTATCTTTCTGAATTTTTAGATTCCTCTTTTTCAATTTCGGCCTCGTCTTCATCGGTTTCTATAATTTTCATGGCGGGCTCTTTCAGCACTTCTTTATTAGCAATGTTTTTCTCTAAGGAAAGCAATAAAGAAGGAAGCAACAGCAAATTGGCAAGCATCGCAAAAAGCAGGGTTGCAGAAACAAGTCCACCAAGAGCAACAGTTCCGCCAAAACTACTAATCATAAATACTGAAAATCCAAAAAACAGCACAATAGAAGTATAGAACATACTTACACCGGTTTCCCTTAAAGCAGCATAGACCGAACGTTTTATTTTCCAGTTGTTGGCTTTTAATTCCTGCCTGTATTTTGCTAAAAAGTGAATGGTGTCATCTACCGAAATCCCAAAAGCAATACTAAATACAAGAATTGTTGAGGGTTTAATAGGAACACCTAAAAAGCCCATCATTCCCGCTGTTACCAGTAAAGGAAGTAAGTTAGGAACCAGTGAAACCAGGATCATTCTAAACGATCTAAACATCCAGGCCATAAATAATGCGATTAATAAAATGGCCAGGGAAAGCGAAATAATAAGGTTTTTTACCAAATAATTAGTTCCTTTCTGGAAGATGAATGCTTTACCCGTCATAGAGATTTCATAGCGCTCTTCCGGAAAGATTTTATTAATCTGTGGCCAGAGATCTTCTTCCAGCTCTTCCATTTTATCCGTTCCCACATCTTTCATATAAGTGGTAATCCGGGCATATCTACCCGTACTGTCTATATAAGAGGTGAGCAGATTTTCATTTGAAGAAAAACCTTTGGCATAGGGCATGATAAAATTCTGTTCCTGCGAACTCGGTAATTGATAATATTGGGCATCGCCGTTATAAAACGCCTGTTTTGAATATTTTACCAGCCGTGTTATGGAAATTGGTTGAGAAAATTCGGGAATTTCAGCGAGATGATTTTCCAGTTCTTCCATGCGTTTCAGCGTAGCAGGTTTTAAAACACCATTTTTCCGTTTGGTATCTACAAGTATTTCTAAAGGCATCACCCCGTCAAATTCTTCTTCAAAAAATTTAATATCCTGGAAAAATTCAGCTTCTTCGGGCATATCCTCCAATAAACTTCCCGAAATTTTTATGGTGTAAATTCCAATAATACTCGCAACCAGAAGAACTATAGAGGTTATATAAATACTAATGCGGCGATGTCTCACCATTTGCTCCATCCAATTCACAAAACCACCAATCCAACGCTTGTTAAGGTGTTTAAGATGTTTGCGTCTTGGCAAATTCATATAACTGTAGATAATTGGAATTATCAGCAGACTTAGAATAAAAATCGCCACAATATTTATTGAGGCTACAATACCAAATTCTTTTAGTAGCGTGCTATCAGTAAGGATAAAAGTTGCAAAACCCGATGCGGTGGTAATATTGGTCATTAAAGTGGCATTTCCCACTTTTGTAATTACCCGTTGCAGAGATTTCGCCTGGTTCCCATGTTTTTTAATTTCCTGCTGATATTTATTTATCAGGAAAATACAGTTAGGAATTCCTATTACAATAATTAATGGCGGGATAAGCGCAGTAAGCACCGTTATTTCATAATTAAACAAACCAATTACGCCAAAAGCCCACATCACCCCAATACAAACCGTAATCATTGAAATAATTGTTGCTCTTATTGATCTAAAAAAGAAGAAAAATATAAGCGAAGTTACTCCCAGTGCTGCGAGGATGAAAAGGCCGATTTCATCAATTATATTCTGGGAATTCAGTGTTCTTATGTAAGGCATTCCCGAGACCTTTACATCTATACCGGTTTTTTCTTCAAAATTAGCGATGAGTGGCTGCAATTCATCTATTACAAAGGTTTTTCGTTCTTTTGAATTTACAATCTCTTTATTTAAATAAATGGCCGATTGTAATGTGTTGGAATGCGAGCTATAGACCAGGTTTTCATAAAATGGCAACTCGTTATAAAGCTCATCCTGATATTGCTGAAGTTCTTCTTCGGTAGGATTATCTTCGGTAATAAAGGGCACCATTTCAAAGCGGCTTGGATCTTCAAACTTTTTTAATTTGTGAAGATTACTAACCGAAATGGCATAATCTACCGCGGGGTAGGCCTCTAGAGTTTTGGTAAGCTCTTTCCAGGCTTCAAAATTTTCTGGTTTAAAGAGCGTAGAATCTTTTACGCCAAGCAGCACAAGATTTCCTTCTTCTCCAAACTTATCCAGAAACTCGTTGTAGGCAATATTGTCTTCGTGATCGTCTGGTAAAAGGTTGGCTTCAGTGTAAGAAAACCGCATGTTTTTCCATTGCGTAGAGAAAAACACCGTAGTGGCGATAATAAGTAAAAGTATAATAATCCTGTTACGCAAAATTAATCGCGCAACTGAGTTCCAGAATCCGAAACTAAAAATCTTAGCCATGGGAAGTTTTTAAGCGAGCGCAAAGGTATAAAAAGGAAGCTTATTTAATGCTGTTTAAACTCCTAAAGTAGCTCAGGCTTAAATATCTAAATGAAAAGTGAATTTAAATGCGAAATTTTCATTGAAATTCGGCATACTATAAGGTCCATAGCGATAGGCGGCTCCAAGGCCGAAACCAACCAGTATTTTTTGTAATTCTATTCCAAATTCATGATAACCGCGTTTTAAACTTTTAAAGGGCATACTATGTCTTTCGGGATTACTAATATCCCCGATGGCGTGGCGGGAAATAAAAACAAGTTCCGGTTGAATCAACCTGTGAACATTTATGGGCCTTAATTGATGTTTTATATGCAACATGGCCTGCTTATCACTAAAAAACTCGTTGTAAAACATGGTTTCAAAACTGCGCCTTCCTGCCACCGAGAAACGACTTAAAATTCCTTCCCGAGAAGGACTGTTAGGTAGGGCGTGGTATAAATGGGTGAGCGGGACGTCACCGGTTGCATAATTTCCTTCCAGGATAATTTCGGTTCGGGATTGGTTTAGCCTTTTAATTTCGTGTTCTACCAAGAGACCAAATTTTGTGTAGTCAAAATCGCTCCCTAAAACTCCTGAAATCCCTTTTGTGATTTCTCCCGTAAATTTTGGATAGCCTTTTTCTATTAAATTGGTAGAATTTGGCGTTTTTAGAAATTTGGCAAACGGCCTCCACAAGAAAGAGAATGTAGCTTCAGAAAGTGTGTATTCAGAAAATTCCTGCCCGTTTAGTAAAAAACTGTAATCGCGGGTTTGGGAAATATCACTTTTAGAAAACTGGAGCTCAGTTTTAAAATCAGACCCGAATCTCTGAGTTAACCCACTGCTTAATGTACGATGCTGATAGAAAAAATTAATATTTACAAAGCGCGGCTCGACAATAGAGAAATCGTTTTTACCCTGTAGGTAGCTGAAACTTCCGGTTTCAACAATATCGCGGGTGTAATTGAATTTAAGATCGGTTTCGGTAGCTTTGTTTAAATGAATTGCAGTCCCCAGGTTATATTTAAAAACTTCGTCTTTGGTACCATACACCAGGTAGCCGTTTAAACTATATATATCTGATAATTGTTGGTTGGTCTTACCGCCAAATCCCAGGCGAATTCCTTCATAATTATTGAATTTAAAGAATTTTCCAAGATCGAAATCCCAAAATCCCACCGGAATATAGCCGGTTGAAACCGATTTTTGAAAGCTAATTTTTTCTTCAACTTCTTTTTCTTTAATAAGTCTTTCTGCACGTTGGCGACTAAACTTATTTTGCGAGCTTATAGCTTCAGTCCTGTTTTCTTCCCAAAAGCTATCTTCGCGGGAAATCGCAGTAGAATTAACCAGAATTTCAGCTGAAGTTTCTAAAGTTTCATTAGAATTCAGCTGAATATCGAAATTAGTGCTGGTCACGTTTAAAAACAGGTTGGGATCACTTTTTCCGGGTGCAAGGATATTATTTAGAATAGATTCTTTCTTCTGAAGCGTTCCTGCAGAGATGACTCCGCCAAAAACCGAAATCGCCTGGTCGCCATTTCCGGGTCTAATTGTAATTTTTTGAGTTTTTGGAAACCATAAGTTTTCCTCGGGGAAATATTCATAATCCTGGTCTATTTCCAGTTTTATGGCTCCCAAAAGTTGTGCTTTTGCTTGCTGTATGGCGTAGGTTTCAGTATCTAAATAAAGAATGCCCTCCAAACCTGCCACAGCCCGTTGCCTTTTTGGCTTAAAATAAATTACATAAGCCGGTTGGGAAGTTGTCGTGGTGTCTAAAATTTTAAACGAATAATTTCTGAAAGCAGAATTTTGGAGAGGTGCGGCATAATCGGTATCAAAAATTCTAAAATCTTTATCGTAGAGTGAAAATGGATTTACCGAAAGTGATAAAATCTCATAGACCGGTTTTTCAAATCCGGCGGTTTTTAAAGCCTGAACTTCTTCTTTTAAACCTTCTTTTTGGGAATAATAAAACTTGGAAACTTTCTCTGAAAAATAACTTGCAGCCGAATTAATCACGGTTCCAATTTCAAGATTGGTACTATCGCTCGCCATTTCCAAGGCGGCAGATTCATTGTCTACAATAAATTTATTATAGTTTTTAAAATTGAATTTTTGTAGTTTTTCTTCAGGATCGTTTTTGGGTTTTCGCGCAATGGCCTTTGCAATAATCGCATTCGCTTTATTTTCCCCTGAAGAAATAGTTACCGCAGCAAGGCCTTCAATTTTAGGAGTTAATTTAATCCGTACAAATTCTACGTTCTTTGAAACCTTAAAGTTTTGCGTTTCAAAACCAACATAAGAAATACTAAGCTGGGTTTCCTCTTCTGTAAGTGTAATGGAAAAACTACCGTCTATTTTACTTAAGTCTTCTTTGTCGCCATATGTTATTTTGGCGTAGGCGAGGGGGTCACCGGTTTGTTTGTTCACAATTCTTCCACGTAGTGGTTGCTGAGCACAAATACTAAAGGAAAATAACAGAAAAATAAGCAATAACGGAGAACGCATAGGTTTTTCTGAATTATGAACAAAAATTAATTAAGCACTAAATTAAAAGAGGCTGTTTGAGAGGTGGTAATAACGTCATCATGTCCCGGAATTTCGGGATTGTTCCAGGATATAACCTGTTGAATTATAACAAGTTGCAATCTGAAATAAAATCAGCTTGACGAAACCAAGACTTCTCAAACAGCCTGTAATTTACTATAAGAAACTGAATTTGTGTTATATAGTCATGATTTCTTTTTCCTTGTTTTCAAGGATAGCGTCAATACGGATAATGTGGGCATCAGTCAATTCCTGAACCTCGTTTTCGGCATCTCTAAGTAAGTCTTCAGAAATATCCAGCTTTTTTAATTCGTTGTTTGCCGTTTTTCTATCGTTTCTTACGCCAATTTTAGCATCTTCTGCCTCGGCTTTTGCCTGTTTTGTAAGCTGTTTACGGCGTTCTTCGGTTAGTGGCGGAACGTTTATAATAACATTTTCCCCATTATTCATAGGGTTAAAACCAAGGTTGGCCTGCATAATTCCTTTTTCAATTTCAGGAATTAGTTTTTTCTCAAACGGCTGAACAGAAATAGTTCGTGCATCTGGGGTATTCACGTTGGCAACTTGTTGAAGCGGAGTTTGAGCTCCATAATATTCTACCATTACACTCCCAAGCATTGCAGGGTTGGCTTTGCCGGCACGAATGTTTTGCAATTGTTTTTTAAGGTGTTCAATAGCCTTGTCCATGCCTTCTTTAGCAGAGTCTATAATAAATTGAATTTCGTCTTCCATTTTTAAAAAATATTAGTTGAGCGTAAATCTTTATAAATTAACTTTTGTACCTATTCTTTCACCGGTCACTACTTTTAGAAGGTTTCCGGGGGTATTCATATCAAAAACAATTATTGGTAGTTCGTTTTCCTGGCTTAAGGTGAACGCCGTGGTATCCATTACTTTTAGGCCTTTTCTAATCACATCGTCAAAAGAAATAAAATCGAATTTTGTGGCTTTCTTATCCTTTTCAGGATCGGCATTGTAAATTCCGTCTACGCGTGTTCCTTTTAAAATAACATCGGCGTGAATTTCAATAGCTCTTAAAACTGCGGCAGAATCTGTGGTGAAATAAGGATTTCCGGTTCCGCCTCCAAAAATTACCACGCGGCCTTTTTCTAAATGGCGCATGGCTTTTCTTCTAATAAAAGGTTCAGCAACTTCATTGATTTTTATAGCCGATTGCAGCCTGGTTTGAACTCCGGCATCTTCCAGCGCACTTTGTAAAGCTAAACCGTTAATTACCGTAGCAAGCATTCCCATATGGTCTCCCTGCACCCTATCCATTCCTTTACTGGCTCCGGCCACTCCTCTAAAGATATTTCCGCCGCCAATAACAATGGCTACTTCTATTCCCTTATCGATCACTTGTTTAATCTCTTCGGCATATTCTGCCAACCGATCAGGATCTATGCCGTATTGGCGTTGTCCCATTAATGCTTCTCCCGATAATTTTAATAGTATTCTCTTGTAATGCATAGCCTTTTTGTAGTGATTGGTGCAAATATAGGTAATATCTTAAATTGTAAAATAACATATTCACAATCAATCTTCCGCTAATTACTGATTTTTTTATTGGAGTCTAAGTTTCATTTCAGTTAAAATTTTATGAGTTTATTTTAAAATGTCAAGCATGGATTAAGATTACAAATGGCTAGGTTTTTGCTATCTTTGGATTAACAAAACAGAGAAGAAAATGTTAGGATATTATGTTATAGCAGGACTCATTTTTATAGTGAGTTTATATGTAAGCAATAAATTAAAGAGTAAGTTTAAAAAATACTCTGAAGTGCATTTGCAAAACGGTATGAGCGGAAAAGAGCTCGCCGAGAAAATGTTACGGGACAATAATATTACCGATGTAAAAGTAATTTCCACCCCCGGAATGTTGACAGATCATTATAATCCGCAGAAAAAAACCATTAATCTGTCTGAAGGGGTTTACAGCCAGCGAAATGCTGCAGCCGCTGCCGTGGCAACACACGAAACAGGTCACGCCATTCAGCACGCTAATGCTTATAGCTGGTTAACCATGAGAAGCCAGTTAGTGCCGGTGGTAAGCGTGGCTTCAAGATTTTCACAATGGGTGATTTTTGGAGGATTAATCTTAATGGCCACTACTGCCCTTGGAAGTACTATATTGCTTATTGGAATTATCATGTTTGGAATGGGAACTTTATTCAGTTTTATAACTTTACCGGTAGAGTATGATGCGAGTAAACGCGCTCTAGCCTGGTTGGAAACCGAAAATATGGTTTCTGGTCCAGAACATGAAGCTGCCGAAGATTCCCTCAAATGGGCCGCAAGAACTTATGTTGTTGCCGCCGTTGGTTCTTTAGCCACTTTACTTTACTTCCTTAGTATTTATATGGGAAGAGATTAATATTGAAAATATTCTACGGAAAATTTTATAAAAGAAAACCCGCTTCAGCTGAAGCGGGTTTTTTATTGTAGTTAGATCCCGAAATAAATTCAGGATAATGCTGTTAGTTTTATTCTGTACTTTTATTTCTAATTTGCGGAATACGCTCATCCAGTAATTTAAGGCCCAGGCCTTCAGTGCCCATAAGATCAAATAACTCTAGCGCACGGCGCATTGTTTGCTCTTCTTCCATTTGTTCTGCTATAAACCACTGTAGAAAATATTCGGTGGTATAATCGTTTAGCTTTCGGCATTTTCCTACAATATTGTGAATTGATTTGGTGATAGCAATTTCCTGGTCTAAAGCAGTTTCAAAGATTTCCTCCAAAGATTTGAAATCGTGGTTTACGCCACTAACTTCAGGAGAATAAGCGGTACCGCCGTTATCGTTAATAAATCTAAAGATCTTCATCATATGCTCTCTTTCTTCTGCAGCCTGCTCGTAAAAGAAATCGGCGCTATTAGAAAGGGCATTGTGATCGCACCAGGATGCCATAGCTAAATAAGCTGATGACGAGTGTGCTTCTTTTTCAATTTGTTTATTTAAAAGATCCATTACATCTACATGGATACTCAAATTTTGTCTTACTAAATCTTTCATTTCTTTATATTTTAACTCTATAGCGGCTTGGTACAGGTCTAATTCATTGCCTTATACCTCGCCAACTTTTGCTACCGGCATCATACCGGTTTTATTAGTCATTTTCTATAAAATTAGCCAAATAGAGACTAACAACCTAATTGTGTATAGAATTTAGAAGTAGTCTAAAGTGAAATAGATTAAACTGAAGTGGTAAGCAGGGAATTTAGTTCTAGCATAGCGAAAGAACCGGTAATAAATTCTTTAAGGTCTATGCATTCTAAGGTATTAAAAACAAAAAAGTGTTGCCGATTGCAAAGCATAAGCATTTCCAACCCGTGATGGTTTTGCCCGTTAAAATGGGAATCAAGGTTTATTTCCTTAACCTGTTGTCTAAAGGCTAAAAACTGGCAAAAACCCAGCTGAATGGTTTTATGCGGAAATTCAATGAAAAAGCACCGTTGCTTATCACATTGATAAGAAGTAAAGAATTGAGATTGGTGTAATACTTTCATGCTGCCGCCAAAATTAATTCTTATTTAGAATAAATCCAAAGAATTAAATTTTGATTTGCCTTTTTATTTGCTGATTTAACGAAATAAAGGTTTCTGTTCTCGAAACCCCTTCTATAGCCTGGATATCTTTATTGAGCACATTCATTAAATGCTCGTTATCCCTGCACAATATTTTAATAAAAATAGACCAGTTTCCTGTGGTGTAGTGGCACTCAATTACTTCGGGAATTTGGCTGAGTTGTTTTACAGCCTGCGGATTACTAACCGCCTTATCCAAATATACCCCCACAAAGGCCATGGTTTTATAACCAAGCATGCGGGGGTTTATCATAAGTTTAGAGCCTTCAATTAAACCTGCTTTCTCCAGTTTACGTAACCGCTGGTGAACTGCTGCTCCGGTAATCCCAATATTCCTGGCAATTTCAAGGATAGATTTTTTGGCATCTTCCATTAAGAAATTCAGGATGGTCTTATCTATACCATCTATAACAACAGTTTCATTTACAACTTTCATCTGGGAGGTTTATTAGTTAAAGAGCTAAAGTAGCAAATTGAATTCAAAAATTTAATTTCCCACCTCTCCAAAAGGGTTGTAGCCCAAATATTCAGTCTCTTTTTCTTTAAAAATAATATCGTGTTTCTCTAATTCTTTAAGGATGGGTTCATAAACCTCTTTCTTAATAGGAAGCTGAACGCCGGGTGTGGTAATTTCGCCCTTTAAAATTTTTAAAGTAGCAATTGCCACTGGAAGCCCAACCGTTTTTGCCATCGCGGTTTCAGTTTGGTCTTTCCCGATATGCACCATGGTTGCGTCTATCTGTTTTTTCTCACCATTTAATTCGTAACCAAATTTATGGTACATCACAATCATATCTTTATCATCTGGCGCGAGGCTCCATTTGTCCATTAAAATCTTTTGCAGGGCTTGGGCAGGCGTGGCATTTTTAATTCCTATTTTTTTGTCTTTATTAAATAAATCCAGCTCCAATAGTTTTTCCCACATGACATCGTCCTGATCTATCTTCAGGTTATGCCGAAGTTTAAGTTCTACAGTATCGGTAGGTGAATAAGGGAGAAAGGAATTCACAAAATCGCGATAGCTCATATTTTCTGAATCTTTCATAGTAAAGCTATCGTCGGTCATTCCAAGCTGAACAAACATATTCCACGCCCGGCTGAAGCCAACCCTTCTGATGGTACCGCGGTACAAGGTAAGTACGTCTTCCAGACCGTAAATACTCATATAATCCAGCGAATTTCTATTGGCATAACCTTCAAATTTACCGTAACCTTCGATGTGCAGGAATTCGGTTCTTCTAAATAGACGGTGATATGGAATGTATTTGTATTTTCCTTCCTGAATAAATTCGGCTACACCGCCTTGCCCCGCAACTACAACATTCCTGGGATTCCAGGTAAATTTGTAGTTCCATAAATTGGTATCACTTTCAGGAGCAACGAGGCCGCCGGTAAAAGATTCAAATAAAAGTAAATTTCCGCCTTTATCCCGGATACGGTCTATAACCTGCATCGCACTCATATGGTCAATCCCGGGATCAACCCCAATTTCATTCATAAATATGAGTCCGTTTTCCTTTACTTCTTCATCTAAAGCTTTCATTTCTTTACTAATATAAGAAGCGGTCACCATATTCTTTTTGAACTTCACGCAGGCTTTGGCAACTTCAATATGAAATCTCGCCGGAAGCATGGAAATTACGATATCTGCACTTTTAACTGCATTTTCCCTGCTTTCAGCACTAAAAACATCTAAATGAAAAGCTTCGCAATGCTGTTTGCTTCCGCAGGCATTTTTAGCATTTTCAAGCTCAATATCTCCAATTCTTAAAAAGAGATCTTCGGTCCCGGCTTTGGACAAAAGATGATCGATTAGGACAGAAGTAGATTTTCCCGCCCCGATTATTAAAATGTTGTTCATAAAATAAATTAGTTTTGTGTAGTTGTTTACGAATGTATTAAATCTTTAACTCATAAAAAATAACCCAAATGAATAGGAAATTTTTAATAACAGGGGTAATTTTTGGACTTTTAGCGGTAATAATTGGTGCTTTTGGTGCACATGGTTTAAAACCGCTACTAGATGAAACAGCCAGGGAATCTTTTGAAACCGGAGTAAAATATCAAATGTATCATGGCTTATTGTTACTTTTTATAGGAGGTTTTAAAATGCATTCATTTCGCTTTCAAAAACCAATATTTTTTCTGCTTTTATTTGGCGTAATTTGCTTTTCTGGATCTATATATTTACTCGCTACGAATAATTTAACAACTATAGATTTTACGGGTATTGCATTAGTCACCCCTCTGGGAGGCACGCTATTAATAGCCGCATGGATTTTTTTACTGGTAGAATTTGTAAAAATAAAGACGAAATAATTTAAGAAAGTTTAGCAGTTTATCTGTATAAGATTTATAATTTTGTACTCATAACAAACCACACACTTTAAATTTATGTTTGCAAACACCCAAACTACGAAAACGATTTCGTTAGAAAGCTACGGGATCAAAAATGCAACGGTACATTACCAGTTATCTCCTGAAGAACTTCATTACGATACTTTAGAACATGGCCTTGGTACCGAAACAAATTCTGGCGCCTTAGCTATTAACACTGGAGCTTTTACCGGTAGATCTCCAAAAGATCGTTTTATTGTAAAAGATGAAATCACCTGCGACAAAGTTTGGTGGGGAGATATCAATATTCCGTTTGATGTTGCCAAGTTCGATAAACTTTACGATAAGGTTGCCGAGTACCTATCTAATAAGGAAATCTACGCTCGCGATGCCTATGCTTGTGCCGAAGAAAAATACCGCTTAAATATTAGGGTGGTAAGTGAATATCCCTGGTCTAATATGTTTGCATATAATATGTTTTTAAGGCCGGAAGAAAATGAGCTTGAAAACTTCAAGGAAGAATGGCTAATTCTGAACGCTCCCGGTTTCAAGGCAGATCCTGAAGTAGACGGCACGCGCCAGGAAAATTTTGCTATTCTTAATTTCAGTAAGAAAATTGCTTTAATTGGAGGAACCGGTTATACCGGGGAGATTAAAAAAGGAATATTTTCAGCCTTAAACTTTATACTTCCGGTATATAAAAATACGCTGCCCATGCATTGCTCGGCGAATGTTGGGGAAGATGGTGATACCGCAATATTTTTCGGACTTTCAGGTACGGGGAAAACCACTTTATCTGCAGATCCTAACAGAAAATTAATCGGAGACGATGAACACGGTTGGACCAAGGAAAACACAATTTTTAATTTTGAAGGAGGCTGTTACGCTAAAGTAATTAATCTTACTGAAGAAAACGAACCCGATATTTACCGTGCAATCAAGCCGGGGGCTATTCTGGAAAATGTAATCCTGGATGATGAGGGGAATGTTGATTTTTCTGACACCAGTATTACCCAAAATACAAGAGTTAGTTACCCTATTCATCATATAGATAACATTCAAGTGCCTTCAGTAGGTGAAAATCCTAAGAATATATTCTTTTTAACGGCTGATGCTTTTGGGGTTTTACCTCCAATAAGTAAACTTACACCCGGCCAGGCGGCTTATCATTTTATTAGTGGTTATACCGCAAAAGTGGCAGGGACCGAGGCCGGGATTGATGAACCCGTACCAAGTTTCTCAGCTTGTTTTGGTGCGCCTTTTATGCCTTTGCATCCTACCAAATATGCCGAAATGCTAAGCGCTAAAATGAAAGAAGCAGGAGTAAATGTTTGGTTAATTAATACTGGGTGGACCGGCGGACCTTATGGAACAGGAAGCCGGATGAAATTGAAATTCACCCGTGCAATGATTAGCGCTGCGCTAAATGGCGACTTAAAAGATGCTGAATTTAATACACATAATATGTTTGGCCTGCAAATGCCATTAAATTGTCCTAATGTTCCTGCGGAAGTTTTAAATCCCAGAAACACCTGGAAAGACACTGCAGCTTACGATAGAAAAGCAGGGGAGTTGGCAAATTCCTTTAAAAAGAACTTTGAAAAGTTTGAAGCATATGCTAATGATGAAATTATGGCCGGCGGGCCAACTTCCTCCTAGCATTATTTTTAATTAGTTAATTGATTCAAAAAAATCCGGTGTAAAGTGCACCGGATTTTTTATTTAAAAAATATAAATGGAAGGTAATCTTAATTCACTAAGTGAGGTTTAAAATTCTTCTATGAATTATTTTTTGTTTGCTTCCGCAATATATTTTTGCAGGGCCATCGTCATAGATGGTGTATCTGGAGTTGGCGCTTTAATATTTACGGTTAAACCGTGTTCTTTAGCGGCCTTTATTGTGGTATTGCCAAACACTGCAATTTTAGTTTCTTTCTGCTCAAAATCTGGGAAATTCTCAAATAAAGATTTGATTCCGCTTGGGCTAAAGAATACCAGGATGTCATAAGTTACGTCGCGTAGATTAGAAAGGTCACTTACTACAGTTTTATAAAAAGTAGCCTGTTTCCATTCAACACCTAATTTATCTAGTGTTTTAGGTACATCTGGCTTCAGCATATCTGAAGATGGTAATAAAAACTTCTCGTTCTTATATTTCTTAATAAGCGGAGAAAGATCGGCAAAAGTTCTTTTCCCAACATAAATTTTCCGCTTGCGGTAAACCACATATTTTTGTAAATAATAAGCTACAGCTTCACTCAAACAAAAGTATTTTAGGGTGTCTGGCACCTTAAAACGCAATTCTTCGGCAATTCTAAAAAAATGATCAACAGCATTACGGCTGGTAAGAATAATTGCAGAATATTTGGTAAGATCTACTTTTTGCTGGCGTACTTCTTTAGAAGAGACACCTTCTACGTGAATAAAAGGGATGAAATCAATTTTTACTTTTTGTTTTTCCTCAAGCTCAAAATAAGGAGAGTTCTCTACTTTAGGTTCGGGCTGGGAAACTAAAATTGTTTTCACTTTCATATATCAATACTTTTATTTGGTCCTTAGTTTAAATTGTAATTAGCTTGTACAAAATAATATAGGGGGCAATTTCGAGAGCGCAAAGGTACAAAATAAAATAAAACCAATTGCCAGTAATAAGGGTTTGATTTTCGCGGTAAATCAATAACAGGCTAAAAAAATTGCTTAGGACTAAAATACCCAATAAAGTATATAGGGCAAAAGCGGTAGGAGTAAAGGTATAAACGAATATTAAGCTGGGAATTAATAATATAAGTCCTATGAAATTGCGGTAGCTAATTTTTTGATAGAGGTAAGAATCTATTTGTGGGTCTAAATCAAAGACGTTGCCAACTATCTTTTCCAGCCCAAATTTTAGTAGTACAAAACTGCCATAAGCGGTGGCAATACGTATAAAAACAAAAGCCGGATTTAAAGTTGTATCCTTCCAAAAGAAACTGAAAAACAGGTAGAAAAGCAGCGAAAAGGAGATGAGATGAACAAAAAAAAGCAAAATGTTAAAAGGATGAAAAGCCTTGTTCTTCTTTCCTCTAAACATCATAAATTTGTTAGAGGAAAGCAGTGAAAGAAAATCCTCAAAACGTTGTGGATATGCTGTTCTTACAGTAGCCAGTAATAGAAATGCACCCATTAACGTTAGGGTGATCCAGTCTAGTGAAACAATATGTCTTTCTATGGCTTCCAGGATTAAAACTTTTTTGCAAATGTATAATTATTTTGAGGTTAAAACTTGAAGGTGATGCCGCGAAACGAAGATTTAAAATGCATACATTTGTGCAAAAATTGGTAAGATGGTAAAGGGGATAGTCATTGTACCCACCTTTAATGAAATTGAAAACATTGAGCGACTGGTTAGAAACGTGTTTTCTCAACATACACAATTTCATATTTTGGTAGTAGATGATAATTCTCCCGATGGCACTGCAACCCTGGTAAGAACACTGCAGGCCGAATTTCACGAAGGTCTTTTTCTTGAAGAAAGAATGGGGAAATTAGGTTTGGGAACAGCTTACATTCACGGTTTTAAATGGGCGCTGCAAAGGGATTACGAGTATGTTTTTGAGATGGATGCCGATTTTTCTCATAATCCTAACGATCTTATTAGGTTATACAATACCTGCAAAAGGAATAATGCTGATGTTGCCATAGGTTCCCGTTATAAAACCGGGGTTAATGTAATTAACTGGCCTATGAGCAGGGTTTTATTATCCTGGTTGGCATCTAAATATGTAAGATTTATTACCGGAATGGATATTCATGATACCACAGCCGGTTTTGTTTGTTATAAAAGAAAGGTGTTGGAAACTATAGATCTGGACAGCATACAGTTTGTGGGCTATGCCTTTCAGATAGAAATGAAGTTTAAAGCATATTTACTGAAATATAATTTAGAAGAAGTCCCCGTAATCTTCACAGATAGAACACGAGGAACTTCAAAAATGAGTGGCTCCATAATTTCCGAAGCCATTTTTGGGGTAATAATAATGAAGATTAAAAGTCTTTTTAAGCAGATTAAATTGAAATGAAGAAAGTCTTAATCAAAAACGCGAAGATTGTAAACGAGGGTAAAATTAAAGAAGCCGATGTTTTTATTGAAGGTGGAATAATTGTAGAAATTGCCGAAAGCATTAGTGCCAAATCGCCTGATGTACAAATTTTTGATGCCGAAGGAACGCATTTATTACCCGGTGTAATAGACGATCAGGTGCATTTTAGGGAACCCGGGCTTACTCATAAAGAAAATATAGAAATGGGATCTCGGGCAGCTGTGGCCGGCGGAATCACTTCTTTTATAGAAATGCCTAACACGCTCCCACAAACCACCACTATAGAAGAATTAGAAAAGAAATTTGAGTTGGCGGCAGAAAGATCTTATGCCAATTACTCTTTTATGTTTGGTGGTACAAACGATAACCTGGAAGAAATTCTAAAAGTAGATCCTAAAACTACGGCAGCTTTAAAGTTGTTTTTAGGTTCATCTACGGGGAATATGCTGGTAGACGATGAAAAAGCATTAGAACAAATTTTTTCAAAATCTCCTTTGCTTATCGCGGTGCATTGTGAAGACGAAGCAACTATTAAAAAGAATCTGGATGAATATATAGAACGCTACGGCGACGATATTCCAATTGAATTGCACCCCCAAATTAGAAGCGAAGAGGCTTGTTATAAATCATCTGCCAGGGCGGTGGCACTGGCCAAAAAAACCGGCGCGAGATTACACGTTTTTCACGTTTCTACAGCAAAAGAGCTGAGTTTATTCAGCAATAAGAAAAAACTCAAAGATAAAAAGATTACGGCTGAGGTTTGTATACACCACCTCTGGTTCAACGATTCTGATTATAAGAAGAAAGGAACCTTGATTAAATGGAATCCTGCGGTTAAAACCAAACAAGATCAGGATGCTTTAATGAAAGCTTTGAATGACGACCTTTTGGATGTTGTAGCTACAGACCACGCTCCGCACACTAAAGAAGAAAAGAAAAATGTGTACACAAAGGCCCCAAGTGGTGGCCCGATGGTGCAACATTCTCTTGCTGCAATGTTGCAGTTTCATCACCAGGAGAAGATTTCTTTAGAAAAGATTGTAGAAAAAATGTGCCACAACCCGGCTATTTTGTTTGATATTAAAGATCGCGGATTCATTCGTGAAGGTTATAAAGCCGATTTGGTGCTGGTAGATCTTAACGCACCATGGGCAGTACAACCAGATAATATTCAGTATAAATGTGGCTGGTCTCCTTTTGAGGGTGTAACCTTTAAGTCCCGGGTTACACATACTTTTGTGAATGGTAATTTGGTGTATAAAAATTTCAAACATCAGCCTTTTGCAAATGTGGCAGAGCGTTTGCAGTTTGACCGATAATATGTTGAAAAAACTTTTCTTACTGTTTTTTATATGTGCTGCATTTGCTGCCTGTCAAAATATTGAAAAATCCGAAAGGCCTGAAAATCTTATTCCCGAGGATAAAATGATAGATGTAATTGCTGAAATTTTCTTAATGCAATCGGCCAGGAATTTTAATAAACGCATGTTTGAAAATACGGGAATTAGGGGGCAGGAATATATTTTCGAGAAGTACGAAATAGATAGCGTTCAATTTAAGCGCAGCAACGATTATTATGCTGATAATTATGAAGTTTATCAACGTATCTACGATAGTGTAAAGAATCGTTTCGAAAAATTAAAAGTTGAACTGGATACCTTGCAACAGCAGGAACAACAAATTAAAGATTCTATTGCAAAAGTAAGGCGTGATTCGTTGGGAGTAGAGGAAGATTCATTAAACCCTGAGGAAGAAAGGAAAATTGAAGAAATTTCTGATTCTTTAATTAATGAAAAAGATTCGCTCGGCAGAAGAGTTTTAGATAGCCTGCCACAACCAAGGTCCCGAAACTAAGATTTATCCTGTTTGAAGAATTTAGCAGTTTGAGCAATTACCTTTTTCATAGGAGTAAATTCAAAACCTAGGCTTTCTTTAATTTTCTTATTTGAATATTTTGAATGCTGAAATAAAGTGTTTACTGTGTTTTTGGTTATTTGTCTTTTAGCTCCAAAGAATCCACCTATTTTCTGAAAAATCCAACCTACCCAAAGCATCCATTTTTTGAGCGCTTTTTTAGGTGCAGGTTTATTTAATTCGGTTGCAGTTTGTTCAAAAACAGCTTTAAAACTCATATTTTCAGAAACCAGGATATAAGCTTCATTTTTTATTTCAGCCTCCATAAGCTGTTGCATCACATTTACTACATCTTTTACCCCAACAAACCCCGCTATTTTAGGAAAATGATAGTTCATTCCCTTATCAATTTTCGAAAAAATTTGTCCTGTACCTTCTTTCCAAAATCCCGGGCCAATAATTATTCCGGGTTTTACAATTACAGTAGGCACGTCTTCCTGGGAACCTCTCCAGGTTTCAATTTCGGCACCGTATTTAGAAATAGCATAATCGCTATGGTCTTCTTCGGGATTCCACATTACACGCTCAGTAATTTCTTTCTTGTTTAAACTCCTGCCCAATGCCGCAACACTACTTACATAGCAAAGTTTTTCAATTTTAAAGGCCACACAAAGGTTTACAATATTTGCAGTGCCTTCAATATTTATTTTTCGAAGTTTTTTATCATCTCCAGGATCAAAGGAAACAAGTGCGGCGCAGTGATAAACATATTTTATATTCTCAAAAGCTTTGTTGAGTTGTGGGATATTGGTGATATCGGCTTCAAACCATTCAATTTGCCGAAATAGAGACTTTGCTTCTTCAGTAGAAGTATAATAATTGAACACGTGCTCAACTGCAACAAGATCGCTGTTTTTTCTATGAAGGGCCCTTACTTCTTTCCCGGCTTTTAATAAATTCAGCAATAAGTGTGAACCCACCAATCCGGTGCCGCCTGTAACTAAAATCATGGGGTAAATATACCAAAACCACTTAGGAAAAATAAGAGTTTATGGTATCTTTACCCGATAATCGAGATTAAAATCCTCGAGATTATCCAAGAAATTAAAAATTTTATTTCTTAAAACTACCTCGGGTACTTGCTCCGAGCTTATTTACTATTATTTTTGAGCAAAATTATTTGAATTATGAATAAGAATTTTGTAGAAGAACTTACCTGGAGAGGGATGTTGCACGATGTTATGCCGGGGACCGAAGAACACCTAAAAGAAGGAATGCGCGCTGCTTATGTTGGAATTGATCCTACGGCCGATTCCCTGCATATTGGCCACCTTGTGAGCGTGATGATGCTTAGACATTTTCAGCTTTGCGGACACAAACCTTTTGCTTTAGTTGGTGGAGCTACGGGTATGATTGGCGATCCCTCGGGGAAATCTGCAGAGCGGAATTTACTTGACGAAAAAACTTTACGCCACAATCAGCAAGCTATAAAAAACCAGCTTTCTAAGTTCCTTGAATTTGGTAAAGAAGAGGAAAATGCAGCCGAAATGGTGAATAATTACGACTGGATGAAAAATTTCAGTTTCCTTGAATTTATTCGGGATGTTGGGAAACATATCACCGTAAATTATATGATGGCCAAAGATTCGGTGAAAAAGCGTTTGTCTTCTGATGCTGCTGAAGGAATGTCTTTTACCGAATTTACTTATCAGTTAGTTCAGGGATACGATTTTCTACATTTATTCAGAGAAAAAGATTGTTCCCTGCAAATGGGAGGCAGTGATCAATGGGGAAATATCACGACGGGTACCGAGATGATTCGCCGTATTGGAAATGGAAAAGGCTACGCATTAACCTGCCCACTGATTACCAAAGCCGATGGTACTAAATTTGGAAAAACCGAAGGTGGAAATGTTTGGTTAGACCCAAACCGTACTTCGCCTTATAAATTCTACCAATACTGGTTAAATACAAGCGATGATGATGCTGAAAAGTATATCAAGATATTTACTTTACTAAGTAAAACCGAAATAGAAAGGCTTATTGAAGAGCATAAAGAAGCGCCTCATAAGCGTGTGCTTCAAAAAACTTTAGCCGAAGAAATTACGGTAATGGTTCATTCCCGCGAAGATTATGAGAATGCTGTAAAAGCATCTGAAGTTCTCTTTGGAAAAAGTACCGCAGCCGATTTAAAATCTTTGAATGAAGCTACATTTTTAGATGTTTTTGAAGGCGTACCCCAAGCTGAAATAGCTAAAACTGAAATAGAAGAAGGCTTAGATATGATCGCGGCTTTATCGGCTAAAACCAATTTCCTGCAATCCAATGGCGAAGCCAGAAGAGCGTTAAAAGAGAATTCAGTTTCTGTTAATAAGGAAAAGATAAAAGAAAATTACACCATTACTTCCCAGGATCTTATAAATGATAAATATGTAATTATCAATAAAGGGAAGAAGAATACCTATATTATTAGGGCAATTTAAATCGCCGGTTAGATTAGTAAAATACAAAGCCCCGTAAACAGGATGTCTACGGGGCTTGCAACTAACTAACCAATCTAATATGAAAAAATTTCACTTAGCCTGTAAGAATCATTTCAATCACAAATTCATTCTTACATTTAATAAGACGAGAGAAGTCCTGAAAATTTACATGCTTTAGTAAACTTTAACTATAAAGTACTGATATTTAAGTTTTTATTGGCGAATGTTGATAGGAGAAGGCTTATAGAAGTAGCAGGTTGCATCCCCGAATATCACTATTATCAAATCTTCCAAGAATTTCGGTTTGATTCTCCTGAATTTTTCTACCTAAATCCTGGGTAGCAATAAATGAACAAGAGTTAAAATTGGCCAAATCTATTACGTTGATTCCCCCCGTTTTGTGCGCTGGAAGGTAACTTAAGGCATCTTCGGCATCACGAATAAGAATCTTCATCCAGGGTGGAGTATTAAAAATTCCATCTCCTTTTGAATATGCCTGCGAAAGTAACTCCGTCATCCCGTATTCACTATGAATTTTTTCTATTCCAAAACCTTTTGAAAGTACTTGATGAAGTTCTTCCCTAATCATTTCCTTGCGCCGACCTTTCATCCCCCCAGTTTCCATTATCGTAGTATTTTTTAAGTTAAAATCGTAATTTTCAACCAAATCGAGTAAGGCAAAAGATACGCCCAGAAGGAGTGTTTTTTTTTCGCTTTTATCTAATGCTGTAAGCTTATTTTGAAGGCTTTCCAGATCATTCAGATAAAATCCGCTTTCAGGGTGTTTGCTTAGTTTTATAAGCCTATCGGCCATATAAATTAGCGAAGACCCCTGGCGCTCTAAATAGGAAGGCAGCAGTGCTAAAACAACCATTTCTTCCGGTTTTCCGTAGAAAATCTCAAAAGCTTTTAAAAAACTTTGCTCGTAAACTTTTAAATTGGTTACGTAATGTTTGCTGGTTGTGGCACCGGTAGTTCCGCTGCTGGTGAAAATGATTTCTTCTGAATTTGTACCCGAAACCACTTTTTTCTTCTTAAAGAATTCTATGGGTAAAAAAGGGATCTCCTCAAGAGTAGCAACATTTCCCGGATTTCGATTTAATAACTCGCAAAATTCCCGGTAAACCTTATTTTGCTGAAACTGGTAAGAAAATACTTCGAGAGCAATTTCATTAAAATTTTTCTGATTAGAAATATTAAAAATTCTTTCAGATAACATTCTTGTGGTTAAATTTAGAAAAGCGAAGTTAAGAAATCTTAGAAATGCCTGAAGCTTGGATTATCTCACAACCAATTTCCTGGTGGCGGTGGCTTCTTCTTCTTTGATTTTTAGAATATAAATTCCTGCACTCAGAGCCGAAACATCAAGTTCTTTTCCTCTTAATTTGGTGCGTTGTACTGGTTTCCCCAAAACATTGTAAATCTGGATCTCTTTTTCTTTATTCTGGGAAGTACTAATATAAACCTTTCCATTAGTAACCGGGTTAGGGTAAATAGATAGGCCTTCTATAGGAATTTCTGTCTTATTCCCCGAGCTGGTAGTATCCTGCGCATACGCCGCATTTGGTGCAGAGAATGTGAGGAAAATAGCTAATATGAAACTATAGAAGTAGTATTGCTTCATTCTTTATTATCGAGGTTTATACAAAACTACAATAAAATTTCAAAAACGATGCCAGATTTATTGTGTAATTAATCTTAATGTTATATTAAAAAAAGCTGCCGTGTGAGGGCAGCTTTTTTCTTTGGCTAATAAATTTAAATAAGCTATTCTTCGAATCCTCCCATCGCATCGAATCTTGTCCAACCCTCAAATTCAGATAAATCTGCTCCGGTTGCTTCTTCGTTCATTGAGATTAATTCCTCTACGATATCACTTTCATCAACATTATTTACTACCAGGTTTGTGTAGTCGTAGAAATGAGTATTGGTGAATTCCAGATCTCCATTTTCCACCTCCTGAAGTTGATCGTTGACGAATATCATAGTTTCGTAGTTATATCCAACGATGTTGTCAAAAACTCCACCGGTTCCTTGTTTAAGATCAAAAGCGGCTTTTCCTTCTCTGTTGTGACCTCTTAAAGTCACATTGCTTACCGTAGGTTTTGCACGTGGTGTTGCATTGTTCTCACCACTTCTGCTGGCTAATTCAAAAGCAAAGTCGCCTGTACCATCATACTGGTAAATTACCGCGTTGTCAATGGTACCTCTGTAACCTTCGTCCCAGTCTATAGAATCATCTTCCATGCCTACTGCAGAGATATTTGTGGCATTAACAGTACCCCCATAGAATTCAAACCCGTCATCCGCACCTTCAAATGCTTCACAGTTTTCTACTACTGTACCGCTACCTACTGCGAAAAATGAAAAGGCATTGAATTCAAATTGGCCATCAGAAGATGCCTGACCGGCATATTCTACACGGACATAGCGAAGCACTCCAGAATCGTCTTCATCGTCTTCACCCCCATAAGGTAATTGCCCAGCTTCAGATTGTGATTCACCTCCCGGTGCGTTCATTCTGGCACGACCGTGAATTCCAATTCCTCCCCAGTCTCCATCACCACCTTCTGAATTTTGGTTTTCAGAAGTAAATACAATTGGTTGTGAAGCTGTTCCTTCGGCTACGATCCTTCCGCCTTGTTCAACAAAAACAAGGTTTACTCCTGCTTCCTGGTCTTCAGCCGTAACAGTAAATGTAGAACCTTGTTGGATAGTTAATGTCGCTCCGTCTTTTACAGTAACTGCTCCTCTTAAGGAGTAATCTCCTGTTTCAACTAAAAGATCTTCGGTGATGTCGCCTTCGAGAACAGTTCCCTGTAGTACGCCATCATCACCTCCTCCGTTGTCATCATCTGTGGCAATGTCATCCACATCATCAGTTGGCTGTAATCCATCATCATCACTGCTACAAGATGTAAATCCTGCAAGTAAAGACAGTACAAAAAGGGTTTTTAAAATTGGTTTTTTCATAATTTAAAATTTAGTTGTGGTTAAAATATTTATAGTTAAAATTTATACGTTACGTTAACTCCAAAAGTGGTTCCCAGGTCAAAGCTTTCTACAACATTGCTAAACCTGTCTGGGAAACGAACTTCTTGAGTTGGATCTTGAGTGAATAAAGTTTCTTCGTTAAGTATATTTCTTACGGTTAATTTCACCCCAATATGATCGTTAAATTCTGTGTTCCAGGACAGATCCAGTTGGTTCATTGGTTTTTCGTAGATTTCATCGGCACCTTCAACACCTACTGCATAAATCCTTTTTCCGTAGGTATTAAAAATGAGATTAATTTGAGATTCGGTTTTTTCGGTGTCAATAAGCTCATAGCCTAAGTCGGCATTTAATCCCCAATTTGAAGCCCCCTGTAGCTGGCGCTCTTTATTGGTAACTACTGCGAATCTTGGGTTATTAGCGTCTGCCGTGGCAACAGAGTTCATTAGGATACCATTGAAGCCAAAGCTTAAATCATCAAGACTTTCAGCCTTTGTAATGTTTCCTAGATTAACCCTGGCTTCCATTTCTAAACCATATAAATATGCTTCCTCAAAATTGTCGAAGAAAGTTCGGTAACCTACAGATGTAGACCTTGCCAATCTTTCGATTGGATCTTCAAGATATTTTCCAAAAGCGGTTATAGCAAAAAGCTCTGAGCTAGTAGGGAATATTTCATATTTAATGTCAAGGTTGTAGTTAGTAGAGTTTAATAAATCGGGGTTACCAATTACTTGGTTACCATCTCCATTCTGATAAACAGTAGGTAAAATCTCCCTTAACCTTGGGCGTGTATTTGTTATGGAAGAAGTAAATCTTAAATTAGAATTTTCATTTAATTCATACCTTAAGTTAATAGAAGGATTAAAATCAAATGGTTCGTAAGCTAATTTTTGATATGGAGTTTGTGGTCTATCTAAAGGCTCCCTGAAAATAATTTCTCTTAATGCGTGTTCTGCTCTTAAGCCTGCTTCTAATATTATTCTATCCCATTTTCTAAAGAAGGTAAGATATCCGGCATTTATAGTTTGATCAATTTTACTTGCCGCAGTAGGATCAAAAGTACTATTGTAACTTAAAAATCCTTCGTTAAATCCCTGATTAAAGAAGTCTTGCGGGTTATTCGTGTTGAGGTTGGGTAAGTTATTTCTATTTACCTGGGCGGTAATAAATCTGTTGTAAAATTGATATTCAATATGGTCTAGATTGTGGCCAATTTTGAAGACGGTGTTATAATCTCCTTCTTCATTTTGATCAAATCCTAACTCATATTCCAGGCGGGAATTTACATTCATATTCTCTAGGCTCTGGTAGAATTTGAACGGGTTAATGCCATTGGTGGTAATATAATTTGCATCCTCTCCAACCCCTGCAGCTCTTAGTACACGCCTGTCTGGAACTTCATTATTGCCTAAACCGGCAGATGCTCCAAAATGTATTTGGTGTTTCTTTTCCTCAAATTCAAGATTTCCGGTAAGTTGGAGGGTAAGTTGATCGTTTTCGGTATACCTCATGTCTCTTATAAAGAAATCACGATTGTTTAACTGTGTGAACCCGTCATTTCTTCCGTAGGCTTCTCTTATAAAGTTTGAAGAATTTTGTAGATAAATAGTATTAAAACTTAAGTTTAATTTATTAAAACGGGTATAGTCCAGACTTAATAAAGCTGATTTTTGCGTGCTAAAATTATAATTAGTAGAAGTAAAATTCTGACCCGCTGTACCTTCAGAGTTTAATGTACGCTCAACTCCATTTTGTTTACGATGAAAATTCCTGTAGTTCATACTAAAAACAAAACCAAGGTTTTCACGATCGTTAGCAAATAAGCGTTGTCCATGAGAAATTCCAAATCGGGTATCAAGGGGAGCATTTTTACTTTCCGGTGTCCAGGAAGTATTAAATAGGCCGGCCGATTCTTCGGGACTCGCGCTTAAACTAAGGCTATTGATATCCAATTCGGCGGGTAGACTTCTTCCAGCTCCAGTGTATCCTAAAAACTCGGAATCTCCAGAATTATCAGTAAGAAAATCTTTGAAAGTAGTATTGGTATTGTAGTTAAATCCAAAGTTTATAGTTGTGGTAGGTTTTGCCGGCGCAGGAGGGGTGTTTATTTTAAAAGTAGCTCCTGCGAAATCACTATAAAGCGATGGGGAGAAAGTCTTTAAAACATCTACTGAACTTACAATATTCGTGGAAATATAACTTAAAGGAATTATCTTAAAATCCGGATCTGAGGAAGCTACTGGCAGGCCGTTAATCATAAGGTAGTTGTAGCGGTCATCAAGACCACGAACAAAAATACCTCTGTCCTGAACCATAGTAATTCCTGATACTTTAGAAACTCCTTGTTCTACATTCGTAACTGCTTTTCTTGAAAGTTCTTCCGCCCCAATTGATTGCTGGATCTGGATTGCGTTTTTCTGTTCAAGCAATAAGGCGACTTCAGAATCTTTTCTTGAAACAGTAGAAATAACAACTTCATCCAAAGCAGCTGCACTGGCTCCTAATCCCGTGTTAATTTCGGTAACTTTCCCTGAAACAACTTCAACATTTGGAATTTGCAATGTTTCGTAACCTATAAAACTAAATTCTACCGTGTACGTGCCAGGTTCAATATTTTTCAAGGAGTATAGCCCGTCAAAATCTGAAGTGGTTCCTTTATTAGTTTCTTTAATAATTACATTCGCAAAAGGAAGGGGTTGTCCCTCCACTTCATTGTCAGATAATTTTCCGGCAATACTACCGGTTGTATCACTTTGCGCTTGCATAGCTACACTTAAAATAAGTAAGCTCAGGATAGATAAATACTTCTTCATTGTTGTGTTTAGTTCTCTGGCGCAAATTAACGGCAGCATTGTAAAGCCTTTGTTAAGCTGAAATTATGTGTTTATGATTATAATGTTAGCTTAAGGTTACCAAAGGAGTAGAGCTTACGTAAGTTCAAATTTATGGTTACTTTTACCTCACATTATACCAAATCAACTAAACCAAAATGAAAAAAAAGGACATTAAAATCTTACTGGTAGACGATGAACCGGATATCCTGGAAATCGTGGGATATAATCTTACAGCAGAAGGATACCAGGTAATTACTACAGATAATGGCGCTGATGCTGTAAAACTTGCCAAAAAGAAGAAACCGCAGCTTATTATCCTGGATGTAATGATGCCTGAAATGGATGGGATTGAAGCCTGTGCACAAATTAGAAAGCTGCCAGAGCTGGAAGAAACCATTATTACTTTTCTTACCGCACGGGGAGAAGATTATTCTCAAATGGCCGGGTTTGATGCTGGAGCCGATGATTATATCACTAAACCAATTAAACCTAAAGTGCTGGTAAGTAAAGTAAAAGCTTTGCTTAGAAGATTTAAAGATGATACCGCCTCTTCTAATGTGGTGAAAATTAAAGACCTTATTATTAATCGCGATGAGTATAAAGTGATTAAAGGTGGCGAAGAAATTATTTTACCCCGAAAAGAATTCGAATTACTTTCTTTATTAGCATCAAAACCGGGGAAAGTATTTAAAAGGGAAGATATTTTAGACAAGGTATGGGGTGCTGAGGTTATTGTTGGTGGACGAACCATAGATGTTCATATTAGAAAACTTCGGGAAAAAATTGGAGACGAATGTTTTAAAACCGTAAAAGGCGTAGGCTACAAGTTTGTTGTTTAATGGCAAAAAAGTTTAAGCGCTCATATAAATTCGCAATAAAGACTTCACTTTATATCACACTTTTTTTGAGTGTGGTGCTGGCAGGTTTTGCCTATTTTACCAGCGGATTTCTAACCGGGCCGTTTTTTGCTTTTATTTTTATAACTTATTTGGTCTGTTTTTTTATTATTCAATACAGGGTAGAACATTTTATCTATAAACGAATTAAAAAGATCTACGATAATGTCTCGCTTTTAGATTCTACCACTTTACAGCCCAGCCAGGTTACTACAGATATGGCTACGCTAACGCGGGAAGTTGAAAAATTCACCAAAGACAAAAAACTCGAAATAGAAACCCTTAAGGTTAGAGAAGCCTATAGAAAGGAATTTATGGGAAATGTTTCCCATGAATTAAAAACGCCGCTTTTTACCGTGCAGGGATATATTTTAACACTTCTGGATGGAGCGATGAAAGATAAAGCTGTCCGTAAAAAATACCTGCAACGTGCCAGTAAAGGAGTGGAACGACTTATTTACATTGTGCGCGATTTAGATATGATTACTAAACTCGAAGCCGGGGATCTTCATCTTGAAGAGGAAGATTTTAATATTGTTGAATTGGTGCAGGGCTCGTTTGATCTTTTAGAGATGAAAGCGGCAAAAAAGAATATCACCTTAACTTTTGATATTGAATATGAAGAGCCTATTTGGGTAAATGCCGATAGGGACAGAATCCAGCAGGTCCTGACCAATTTAATCGTGAATTCTATTAAATATGGAAAGGAAGACGGTACCACTGAAGTTAGCATAGAAAACCTGATTAAAAATAAGGTAATTGTTCGGGTAACCGATAATGGTGAGGGAATAGAAAAAGAAAACCTACCCCGCGTTTTTGAACGTTTTTACCGTGTAGATAAAAGTGGTTCCCGGAAAGAAGGTGGTTCAGGCCTGGGCCTTTCTATTGTAAAACATATTATTGAAGCTCATAATGAGAAAATATATGTAGAAAGTGTTTTTGGTGTGGGAAGTGAATTTTCATTTACCCTGGAAAAGAGCAAAGATCTCCCTGAAATCAACACTGAAATTTAGATCCTGAAATCCTGAAAAATCTTCTAGCAGATCTAATTTTAAAATTTCAAAATCATCCTGTTTGCAAAAAGGCGCAATGCCTAATTTCATAAAACGTTCAGCTAAATATTCCTGCTCAAATTGGCCGGGAGTAGGAATAAAAAATACTTTTTTCTCCAGTTTAGCCAAATCCATGATACTGGTATAACCCGAGCGGCATATAATAATTTCACTGCTAGGAATTACCACCTCAAGTTCTTTAGAAGTTAGATAGTTTATAATTTCCAGGTTTTTATTTGGAGAAGAAATATTTTCCCCGGTCATAATTCCCCTTATAAAAACAATTTTTTTATCTGAATTTTGAAAAGCAGCCAGTAATTTTCCTTCCAGCATCGTCCGCTGCGGTTCAGGGCCCGATAAGATCACGGCATAATCATACTTTCTTTGCTGAAGTGATTTAGTAAACCGACTAAGCGGGCCGATGTATTTTACGTTTTTGGGCATTTCTTTTAAATGTCCCATAATTCCACTTAAATTTTTATTTCCGGGAGCATCGGGAATCCAGCATTTATCAAATTTCGAAATGTATTTTTGGTGTAATTTGCTGCTTAAATAAGTAGTGTTTCCGCTTAAAACACTAAACTGATGCGTGATAAAAGCACATTTTATATGCTTATGCCTGCAGCCGGGCCGGTTGTCTGAAATTATTCCGTTCAGTTCATATTTTTCAACCAGACTTCTCGTTACCTTCCTTTCCTGCTGAATTATTTTAAGCAAGCGCGGACTTTCAGCAAATATTTTCCATTTAAGTAATCTGGGAGATTTAGTGTAGGTGATATTGTACGAAGGAAGTTCCAAACATTTAATATCCGGAAATTCCTTTTTAAGCAATTCCAGTGCGGCACCATCTGAAGCGATAAAAACTTCAAAATCATATTGTTGCAATTCTTTAATAATGGGGATGCATCGTGTAGCGTGGCCAAGTCCCCAATTTAAAACCGCTACTAAAATTCTTTTCTTCTGCATTTATCAAATATAATATTAAGGGGCTGTGCGCTATTTTCTTTAATTTTACCAAAATATTAAATTAAGGCGTGGGAAGTAAGAATAAATTAAGACGATTCAGGGAGAACGAAGCATTTGAAAATGTGATACAACCCTCCCGGGAAGAGCTGGAGAAAAATCAGTTTCCTTTAAAAGGAAAATGGAATCAAGAGTTTTTTAAAAATGATAATCCTATCGTGCTGGAATTAGGCTGCGGAAAAGGAGAATATACCATTGGACTTTCAAAACAAGATTCAGAGAAGAATTTTATTGGCATAGATATTAAAGGAGCTCGTTTTTGGAGGGGTGCAAAGACTGCAATAGAAGACAAGCTTAAAAATGTTGCTTTTTTAAGAACTCAAATTGAATTAATAGATCGCGTTTTTGCGGAAAATGAAGTCGATGAAATCTGGATCACTTTTCCCGATCCTCAAATTAAATATAAGCGCACCAAGCACCGATTGACCAATGCCGAATTTCTTCAAAAATACAAGCTTATTTTAAAACCTGAAGGTCTGGTAAATCTTAAAACCGATAGCGAATTTATGCACGGTTACACGCTTGGCCTGCTTCACGGCGAAGGTCACGAAATTCTTTACGCACATCACGATATTTATAAAAATGAATATTCCCCTAAAGCAGTTAGGGAAATTCAAACTTTCTACGAAAAACAGTATCTTGATCAGGGAAAACCTATAACTTACATTCAGTTTAGGATAAAATAGGTCTCTTTGGAAGAAACAAAACTTTTTCTAATTACTTATTTCGCGGCCTTACTTGGGGTGATTCCTCCTGGTTTGGTGAACATGACAGTTGCCAAAACCTGTGTAGAAAAAGGAAAGAAAAACGGCCTTTACGTTGCGATAGGTGCTACAATTGTGGTGATTATCCAGGCCACACTTGCTGTTTTGCTTTCCAAGTATATTTTTGGAAATGAATTTGTTCAAAATATATTACTGCGTGCAGGGCTTGTAATTTTTATTTTGCTCGCGGTTTACTTTTTTATCCAGGCAAAAAAACGTGGTGGTATAGAACACCAATCTCGTAAAGCTAATTCCAATAGTATTTTTAAAGGAATGCTTATCGCGGCTTTAAATATTTTTCCTATTCCTTATTTTGTTGCAATTGCAGGAGCTCTAAACGTTGGTGTAGGAGATTCTTACGATTGGTCTCGAATTGTAACTTTTATTCTGGCTGCTTCTATGGGAAGCTTCACCACGCTTTATCTTTACGTACTGTCTTTTATTAGAATTGAAAAACAAGCCGAAGCTTTCTCCAGGTATTCAAATTACTTTATGGCCGCCCTAATGCTGGTATTGGTTATCGTAACTATTTTAAGAATCTATTATTCGTAATCGTGGAAGAAAAGAATTTTTTTGAAAGGGTTTACGAAGTAGTAAGACAAATTCCAAAAGGAAAAGTTACTTCTTACGGCGCTATTGCCAGAAGCGTAGGTGCCGCAAAAAGTGCAAGAATGGTGGGTTATGCAATGAATTCGGCTAAAAATCTGGACGATGTACCTGCACACCGGGTGGTAAATAGAAATGGTTTACTAACGGGAAAAAGTCATTTTGGAGATCACAGCGCGATGCAGCAAATGCTAGCTTCTGAAGGAATTACGGTAAAAGATAATAAAGTTCAGGATTTTAAAAAGCATTTTTGGGATCCGCAGGAAGATTTTAAATAAATTTTTCTTCTGAAGTTTTACTATAATCGTGCTTTATTATTGCATAGATCAATTATGGGTAAATACTTCGTTTTCTTAGCTTTTCCCCCTATATTTGCGTTTAGAATGAATCTATATAAGCTGGTACGTTTTTAATTAAAATCCGCTATTTCAGCTTAAAATTGTCCTGAAATTTTCGGGATTATAAAAATGTTTTAAATGAAGTTAGACAGAAAAGAAATATTAAAATCGCTTGAAACTATTTCTGTAGCCGGAGAAGGCAAAAATATGGTAGAAAGCGGTGCTGTTCAAAACGTAATGACTTTTGGTGATGAGGTGGTTGTAGACCTTGTTTTACAAACTCCTGCTTTACATATTAAAAAACGGGCAGAAGTAGATGTGATGAAAGCTATTCACGAACATGTAGAACAAAAAGCCAAGGTTAAAGTAAATATTAAAGTAGAGTCTACCGATAAAAAACCAGAAATAAAAGGGAAAGCTCTTCCCGGAATTTCCAATGTTATAGCCGTGGCTTCCGGAAAAGGAGGCGTAGGTAAATCTACAGTAACCGCTAATCTCGCGGTAACTTTATCTAAAATGGGCTTTAAAGTAGGAATTTTAGATGCAGATATTTATGGGCCTTCCATTCCAATGATGTTTGATGTGGAAGCTTCCAGACCGCTATCGGTAAATGTTGATGGAAAATCTAAGATGAAACCTGTAGAAAACTACGGAGTAAAAATTCTTTCAATCGGATTCTTTACCCAACCAAACCAGGCAGTGATATGGCGTGGACCAATGGCTTCAAAAGCATTAAATCAAATGATTTTTGATGCGGCCTGGGGCGAATTAGATTTTCTTTTAGTGGATCTACCACCGGGTACGGGAGATATTCATCTTTCAATTATGCAATCACTTCCTGTAACAGGAGCTGTGATTGTAAGTACTCCACAAAACGTGGCATTAGCCGATGCTAAGAAGGGTGTGGCGATGTTCCGCCAGGAAAGTATCAATGTTCCGGTATTAGGAATAATAGAGAATATGGCATATTTTACTCCCGAGGAACTTCCTGAAAACAAATATTATATCTTTGGAAGAGAAGGTGCTAAAAACCTTGCAAAAGATATTGAGACCCCCTTTTTAGGCGAAATTCCCCTGGTACAAAGTTTAAGAGAATCTGGAGATATTGGCCGACCTGCTGCTATGCAGGAGTCTACACCACTGGAAACAGCTTTTCAAGAAATTACCCGTGGGATGGTTCAGGAAACAGTGAATAGAAACAAAAGTCTGCCTCCAACTGAAGCGATTAAGATCACTACAATGGCAGGATGCAGTGCAGTTAATAAAAAATAAATGACGAGCGAAGAAGTTAAATTAAATGTAGAAAAGGCCCTGGCCGAAATCCGACCTTTTTTGGAAAGTGACGGGGGTAATATTTCCCTGATCGCTATTGAAAACGATCGCCTGGTTAAGGTTCGTCTGGAAGGCGCATGTGTAGATTGCACAGTAAACCAGATGACGCTAAAATCTGGGGTAGAGATGACCATTAAAAAGTATGTGCCGCAAATAGAAAGTGTGATCAATATTCAAAGGTAAGCACCTGGCTTACCACCAAATTTATCAGTAGAATGATTAAAACCGATATACTTATAATTGGCGCAGGGCCATCGGGCCTTTTTGCGGTTTTTGAAGCAGGATTATTAAAGTTAAAATGTCATTTAATAGATGCGCTCCCACAACCCGGCGGGCAGTGTTCCGAAATTTATCCTAAAAAGCCTATTTATGACATCCCTGGCTTTCCAGAAGTACTGGCTGGTGACCTCGTGACCAATCTAATGGAACAAATAAAACCTTTTGAACCGGGGTTTACCCTTGGTGAAAGAGCGCAGACTATAGATAAACAGGAAGATGGTAGCTTTATCGTGACTACTAATAAAGGAACAAAACATCACGCACCGGTGGTAGTAATTGCTGGCGGACTGGGAAGTTTTGAACCAAGAAAACCACCTATTGCTAATATAACCGATTTTGAAGATAAAGGGGTTGCTTATATTATTCGGGAACCGGAAGATTATCGCGATAAAAAAGTTGTGATTGCCGGCGGAGGGGATTCAGCATTAGATTGGGCTATTTATTTAGCCGATGTTGCTTCAGAGGTTTCCCTGGTACACCGAAGAAATGATTTCCGCGGAGCTTTAGATTCTGTGGAAAAAGTTGAAGAGCTTTCAAAAATTGGAAAAATCAATCTTATTACCAATGCTGAGGTAACCGACCTTAAAGGAGAGGAAGGACTGGAAAGTGTAGTAATTACTCATAAGGATTCAGCAAGAGAAAAGGAGATTAAAGAAACCGATTATTTTATTCCATTGTTCGGGCTTTCGCCTAAATTAGGACCTATTGCAGATTGGGGTCTGCAAATTGAAAAAAACGCGATTAAGGTTGATAATGCCTACGATTACCAAACAAATATTCCCGGGGTTTACGCCATTGGCGATGTAAATACATATCCGGGCAAATTAAAGCTCATTCTTTGTGGCTTCCACGAAGCAGCGATTATGTGCCAAAGCGCTTACCAGCGTATTTTCCCTGATAAGAAATATGTAATGAAATATACCACCGTAAGTGGTGTTAGTGGATTTGACGGCAGTAAGAAAGAAGCAAAAAAAGAAGTTGTAAAAAGTATAAATTAAAAAAATGAATTGGCTGTAAAGTAAATTATAGGCGTCATTACGAACGAAGTGAAGTAATCTCTAAATGATTACTGAAAATAACAGATTGCTTCGTGCCTCCCAATGACGAATTTTGAAACAGTCCTTTTTTAAGCAAGCTATGTCTGATATTAAAATAACCATTATAGACAGGGAAGGGGAAGCCCACGTGGTAGACGCTCCAACAGATATGAATATGAATCTTATGGAAGTGGTTCGCTCTTACGAACTTGCTGCCGAAGGCACCATTGGTATTTGCGGCGGAATGGCGATGTGTGCTTCCTGCCAGTGTTATATTCTCAATTTCGAGCATATGCTGCCCGAGCAAAGTATTGAAGAGGAAGATATGCTGGATCAGGCATTTTTTGTTGAAGATAACAGTCGCTTAAGCTGCCAGATTCCCATTACTGAAGAATTGGATGGTTTGGAAGTAAAGCTTGCTCCTGAAGCACCTTAATTTTTCGAATTATCACCGTCAAGCTGAACTGATTTCAGCTTCTAACAGGAGATGAAATTAAAGCAATTTCAAATGAATCTCACAGGTTTTCAAAACCTGTGATGTTTCGCTCATTTTATATAGTTTGTAGGTTTTGAGAATCAATATTTTCTAAGATTTCATCTTCTATGCCTTTCCATAAAATAAGTCTTGCATCGAGGGCTTCTTCGGCAATTTGCTTTACATCCTCCCATTTTGCCTCATTATCACCGCAGAGTTCTTCAACCATTTTAAAAGCCATGGGTCCGTGCTCATCAGCATCCAATTCTATGTGTCGATCAAAATAGTATTTAAAAAGGCTTAGATCTTCATTTGGGAAATTCTGCTGTACATTTTCAATAATTGAAGTGAACATTCCGGGGATTAAACCTTCGCGGCCAAAGGTGAAAGCCGATGCTATTTTATGAGATTTTCCTTCGGTAATAACTTCAAAAGTATTCTTTATAAAAATTTTAATATTGTGCGGAAGTTTGGTAGCCGCAATAAGTAAAAATATATCAGTGCCGTGTGTGACCTGGAGTAAGAAGTCTTTTATCCGGCCTGTATCGGCTCCGCTTTTTTCCATCGCGTCCAGGTACATTTCAAAATGACTTTGATGTTTTCCGAAATAATTCACATCTGTTTCTTCGGCCAAAACAATTTCGTTTATTAAATACCGGGTTTCGGGATTTCCAACCGGCACCCACGGATTTGTGGTTTTTGTTAGTTTTTCCTGTAAGGCGGTAAGCAAAGACATAAAATCCCATACGGCAAAAACGTGGTGCTCCATAAAAATTTGCAGATGCTCCGGAGTCTTGATTTTTTGATATAAGGGATGTTCTAAAAGTTGGTTTATTTTAGGCTGCAAGACCTTATTTACCTCGTTTATTTTATTTTTGTGTCCCATTTTGCAAAAATAAGATTCTGCTTAGGATTTTTAAAATTTAAACATTCATTTAAAATTGAATTAACGCTAAATTTCAGGTTTTTAAGTTATATTCAAAATATGGCGACTCAGTTTAAAAATTCATATAATATCATCGTTTTTTATTCAAATAAGTCTAAAGATTATTTGCAATTAGATGGGGTAGTGGCCCAAAAACCTAAACCGCTTAAGAAAGAATGCTGTGAAAAATATAAAAAGGGCAATCGCTGTAAACGCTGCCCTTGTTTTGACTTGTTATAGCTCAACTTTTACGTCACCCTGAATTTATTTCAGGGTCTAAGTTAATTTGAAACTAGATCAAGTTCAGGATGACAATTTAAAGCACTTTTATAAAATCATTTTTTATTGAAAAGCTGGAATCCCGGTAATATCCATTCCTGTGATTAAAAGATGAATATCGTGAGTACCTTCATAAGTAATTACACTTTCCAGGTTCATCATATGGCGCATAATGCTGTATTCCCCTGTAATTCCCATTCCGCCTAAAACCTGACGCGCTTCACGGGCTATGTTTATTGCCATTTCCACATTATTTCTTTTAGCCATAGAAATTTGGGCTGAAGTCGCTTTTCCTTCGTTTCTAAGTACGCCCAGTCTCCACGCCATTAATTGCGCCTTGGTGATTTCAGTGATCATTTCAGCAAGTTTTTTCTGCTGAAGTTGGGTTCCTGCTATGGGTTTATCGAACTGCACCCGTTCCTTTGCATATCGCAAAGCAGTGTCGTAACAGTCCATTGCTGCGCCAATCGCTCCCCAGGCAATTCCGTAGCGGGCGGAATCAAGACAGCCTAAAGGAGCGCCAAGTCCGCTTTTATTGGGCATTAAATTCTCTTTTGGGACTTTTACGTTATCAAAAATAAGTTCGCCGGTGGCGCTGGCGCGAAGTGACCATTTGTTATGTGTTTCTGGAGTAGAAAAACCTTCCATTCCGCGCTCAACGATAAGTCCGTGGATTCGTCCATTTTCATCTTTTGCCCAAACAATGGCTACATCGGCAAAAGGTGCATTAGAGATCCACATTTTAGCACCATTCAATAAATAATGATCGCCTTTATCTTTAAAATTGGTGGTCATGCCGCTGGGATTGGAACCGTGATCTGGTTCGGTAAGCCCAAAACAACCCATAAATTCACCGGAAGCCAATTTAGGTAAGTATTTTTTGCGCTGTTCTTCTGTTCCGTATTTATAAATAGGATACATTACCAGCGAACTTTGTACAGAAGCGGTAGAACGCACGCCACTGTCGCCTCGCTCAATCTCCTGCATAATGAGTCCGTAGGAGATTTGATCCAGACCGGCGCCACCATATTTTTCCGGAATATATGGTCCGAAAGCGCCAATTTCGGCTAAACCGCCAATTATAGATTTTGGAAATTCTGCCTTTTGTGCGGCGTCTTCAATTATTGGGGAAACTTCGCGTTTTACCCATTCCCGGGCGGCATCGCGAACTATTTTATGTTCATCGGTAAGCAGCTCGTCAATATTGTAATAATCTGGAGCCTGGAAGTTATCTGTTCTCATTTGTGCGGTGTTTTACACAAATGTAACCAAGCTTTTGAAAGCAAACAATTTTAAGATTATAATTTAAGATAGAAGTCTTTTACAAGGATTTTGTAGTCTTCTGTATAAAAATGCCGTGAAATTTCAATAATAAGTTCATTCTCTTCCTGCTTAATTTCTTTAAAGCTAAAACTCAATAAACTTCTTTTAATTTCTGAAGTTTCATTCCCGCGAACTCTGGTAATTTTCTTCGGAAAAAGACCAAATTCCTCTGCCAGCGCTATAAAATTTGTTTCTTCTTTATATGGAATAATGGTATTGAATTCTCCTTCTGAATGAAGTAATTTTGAAACGCCTTCTACTAATTCTGAAAAAGGTAAAGCTTCAGCGAAACGGGCTTTATTTCTACTTGCACTTTCTGAAGTATAATCTTCAGCATAAAACGGCGGATTGGAAATTATGAGTTCATATTTTTCCTCATCCTGCATTTCTTCAACAAATTCATCAAACGCAGCGTGATAACAAAACAAACGATCGCCCCAATTGCTTTGTTCAAAATTATCTACGGCCTGCTCGTAAGCATCATCATCAATTTCCAGAGCATCTATAAGAAGGGCAGAAGAGCGTTGCGCCAGCATCAAAGCAATTAAACCGGTTCCTGTGCCAATGTCTAGAATACTGTCTGGTTGGTATTCTAAGGAAGCCCATGCGCCGAGTAGGACCCCGTCGGTGCCAATTTTCATTGCGCAGCGATCCTGTTCGATTTTGAATTCTTTAAACTGAAATGCTTTTTCTGACATTTGATAAAATTAAAAAAACCGCTTCTGGTTAGAGAAGCGGTTTTGGATTTATTGGAGATTTCCGCCTTTACTGAAATAAATTCAGCACAGGCTGCGGAAATGATCTTAAACTTTAATTATTCTCCTAAAGCAACTCTTTCAAAAGCTACAACTTTAAGATCTGAATCTACAGATTTTACGTAGTCTGAAACGCTTTGCTTTCCGTCTTTAATAAAAGCCTGGTTGACCAACGTGTTATCTTTAAAGTAACGCTGAATTTTTCCCTTTGCTATTTTGTCTAACATATCTTCAGGTTTTCCTTCCTGGCGAAGTGTATCTTTAGCGATTTCAACTTCTTTATCTATGGTTTCCTGATCTACACCTTCTTCATTAAGTGCGATTGGGTTCATAGCGGCAGCCTGCATAGAAACGTTTTTAGCAGCTTCTTCAGCACCTTCAGTTTGCTTTGAAAGACCAGTGATTACAGCAATTTTGTTTCCTGCGTGAATATAAGAACCTACAAAAGGAGCTTCTAAAGTTTTAAAAGCACCAATTTCTATTTTCTCACCAATTACACCGGTTTGCTCGGTTAATTTATCTTCAACCGAAATCCCGTTATAATCTGCTTTAAGCAATTCTTCTTTTGAAGAAACGGTTAATGCGATATCTGCAAAGCTGTTGGCCATTTTTACGAAATCATCGTTTTTCGCAACAAAGTCGGTTTCGCAGTTAAGAGAGATAATTACACCCTTAGTGTTATCATCATTCACTTTAGCAATTGCAGCACCTTCGGCAGAATCTCTATCGGCTCTTTTTGCAGCAACTTTTTGACCTTTTTTACGAAGTACTTCAATAGCTTTATCAAAATCACCATCTGCTTCAACAAGGGCCTTTTTACAATCCATCATACCGGCACCGGTAGATTTTCTTAATTTGTTTACTTCTGCGGCGGTTATTTTAGCCATAGTATTGTGTTTTATTTAAAAAAGTCGCTTAGAGACCAACTGTTAGGAAAGAAACTAAACGACTTTTTTGGATGTTATAAATGTTGTTTTATTCTTCTTCGTTAGATGAAGCTTTGTCTAAGGTTTCTTTCTTAGACTCAAGTTTTACATCTTTCTTGGCTTCTTGCATTGCCTTTTTATCTTCGGCATCTTTAGAAGGAGCTTCAGCTTCTGGTTGCTTTACAGCAGCCTTTGGTGCTTTTGGCTCTTTTTCTTCATTTTCTGCTTTCTCTTTTTTAGAATCTTTAGAAGCTTTTCTTTCAGAAAGACCTTCTACTATAGAATCTGCAACATAAGAAACCACTTTGTTGATAGACTTTGAAGCATCGTCATTAGATGGGATTACGTACTCAACCTCACGAGGATCTGAGTTTGTATCTACCATAGCGAAAATTGGAATGTTTAATTTTTGAGCTTCTTTAATAGCAATGTGTTCACGAGTGATATCAACTACAAAAAGCGCTCCCGGAAGTCTGCTCATATCAGAAATAGAACCAAGGTTCTTTTCTAATTTAGCTCTTAAACGATCTACCTGAAGGCGTTCTTTTTTAGAAAGTGTATTAAAGGTACCATCTTTTTTCATTCTATCTATAGAGGCCATTTTTTTAACAGCTCTACGAATAGTTACAAAATTGGTAAGCATACCACCGGGCCAGCGCTCGGTAATGTATGGCATGTTAGCTTTTTCAGCTTGTTCGGCTACAATTTCTTTCGCCTGTTTCTTGGTAGCTACAAAAAGTATTTTTCTACCGCTGGCTGCAATTTTTGCAAGGGCATCTCCTGCCTCCTGCATTTTAGCAGCACTCTTATATAAGTTGATGATGTGAATCCCATTACGCTCCATATAAATATATGGGGCCATATTTGGATTCCATCTTCTTGTAAGGTGTCCAAAATGTACACCTGCATCAAGTAATTCTTTTACTTCTACTTTGTTTGCCATTTTTGTAATAGTTTACTTTCTGTTGAAGATAGCAACAAGTAAGTGGCTGTTTTTTATAAACACGGCCTTACCTGTTTAGATGCTAAACTAACTCCCAATAGCATTTGGGATAACAACAAAATTCTTTTTAATATTAAATGAACTTTGGAATATAGATTCCAATAAAAATTAACGCTTAGAGAACTGAAATTTCTTACGGGCTTTCTTCTGTCCAAATTTCTTACGCTCTACCATTCTTGGGTCTCTGGTCATTAAACCTTCTGGCTTTAACACCGCTCTGTTCTCTGCATCCAGTTCTACCATTGCTCTTGCAAGTGCAAGACGAATAGCTTCTGCCTGTCCTGTAATTCCACCACCGTAAACATTAGCAATAATGTCGAAGTTATCGTCATTACCGGTTAGGTTAAGGGCCTGGTTTACTTTATAAAGTAAAGGACCTGTGGTAAAGTAGTCTTTAAGGTCTTTTTTGTTCACGCTGAATTTTCCGCTTCCTTCAGAAACGTACACACGTGCAACCGCCGTTTTTCTACGGCCAATTTTGTGAATAACCTCCATTACTTAAGATCGTTTAAGTTAATAGTTTTAGGTTTTTGTGCAGTGTGATCGTGATCTGTTCCTGCATAAACCTTTAAATTTCTAAATAGGTCTGCTCCAAGTTTGTTCTTTGGTAACATTCCTTTTACTGATTTTTCGATGATTCTCTCTGGATTCTTTTCGAATAATTCAGCGGCTGTTAGACTTTTTTGTCCACCCGGGTAGCCGGTGTGACGAATGTATTCTTTCGAATCCCATTTCTTACCGGTTAAGTTGATCTTGTCTGCGTTGGTAACAATTACGTTATCACCACAATCAACGTGCGGGGTGAAGTTAGGTTTGTGCTTACCTCTTAGTAGCTTGGCTACTTTAGATGATAGGCGGCCCAACGTCTGTCCTTCAGCATCTACGTGTACCCATTCTTTGGTCACGGTAGCCTTGTTGGCTGATACTGTTTTGTAGCTTAATGTGTCCACACTAATTAAATTTACTTATTATTAAACATTCCATTCCCATTCCCAGCATGAATCATGTCGGGAAATCGGGGTGCAAATGTACAATTATAAATTCATATAGCAAATCCGAAATTAATTAATTTGTTTTGAGGGAGATAGCTGTACATCAGAATTTTATGATTGAGCTTTTTTTATTAGAATTTTCTCTTCGATTTCCCCTATTGAAGCTTTATTCCTGCTTTGGTGTTCCAAACTGAATCGGTAAAATACACATAAGTAACGTTAAACGGCAATAACTATGTTAATAAAGTCATAAACATTTTCTAATGCGTCATATCTTTGTCTCCCCAAATTGATTTAGCTATGAAAAACCTACTTATTTTTAGAAACCTTAACGCAGTGTTCGGGTTAATGCTTGTTTTAGTGTCTTGTGAGCCTAATGAAGATTACGCAGCCGAAACTGAAATTACCGCAACTAATGCAATGGCCACTATCACTCCCGAAGATCTTGAAGGAGAATGGAAACTTTCTGCAATGATTACCGATACCGTTGTAGATCTTAACAGCGATGGTGTATATAATTCTAATATTCTATTGGAAACCGATTGTTTTGTAGATATGGGTGTTGTTTTTTACGCCGGTGGTGATATGACCACTACCAACTCCAGGCTGGATTTTAGAGCAGGGGTAAATAATAATGATTTTCAATGTCTTTCCGGCAGATCCGATACCGGGTTTTGGGATGTTGAAAATGAAAACGACCAGGAAAGGTTAGTGATTACCATGACTATTAACGGAGAAACCTATACGCATAAACGTATATTAGACCGAACAACCAATACATTTGCTTTTGAAATAAACAAATTAGAATCTCAACAATATTTAAACGGTAGCCCAGATGGGACCGATGCTGAGAATGTAGACGTATTATCTTTAGAATACACTAGAGTAAATTAGCAACCTAGCCAATCTTTTTAGTGTTAGATGGAAAAACCTCGCAGCTTTGTCTGCGAGGTTTTTTTATCAATTATTTAGATAATTTACATCTTAGATCCTGAAACAAGCTCGCCTGTCCGGACGGGCAGGTTCAGGATGACGTAGTAAAAATTTTACATTTTCCTTTCTAATGCGCTTCCAGCCAGTTATTGCCTTCTCCTAGCTCGACATCTAAAGGAACTTCAAGTTTGTAGGCATTTTCCATTTCGTATTGAATCATTTTCTTCACTTCTTCCACTTCATCTTTATGGGCATCAAAAACCAATTCATCATGTACCTGTAGCAACATTTTGGTTTTGAATTTTCCTTCATTCAATTTTCTGTAAATATTGATCATTGCTAGTTTAATTATATCGGCAGCGCTGCCCTGGATAGGCGCGTTTACCGCATTTCTTTCGGCAGCGCCTCTAACTACGGCATTTTGCGAATTAATATCTTTTAAATAACGCCTTCTGCCTAAAACCGTTTGCACATAGCCATTTTCCCTGGCAAAAGCCACCTGATCTGCAATGTAACCGGTGAGTTTTGGATAGGTTTTGTAATAGGTCTCTATAAGTTCTTTTGCTTCAGAACGTGATAAATTGGTTTGGTTGCTCAAGCCAAAAGCTGAAACACCATAAATAATCCCAAAATTCACGGTTTTGGCGTTGCTTCTTTGCTCGCGGGTTACTTCATCTATATTTACATTAAAAACCTGTGCCGCAGTAGAAGCGTGAATATCCTTGCCTTCCTTAAAGGCTTTTATCATATTGTCTTCCTCGCTTAGCGCCGCGATAATTCTTAGTTCAATTTGAGAATAATCGGCAGCCAGTAGAATATGATTTTCGTCTCGCGGAATAAAAGCTTTTCTTACCTGCCGGCCACGCTCGGTTCTAATCGGAATATTCTGTAGGTTCGGGTTATTGGAACTCAATCTTCCGGTTGCGGCGATAGTTTGCACATAATCAGTATGGATTCTTCCGGTAGGCTTCTGTACCTGGTTTGGCAACGAATCTACATAAGTATTTTGCAATTTTACCAAAGCACGATACATCAAGACGTCTTCTACAATCTTGTGTTCTTTTACTAAAACCGAAAGCACATCTTCACTGGTAGAATACTGGCCGGTCTTGGTCTTTTTGGGTTTCTTCACCAGAGCCATTTTTTCAAAAAGAATAAGGCCCAGTTGTTTCGGAGAACTAATTTTAAATTCTTCGCCGGCTTCTTTATAAATTCTTTGTTCCAGTTCTTTAATATCGCTGTCCAAAGCATCAGAAAGGGATTTCAGGAAATTTTCGTCTAAATTTATGCCTTCCAGTTCCATTGCGGCTAAAACTCGAACAAGCGGAATTTCAATTTCATCAAAAAGTTTTCGGGTTTCTGCTTCTTTGAGTTCCTGCTCAAAGAATTTTTTAAGCTGAAGGGTGACATCGGCATCTTCAACGCCATATTCGGTTTGCTCTTCCAAAGGTACATCCCACATCGATTTTTGATTCTTTCCTTTTTTACCAATTAATTCTGAAATAGGCTGCGGACTGTAATTTAAATAGGTTTCGGCCAGCACATCCATATTATGACGCATATCCGGATTTATCAGGTAATGGGCGATCATCGTATCGAAAAGCCTTCCTTTTATTTCAATATTATATTTAGCTAATACTTTAATATCATATTTAAGATTTTGACCGATTTTTTCAATTTTTTCATCTTCAAAAAATGGTCTTAATTCTTCAATAAGTTCTTGTGCATTTTCACGTTCTTCTGGAAACGGCAGGTAAAAACCCTTTCCGGTTTCCCAGGAAAAAGCGATCCCAACAAGTTCAGCTTCCAGTGCGTTTAAACTCGTAGTTTCAGTATCTACACAAACGCTTGTTTGTTTCATTAAATTCTTAAGAAACAATTCCCTGCCCATTTTGGTATTCAGGCTCTGGTATACATGCGGAGTATCTTTTAATGATTTTCTCCCCCCTGTACTGGCTTCAATTTTTTCTGAATTATCACCGCCAAATAAAGAAAACTGACCTTCGCCGGCGGTTTTTGAAACTTTTTTAGCTGAAGGAGAATTGGTAACCTGGGTTTGTTGCTGGTCTTCTTCACCGCTAAATAGTTTTATAAATTGATCTCTCAACCTTCTAAATTCAAGTTCTTCAAAAATCTCCTGGACCTTTTCAGCATCTGGTTGAGAAAGTTCGTAATCTTCAGCGTGGAATCTTACATCGCAATCGGTAAGAATAGCTGCGAGTTTTTTAGAAAGAATTCCCTGTTCGGCGTGACTTTCAACTTTCTCTTTCATTTTACCCTTTAACTGGTCAGTATTAGCCAGTAATTCTTCCATACTTCCAAATTGCTTCAGGAACTTTTTAGCAGTTTTTTCACCAACCCCGGGAAGTCCGGGTATATTATCTACCGCGTCGCCCATCATACCAAGAAAATCTATCACCTGCTCGGGACGTTCAACCCCAAATTTCTTCTGAACTTCGGGAATACCCCAAATTTCTATTCCATTACCCATTCTAGCCGGGCGGTACATAAAAATATTTTCGGTTACTAGCTGGGCAAAATCTTTATCGGGAGTCACCATAAATACCTGATAATTCTCTTTTTCGGCTTGCTGGGCAAGGGTGCCAATAATATCATCGGCTTCACAACCGGGTAATACCACCACAGGGATATGCATGGCATTTAAAATATCCTGGATAATAGGGATGGCCTGCATTATGGGTTCTGGAGTGGCATCTCTATTGGCTTTGTATTCGGAGAACATTTCGGTTCTTACCTGGCTGCCTTCTTTATCAAAACAAACCGCGAGGTGATCTGGTTTTTCCCGCCTAATAACATCAAAAAGGGAGTTCATAAAACCCATTATTGCAGATGTATCAAAACCTTTAGAATTTATCCTGGGATTTTTAATAAAAGCGTAATAACCACGAAAAATAAGTGCGTAAGCGTCTAGTAAAAATAAGCGTTTTTGAGCTGCCATCTATGTTTTTTAAAGTCTATAAAACTACAAAACTTATAGCTGCATTTAAAATGCAAGTTGTAATTTTCAGAAGTTAAAAAGGGATTATAAAAACCTTATTTTTTAGCAAAAAAGATTTAAGACTTAATAAAACAGATATTGAAAAAAATAGCAATAGCCATTCACGGTGGCGCGGGGACTTTGTTGAAAGGGATAATGACGCCCGACAAAGAAATTTCCTATAAAAAAAGTTTGGAAACCGCACTTAATGCAGGTTATAAAATCCTGGAAAATAAAGGGAATGCGGTAGATGCGGTTACCGAAGCCGTGAGAATCCTGGAAGATTCTCCTTTATTCAACGCGGGAAAGGGAAGCGTTTTTACAAACGCCGGCAGCCATGAAATGGATGCATCAATTATGAACGGTGAAAATCTTGAGGCCGGCGCAGTTTCATTGATTAGCGGGATTAAAAATCCCATTTTGCTGGCAAAAAATATTATGCAAAAAAGTGAGCACGTTTTTTTAGCGGGAACAGGTGCAATGGAATATGCTAACTTATTAGGCTATAAACTGGAACCGGAAGACTATTTTTATGATGATTTCAGGTATAATCAATGGCAGGAAATTAAAGATTCTGATAATTTTCAGTTAGATCATAATGTGCAAAAAGATTCCAAATTCGGGACGGTGGGTGCCGTAGCCTGTGATTTTGAAGGTAATGTGGCTGCAGCAACTTCTACCGGGGGAATGACCAATAAAAAATTTGGAAGAATTGGGGACAGCCCAATGATTGGCGCGGGTACTTATGCCAATAACAATACCTGTGCGGTTTCCTGCACCGGCACCGGCGAATTTTTTATTCGCGGGGTGGTTGCTTACGATGTTTCCTGTCTTATGGAGTATAAAGGCTTAAGCTTAAAAGATGCTGCCGACGAAGTTGTTCAGAAGCGACTTATATCCATTGGGGGAGACGGCGGTTTAATTGCTGTTGATGCAAAAGGAAATATTACTACGCCTTTCAATACTGAAGGAATGTACCGCGCGAGTATAGATACCCACGGCACTCAAAAATTAGACATCTATAAGTAAGATTATTCTATAAAACTTTTGGAGGAAGCCATAACTTTAACTTTCCGTTCTTTTAGATAATAACTATCCCCATCTGAAAGCACGTGGGTAATTAGGTTAGTCATCGTTAGGGGTGTTCCGTCTTTTAACCGGGCGATATTGTTATGTTTCAGGTTCCCGGGATCAAAAATAATTACCATTCCAGAACCTATAATATCACATTCGTTTCCGTTTTTAATTACAATTCCGGTGTCTTCAGCAAGACCAAAACCGATAAGTTGTGGAAATCGCGCAACAGCTTCAGACAACCTTCCAAAACGACCACGCTGTATAAAGTGGGTGTCAATAATGAGTTCGGGAATAAGATTCAGGCCTTCGCGCAACTTAATAGCGCCTTTAATAAACGATTCTTTGCTGCTTCCGCCGGTTATCATTTCTTTAGACATACACATAGCACCAGCGCTGGTCCCGGCTAATACAAAATCTTCTTCGTAGTAGCGTTTTACCAATAAATCGTGAAAAAGTGTCCCTTTAATATTCCGGGTTATTTTATATTGATTTCCACCGGAAAACATCACGCAATCGGCATCCTTCAGCAAGTTTAGATTTTCTTCTGAATTTGCTTCTTCTTTTGAATCTATATAGAGATGAGATACATTATTGCAGCCTAATCTTTCAAATGCATCCATATAACTTTGTCCCACTTCATCTGGTATGCCTGAAGCGGTAGTAATTACAAGAATATTCGCACCATTTCCACCACTTTCATAAACTACCCGGGAAAGAATGCCCTGACTAATATAATCCAACCTAAAACGGTCGGCTCTATGAAAGCCTTTGTCTTCATTTCCGCCAATGGGTATTAAAGTTCCTTTAATCATATTCATTTTATAAATAGTCGTAAAAGTAACTTATATAAGTTGGGGGTCAAATATTACGTACATTTAAATGCGGCTAAATAACAGAGTTTCAGAAAAATAAATAGGTAGGTAAAATATGAAGATACGGGAAATAAATGCTATGCGCGGCCCCAATTATTGGTCGGTTAGAAGGCATAAATTAATTGTCATGGTCCTTGATCTTGAAGATATGGAACAAAAACCAACCAATAAAGTGCCGGGTTTTAGTGAGCGCATCAAGGCGATGTTTCCAACAATGTATGAACATCGTTGCTCTGAAGGTTGCGAGGGAGGTTTTTTTATGAGGGTAGATGATGGTACCTGGATGGGTCATGTTATAGAACATATTGCTTTAGAAATACAAACCCTGGCAGGAATGGATGTGGGTTTTGGGAGAACGCGTGGTTATGGCGAAGAAGGTGTTTACAATGTGGTTTTTAATTATTTAGAAGAAAAAGCCGGAAGATTTGCCGCAGAAAGTGCGGTGCGTATATGTGAAGCGCTTATTGCAGGAAGAACGTATAACCTGGAAGCCGATTTACAGGAAATGCGAGAACTTCGTGAGTCTGAAAGGCTAGGGCCAAGTACGGGATCTATTGTAGAGGAAGCCGCCAGTCGCGGTATTCCGTGGATTAGGCTAAACCAGTATTCGCTTTGCCAGTTAGGTTATGGGGCAAATCAGAAAAAAATTCATGCTACCGTAACCAGCCAAACCAGCAGTATTGGTGTAGAACTGGCTTGCGATAAAGAAGATACCAAATATTTACTGGAGCAAGCCGAGGTACTAGTACCTAAAGGCAGAATTATAGAATCTGCGAAGGAACTAAAAAAGACTATTGCTACAATTGGATTTCCGTTGGTTACTAAACCAATAGATGGGAATCACGGTCGGGGCATTAGCGTAGACATCAATTCTATGGAAGCGGCGATTAAAGGTTTTAAAGCGGCCAAAAAAATTTCTAATTCAGTAATAGTCGAGAATTTTATAACCGGAGACGATTATCGCCTTTTGGTAATAAACCATAAGCTGGTTGCCGCAGCAAAACGCACCCCGGCGCACGTGATAGGCGATGGAAAATCGAGTTTACAAGAATTGATAGATGAGGTTAACAGTGACCCACAAAGAGGCTATGGTCACGAGAAAGTACTTACCATGATTACGGTTAACGATCTTACCAAAAGTATTATTCAATCTTATGGGTATACCCTGGAGACCATCGTAAAAAAAGGGGAACAGGTTATTTTAAAGGATACGGCAAATTTAAGCACCGGTGGAACATCAGAAGATGTAACCGATATGGTGCATCCTTCCAGTATATTTATGGCTGAAAGGATTTCAAAAATCATAGACCTGGATATTTGCGGAATAGATTTAATGACCACCGATATTAGCAAACCCCTGGAAGAAACTAATGGTGCAGTGATAGAAGTAAACGCGGCTCCCGGTTTTAGAATGCACCTTGCTCCGTCTAAAGGAATTCCACGAAACGTGGCAGCAAATGTTGTGGATATGCTGTTTCCACCGGGAACCAGTGCCCTAATTCCAATAATAGCAGTAACCGGCACCAATGGGAAAACAACGACAACAAGACTTATTGCCCATATGCTTAAGATGAAAGGGCACCGGGTTGGTTACACTACCAGCGATGGAGTATATATTCAAAACCGCATGCTTATGCAGGGCGACTGCACAGGGCCATCAAGCGCGGAGTTTGTACTGCGGGATCCTACCATAGATTATGCAGTTTTAGAATGTGCTCGCGGAGGTCTTTTAAGATCCGGCCTGGGTTTTCATAAATGCAATGTGGGAATTGTTACCAATGTAACGGGAGACCATTTAGGATTGAAAGGAATACACAGTATTGAACAACTGGCCCGCGTTAAGGGAGTTTTACCGGAAACCGTAACGAAAGAAGGCTATGCGATTTTAAATGCCGATGATGATTTGGTTTTTAATATGAGTAAAAGTGTAGAAAGCAATGTCGCCCTCTTTTCTATGGACGAGAATAACGTTCATATAAAAGCTCTGGCAGCGAAAGGTGGCCTGTCGGCTATTTATGAGAGTGGTTATATTACTATTTGTAAAGGCGAATGGAAATTAAGAATTATAAAAGCTGTGAATGTACCTTTAACCTTTGGGGGAAAGGCAACTTTTATGATCCAGAATGTATTACCGGCTGTGCTTGCAGCCTACGTAAGAGGTTTTAGTGTAGAAGATATCAAGGTTTCTTTAGAAACATTTATTCCGTCTCCGGGTCAAACCCCGGGAAGGCTTAATTTATTCGAATTTCAAAACTTCCAGGTATTGATAGATTATGCGCATAATCCGGCGGGTTTAAGAGCCTTAAAAGATATGCTTGATAAAATGGAAGCTACAATAAAAGTTGGGATTATAGCCGGGGTGGGCGATCGCCGCGATGAAGATACCAAAGAAATAGGAAGTATTGCTGCAGAGATTTTTGATGAAATAATTATTAGGCAGGACAAGAATTTGCGAGGAAAATCAACCACGGATATTAGGGAAATGCTTAAAAAAGGCATTAGAGAGAACCATCCCAATAAGAAAATTACTAATATAGATTCAGAAAAAGAAGCTATTACTTCAGCTATAGAAAATGCTAAAGATGGTTCTCTTATTGTGCTATGCAGTGATATGGTTGCCGAATCCCTGGAACTCGTGATGAAATTAAAGGAAAAAGAGGTAAAGAAACTTTATAATTTATAAATAAGTAAAACCTTAAATTCCAATGCAAAACTGTATTAGAATTTAAGGTTTAAAAATGGGATGATTCCTTATTGAGAAATGTAAGATTTACTGGTGGTATTTATGTTTTTACTGTCCTGATATTTAACATACGAAAAGCCTTCGTGAATGCAATAAGAACCTATTTCTCCGTTTTTATGTAGAGCTATAAATGCAGCTTGAAAATCTTTGTAATTTGGGTTTTGTTTAATAATTCGCTGCACGGCTATTTCACAGGCTTCCTGCGGACTTTTACCCTGTCGCATTAATTCAACAATTAGAAAGCTCCCAACACTTTTCAAAATTACTTCGCCCATTCCCGTGGCAACAGCCCCGCCAATTTCGTTATCCAGGTATAAGCCGGCACCGATTATGGGGGAATCGCCTACGCGACCATTCATTTTGTAAGCAAGGCCAGAGGTAGTGCAGGCACCGGCAATATCGCCCCTGTCGTCCAGGCAAAGCATTCCTATGGTATCGTGATTTTCTATGTTAATAACGGGTTTGTATTCTTTATCTATCAGCCATTCTTTCCAGGCTTTTTCCGATTCTTCAGTAAGCAGGTTTTTTCGCTGAAATCCTTGCTGAATGGCAAATTGTAAAGCGCCTTCCCCCGCAAGCATGACGTGAGGAGTTTCTTCCATAACCTTCCTGGCTACTGAAACCGGGTGTTCAATTTCCTTTAAATAGACTACGCTGCCGCAGTCTCCGGAAGGAGCCATAATACAAGCATCTAAAGTTACATTGCCATCACGATCTGGTGCGCCGCCATTTCCAACCGTAGTATTTTTAAGATTAGCTTCTTCAATTCTAACACCTTGTTCTACGGCATCTAAAGCTGAAGTTCCTTTATAAAGAAGTTCGCCTGCAGTTTTACTGGCTTCGTGAAAATTCCAGGTGGCGATACAAATTGGTGTAGGCTTTTGCTCCTTTCTAAATGTTGCGGCGTTTAAATTTAAGTTTCCGGGGAGGAGCCCTACGCCTGCTCCCGCAATTCCGGCAGCTTTTATAAAATTTCTTCGTTTCATATAAAATAGGTTTCAATTGAAAAAGCTGTGAAAAATACTTCTTATTGCCGGTATAGTCAAATTTTATAGCTGAACGACGTTTCTGGCACTATTTAGGAATAGAATTCCAGGGTTTTTATAACTAAGACAGGCGTTAAATTAAACCTAAACGAAATTTATAAAGTAATGATTAAAAGTATATTCGCAAAAATTTAAGAGTACTCATGCGCTGGATTATATTTATAGTTTTTTTTCTTTTAATAGAGATTTATGCCTACCAGGCTTTAAAAACTCTTACCCGAAATTACTGGTTAATAATTTTATATTTTGTTATTACCGCTGCGGTTTTGGGGAATTTCCTATATCAATGGCTTACACCTGTGGTAGGTAGTGTCCTCACCGGGGCGCGGGGCTATGCCTTTGGGTTTCTACTTTCGGTATTGCTTTTTAAACTTATCCTTACCTTAATTATGTTTGGGGAAGATATTTATAGAATGGGGGTAGCGGGATATGAAAAGTTGTCTTCTTCTAGGGGAAATTTCTCGCTTCCTTCACGTAGAAAATTTTTGAGTCAGCTAGCAATGGGACTTGCTGCCATTCCTTTAGCATCGGTTTTATACGGAATGTACCAGGGGAAATATAATTTTAGAGTTTTGCGTTATACGTTATATTTTAAAGATTTGCCCGATGCTTTTGACGGTTACCGATTAAGCCAGATTAGCGATGTGCACAGTGGTAGTTTTGATAATAAAAACAAGATTAAATACGGCTTAGACTTACTCAACGAGCAGGAAAGCGATATGGTGGTTTTTACGGGCGATCTCGTAAATAATGAAGCTTCAGAAATGGAACCCTGGAAGGAAATGTTTGGTCAAATAAAAGCGAAGGACGGGGTTTATTCGATCCTGGGAAATCACGATTATGGCGATTATAAAAACTGGAATTCTTCTGAAGAGAAAAATCAAAACCTGGATACTTTAAAAGAAACCCACGCCAAGATGGGCTGGCAGCTTTTGCTGAATGAGCATAAGATTATTGAGCGAAACGGTGAAAAAATTGCTTTGGTAGGAGTGGAGAATTGGGGTGCCGGCGGATTTAAAAAAGAAGGTGATCTTGATAGGGCAGGAGAAGGTTTGAGCGAAAAAGATTTTAAAATTTTATTGAGTCATGATCCTTCTTACTGGCAGGAAAAAATAAAGAATGATCCTAAACATTATCATTTAACGCTTAGTGGTCATACCCACGGAATGCAGTTTGGTATTGAAATTCCAGGCTGGTTTAGATGGAGCCCGGTTCAGTATCGCTATCAAAACTGGGCAGGAATATATGAGGAATTTGGCCGTTATATTAACGTAAACCGAGGATTTGGGTATTTGGCATTTCCTGGTCGCGTAGGAATTTGGCCAGAAATAAGTGTAATTGAACTCAAAAAAGGCTCAAAACCTGCATAATCTGGAGAATTTGCTATATTTGAGTGAGTGATTGCTCCGGAAATAGTATGAGTTTAGTTGAGGAATTCTAATTAAAAGAAAAGCTACATGTCAAAATTTGGAGAATTAATAGATCTCAATATTCCGGTCTTGTTAGATTTCTATACCGAATGGAATGAAGATTCAAAAGCTATGAGTCCGGTTTTACGGGAAGTTGCCGCTTCTATGGGCAATAAGGCAAAAGTGATAAAAATTGATGTAGATAAAAATGCTCAACTTGCCGAAGCGCTGCGGGTAAAAGCTTTGCCAACTTTAATGATCTATAAATCTGGTGAGATGAAATGGCGCCAAACGGGAGAACAGGACGCTGCAACGCTGGTAGGTATTCTTAAAGAATATATTTAAAGTGCTTTAAAACTGAAACCTTTTTCAGCATAAAATTCCAGGACTTTAGGTAGTGTATATTTTAGATTTTTAAAGGCCTTCCGGCTATCGTGAAAAACCACTGTGCTTCCAACTGAAGCATTATCTATCACATTTTTTAAACAGTTTTCTTTAGAAATTCGGTTTTCAAAATCCCCACTTATAACATCCCACATTACTATTTTATAATTCAGTGTTACAAGGGCTGAAGCCTGTGAATTTTTGATTTTCCCGTAAGGAGGACGAAAGAGTTTTTGCGTTGAAGTTTCGGATTGCGAGTTGCAGGTTGCGGGTTTCGGGTTTTTCTGGGTTTCTCTTCTTGAATCTTGGGGCTGGTTTTTAATAGCTCTTCTCTCTTCTCTTTTTTCTTTCTTCTTCTTGTTTTCTAATAGTGATTTTTCAGTTTTAATTATATTTTCAACATAGACTTCGGTTTTAGTTTTCCACCCGTTTAAATGGTTAAACGTATGGTTCCCAATACTGTGATTTTCTTTTGACAATTGCTGAAAGATTTCTGGATTTTTCCTGATGTTGTCACCAATACAAAAGAATGTCGCTTTTGCATTGTATCGCTTTAATTGCTCTAAAACCCAGGGTGTGATTTCTGGAACTGGCCCATCATCAAAAGTGAGATAAATGCTTTTTTTACCCTGAATCCGGGTAATTCTGTTGGGATAGAGTTTCCTTAAAATTGAAGGATATTTTATAAAAAACGGATTCATATTAGAAAAGTGGTTCAGAGGAAAGCTGATTCGGGTTGCAACGTGAAATCTTCTTTCTGTCACTCCGTATCTAAAAAAAGTATTCCTGCAAGGTTCTAAAAATCTTACAGGAATACATTCAAATTCAGTTATTCTTCTACCGCAGAATCTATTCTAAGCGAATTATTTCCCTGATTCAATTCAGGATTCAAACCTTCCTGAATAGCACTCTCCTGTGGATCTTGCGGGTCTATTTCTTCTTCTTCACCATAAAAATGACGGAACATTTCCAGGTGTTCATTGAATTCTTCGGCTTTTTCTTCGAGAATTTCTTCGTCCTGATGCACTACCAGTAAATCCACAAGCGCCCGGTAACGCTCAATATCTGATACAATTTCATTGAAATTTCGATATTGTCTGTCTATATCCCAGCTGCTGTAATATTCGAGGTTTTCTTGGTATTTCTTAGCAATTTTCTCCCAAAGCTCCCTCGCTCTTTCGGGTTCACCAACTTCATAATAACCGCTTACATAAGGTTCTAATAGAGCATAATATTGAAAATGTTCTACCGGCATATTTTCCATTGCCAGATCCAGCACTTTCTTTGCACGTGTAGTATCTTGTTCGTTTAACAGGTTTTCTATCAACCTGGCAAGATTACTCCTATAAGTAATGGAATTTCGACGTGTTTCAGTATCGTGATAAATATCGTCTGATCCCATATTACCCCAATCCCAGTTCATTACAATGTCGTACATCTTATCGGTATTGATACGTCCCATATCGTAAGGATTTCTTTGGTCTATTGGGGTTCTAATAGGAACAAGTTTATAAGCTACACCTTCAAGTTGCAGGTATTCTTTCATCCAAAGATAATCTTCGTCACTAAAGCTTCCGCCGGAAAAATAAATTGGCCTTTCCCAATTATTATTAGCAATAATATCCAGCATTAATAATGTATTCTTATAAATAGCTTGCGACTCTATATTAATAACAATTTCATCTACAATTTGATCGGCAAAACGTTCTTCTACGATACCGTTTTCTAAAACAGCTTGCTTATCTACCGGAACACTTATGTTTCGCGTAGGGAAGGTGTTTATTGTCTGGCCGCTTTGTAATTCGGCTTTGGTTCTGGCGTCATCATTCTGAATATAATTCAACCACGTTTTAATAGGAATTGTATCGCGGGTCACTTCTTTGGCAAAAACCACGTCGTTCACCCCGTTGTAATCTTCATTTTCAAATTGTGATGGTATGGGGTCACTCTCAAAAGCCTTACGCTTCATCTGGTCTATATACCAGTCGGTCGCAAAAAGACTCGTATTTACCACTCTAACATCAGTACGGTAACGTTCAATTTGCTGTACATACCAGAGCGCAAAAGTATCGTTATCTCCAATGGTAAAAATAATACCATTTTCATCTACGGAATCCAGATACATTTTGGCCATGGTGAGGGTAGAATCCCGGCCGCTACGGTCGTGATCGTCCCAGTTTTCTGAAGCTAAAAGTACAGGAACCGCTAAAATTGATGCGGCTATAACTATAGGTGCCGCGATTTTTGGTTTCAGGAATTTTTTAGCCCAATCAAAGAGGGCGTAGGCCCCAAATCCGATCCAGATTGCAAAAACGTAAAACGATCCCACTAAGGCATAGTCACGTTCTCGCGGTTCAAAAGGTCTTTCGTTTAGGTAAATTTTTAGTGCGATTCCCGTAAAAAGGAAAAACACCAGCAGGACCCAGAAATTATTTTTATCTCGTTTAAATTGAAAAACCAGACCAATTAACCCTAAAATTAACGGAAGAAAATAATAGGTATTTCTGGCTTTGTTGTTTTTTACATCACTGGGGAGATTGTCTTGCGGGCCAACGTGCATCTCGTCTATAAAATCTATACCACTAATCCAGTTACCGTGCATATCGGTGTATTTTCCCTGGATATCGTCTTGTCTTCCAACAAAATTCCACATAAAATATCGCCAGTACATATAGCCAATCTGGTACTCTAATAAGTACCCGATATTTGAAGCGAACGATGGTTTTTCAATATTCAAATATTCACCAAATTGCCTTAGAAAGTTATGATAATCGTTATTATCCAATTCTCCCTGGGCAAAGCGGTTTTGAAATTCGTTTACCGCGCTTACAAGTCTCTCTTCACCCTGGTATTCCGGTTTTATAGTAAAATCTAACGCACCGGTAAAATCCATATAATTTGCAGCATGCTGCGAACTCCACATCCTGGGCAGAACTGCTTTATGAGAGTCGTCCAGGTTTTGCTTTGCGTTTTTATAATCGTTTACAATAATATATTCCCCGGCTTCTTCGTCTTTTTCATACTTGGGTTTAGCATCGGTATAAGGATTGTCTTCATCTAAACCGGCATACATTTCAGAAAACTGCGGGCCGTAAAATAAATGGGTTTCCCCGTATTGTTCACGGTTGTAATAGGCTAGTAGCTCTCGCGCATTATCAGGACTGTTTTCATTAATAACCGTAGGAGCATTAGATCTTATAGGAAGCATCACCCAGCTGGAAAATCCAATAAGGATAAAAAGTATACAAAGGAATAATGTATTAAGCTGAAAATAATTTTTCTTTCGTGTATAATTAATTCCGAAGTAAAAAGCAGCAACAATTACTAAAAGTGCGATAATGGTCCCTGTGTTAAACGGAAGTCCCAGGGAATTAGTGAAAAATAATTCTGAAGCAGCAAAGAAAGTAAGCGTGTAGGGCAGAAGAAGTTTAAAAATAAACATCAACACAGCTACCACTACAATATTGGCAATAATGAAGTTCTTTACAGTTACTTTTTTATAATTTTTAAAGAAATATAGAAATCCGATGGCGGGAATGGTAAGCAGTCCCATAAAGTGAACTCCAAAAGATAAACCAACAACCAGGGAAATAAGAATTAACCAGCGATTTCCGCGGGGTTTAAACATATCGCGTTCCCACAGTAAACCTAAATAAAACATAAGCGCCATTAGGCAGGCGGCCATTGCATAAACTTCTGCTTCTACTGCGCTGAACCAAAAACTATCAGTAAAAGTAAAGGCTAAAGAACCTACCAGGGCACTACCCAAAACAGCCATTTTATTGGCGGGTTTCAACTTTTCAACAGGGCCGGCCACTTTTAAAACCAGCAGACTTATAGACCAGAACATAAACAAAATAGCAAACGCACTTGCGGCTGCCGACATAAAATTTACCATAAGTGCTACCTGGGAATTATCTGGTGCAAATGTGGAAAAGAATGCACCCAGCATCTGATAGAAAGGCGCGCCCGGTGGGTGGCCTACTTCAAGATTTGCTGAGGTTGCAATGTATTCACCTGCATCCCAAAAACTTGCGGTGGGTTCTAAGGTGAGGGTATAAGTAGTGAGCGCAATTACAAATACAAGCCATCCTAGTATTTTATTCCACTTCCTGAAGCTAAAATCTGTCATTATTGAGTAAAGTTGAGTAGTATGTGGCGAATTTAATAATAAAATTATGAATGCTCTATAATAGAAAATTAAATGCTCTTAGGCTTACTTAGAAGCCAGGATGTATTTTTCCATTAAGCCAGCTGTAAGCTGTATTCTGAGCTAGCTTACTAACGGAAGTTAAAACGAAATATTTTCTGAAACACCTGAAAATAAAGCTGTTTTAAGATTTTGATTTTTATGGATATTTCAGTTAAAATTGAAGTTGCAAAAAATAGGTTTCATTTTTTGCAGAAAAAGTTTGCGCAATAGAAAGTTTGTTTTAAATTTGCATCCGCATTACAGCAATGGCCTATGGTGTAACTGGCAACACGTCTGGTTTTGGTCCAGAAGAGTCTAGGTTCGAGCCCTAGTAGGCCAACAAAAATTAACCGAATTCTCAAAAGAGTTCGGTTTTTTTGTTTTTAGAGCAAAAAGTTTGTAATACGGTTATTGTTAGAATGCGCTAGCCACAATGATAATCCCTAAAAACTAAAGCCAATTCCAATTTGCAATTGCGAAGTGTATTCCCGGGTATTTAAAGGTGTTTTGCTGTCAAAATAATAATCGTAGATCGTAAAAACCTTAAACCAATCTGCCAGCGGAATGTCCAGCCTAAACTGTTCTAAAAGCCTGTAATCTTTAAGATTTTTGTAAAGTGGCTGGTAGTAAACCGTATTGGTAACCGAAAATTTTTTTGATTTAGATAAATAGGAAACAGAAAAATACGTGCTGTTTCTATGATTGTATTCTGTAGTCCCGGCCCTGTCGCTATATTCAACTTCATACATATAGCTATTGCCCAAATATCCGGTAAAATTCTTCCTGTCTACCCAGTTTAACCGTAAACCGGCACCCACAAGATTTCTTTGTTCAACCACTAAAAGTTGATTGTATTGGCCCTGTAAAAAAGATTCAAAGCTTAATTTTGAGCTCAGTTTGTAATTAAAACGTGTGTGCAAAAACCATGAGTTTTGCAAATTACCTGCATCAGAATCTATTAAGCGATAATTTCCCAAAAAGAGATAGGTTCGCTTTAAATTCTTTGATTTTAACTGTGTGGTTAACGTCCCGTTTATCTGGTTCACCGAAACTCCGTCGTTATTGGAGTGATTAAAGGCAAAATCGGCATTTAATACAAACCTGGTAGAATCTATTTGAAGGCGTTTGGTTTCAATATTTACCAATTGTGCCTGCCCCAATAAGGGAAGAAGTAGAAATAATAAAAAGAATCTCCAGCTCATTTAAATTTTTTGACAAAACAAAGATAAAAAGTAATGCAAGTCTTCTACAAAAACCAAATTTCTTCTTTTTAATAATCTGAAATTAAAACTCTGTTTGCTTAGTAATTCATTAAACACTTTGTAATTTAGTTTCCGTAAATACCTAACCTATAAATTGTGGCTTTAGAATTTTTTAGAGAAAACGAACAAATATTCAATACATTATTCGAAGCAGCGTCAGAAGGCGTTATCGTTGTAGATAGCCAGCAAACAATAGTAACGGCCAATCAAGCTGCCCTACTTATGTTTGGTTACGAAAAGGACGAACTTTTAGGTGAACATCTCAATATTTTAATCCCTTTACGCTACAAATCCAATCACCATCAGCATTTCGACAAGTTTATGAAAGATAGTGAGAAAAGACAAATGGGTCATGGCCGAGATTTGTTCGGGGTAAAAAAGAATGGAACACAATTTCCGGTAGAAGCGGGATTAAATCCGTTTAAAGTAGATGGGGAGCGTTTTGTAATGTCTCTAATTGTAGATATAACCATTAGAAAAGAAAACCAGCAGCGCATTAGAGAACTTAATGCCGAACTGGAAGACAAAATTAAAATACGAACCCGCGAACTTAGACATACGGTAGATAACCTTGAAAAGGAAATTACAAAGCGAAAAGAAGCCGAAAAACGTATTAAACTCGCACTAAAACAGGAAAAAGAGCTCAACGAGTTAAAAACCAAATTTCTTTCCCTGGTTAGTCATGAATTTAAGACTCCCCTAAGCGGAATCCTGACTTCGGCGACTTTAGCCGAAAAATATACTCAAACCGAACAGCAGGAAAAAAGAACAAAACACCTTGCCACCATAAAAAATAAGGTGCATTATTTGAATAATATTTTAAATGATTTTCTTTCGTTAGAACGCCTGGAATCGGGGAACGTGAATTACAAATACACCGCTTTTAGCCTTAATAAACTGGTAAACGAAGTAATTTATAATGCCAATGTGACTTTAAAATATGGGCAGGAGATAGAATATGATAGCGAGATGGAAGATATTACCCTGTATCAGGATGAAAAAATCCTGGAACTTATTCTTTCAAATTTAATTGGTAATTCCATTAAATACTCTCCGGAAAATTCTACAATCTATTTCAGAATATTTCCTGCTGAAGGAAAAATTATCTTTGAAGTTGAAGATGAAGGAATGGGAATTCCGCAGAAAGATCAAAAACATATTTTTGAACGTTATTTTAGGGCAGAAAATGCTTTACTAAACCAGGGAACCGGCATAGGACTTAATATTGTTAAAGTTCATCTTGAAAATATGGGAGGCAATATTAAATTTGAAAGCGTAGAAAATAAAGGTACTAAATTTACCGTAATATTACCTAATCAAAATAGATAACCGCTTATGTTACTTGAGCGGACATTGAAAATAGTTTAAGATGAAAAAAATACTTTTAATTGAAGACGATGTAACCGTTAGGGAGAATACCGCAGAATTGCTGGAGCTCTCAAATTATGAAGTAGTAACCGCACCCGATGGAAAAAAGGGTGTAGATAAAGCAAAAAAAGAAATTCCAGATATAATTGTGTGCGACATCATGATGCCGGAACTTGATGGCTACGATGTGCTTACGCGGCTTTCAGAAGATTCACAAACAAAAGGGATTCCTTTTATTTTCCTTTCAGCTAAAACCGAGCATAAAGATGTAAGAAGGGGAATGGATCTTGGTGCAGACGATTATCTAACCAAACCTTTTGAGGAAGAAGACCTTTTAAGTGCCATAGAAAGCAGGCTGGCAAAAGTAGAGATTTTACAAGCCCAGAAAAAAGATAATAATGATGGGGAAACCATTCAGAATCTTTCCGCTTTTCGCGAAATGATGAGAAACCGGGAACAAATCAGTTTCAAGGCGGGTGAAAATATTTATGAAGAAGGAAAATCTTCCCTGCATTTTTATATGGTAGAGCGCGGGGTTGTTAAAGCACATAAATACGACAGCCGCGGTAAAGAAATGATTACCGAATTATATAAAGAAAGTGATTTCTTCGGAAATTTAAGCTTTAATAAGAATTCAGCTTATGGCGAATATGCTACGGCTTTAGAAGACAGTGTACTTTACGTAGTTTCTAAAGACGAATTAAGAGAGATTCTTAAAAGTAACAGCAATATTAGTATGGAATTGCTGCAGGAAATGGGCGACCATCTTATGGGCGTAAAAGAGCAACTAATGGAAATTGCCTATGCTTCAGTAAGAAGAAAAACTGCCAGAACAATTTTACTCTTTGCCCATAAAATAAAAAAAAACCCACTGCACAGTATTAGAATTTCCCGAGCAGACCTTGCCGGCGTTGCGGGTATAGCTTCAGAAACACTAATAAGAACACTTTCCGATTTTAAAAAAGAAGGACTTATAGAAATTGAAGGCAGAAATGTGAAACTTCTAAATGCAGAAAAGTTAGAGTCAATTAGTTAATTTTTACAGAACTGACGGGAATCATATTTAGGATTGATCTTTCACGCTATTTTTGGCCAAAATTAGTGCTGAAAGGTCAAGCCTATGAATATTTTAATACTTACAGATTTTTCTCCCCAGGCTTATAATGCTGCACGCTATGCCCTGAATTCAAATTCGGGTGCATCTAAATTTTATGTGCTTCATGCCTCTTCTACCGGCGAAGCTTCAACAATAGATGAAGCGCTTGTAGATTTTGTTGATAGGCTTAAAAAAGAGCCGGCTGCAAATGGACATTCTTTTTCTACCCTTCCTTTTGCGGATAATCTTATAAATGCAACCCGGAAAGCGGTAACCGAAAAAAGGATAGATCTACTCGTATTGGGCGCCTCTGGCAAAAATACTTCTAATTTCCAGGGCTTAGGCGGGAATACATGTAATGTGGTAAAAAAGGTAAAATGCCCGGTGCTGGTGGTGCCTAATTGTGAATTTAAACAATGGGAAAGACTTTATCTTGCTTTAGATTTACGGTTCCCGGTTCATACTGAAGCTTTACAATTATTGCATAAACTACCCATGGCCAGGGATGTGAGTATAGATGTATGGGAATTTAATTTGAATAATTCTGAAGCACAAATTGATGATTTTAAGCTTCCCAATTATAAACTGACCCGAAAAACGCTAAAAGAAGAATCAGATTTTTTTGGGAAGTTTTTGCCGGAGGCAAATATAAAAGCCAATGTTATCGTGTTTTTTGCGCGCCAACTTCATATTACAGAAAAGCTTTTAAACCGGCTTTCTGCTACCGAAACCCGGAAACAAAACCTCCCGGTACTTATTCTTCACGGTTAGATTTCTAAAATTTGGTTAAAGTTTGCTGTTAGGCTATTAAAGTTAGTCCCTTAGCCCCTGGCATTTTGCTAAATATAGCAGAAAACCTTATGTTTATACTTCAATTTAAAGAGGATATCTGAGAGATTTTATTTGGGCCAAACTGAACTTGTTTCAGACTTTATTGCGAATTAACATCGGGATTCTATCATAACAACTTAAATTTTGAATATCACAACGATTTCGGCCAGAATGACGATTTCAATTTTTTCAGATGTTTATAAAGAAAATAATAAATTTTTTAAATAGAAATTATGACTAAAGACGAAGTATTAAATAGACTTAAAGAAGGTAACGAACGTTTTACTACCGATAAAAAAGAGGGAAAACTACAGGATAAATCGCGCAGGGAAGAATTAACCAAAGGCCAGGAACCTTACGCTATTGTATTAAGCTGTGCCGATAGCCGTGTAGTTCCAGAACTTGCTTTTGATACCGGCCTGGGTGAATTATTTACCGTGCGTGTAGCCGGAAATATAGCTAATAGTTCTTCTATTGCCAGTATGGAATATGCGGTTGCGAATCTTGGAACTGAAATTATTATAGTAATGGGTCACGAAAGTTGTGGCGCAGTTACTGCTGCTATGAGCGGTGGAGATAATGGTTATAACCTGAACCACCTTGTTTCTCATATTGCACCGGCAATAGCTGCTTCAGGCAAAGATGCCCCGGTTAATGATGTAGTGAAGAAAAATGCCCAGCTAACCTCTGAAGAGCTTAAAACACGTTCTACCATCATTAAAGATGCTGCAGATAGCGGAAAAGTGAAAATCGTACCGGCTTATTATAATTTAGACTCCGGGAAAGTAGATTTTCTATAATATAGCCGACAAGTAAAATTTTAAATAGGCTGTCTAAAAAGGTCTAATTTCGTCAAGTTGAACTGGTTTCAGCTTCTAAGATGTTTTGATTCAAACGGTTTAGATTCTGAAATAAATTCAGAATGACGTTTAAAACCTTTTTAGATAGCTTTTTGTATAATCTATTTTCTAGCCTGAAACATCTTTAAATATAAATGTGAAGACATCTTTCGGGCGTTATTTTTTGCCCGGTTGGCGAGTTCACCTTCATATAATTCCTCTATAGTTTCAAACCATAATTTTAGCCAGATCCCAAAATGATAATTGGAAATCTCCTGGTTATTTTCCTGGTCTACTTTTACGTGAACCTTTTGGGGATTGCCTTTGTAGGTTGCTTTAAAAAAGAGGTTGCTTTCCCAGAAATCGGTTAACTTCTCAAAATGCGTATCCCAGTCTTCAATTACCTCATTGAAAAAATGACCAATTTCAGGATTTTGCCTTACTTTTTTATAAAATCCGGAAACCAGTAGAAAAACATCTTCCCGGGTTTTAATATCATTCTTCATAAAGTGGTTTTAGAAAATATTTATAAGAATAAAGATAGAGGATATTGCAAGGCTTAGCAAAAGTGCATTAAATACAATTTTTGATTTAAACTGCGCTAAAATCACGGTATTGAATCCCATACACACCACGACTACAATAAAAAGCTGAAGCATATCTATAAAGGTATGTCCGTTCATTAATATTAGCATTGCAGCTACAGATCCTAAACAACTGGATGCGATAATCCCAATTGCAGAATATCCCATACTCATTTCTTCAAAATCGGCCAACAAAGTTTGGTAAAGTTTCATAATTTTTAATTTTTAAATGTGAGGTAAAATTAAGGTTGAAGGCGCTGGATTCTTATGAGCAAAATCATAATTCAAAAAAAAAGCCCGGTGAAAATTAAGTTTCCCGGGCTTTGAAAATCATTATAAGTAATTCTACCTAAATTGATTATGAGATTCTCTCTCCAATTGCTCCCTATGATCTGGATGCGCTATAGAGATAAGTTCTTTTGCTCTTTGTTTCAGGTTTTTTCCGTAGAGATTTACTACGCCATATTCTGTAGCAATATAATGCACGTGCGCCCTGGTAGTGGTTACACCGGCACCTTCTTTTAGAAAGGGTACAATCTTGGAAATACCGTTTTTGGTGATAGAAGGCATTGCGATAATGGGTTTCCCACCTTCAGAAAGTGCCGCGCCCCTTATAAAATCCATTTGCCCGCCAACTCCTGAGAATTGATATTTCCCAATAGTATCGGCACAAACCTGGCCGGTAAGATCTATTTCTATAGCCGAATTTATAGCGGTAACTTTAGGGTTTTGCCTAATTATGGCCGTATCGTTTGTATAGGCTGCTTCTTTAAAATGCACAATGGGATTATCGTCTATAAAATCATATAGATCAGGCGAACCTATGGCAAAACAAGTCACCAGTTTTCCGGTTTTTATTTCCTTATTTGCACCGGTAATCACTCCCGATTTTACCAGCGGAAGAATTCCGTCAGAAAACATTTCAGTATGAATTCCAAGGTTTTTATGGTTTTGGAGATTATTTAAAACCACATTGGGGATGCCACCAATTCCCATTTGTAGGGTAGCACCATCTTCAATTAATTCGGCTACGTGTTTGCCAATTTGCTTTTCAATTTCGGTTGGAGCAGTAAAGCTGATAGCAAAAATAGGTTGATTCACTTCTATGGCAGCATCAATCTGGCTGCTATGAATAATTCCGTCGCCGTGGGTTCTGGGTACATTCGGATTTATTTGTGCGATTACTTTTTTAGCCTTTTGAATAGCGGGTAAAGTAATATCTACCGAAACACCCAGCGAACAATAGCCGTGTTTATCTGGTGGAGAAACCTGTATAAAAGCAACATCTAAAGGCAAAATATCCCTTCGGAAAAGATTATGGATTTCACTTAGAAAAATTGGAATATAAGTTCCTTTGTTGGAGTTAACCGCATTTCTAACATTCCCGGCAACGAAACACGTGTTTATGCTAAAAGACCCGGCAAAAGGTTCTTCGGTGTATTTTGCTTTTCCTTCGGTGTGAATTTGTATTATTTCAACATCATTCAATTCTTTATAACGATCACACAACGCATCAATTAGGATCACCGGGGTCATTGCGGCACCCTGAATAAAAATGCGGTCGCCAGATTTTACTCTGGCAACCGCATCTTGCGCCGATAATATTTTTAGATGATTCAGCATTTTAGGTTTTAACATTTAGATTGAAATTGATTTCTATTTCCTCATCCAGGACAATTAGCCCAAAGATTTTACTTGGTGCTTCCAGGTTGAAATCTTTAATATTAAGTTTCAATTTTCCGTCAAAACAAAGTTGCTGATCCCTGGTGATTTCTACCGGAAATTTATAATCGTTATTAACTCCTGCAATGGTAAAGCCAATGGTAACTATAGAATTTCCTTCCCCCCTCATATCTATTTTCTTTAGTTTAAGCAGGATTTCAGGATGTTCTTCAGATTTTAAAAGCTCGTGAAAATCTTTGTTTATTTTTCGGTTTCCACAATCAAAATATACATTTTCCAGGGGTAAAACACTATTCTTAAAATAAAGAATGTCACCGTTCTCTGTATAATGCACTTTAAAAGTTTCGTTTTTAAACCTTAGGGTATTAAACTCACATTCAAAATCATTGATATTGGTTGTGCCTTTTATAGTTAAGTGACTATCTGGAAGAATATCAATTTTTTTGGTTTCTAAACCGGTTTGTGCTACTCCCGAAAGAGTAAAGATTAATGCAAAAAGTAAAGGAAAATAAGTTTTCATCCTGGTTTGATTTAGGGCATTTCTATAAAGATAAGTAATTGAATTCTGGTTAAGAAATGGTTGGCAACAGGAGATAAAAAGCCCCGGAGAATCTCGTGTGAGATAACATCCGGGGCTCAACATTCAACTTAAAAACTAATCGCTGCTTCTAGCATAAGTCCGTTGAATTGTCCTCCGTGTAAAGGTGAACTTGTATTGTAACCATCATACTGTTGGTTTACATATTCAACCTTAGCAAGGATGTTTTTAGTCATAAACCATCCCGCAGAGGCTTGAACTCTATTGATGTCAATTTCATCACCGCTTGCGTGGTCACCATTTACAGTGTTATACCGTCCAGCTACATAGAAGTTCTCGTTTTGTCCAAATCTGTAGATAAGCTCTCCAGCAAGTTGAGTGAAACTACGGTCTTCAGTTTGAGATAGTTGTTTTCCGCTAGATCTTTCAAAAGTTCCGAAGAATTCAAGTCCACCATACTTTAAGAAAGGGTTTACCATAAAGGCGGTGATTTCATTTCCAAAGCGTGGGTTGTATCTACCAGAGGCAAAACCTTCTCCCATTACATCGTAATATCTAGATCCTGCACGGTCTGCACCGTAAAGGTAAGAGCTTGCTACACGGTTAGTGTGGTATACAGATCCTGTTAATCTAACTCTTAGATCATCTGCACCAGTAAATTGCTGGTTGTCGTATCCTAATTTAGCCAACCATGATACTCCATTAGCATCGGGATTAACAACAGACTGGTTTAATTTACCGTTGGTAGCTCCAACCATTCCAATAAATCCATTGCTTCGGTAGTAAACTTCAGCACCAACTTCGGTAGTGAAAGCATCCATAATAAGGTTACCTACAAATGGGTTGTAAATAGCTTGTGCGTTATCGGTTCTTCTAAAGTGAGCATCACCATAGTTGTTCTCCATATGACCAATTTTAATAGTCACTTTGTTCATTAGGTCTTCCATAAAGCCTGGACGTACAAACTCCAGTTTGTCAATTTGAATATACCCGTCTTTTACGTATGGTTCTGGGTGGTGACGAGAAGATAGATATGTTCTAAGGTGCATTCTAACTCCATCGTAAAGTGCAACATCAAGGTCAAGGTTAGCAGTAGGCAGGTTAAAGTTTGCGCCTATTTCTGGTAATCTTCCTACACTGCCATCTTCATTAGACCATTGTCCTGAAGATTCGTGGTCAAGTGCCTGGAACTGGATGGTAGATGCTCCACCAACTCTTACTTTAACACCATCAAAAGTTGAAATAGTGTCTTTTGGAGCTTCAAACATATTAATTCCGCGTTGGTCTAATGGTCTAAAGTTATCCAGGTCTCTGTCCTGTGCCTGCATTTGCAAGCCAAAGAGAACGAATGCAATTAAGCCGAAGTATTTGATTGAATTTTTCATTGTGATAATTTTTAAAATTGAATAGTTATTTAGAAAATGTGGATTTGAATTTAATAGTTACTTCCTCGCCGGTGGTAATTGTTCCAAACATAGCAGTAGGAGGGTCAATTTTGTAATTGGTCATGTTAAGGCTTTCTTCGCCGTTTATTTCCAATTTGTTTCCGTTAAGCTTAGCAGTGAATTCTACCGGTACTTGTTTAGAAACCCCCGAAATTTTTAAAGTTGCAAGGCCATTTATTTTGTAAGAGTTGCTGCCGTTGGCTTCAATCTTCTTAACCTCGTCTAACTTAAATTCGATGTTTTTATATTTATCGGTATTAAGTGCTTTGTAAGCATTTTTGTCCATTCCGCCCTTTCCACTTTCCAGGCTTTCAGCAGGAACGCTAACCTGAAGTTCTGAGATACCTGTTAACTTTCCATCTTCGGTGGTAATTGTTGCTCCTCCTTGTTTAGAGGTTGCCTTCATTTCCCAATCGTGGATATTAGAGGTTCCTTCAACAACAATTTCAGAAGAATTATCCATTCTAAAGTTTTGTCCGAACATGCTGCCTGCGGTCAGCAACATAAAAAATACGCCTGTAAGAATTACTTGATATGATTTTAAAACTTTCATGATATTAGGTTTTTAAGTTTGGTACAAAGTTGGGGCAGAAATGCAGCAGAATCTATGACGAGAGTCAGGTTTGAGAATATTTAGTAGAAAGAATTTGGAGAGACACCATAGAGGACTTTATAGTGTTTACAAGGGTTTTCGCTAACTAAAACGTTTGCGATTTTCGAATATACAAAGATTTTTTAGCCGAAAAAAAATGAAAATTACTCCCAATTATCTCTTTATTATTAAAAAGAAAGTTAAAACTGTCTTTTTAATAATAAAGCTCGTCGGTTTTCAGGTTTAAGAACCTTGAAGTAGCAAAAAATGTACTCAGCCACGTGATAAGGATTCCCATAACAAACACACCTATAAACAAAGCAGCAAGCAATTTTACGTCTGAAGTTAATGAAAGCTGTGGAAAGCTATTGTTAAGGTAATAAAGCGCACCGGCCATTCCAATAAGTGCGATTAGGGCACCAATTATTCCCAGTTTCACACTTTGCCAAATAAATGGCCTGCGAATAAAACCTTTGGTAGCACCTACCATTTGCATGGTTTTTATAATAAATCGTTTCGAATAAACCGAAAGTCTGATGGAGCTATTTATAAGCAATACCGCAATAAATGTAAAAACCCCGCTCGCAATAAGTACCCAGAAACTTATTTTCTTTACATTTTCGTTTAAAAGTGCGATAAGCGGTTTATCATAAATCACTTCATCTACAAAATTTTTGGAAGTAAGATCTGCAGCGATTTCATCTACCTGTTCGCCAGAGACAAAATCAGCGTTCATATATACATCTATAGAATTCTGTAGAGGATTATAGCCTAAAAATTCCATAAAGTCCTCACCTATTTCCTTGCTGTGGGCTTCGGCTGCTTCTTCTTTAGAAACATAGGTGGTAGATTTTGTATAATCGGCCATCGCCAGACTTTTCTTGAGTTGTTCTATCTCAACCTCTTTGGCGGTATCTTTTAAATATACGGTAAGGGCAATTTGTTCTTTAAAATGATCGGCTACTTTTTTGGTGTTTAAAACCAGTAACCCCAACATTCCTAATAAAAAAAGTACTAAAGCAATACTAATCACTACCGAAAAATAAGACGAGATTAATCGACGTCTCTGGTACTTTTCAAAAGATGTGCTCATAGGTGACCTTAGATTTTTTGTAAAAATATAAAAGTTAAGCGTTCATTTTCTTTAAAACGTTTAAAGTTTGAAAAAATTAGTAAACTCAAAAATTATTTTATCAGGAATGCCAGAAATATCTATGAGTTATCTCTAAAAAATCTAATTTAGTCAAGCTGAACTTGTTTCAGCTTCTAACATGTTTAATAACATAGAGGTTATGATAAGTTTAGAATTGAATAGTGAAAAGCGTGAATAATATGAAAATTTTAATCTTCGGAATTGGAGGGGTAGGTGGTTATTTTGGTGGAAAACTCGCCCGTGCGGGTTATGATGTTACGATGATTGCCCGCGGAAAACACCTGGAAGCAATAAAGAAAAACGGACTCGAAGTTGAAAGTATCAACGCGAATTTTAAAGTAAAACCTGATTTGGCAACCGATAATTTAGCCGAAGTTCCTACGCCGGACCTGGTGATTTTAGGCGTAAAATCTTGGCAAATTCAGGAAGTTGCAAAGCAATTAAAACCTATTATTTCAGCTGAAACGATGGTGTTGCCTTTACAAAATGGCGCCAATAACGTTGAAAAGCTACAAGAAATCCTTCCGAAGAAAAATATACTGGCAGGGCTTTGCCATATTGTTAGTTTTGTAGAAAAACCGGGAAAAATAAAACACGTTTCTTTTGAACCGCGCATCACTTTTGGTGAGATTGATAATTCAAATTCCGAAAGAATTAAGCAATTAAAAAAGGTATTCTATAAGGCCAAAATCACCAATTTTATCCCTGAAAACATTCAACTGGAAATATGGAAAAAATTTCTCTTTATAGCTACTATAAGTAGCCTTGGCGGATTAACACGGGTTTCTATAGATAAAATAAGGGAAAGCGAATATTTATATAATCTTTTACAAAAAACTGCTCAGGAAATTAAGTTAATAGCCAATGCTAAGGGAATTCCCTTAGCAGCCGAACACCTGGAAAAAGCTTTTGAAATTATTCAAAATCAGCCTCCGGGAACAACAGCTTCCACGCAACGCGATATTATGGCCGGCCGGCCTTCAGAATTAGAAAATTTCAACGGGTTTATTGTAAAAGAAGCCGAAAAATTAGGCATTGTAACACCGGTAAATAAAATGATCTACGAGTGTTTGCTGCCTATGGAAAGTGAAGCGAGGAATAATTAGTTATCCCCGTTTTCCCCATTGAAATCCAGTTCTGAAAAGTTCTCATTTATAATCATAGTGAGACACCCGTTAACCTGTAAATGCTCCAAAGATTTGGTTTCATTATCCAGCTGAATGGTTTTTATCTCAAACGGCAGTCCGTGAATTTTTAATTTGAAATTTTTACAATCGCTTTCAAAAGAGCCTTCTTTATGCTGCTGAATAATTAACTGATTTTTCCTTCCGGTAAGTTTGAAACTTCTTAAGCAAAAACGTCCTTTGGTGTAATCGTACCCATCGTGGGCATCCTCAAAGAATTGCGAATCTTCTTTGCCTTTTTTGTAATAAACTTCCAGGGTTATTTCTTCTATTTTTTTCTCTGAAACATACTGTTGAATCGGATATTTTGGAACAATAGCACCTTCTTTTATAAAAACCGGCATACTGTCTATATCTGCATCTACCCACATTTCCTTGCCGCCTTTTACCAGTTCATCAGTCCAGTAGTTATACCAGTTTCCGCGAGGTACATACATACGTCTTCCCTTGGCATTTGGCTCAATTACGGGGCAGGCAAGAATGCTATCACCAAAAATAAATTCATCTATTCTGTAATGTGTATTTACATCTTCCTGGTCAAACATTACCAAAGATTTTATCAACGGAATGCCTTTTTCAGTATAATCCCAAAACGCGGTGTAGAGATAAGGCAATAATTGGTAACGCAATTCAATAAACTTGCGTACTATATCCGTAATATCTTCATCAAAGGTCCAGGGTTCCTGGTCGCCGTGATCTCCAGAAGAATGTACCCTGAAGAAAGGATGAAATGTGGCTAATTGAATCCATCTTGTAAAAAGTTCACCGTGAGGTTGTTCTGCGAAACCGCCAATATCACTTCCGGCAAAAGAAAATCCGGACATTGCCAGGCGCTGTACCTGCACGTTCGCGATCCATAAATGTTCCCAGTTGGCGATATTATCGCCAGTCCAGGTTGAGGTGTAACGCTGGGTTCCCGAATAAGCCGCTCTTGTAATTACAAAAGGTCTTTTTGGATGGGAGAATTTTTTTACTCCGTGGTATGTGGCGCGAGCCATTTGCATCCCGTAGATATTATGCGCTTTTCTATGGCTACAGGGATTTGCATCATAATCGTGCCTTACATCGTGTGGAAAAGTTTTATTCGGAACTTCCATCACCGCAGGTTCGTTCATATCGTTCCAGATACCTTTAACCCCAATATCTTCAATTAATTCTTTGAAAAGTCCGGACCACCATTCCCTGACTTTCGGATTGGTAAAATCGGGGAAATAGCATTCTCCCGGCCAAACTTTTCCTTTAATATAAGGGCCATCGGCGCGTTTACAGAAATAATCATTTTCCAGTCCTTCTTTATAAACCCAGTAATTTTTATCAATTTTAATCCCGGGATCAATGATCGCCACGGTTTTAAAACCATCGGCTTCAAGTTCCTTTACCATTCGTTTTGGATCGGGAAAATATTCTTTGTTCCAGGTAAAACACCTAAAACCTTCCATATAATCAATGTCCAGGTAAATAGCATCACAAGGAATTTGCAATTCCCTGAATTTAGAAGTGATTTCCTTCACCTTACTTTCCGGGTAATAGCTCCATTTGCATTGATGAAAACCAAGTGCCCACAAGGGTGGTAAATCTGGTTTTCCGGTTAAATCGGTATAATATTCTACAACATCAGTCATTTTTGGGCCGTAAATGAAGTAGTAATTCATCTCGCCTCCCTGTGCCCAAAAACTGGTTACAAATCGTCGTTCCTGTGCAAAATCAAAATAAGATCTAAAAGTGTTATCAAAGAAAATTCCGTAGGCCTTTTTATTATGAAGTCCGGTGTAAAACGGAATCGTTTTATAAATAGGATCTGTATCTTTTCCATAGGCATAGGAATCGGTTACCCAGTTTTCAAAGCGTTTCCCTTTAAGGTTTAAGTGTCCCGGTTTGTCTCCGAGCCCAAAATAGCTTTCGCCATCGTGAGAAACTTTACTCATTTTTACAATGTCACCGCCAAACTCGTAGCTTTCTTCCCAATGGAAACCCAGCTCATCTTCATTGATCAAAGTACCGTCTGCACGATCAAAAATCTTAACTTTTAAACCTTTTTTCGAAACTTCACAGATAATTTTGGTAGTGGTAATACTGTAATTACCCTCCTTTTCTTCAATATCTAATTGGTTGTAACCAATGCTCGCGTGTTTGGTAATTGCGTAAGAAAAATCTTTCGAAAACATCCCGGTGGTAGAATATCTAAAGCGAAGCAAGCCATCCCGAAGGATAGTGATTTGCAATGCCACATCATTTTCTGTGGTAAAATAGAGGGTATCCACATCTTTACGGAAGGAAACTACATTAGATGGAAAAGCATTTCCCTTTTGTTCTAACTCGGTATTGGTGATCATATTTTATAATGGATTACTGGGCAATAAAAGAACTGAATTGTTTTGATATATAAGTTAGTATTCACAAAATATTTATGAGCGTTTATTAACTACATCGTTGTTGTTCATTTAACTAGCCCGTATACTTAAAAGCAAGCATTGCCAAGGGTGGAAGTTTGATAGTTGCAGAATATTTTTTACCCTGCCATTCTTCTGAAGTTACGGGTTTCCTGGGATTTTGATAATTCCCCGTACCGTGAAATTCTTTTTTATCACTATTGAAAATTTCTTCAAGTTCACCTGCTTCAGGCAAGCCAATTTGATAATTTTCCCTGGGTGAGGGAGTAAGATTACAAACAATAATCAAATTATCTTTCGGCTCATTTCCTTTTCTGATAAAGCTTATAACCGAATTCTCGGCATCGCTGTAATCTATCCACTCAAAACCTTCGGGAACGAATTGTTTTTCATATAAGGCAGGCTGTGATTTATAAAATTCATTCAAAGCTTTTATCAGTTCCTGCATTCCTTTGTGCGTATCGTATTCCAGTAAATGCCAGTCTAAACTCTTTTGGAAATTCCATTCTTCACTTTGTCCAAATTCACAACCCTGGAACAATAATTTGGTTCCGGGGTGCGTAAACATATAGGCATATAGCAAACGCAAATTGGCAAAGCGTTGCCATTCATCTCCCGGCATTCTTCCTAAAATAGAATGTTTACCATAAACCACTTCATCGTGAGATAGTGGAAGCATAAAATTTTCAGTAAAGGCGTAAGTGAGGGAAAAGGTGATATTGTTTTGGTGATGTTTCCGGTAAATTGGCTCTTTCGCAAAATACTGAAGCGTATCGTGCATCCAGCCCATCATCCATTTCATCCCAAACCCGAGCCCGCCGAGAAATACCGGTTTTGAAACCCCGCTGTAGGCAGTAGATTCTTCGGCAATGGTTTGTACATCGGGAAAGGAAGCATACACTTCCTTATTCAATTCTTCTAAAAACGAAATCGCTTCCAGATTTTGATTGCCACCATACTGATTGGGTTCCCATTCGCCTTCTTCCCGCGAATAATCCAGGTACAGGATAGAAGCTACAGCATCTACCCGAATCCCGTCAATATGAAATTGCTCTAACCAATATATCGCATTACTGATTAAAAATGCCCGCACCTCGTTTCGGTTATAATTAAAGATCAAACTTTTCCAGTCGGGGTGATAGCCTCTTTTTGGATCGGGATGTTCATAAAGGTGTGTTCCGTCAAAATAACCGAGTCCGTGGCTGTCTTCCGGAAAATGTGAAGGCACCCAGTCTAAAATTACCCCAATATCATTTTCGTGAAGTTTATCTACTAAATATTTGAATTCATCTGGATAGCCAAATCGCGAGGTTGGTGCGAAATATCCGGTAATTTGATAACCCCAACTCGGGTCGTAAGGATATTCCATAATGGGCATAAACTCTACGTGGGTAAAACCCATTTCTTTTACGTAAGAAACTAAATCGCTGGCGAGTTCCCAATAAGAAAGTGATCGGTTTTCTTCTGTTTTTTTCTTCCAAGAAGATAAATGCACTTCATAAACCGAAAAAGGAGCATTTAAAGAATTATGTTTTTTTCTTTTCTCGAGCCAGGGTTTATCTTGCCACTTATAATCGTCTTCCCAAACAACAGAAGCTGTATTTGGCGGATGCTCACAGCGCCTGGCATAAGGGTCGGCTTTTTCGGCAATAATCCCGTTATGGTGACTATGGATTTTATACTTATATAAATTCCCTTTTTCAACCTCAGGAATAAAACCTTCCCAAATCCCGCTGCCGTCCCAACGCACATTTAGTAGATGCTCGCCATCTTTCCAGGAATTGAAATCGCCAATTACCGATACCTGTTTAGCACCTGGTGCCCAAACCGAAAAATAAGTTCCGTTCGTGTTATTGAGCGTGATGGGATGCGAACCAAATTTCTCATATAGGCGAAAATGTTTGCCAGATTTAAACAGGTTAATATCGAATTCTGAAAATAAACTGTGCGTTATAACTTTTGTCATATTATCCTATGGTTGTTCCGGGTGGGAGCACTGCTTCTTTTTTAAGCACTACAATTCCTTCTTTTACTACGTAAGCATCGGTTTCATCATCTTCTAAATGTGGGCCACCGTTTATAGTGGTATTGTCTCCAACTCTACAATTTTTATCGATTATGGCATTCTGAATGTTACAATTTTCTCCTATTCCGGCGAGGATTTCAATATTATTTCCTTCAATTTCTTTTAAAGATTCATAAAAATCTGTTCCCATCATATAACAATTTTTTATAACAGAACCTTTTCCGATTCTGGACCTCACCCCAATTACCGAAGATTCAATTTCCTTTGCGTGAATAATACAACCTTCAGCAATAACGGCTTTTTTCAAATTAGTGCCCGAAATTTTTGAAGTTGGAAGAATCCTTGCTCGCGTGTAAACCCTGTTTTCCATATCGTATAGATTGAATTTAGGGATATCGTCTGTCAGGCCAATATTCGCTTCAAAAAAGGATTCAATATTTCCAATATCGGTCCAGTAACCTTCAAATTGGTAACCGCAAACTTTTTTGTGTCCTATGGCCTGCGGAATTATCTCTTTTCCAAAATCTACAGTGCTCTCATCGTCCATCAATTCTTCCAGTAACTTGCGGTTAAATACGTAAATTCCCATAGAACCTAAATAATTTCTGCCTTCAGCTTCCATTTCTGGACCTACCGGCGAAGTCCAGTCTGGTAAGAGATCAGAGTTAGGTTTTTCTATAAATGAAGTGATATTATTATCCTTATCGGTTTTCATAATTCCAAAGCTCGGCGCTTCTTTTGCATTCACCGGAACTGTCCCTATGGTAATATCGGCGCCGGTATCTATATGTTGCTGGACCATTAAATTATAGTCCATATGATATAATTGATCGCCGGAAAGGATTAAAAAATAATCGAATCTATGCTTCTTAAAATGATGCATTCCCTGTCGTACTGCATCGGCAGTGCCTTGGTACCAGGTTTTGTTGTGGGGGGTTTGCTCTGCGGCTAGAACATCTACAAAAGCCGAGCTAAAAAAGCTAAAATGATAAGTATTCTTGATATGCTTGTTTAAAGAAGCCGAATTAAACTGCGTTAAAACGTACATTCTTTTAAGGTCTGCATTAATACAGTTGGAAATTGGAATATCTACCAGGCGGTATTTCCCCGCTATTGGTACGGCGGGTTTAGATCTACTTTCTGTTAATGGGTGGAGCCTGGTACCCTGGCCACCTCCAAGAATAACCGATAATACTTTGTCGTTTAACATAATTAGCCGCTTTTTAATGAGTTATACAAATCGATATACTGTTGAGCCGAAACATCCCAGGAATGATCTATGCTCATAATATATTTTCTGGTTTTTTTGAATTTGGGAACGTCTTTATAAAATTCAATGGCCCGTGTTATTGTCTGAAGAATATCATTTTCTGAAGCTTCCGAGTGAGAAAATCCAAATCCACCATCTTCAATATCTATTACGGTGTCTTTTAAGCCACCAATACTCCGCACTACGGGAATGGTGCCGTATCGCAGGGAATATAATTGGTTCAAACCGCAGGGTTCTACTCGTGATGGCATTAAAAGGAAATCGGTGCCGGAATAGATGAGGTGCGAAAGTTTTTCATCGTAACCAATAAAAACATTGTAAACACCTTTATGCTTTTTCTTCAGGTTCTCTAATGCGCTTTCTACTTCAGGATTGCCCGATCCTAAGATAAGGATACTGCATTCCTTTTTTGGAAGAATTTCCTCTAAGACTTCCGGGAGAAGCTCGGCTCCTTTTTCGTAAACCAGTCTGCCAATAAAAGCGAATAGAGGTTTTGAAGCTGAAAATCCAAACTCTTTACAAAGCCACTTTTTATTAGCTGTTTTTCCACTTTGAATATTTTTAGCCGAATAATTTTTTATGATAAACTCGTCGGTTTCAGGGTTCCAGACTTCTGAGTCAATTCCGTTTAGAATTCCGACACATTTCTCTTTTTCGTGGTCTAATAAGCCTTCTAAACCGTTAGCTGCTTGTTGCAATTCCTTCATATAACTCGGCGAAACCGTGGTAACGCGCCAGGCGCATTTTATTCCGGCGGCTAAAGGATTTATCATACCATCCCAATCAAGTAAACCATTATTGGAAATATCAAAGGCAGGGAGATAATGTACTTTGTCGTGCGAAAACCAGCCCTGGTATTGCGCGTTATGAATAGTTAGAATAACCGGAATCTGATTCAGGGATTCATATTTAAAACATTCCTGCGCCATAAAAGGGATTAATCCCGTATGATGGTCGTGACAATGAATTATAGACGGTTTTTCTTTTAAAGTAAGTAACCAATCCATTGCCGCAATCTGAAAAGCCGTAAAACGCGCGGTATCATCTTCAGAATAAACAAAATCCTTAAATAAAAGTTTCGGAATATCAACAAACAGCACTTCAATATCTAAAACATCCTTTTTTAATTTCAGAATTTTATAAGCATGAATATCCTGTCCTAAAACCAATTCTGATTCGTAAACACTTTTAAATTTGTGAGTTGAGCTGAATTTGTTGTCATAAAATGGCATAATTACCTTAGCACCAACCTCTGATTCCTGCTGGTATTTGGGTAAAGAACCCACAACATCTCCCAAACCACCAACTTTTGCGATGGGGTAACATTCAGCGCTTACGTGTATCACGTTCATATAAGAATCTTTGAAAGATTATTGAATTAACCAAGTTGTCTTTTAGGGAATTTAAGAATGATTTTTTTGTGAAAAATCAAAATCATTGTCCTTGAAATCACCATTTCCCTATAAATCTACTGAAATATTAGGATAGGCTACATTAAGGAAGTCTTAAATCTCTATCTATTCTTATTTAAAAGATTTTTTTCCGATTTTAAATAAGCTTTTAATCCCTTCTTCCTAAATTCCCATAAGTGGTTTAAAATTGTAAATTTGCAGCCAATAATGTGGAGTCGCTTTGCGCTTAACCTGCAGGTAAGAAAAACAAAACAATGAGTTACAACTTTAACGAAATTGAAGCCAAATGGCAAAAATACTGGGCCGAAAACCAAACTTTTCGCGCCAGCAATTCAACAGATAAACCTAAATATTACGTGCTGGATATGTTTCCTTATCCATCTGGTGCCGGACTTCACGTAGGACACCCGCTGGGTTATATTGCCAGCGATATTTATGCGCGTTACAAACGCCATTCTGGTTTTAATGTTTTGCATCCTCAAGGTTACGATAGTTTTGGCTTACCTGCCGAGCAATATGCGATTCAAACCGGTCAGCATCCGGCCCTTACTACAGCGAAGAATATTAAAAGATACCGGGAGCAGCTTGATAAGATCGGTTTTTCTTTCGATTGGAGCAGGGAAGTGCGCACCAGTGACCCCGAATATTATAAATGGACACAGTGGATCTTTATCCAGCTTTTTGAAAGTTGGTATGATATGGAAGCTGAAAAATCCCGCGCAATTTCAGAGCTTGAAGAAGTTTTTGCTTCGGAAGGAAATTCCCGGGTAAATGCCGCTTGCGATGATGATGTGGAAGAGTTTTCAGCAGATAGCTGGAATAATTTTTCTTCTGAAGAAAAACAAAGAATATTTCTTAAATACAGACTTACCTATTTAGCTGAAACCGAAGTAAACTGGTGCCCGCAGCTGGGAACCGTTTTGGCGAACGACGAGATTGTAAACGGCGTTTCTGAACGTGGAGGCTATCCAGTGGTGCGAAAAAAAATGATGCAATGGAGTATGCGAATTTCTGCATTTTCAGAGCGTTTGTTGCAAGGTTTAGATCAATTGGACTGGACCGAAAGTCTAAAGGAAAGTCAGCGTAACTGGATTGGAAAATCTGTTGGTGCGATGGTTCATTTCAATTTATATGGTGAAACCCTGAAAAAGGTAAAGGATGACGGAAGTCTTTCTGAGCATCAAAAAAGAATTTCGGTTTTTACGACGCGACCTGATACCATTTTCGGCGTGAGTTTTATGACTTTGGCGCCGGAACACGATTTGGTTAAAAAAATCACTACACCACAGCAAAAAGAAGAAGTTGAAGCTTATGTGGCTGCGAGTGCCAAACGCAGTGAACGCGAACGTATGGCCGATGTAAAAAGTATTACCGGCGTATTTACCGGTGCTTATGCTGAACATCCATTCACCAAAGAACCGGTACCAATCTGGATTGGAGATTACGTGCTTGCCGGTTACGGAACCGGGGCAGTAATGGCCGTGCCTTGTGGGGACCAAAGGGATTACGATTTTGCAAAGCACTTTGAAATCCCGATCCCTAATATTTTTGAAAATGCCGATATCTCTGAAGCCGCTTTTTCAGGTAAAGAAGGTACGGTGATTACGAACTCCGATTTCCTTAGCGGATTGGAATATAAGGAAGCGCTGCAAAAAGTGATCCTGGAACTGGAAAAAACCGGTCACGGTTACGGAAAAACCAATTATCGTTTACGCGATGCTGTTTTTAGTCGCCAGCGTTATTGGGGTGAACCATTCCCTGTTTATTACGTAAATGGAATGCCACAAATAATAGATGCGCAGCATTTACCTTTGCGACTTCCCGAAGTTGAAAAATATCTGCCTACCGAAACCGGTGAACCGCCATTAGGAAATGCGACTACCTGGGCCTGGGACACAAAATCCAACGAGGTGGTAAGAAATAAGGAGATAGATGATAAAACAGTATTTCCACTGGAATTAAATACTATGCCAGGTTGGGCCGGGAGTTCCTGGTACCTTTTCCGCTATATGGATGCCGGAAACGATAATGAATTTGTTTCTAAAGAAGCTCAAAGATACTGGGAGAACGTCGATTTATATATAGGCGGAAGTGAACACGCCACCGGCCATTTATTGTATTCCCGTTTCTGGACAAAGTTTTTGTATGACCGTGGACAACTTTCGGTAGAAGAACCTTTTAAAAAGTTGATTAACCAGGGGATGATCTTGGGGCAGAGTGCTTTTGTTTATAGACTGGAAGGAGATAACGTGCTGGTTTCTAAAAATCTGGTTGGAAAGAATGAGGTTCAGCCAATTCATGTTGATGTTTCTTTAGTTAATCATTCTGATGAATTGGATATTAAAGGTTTTAAAGAATGGCGTCCTGAATTTAAGGATGCTAAATTTTTAACCGAAAAGGATGGTTCTTATATAGTAGGTCGCGAAGTCGAAAAAATGTCTAAATCCAAGTACAACGTGGTAAACCCCGATGATATTTGTGAAGATTACGGAGCCGATACTTTAAGAATGTACGAGATGTTTCTTGGTCCGTTGGAACAGGCAAAACCCTGGAATACCGCTGGAATCACCGGAGTGCATAATTTTCTGAAAAAGCTTTGGAAATTGTATCATAGCGGGGAAAAATTCGAAGTTTCCGAAGAAAAAGCCTCAGCCGATTCTTTAAAAACTTTACATAAAACCATTAAGAAGGTGACTGAAGATATTGAGGAATTCAGTTTTAATACATCGGTTTCAACTTTTATGATTTGTGTCAACGAGCTTTCTGCACAAAAATGTAATAGCAGAGAGGTTTTAGAACCACTGGCAATCCTTATCGCGCCATACGCCCCGCATATCGCCGAGGAACTTTGGAGTAAGTTAGGGAATTCAGAATCTATAGTGACTGCAACATACCCGGTTTTTGAAGAAAAATATTTGGTAGAAAGCACCAAAAATTATCCAATTTCTTTCAACGGAAAAATGCGATTTACAATGGAACTTCCTTTAAATATGCAAAAAGTCGAGATGGAAAAAACGGTGATGGCAGATGAACGTACCCAAAAGCAATTAGAGGGAAGAACACCTAAAAAGGTAATAGTTGTTCCGGGTAAGATTGTGAATATTGTTGGTTAAAAAGATTTGAAGATTATATAATTTGAAGATTTGTAAATCCGTTTCCTGGTTCGGGAACGGATTTTTTTTGTATTTCAATATTTCGTCACCCTGAATTTATTTCAGGGTCTAAGTTGGGGGGAGATATTTGTATTGAAATCATTATATTTATTTGAAATTGTCACATTCTGAATGAGCAAACAATTTTAAAAAAAGACAATCCAGGATATTTCCAGACTTCCTGAATGGCGGATTCGGGAAGTATCAGATTTTTTGAATTCTTGCTACCAAAAAGTGAAGAGAAGGAATTGGTAAATGGCCTTCAAAACACCGCAGCAAAATCTAAATCTTTTCATTTTTTGGAGGAAGAGGAAGAGTTGTAAAATGATGAAGATTTAACTGAAAAACTTTGATCAATAAAGAAGATATTGTGTTGGTTTCTTTTCGTTTTATCACTTTAAAGGGTAGCAAACAAAGACCGGCGGTAATTTCTTTATATTGGAAAAATGGATGTTGTTACAGCTTTTATAACTTCCTGAATCGTTAAAATCTCTACTTTCGAGTTATTAATAAACCCTTCTGAACTAATAGATTAAAAAAGCCTTCCCTTATAAAAACTACAAAAGTCTGTACCTTAGATAAGAATTAAATTGTTGGTAAATTAGGTGAATTAACTGAAAGGGAGAAAGAGCAATTAAATACAAAATTAAAAGCAGCCTTTGTTTTGTGATTCAAGTATTAAAATCACTGCCGACTGGCAACTGAAAAACAACCAGATAGAATCTGCTATCCCAAATACAATTCAACCAAACCTTCAGGTGTAGTTAAATAAATAGTATTATTTTCCTTGTCAATTTTATCTATAAACTCATCGTTCATAGGGATAAGGATTTGCTTTTCGCCTTTCTGAATTTCAAAAAGAGCCTGGGCGGTACTGTCGTTTATGGAAGTGATTTTGCCAATATTGCCGTGGGTGGCATCTATAACGTCAAAACCTATAATTTCGTGGAAGTAGAACTGGTCGTCTTCCAAATCGGGAAGCATACTGAGCGGAAGATAGGTAAGGGCACCTATAAGGTCTTCAGCATCTTGCTCGGTTTCGATATCTTCAAATTTAACGCGAAGTAAGGTGCTTTTTTGCAGCGAACTTCTTTCAATAAAAAATGGAACCAGGTTCTCATTATATTCAATGAGTACTGATTCCATTTCTGTGTACATTTCGGGAACATCGGTGTCTAATTTAATAAGCACCTCGCCCTTAAAGCTAAATTTACCAACGATTTTACCTAAAAAAAAACATTCGTCTTTAGTCATCGCCAGTTAAGGTTTTAGCCTTTTTTCTCTTCGGTATTTGCTTCTTCGGCAGTCTCTTGATCAACTTCCTTTTCCACATTAGCCTCCGGTTCACCTTCTTCGGTTACCGCAGCACCTTCACCTTCAGCAGCAGCTGCTGCTTCGGCTTCTTTTGCTTCAGCTTCACGCTTAGCGTTCACCTCTTTTTCAGCATCAAGAGCTTTCTTTCTTGCTTCTTGTTCTTCTTTAGTTAAGTTGTCTTTCTTAGCAGCAATTTTAGCTTCTTTTTCTTCCAACCAGGCTTCGAATTTCTTCTCAGCTTCTTCTTCAGTTAAAGCGCCTTTTTTAACGCCACCTGCAAGGTGCTTTTTAAGTAGAGCTCCTTTGTAAGAAAGAATAGCACGGGCCGTATCTGTTGGCTGCGCACCGTTTTCTAACCATTTTACCGCTCCGTCTACATCTAACTCGATAGTAGCTGGGTTGGTGTTTGGATTGTAGATTCCTAATTTGTCTAAGAATTTACCATCTCTTTTTGAGCGCGCATCTGCGGCTACGATCCAGAAAAAAGGTTTTCCTTTTTTACCGTGTCTTTGTAATCTTAATTTTACTGGCATAAAAATTAATTTATGGGGTTCCCGACCCCGATTATTAATAAGGCTGCAAAGATACTACATTTTTCTAATTCACAAGGAGTTGGACTTAAATAAATTTTAAGCGCTAGCAGGCTGTAAATTGACTGAATTTAGGAAGTTTTTAGGTTAAAATATGCGCCTGCTGTTAAAAGCAGTTAATTAGTGCTAAACCCTGTTAAACAGATTGTTGCTGTGGATTGTGCGCTTTATCTTTATAACTGAAAATTATTACAAAAGCGATGTGAAAATGAGATATTCTGAAAAAGTTTCAAAGAAATTAAATGCCTTACTTGAAAAGAATTATGATGCAGAGAAAGGCTATAAATATGCTTCTGAAAATTCTCAAAACCCACAGTTAAAGGCTTTTTTTTCTGAAAGGGCTCAGGAACGATACGATTTTGGCCACGAGCTTAAAACTGAAATCCGTGATTTTGGGGAAAATCCCGAAAAAGGTTCCAGTTTAGCCGGTGATGCCCATCGTACGTGGATGAACCTAAAGACTAATTTTTCAGGAAATAAGGATGAAGCTGCGCTTGAAGAAGCTATAAGAGGAGAGAAAGTAGCGGTAGATGAGTATGAAGATGTTTTAAAAGATCCTGAAATACCGCCTACAACGGCAAATCTATTATTAAAACAAAAAAATGGGATTGTAGCCGCACTCAATAAATTAAAGAGTCTTGAATTAGAAGCCTAATCGTAAATAAAAAATTAATCAACTATGAGAACCAAAGAAGAAATGGGGAGTAAGCTCAACGAATTACTTGAAAAAAGTTATGATGCGCGAGAAGGCTTTAATGCTGCTTCTAAAAATGCGAAAAACAGGAAACTCCAGGAGTTTTTTAAGCAAAAGTCACAGGAACGGGAAATCTTTATTAAAGAATTAAGGAAAGAAATTACGGGCTATGGTCAGGTGCCCAAAGAAGATGGTAGTGCTAAGGGAGATATGCACCGCACCTGGATGAAGTTAAAATCTTCTGTAGAAAGTGATAATGATGAAGCTATGCTGGAAGAAAGCTTGCGTGGAGAAAAAGCTGCTTTGGAAGATTATAAAGATATAACTAAAGAAAAAGATTTGCCTCCAACCCTAAGTTCTAAGCTTAATAGGCAACAACAGCATATACAAAGCAGCATTAATAATGTAAAAGTGTACGAACAGATGTTTGATTGAAGTAGTAGTTTTTAGTGTTCGTATAGACCTCACAGGTTACCGGAAACGGTGTTTGTGAGGTTTTTTATATTTCAGCCATTCTTAGTTTTAAATCACTTGTTATGTGTAAAAGCGACGGCTTTAGGTTCTAATAACTCATCGATAATTGATTCAAAATGACGTACTGACGCACCCTGCTCGATATATTTAATTACACCATTTTTATCAATAAAAATATTCTCAGGGTATGGATAACTTTTAATTGTACCAATAAAATCCCTTGCATCAGTAACGTGACGAAAATTAAATTTTCTTTTTTCCAGGAATTCAGAAACCTCTTCTGCTTCATTAAAAGTCATAGCAATAAAATTTACCTTTTCCGCATATTTAACTTTTAGTTCGTTTAATACTGGCATTTCCTGAATACATCCACCACAGGAAGTAAACCATAGGTTAATTAAGGTTGGTTTATTAGCTTTTCCTCCAATGATAATTTCGTCTCCACCAACTAATTCAAATTTCTGAGCTGGTATTTTCATGCCAATTTTATCATAGGAATTCGACCTCATTAAATATTCTTTGCCAACTCTTAAATCATATTTAAAAGGCTGAATGACTGAATCGTCAGATTCTATCATCTTAGAAAACCTAAATAGAATTGATAATGGTTCTTTTGGGTTGTCAGGACCGAGCTCCTTCGAGAAATTCTCAAATTCCTTTTTATTCAGAATTTCATCGGTATATAGGTTTTTGTAGAAATTTGGCTCAGGACTCTTTTTGTTGCAGCCTGTAAATAATATAATACAAAAGGTAAATAATAATTTTGTTTTCATATTTTAGTCTTGATTCAGAGCCATTGCAAAAAAATATACGTTTTAGAGTCGAGATTATTCTTTGATAATAAAATTATTTTGGAGATTGCAGTTGTGGCTGCTAAAAACAATTGTATTGTAAAATTTATAAAATAGTAATATAGGTATGAGAAAAGTAAATCAATCTTCTAATTGCATCACAGGATTCTCGCCGTAGAACGAACTGAATCTACTTACGACCTGGACACTATTATTATCTTTTAAAATAGATTTTGCACGCTCTGCCGAAATCTTTCCACTATTATAGAAAAAGGTAGTATTCATTTCTTGCATTTTATCCACATAATCTTCAGGGTTGATGAATACGTTGGGCAATTCGATAGGGGCAGTTCCAGAAGTCACATGTTGATATTTATTTTTTGAATTTTTGGAATGATTAGCAAATTCTGAAGCAGACCATACATATTTATTAATTCCAAATTTTAACAAAGCACCCACTACAATATTTACCTTGGCTCTATCTGCTTGCGGATTGTGGGATTGGACATAAATCACAATTTGATTATCCAATTGCTCCTGGGAAAATTTTCCATAACGTCTTTTTAATTCGGCTTCAAGTTTTTCAATTTCAACGGGTTGGCCGTTGATAGATAAATTCTCTTTTTTTACTTCGAAAATATCGATCTGCTTTAGGAATTCACGGCTTGTTTTTGGTTTTTCTTCTTCTACGATTCCCTGGACAGACTGCTGGGATTTTTCCTTTATATCCTGATTGGAATAAATAGGCTTAGCGACAATGTCCTGGCTGAAAAAATAGATACAAAGGGCCAAAATGGGCAGAAAAAGTGTAAGACGTGTAGCTATTTTTTTTGCTGAAAAAGGTTGAGATAACATAAGGATTCGTTTTTTTGCCCTCTGAAAAGGTGGGCTTGTTAATGAATAATTGATCTGGCTGGTTAATGCATTGTGATGAGCAACATCTGAATAGCTAAATAAAAGATTTGTGTAAGCTTTAATGTTATTATTTTGGAATAAGGCAGCCTGATCGGCCAAAAATTCATGGTTCAAAGCCATATTTTTTTTGACCAGAATAAGTAGCGGGTTAAACCAGAAAACCACTTGTAAAAATTCTATTAAAAGGATATCCCAACTGTGCTTTTGGGAAACGTGGGCTTGTTCGTGAGCCAAGAGCTCTAGAGCGATCTTATCTTGTTTATAGGCTTGTTTGGGTAAGAAAATATAATGTAAAAAAGAATGGGGAGCTGTTTTGCCACTTAACAATACCACGATGTGCGATGTTTTTCTTACCTGCTCGTTGTTCTTTACTTTTTGATATAAATCGTTGAGGTTTCTTATAAAACGGTACCCAAAAAGCAGTGCTCCTAAACTATAAATAAAACCCATAATAATAGGTAGCCAGTGGATAGTGTCGGGAGCTGTACCAGGAGGAACGTCCATAGTTGAAAGGGTGGCAGGTAGTTGTGTAACTTGGGAGGGCAAAGAGGATGCGGCTTCAACAGTGTAGGTCCAGGTAATGAGTGGAAGGGCTACAGAGATCAATACACTTCCTATTAAATAAAAACGCTTAAAATGATGAGCGGCTTGTTGCTCTAGAGCCAATTTATAAAAGCCCCAGAGCACCAAGAGACAAAATATTGATTTAAAGAAGTAATCAAACATTATTTTTTTGTTTTCAGTTGGACGTCTATCAATTTTCTGAGGTCTTCGAGTTCCTTCTGGGTAAGATCAGTTTCTTTTGTGAAAAAGGATGCAAATTGAGAAGCCGAATTATTAAAAAAGTTTTTAATCATGCCGTTCATTTGTTTTGAGAAATAATCTTTTTTCCTGACTAGTGGATAATATTCCCGGGAACGTCCTTTTTGTACATAGGCTACAAATTTTTTATCCTGCATACGTTTAAGTAAGGTTGCGACCGTGGTAGCTGCAGGTTTAGGGTCGGGATGAGCAGCAATTAGATCCTTCATAAAAGTTTTTTCCTGCTTCCATAGAAGGTTCATAAGTTGTTCTTCGGTATAGGATAAATGCATAAATTTGATGTATTTGTTTCTACAAAAGTAGAAATATATTTACATTCTACAAGCGTAGAATCATTTTTTGTGATCAGGATTCCGTTCCTCATTTAATTCAAAGGGTTTTCTGACGAACTGCAATGTTCCTGACGAGTGCATTTTTTTTAGTTAATAAATCCTGAAAAATTAACTTGAGGCTGCGCTAAATTATATGTAATTTTAGCCTCGAAGCAGGTGTTTTTTCTTCTGAAATAAATATCTCATATTCAGCTAAATTCCTAATTTTCGCCGCGCATGTACCTTATTTTTGATACCGAAACTACCGGTCTTCCCAAACGCTGGGACGCTCCCTTAACCGACTCTGATAACTGGCCAAGATGTATACAAATTGCCTGGCAGTTACACGATGAGATGGGGAATTTAATCGAAAGTCAGGATTACCTGGTAAAGCCCGAAGGTTTTAATATTCCCTATGACGCCGAGAAGGTACACGGAATTTCTACTGAACTGGCTGCTGAAGAAGGAGTTTCTTTAAATGAAATGTTGGAGAGATTCCAGGAAGCTTTAAATAAAACCAAATTTGTTGTAGGCCAAAATGTTGGTTTTGACCTGAATATTATGGGCGCTGAATTCCATAGAAAAGGAATGGATAATACGCTTCAGCAGTTGCCGGTTTTAGATACCTGTACCGAAGTTACCGCGCAAATGTGTAAGATTCCTGGTGGTCGTGGCGGAAAATTTAAATTACCCACCTTAACCGAGCTGCACGAATTTTTATTTGATGAGCCTTTTGGAGAAGCACACAACGCCACTGCCGATGTGGAAGCAACTACACGTTGTTTCCTGGAATTGGTTAGACAGCGTGTTTTTACCAAGGAGCAGCTGGATGTACCTGTAAATTATTTTGAGAATTTTTCAGAATCAAATCCGCAGCCTATAGAGCTTATTGGGTTAAAACACATTAACCTTAAAAAAGCTTCCGAAGAAATAAGAAAAAGGTTTCAAAAGCAACAACCAACTTCAGAAATTACCACCGAAGAGATAGAGGAAAATCTCGAAAAACTGGATGAGGTTCCTTTTACTCATTTACACAACCATTCGCAGTTTTCGGTGTTACAATCTACTATTAGCATTAAAGACCTGGTAAATGTTGCTGCAGAAAATAATATGCCTGCGGTAGCACTTACCGACCATGCAAATATGATGGGGGCGTTTCATTTTGTAAAAGAAATTGGAGACTACAATAAAGCGATTAGGGCGAAAAATGAAGAGGCGCTTGCCAATAATGAACCCGCCGAGGCCAGGGAATTAAAAGGAATTGTAGGTTGTGAATTTTTTGTTTGTGAAAATCACGCCGATAAATCCCGTAAAGATAATGGCTACCAGGTGGTAATGTTAGCTAAGAATAAAAAAGGTTATCATAACCTGGCAAAAATGTCTTCAAAAGCCTATACCGATGGGTTTTATTACGTTCCACGAATTGATAAAGAAATTGTAAAGCAATACAAGGAGGATATTATTGTACTTACCGGAAACCTTTATGGGGAAGTGCCGAGCAAGGTTTTAAATGTTGGAGAGAATCAGGCTGAAGAAGCTTTACTGTGGTGGAAAGAAGAATTTGGTGACGATCTTTATATAGAGATTATGCGCCACAATCAGGAAGACGAAGACCGGGTGAATACGGTGTTAGTAGATTTTGCTAAAAAACATAAGGTAAATCTGGTGGCTACCAATAACACCTATTACTGCGCTAAAGAAGATGCCAATGCCCACGATATTTTACTGTGTATAAAAGATGGGGAAAAGCAAGCTACACCAATTGGTCGCGGCCGTGGTTATCGTTACGGTTTGCCTAACCAGGAATATTATTTTAAGAGTGGGGAAGAGATGAAAAATCTCTTTAAAGATTTGCCGGAAGCCATTAGTAATGTACAGGAGGTAGTTGATAAAATTGAACCATTTGAATTAGCACGTGATGTACTTTTACCTGCTTTTACCATTCCTGACGAATTTTTAGTTGAAGAAGATAAGCAAGACGGCGGAAAACGCGGGGAGAATGCTTACCTGAAACACATCACTTTTGTTGGTGCTAAAAAACGTTACGGCGAACTAACACCAGAGATTGAAGACCGACTTAATTTTGAGCTTTCGGTAATTGAAAATACCGGTTATCCAGGGTATTTTCTTATTGTAGAAGATTTTATTCGTGAAGCCAGAAACCTTGATGTTTCGGTAGGTCCTGGTAGGGGTTCTGCGGCGGGAAGTGCCGTAGCCTACTGTTTGGCGATTACCAATATAGACCCTATTAAGTACGATCTGCTTTTTGAGCGTTTCCTGAATCCCGATCGTGTAAGTATGCCCGATATTGATATCGATTTTGATGATGAAGGTCGAAGCCGGGTTATGGATTACGTGATTCAAAAATACGGTGCCAACCAGGTAGCGCAAATTATTACCTACGGAACCATGGCAGCCAAATCTTCTATTCGCGATACTGCCAGAGTGCTGGACCTTCCGTTAGGGGATGCCGATAGGATTTCTAAATTGATCCCTACCATGTCCAAGCTCGGGAAGATCTTCGGGATGGATGAAAAGGAGCTGAAAAAGAAATTTAGAAGTGAAGATCTGGAGAAAGTAAATGAGCTTTTAAATATTGCTGAAGGGGACGATCTGGAAGCGCAAACGGTAAATCAAGCGCGGGTTTTGGAAGGTTCAGTAAGGAATACCGGAATTCACGCTTGTGGGGTGATTATTACTCCGGGAGATATTACCAATTATGTTCCAGTTTCGGTAGCCAAGGATTCAGATCTGTATGTTACACAGTTTGATAACTCGGTTGTAGAAAGCGCCGGACTGCTGAAAATGGACTTCTTGGGGTTAAAAACCTTAACCCTTATTAAAGATACCGTTCAAATTGTAAAAGGCAGGCACAATATAGATTTGGTGCCCGATGAATTTCCGTTGGATGATGAAGAAACCTATAAACTTTTCCAACGTGGGGAAACAGTAGGAATCTTTCAGTATGAATCACCGGGAATGCAGAAGCATATGAAAGACCTGAAACCTACGGTTTTTGATGACCTTATTGCGATGAATGCTTTATACCGTCCGGGACCGATGGAATATATTCCTAGTTTTATTGCACGTAAACACGGAAGCGAGGAAATAGCGTACGATTTACCTGAAATGGAGGAATATCTCCAGGAAACCTACGGGATTACTGTTTACCAGGAGCAGGTGATGTTGCTCTCGCAAAAGCTGGCCGGATTTAGTAAAGGTGAAGCCGATGTTTTGCGTAAAGCGATGGGTAAGAAAATCTTCGCTTTACTGGAACAATTGAAACCAAAATTTTTGGATGGAGGGGAAGCAAAAGGCCATCCGCGGGATGTTTTGGAGAAAATTTGGAAAGACTGGGAAGCTTTTGCAGCTTACGCCTTCAACAAATCACACTCCACTTGCTACGCCTGGATCGCTTACCAGACCGCGTATTTAAAAGCGCATTATCCTGCGGAATATATGGCGGCTGTACTTTCAAATAATATGAACGACATTAAGCAGGTTACTTTCTTTATGGAAGAATGTAAACGAATGAAACTTGATGTACTTGGCCCTGATGTAAATGAATCTTTTTATAAATTTTCGGTAAATAAAGATTATGCCGTTCGTTTTGGAATGGGTGCTATTAAAGGAGTAGGCTCTGGTGCGGTTGCAACTATTGTTGAAAACAGAAAAACCGAAGCCGGGCCTTATAAATCTATTTTTGATATGGCGAAGCGTATTGATTTACGGTCGGCTAATAAAAAAGCTTTTGAAAACCTGGCTCTTGCAGGCGGTTTTGACGGATTTGGAGATACACACCGCGCGCAATATTTTCATGATGATGGCGACGGAATTACCTTTTTGGAAAAAGTGATTAAATATGCCGCGAAGTTTCAGGAAAATGAGAATTCTTCCCAGGTAAGTCTTTTCGGGGAAGCCAGTGAAGTGCAAATTCCGGAGCCTGTAGTGCCACCTTGTGAAGAATGGGGAACTATGGAAAAGCTTAGACGCGAACGCGAAGTTGTAGGGATTTATATCTCGGGCCACCCGTTGGATGATTTTAGGTATGAAATGGATTATTTTTGTAATTCTAAACTGGCTGAATTTAACGACCTGGAGAAATGCGTTAACCGAGACCTTACTTTTGGAGGAGTGATAAGCGATGTACAGCACAGGGTTTCGAAAATGGGGAAAGGTTGGGCAATGTTTAGCGTAGAAGATTATACCGATACGTACGAGTTTAGAATGTTTGGCGAAGAATATTTGAAATTCAGGCATTTCCTGGTTCCTAATTCTTTTGTGCATATCAAGATTTTTGTAAAGGAAGGCTGGACGAATAAGGAAACCGGTAAAAAGGGAGAGCCGAGAATTCAGTTTAATAATATTTATTTATTGCACGATGTGATGGATCATTTTGCGAAAAAACTCACCATACAACTGGATATAGCCGATCTTCAGGAAGAGAAAATCACCTGGTTTAAAGATGTTTTTAGAACGCACCGTGGAGATCATAAATTGAATTTTGTGGTTTATGAAATGAAGGAGCAGGTCAAGTTACATATGCCGAGTAAAAAGCAAAAAGTAAAGATCTCACAGGAATTATTACAAACCCTGGAAGATGAACAGGTAATGTATAAGTTAAATTGATTTGAGTTGGCAGTTTTTCAGTGGCGGTACGCGGAAATTGAGAACTGAAAACTGCCTACGCCTACTGCTTTTTCCGGTCGTGGATTGAAGCAAGCTACCGTGTAGCGCTGAAAGCCCGACCCCGCATTACGAGTCCGGGAAACCGCCAAATAAACGAGTTGAATAAGCGTATAACCAAATACAATATCGCTTGTGTAAGGAAAGCAAAAATATTTGACTAATTTTACACTTTAATGATAATAACAGAAATTAAAAATAGATAATTATGGCTATTGAAATAACTGATGCGAATTTTGAAGAACAGGTACTAAAAAGTGACAAACCTGTAATGGTAGACTTTTGGGCTGCATGGTGCGGACCTTGTAGAATGGTAGGTCCAATTATTGAAGAAATTAGTACTGAATATGACGGGAAAGCCGTTGTAGGAAAACTAGATGTTGATGCTAACCAGGAGTTTGCTGCGAAGTACGGAGTGAGAAATATCCCAACCGTGCTTATTTTTCAAAATGGAGAAGTAGTAGGCCGCCAGGTAGGCGTAGCGCCGAAAAATACTTACGCTGAGGCTTTAGACGAATTGCTATAAGTTTTAGCGCTTTATATAATCTAAAAACCCGGTTTTGTGCCGGGTTTTTTATTGACTCTTTTTTAGTTATAAAACACAGGCTTTTATTTATCTTAGTGAAGTATGAATTTAAAGGAAGAAATATATAATTCAGCTGCTGGTTTTAGTCAACTGGAACTTTTGGCAAAGCAGGTGGTAGAAGGTTATATTTCTGGAATTCACAAGAGTCCGTTTCACGGGTTTTCTGCTGAATTTGCCGAGCATAAGATTTATAATAACGGCGAAAGCACCAAGCATATTGACTGGAAGCTTTTTGCCAAAACCGATAAACTCTACACAAAACGCTACGAAGAAGAAACCAATTTACGTTGCCATTTTATCCTGGATAATTCGGCTTCTATGCATTATCCCGAAGTGAAGAAATTTTCGGCAGATTCACTTAATAAAGTAGGATTTTCGGTATTATCTATCGCCAGTATTATGCAGGTTTTAAAGCGCCAGCGAGACGCAGTGGGTCTTAGCATCTATAGTGATGAATTTGAGTTTTACGCACCTGAAAAAGGTAGTGATAGACATCAGCATATGTTACTGGATGCGCTTAATAAAAGCCTGGAGAGGAAAACCGATCATAAAGAGACTAAAACCTATATTTTTTTACATCAAATTGCTGAAAAACTAAAAAGACGTTCGCTGGTTTTCTTATTTACCGATATGTTCCAGGCAGATACAGAAGAGGCAGCCCTATTTGAAGCTTTGCGGCATTTAAAATTTAACCGGCATGAAGTGGTATTATTTCACGTGATGGATAAAAAGCGCGAATTCGATTTTGATTTTGAAAACATCCCCAAACGATTTACCGATGTAGAAACCGGTGCAGAAATAGATCTATATTCGGAAAATATCAAGGAAAATTACCAGGAAGCGGTGCAAAAGTATGTTAAAGACTTGAGATTAGAATGCGCGAAATATAAGATTAACTACGTGGAAGCTGATATTAATAAGAACTTCGAAAAAATTTTGACAACCTATTTTATTGAAAGACAAAAGTTTGCCTGATGGCTTACAAATAATGCTGAAAAAACTTTAAAAAAAGGTTTGTGTAATAATAAAACAGATGTATATTTGCACTCGCAATAAAGCAACGGTCTGGTAGTTCAGTTGGTTAGAATACCTGCCTGTCACGCAGGGGGTCGCGAGTTCGAGTCTCGTCCAGACCGCAAAGTTGCAAAAGCCTTTCAGAAATGAGAGGCTTTTTTTATGGTGTGCCGTGCATGGCATATCACTTGACGGTGCAAGTCCGTTATGGGGGTTTATAGCTACCTATCATTAGCCAAAGGCAAGGGTGTCCATCGTGAGGTGGAATCTGAAGGAAGCCTGCGGCAAAGTTCCGGTCCGAGGAACACGAACATCATATAAGGCATAGCTGATCTGGATGAGCTTGCCATACAAAGCGAAGTCCTAAAGCTATACGGAGATCAGGGTGTAGATGATGCGGATATATGGAATGAAAGTGATATGTCTTACCGCGGGAGATCTCACAGACATAGGTGAAACAGTGTATGAGCCTATGGTTGAAACAAGA